>NZ_PZJU01000018.1:0-174 GCF_003206715.1 Salinicola peritrichatus | reverse complement strand
GCGATCGGCTCCCTTAAAGCACTTTGGCTTCGTTTCTGAGTTTGTCGATCAGCTCGTCCACCGAGCCGACCTTGACGCCGCCCTGGCGCTCGGCCGGGGTCTCGACCTTGAGCAGCTCGAGCCCGGCGGGAATCGTCACGCCGAGGTCCTCGGGAGTTTTGGTGTCGAGCGGTT
>NZ_PZJU01000017.1 GCF_003206715.1 Salinicola peritrichatus | reverse complement strand
GTCGGGTAGACCGGGCGATTGCTCGACCCGGCCCCCCACAGATCCGGACGTGCGCAATTAACGCATCCGGCTCTTCAACCATCAGTTTCGCTGAAGGATCAGCATGGGTGAACAATCCTCGCCTTGGGAAACGGCAAGAGCTTGAAGAGTTGAAGCGCATTGCGCCACACAATCCTTGCCTTCTGGGAACGCCGGCTCAACCACTTGATCCAACACCACTTCACCCGATGGCGAAACGTCTGTATGGATCGCATATTGCCGCGAATACCGTAGTAGGCAACGTGACCTTGGATCTTACGACTCAACTTCTCGTGCTGTTCCCGAATCGGCAGGTGACGATTCCACCGGCACCACTGTGAGATGTGCTTGAGCCCACGCCGAAACCTATCCTTCGCCGTCTTGCGCTTGATAACCAAGAGCCCGCGGCGTGACTTCCCCCAGTAGTGGGTGAAGCCCAGAAAGTCGAAGGTTTCGGCACGCTGCTCACGATACGGGCGGAACCTCACCAGGCGGGTCTTGGTCGGGTGCAGGGTGAGGCCGAAGCGCGCGAAGCGCTTGGGCACCACTTCCAGTACCTTGCGGGCGTCAGCTTCACTGCTGAATGCGAGCACGGCATCGTCGGCGAAACGTACCTCGAACGCGCGTCCTCGCAGGCGTGGCTTGACGTCTTTCTCAAACCACTCGTCCAGTACATAGTGGAGATAGAGGTTCGCCAGCAATGGGGAAATGACCCCGCCCTGTGGGCTGCCGACTTTCCCCTTCTGCCACTGCCCATCCTCCAATACTCCGGCCTTGAGCCACTTGCCGATCAGGCGAAGGATCACACCGTCCTTCACTCGTTGCTGCAGAAACGCTCGCAGGTGCTGATGGTCGATCGTGTCGAAGAAGGCCTTGATGTCCAAGTCAATGACCCAGCCACCTCCCATCGACGACAGGCCATCCCACACCGCCTTGACGGCCTGGTGTGCCGAGCGGCCCGGCCGGAAACCATATGAGCAATCCAGGAAGTCATGCTCGTAGAGAGGCTCCAGTAGGGACACCACTGCACGTTGCAGGACCTTGTCTTCAAAGGTGGGAATGCCGATCGGCCGTGTGGTACGCCCATCCCCTTTGGGGATATGGACACGCCGCACCGGCAGCGCCTTGTAGCGACCACTCTTGGCTTCCTCCAGCAACCGCTGGATGTTGGCCTCGAAGTCGCGCACGAAGTCGTCCGCCGTCTGGCCATCAATCCCAACCGCACCGTCATGGCGCGTCATCAGGTAGGCCGTTTTCAGCCACTGGGCGTCGATATGATGCGCCAGTGACGTGAAGGCACGCTGCGGGAAGCGCTCTGCCAGCGCTGCTATCCGCACTTGTTTCGTGGACATGACTTCAGGTTCCTGAGCACCTGTCATGTTTCCCTCGTACGGGTCTGATAGTTGGCCACCCCTTCCCTCCACCGGGTCCCATCGAGCTGGTTCCCCGATTTCATCAGTACTATGAGTGGCTCCGACTCCCATTACCCCATCTGGCCGGCTCGCTACACTCGCCGTACCGTACCTCCTGAGTGGCTGTTGTTTCGCTCCCATCACCGCCAGTCACTGCAGTGCTGGGCCAGGGAGCTTGGGGGCAGGTGGCTCCCGTACCTGATAGCGTTAGATCGGAGGAGGGAAATGGGCCTCCCAGGTTCCTGGGAACCCCCTGTGTGGACATGCCCTGCTCTAATGACCCCGGCGACCTTCGTTCACCAAGCCTTTTCAGTGAACTCGTGTTGCCTTCCGCTATCCGCAGGGCGTCGGCGATCGCATGGTGAAAATTTCGGGGCTCAATGACACGGCCTACTCACTTGCTGTCTACGCTTCACAACGGCGGTTGCCCGACGCTGCGCAAGACTCGCTACCGGCTGGCGGCTACCCTTGGCCGGGTGGGAATTGCACCCACTGGGGTTCAACTCACCCTTTCTGCAGGCTCTGGCCTGCTCCCAGGTGACCAAGCTTTGCCTGGCGCACGCGGA
>NZ_PZJU01000016.1 GCF_003206715.1 Salinicola peritrichatus | reverse complement strand
ACGGAAGAGGGAAGTCGGAAGAGGAAAGAGAGGATGGACTTTGAACGATTGGAAGTGTGGAAGCGTTCGGCACGATTATCGGCCGAGCTGTACCGCCATTTTGCCGATTCTCGGGATTTCGGCTTCAAGGACCAGATCACTCGTTCCGGCCTTTCTGTACCGAGTAATATCGCGGAAGGCATGACCAGACCTTCCATCAAGGACCGAACCAAGTTTCTCTATATCGCTAAAGGCTCTTGTGCTGAACTTAGAACTCAGCTCTACATCGGTATGGAGATCGACTATCTCAATCGAGAGAAAGGGTATCAGTGGGTTGCAGAAACCAAGGAAATTGCTGCCATGCTAACGGGTCTGATTCGAAAGCAGTCGGACTTCGACGCATGTTGACTGGTTTTTCTTCCTTCTTCGCTCTTCACTCTTATTTCTAGGGGGTACCCAATGTCACATGCATCCTCGATGATTTCAGAAAACATCGAAACCTACCTGAAAGAGCATGAGCAGAAAGACCTGCTCCGCTTCATCACCTGCGGCAGCGTCGACGACGGCAAGTCGACCCTGATCGGGCGGCTGCTGCACGACTCCAAGATGATCTACGAGGATCAGTTGGCGGCGATCACGCGGGATTCGAAGACCAGCGGGACGACCGGCGACAAGGTCGATCTGGCGCTGCTGGTCGATGGCCTGCAGTCGGAGCGGGAGCAGGGCATCACCATCGATGTCGCTTACCGCTTCTTCTCCACCGACAAGCGCAAGTTCATCATCGCCGACACGCCGGGACACGAGCAGTACACCCGCAACATGGCCACCGGCGCCTCCACCGCCAGCCTGGCGATCATCCTGATCGATGCCCGCCACGGCATCCAGACGCAGACGCGCCGCCACAGCTACATCTGTTCGTTGCTGGGCATCCGTCATCTGGTCGTCGCGGTCAACAAGATGGATCTGGTCGATTACTCGCAGGAACGCTTCGACGAGATCGTCACCGAATACAAGGCGTTCTCGAAGAACCTGAACGACGCCGATCTCTACTTCGTGCCGATCTCCGCGCTGGAAGGCGACAACGTCGTCAACCCCAGCGAAAACATGGACTGGTATCAGGATGGGCCGCTGCTGCGCCTGCTGGAGAGCGTGGACGTCAAGCACGACAGCAACCTGGAAGACCTGCGCTTCCCGGTGCAGTACGTCAACCGCCCCAATCTCAACTTCCGTGGTTATTGCGGCACCCTGGCGGCGGGCATTCTGCATCCCGGCGACGCCATCCGCGTGCTCGGTTCCGGCAGGCGTTCCACGGTCGAGCGCATCGTCACCTTCGACGGCGATCTCGAAGCGGCCTACCCGGGGCAGGCGATCACCGTCACGCTGGAAGACGAAATCGACATCTCGCGCGGCGACATGCTGGTCGCGGCGGACAGCGAACTCGAAACCACCACCGCCTTCACCGCCGATCTGGTGTGGATGCACGACACACCGATGGAAGTGGGGCGCGAATACGAACTCAAGGCGGGCACCAGCGTGGTCAGCGGCCGCGTGGCGCGCATCATCCACCAGACGGACGTCAACACGCTCGAGCGCCATCCCGCCGAAAACCTGCCGCTCAACGGCATCGCCCGCTGTCAGATCGAAGTCAAGCAGCCGCTGGGGCTCGATCCCTACAAGCGCTCGCCGCATTCCGGCAACTTCATCGTCATCGACCGCATGACCAACGTCACCGTCGGCGCCGGCATGGTGGTGGAAACGCTCAGCGCCAGCAACATCGTCTGGCACGACATGGCGGTGACCAAGCAGCGCCGCGCCGAGCGCAACCACCAGAAGCCCTGCATCATCTGGTTCACCGGCCTCTCTGGCGCGGGCAAGTCCACCACCGCCAACGCGCTGGAACGCCAGCTGTTCGGCATGGGCTACAGCACCTATCTGTTGGATGGCGACAACGTTCGCCACGGGCTCTGCGGCGACCTGGGCTTCAGCGACAAGCACCGCCAGGAAAACATCCGCCGCGTCGGCGAGGTAGCCAAGCTGATGGTCGACGCCGGCATGATTACGCTGGTCTCGTTCATTTCGCCGTTCCAGCGCGACCGCCAACTGGTGCGGGACATGGTGGAGAGCGGCGAATTCATCGAAGTCTTCGTCAACACTTCCCTCGAAGTGTGCGAGGAGCGCGATCCGAAAGGTCTCTATCAGAAAGCCCGCGCCGGCCAGATCGACGACTTCACCGGCATCACCTCACCCTACGAAACGCCGAAGAACCCGGAAATCGAGATCGATGCCGGCGAACTCAGCGTGGAGGAGTCCGTGAAGACGCTGATCAGCCACCTCAAGCGCTTGAACGTGATCGCCTGATCGATCCGTTCGGTCGTTTCGACCTGAACGCAGCCGCCCGAGACTTCGGGCGGTTGCGTTCAATCCGCTGCGTGCAACGGAGCGCTTGGGGGCGAGGAAGCTGCGTGCTTGCCGGGATAGAGTGGTTTATTCAGCGTGGCGGTTCTGCGTTTATTGTTAGAATGGGGCGGGAGCGTAGCTGGATCTGAACTCGTAATGATAAGCAGGTGAATTACATGCGTGCGATTGAGTTTGAAGTTGATATTCAGGATGGCGTGGTCAGGATTCCGGATGAGTATGCGTATTTGAAGAACAGGCACGCCAGAATCATGGTGCTTTATGACGCTCCATCCGAGGAAGGTGGTGGCGTCCGGCAGCAGGAAGGCATCGATTTCTCACGTATTAGAGCTCCTTCTATGACCACTCGCGAAGGAGTCGAATACCAAAGGAGCCAAAGGGATGAGTGGTAGCTATCTGCTGGATACCAACGTCTTCATCAATGCCATTCGTCGTCGACTACAGCTACCTGCTGCCCACTACACTTATTCGGTCATCACGGAGCTCGAACTTTTGGGCTTTCCCGGCTTGGCTTCCGAAGAAGAACACGCTATCCAAGCCGTGTTGGATCAACTAACAAGGGTTGAGCTAGATTCATCGGTCAGAGCCGAAACCATAAGGGTGCGACGCAACACCCAGATGAAGCTCCCGGACAGCATTATCTGTGCTTCTGCCTTGGTAACGGCGGCTACCTTGGTGACCGATGATGTCAAACTGGCGCAGAAATATGCTGGTGATGTCATCTCACTCGATGCGTTCTTGAATCTTTGAAAGTCTCCCACCCAACCCCACGTAAGAGATCTGCCATCGCGGTTCGGCTCCCCTTACGAGGAACCCACGAAACCAGAGATCGAGATCGATGCCGGCGAACTCAGCGTGGAGGAATCCGTGAAGACGCTGATCAGCCACCTCAAGCATCTGAACGTGATCGCCTGATCATTCCATTCGATCGTTTCAATCGTCCATTTCAACCAACGCAGCCGCCNNGGCGGCTGCGTTGGTATTCGTGTGGTCGGCGTGTTGGATCGCGGAGAGGGCGAGAAAACCGCATCGTATGGGTTGCAAAAAAATAGGGAATAACGTTAAAAGTGAATATTGTCCAAGTGAAGTGAAAAAAATATTCCCAGCGCCAGGACCACAGAGAGCAAAGCATGTCCGCTGCCTTCCCGTACGTCGGTTATGAATATCTGCGTCGTGCCCTGAGCCTGAGCGCATTTGCCGTGCAGTCACCAGCACAGGTGCGTCCGGTCACGCGCATCACTCATATGGGGGATTGCCTTGCGATACCACCAGAACGTGCCCCTGGCGAAGATCTGCTGGAACACGTGCTGTTTGCCTTGAAGCATGAAGGAGTGAACCTGGCGATACTTGCCGAAGCATTGCCGCATATTTCGTCATCCGCTCTAGTGCAGGCCTTGGCTATCTCACCGAATGGCATCTATTTGCGCAAGGCTGCGTTTCTCTATGAGAGCTTCGTAGCGAGGCTCGACTATCAGCCAGCAATTCGTAGCCGCGTGGTACCGCTGTTCGACTCTTCCCAATACGTCATCGGGCCTGCCCGGCGCGACTCCCGCTGGCGCATCGATTTCAATGGACTGGGCACGCTGAATTACTGCGCCACAGTGCATCGAACCCCGGAAATCGACGCCTTGCTGACCAACGATATTCTTGGGCAAGCTCGCGAATTCATCGACGCTCTTCCGACCGACATGCTGGATCGTGCGATTCAGTGGGCTTATCTGAGCGAAACGCAGTCATCGTTTGCCATCGAACGGGAGTCTCCGTCACCCGACAAACAGCAGCGTTTCATGCAATTGCTGCAACAGGCCCATGCCGGTAACGATCTTGACGAAGCGTATCTGGTGGCGCTGCAGAACAGCACCATCAACAATCCCTACGACAAGGCCGCTAGCTTTCGGCATGAACAGAACTTCCTGCATAACGGGTTGCGCGGTGCGCTTGGGGTGAGCTACTTGCCGCCACCGCCCGGGTTATGTGAAGAGCTGATGCATGAGCTCATGGACTGGTCCAACCATCAGGCGCAAGCCGTACCGGCGTTGGTGGCTGCGGCCATAGTGTCCTTCGGTTTCGTACTGCTACATCCATTCATGGATGGCAATGGGCGCATCTCACGCTTTTTGGTGCATCATCAGCTATGCCGTTCGGGGGCGCTCGGAAAAGGGCTGCTGCTGCCGGTCTCCGTGGCCATGAAACGGAATGAAATTGACTATCTGGCGGCGCTGGAGAGCTTCTCGAAGCCGGCTCGACAGCGTTGGCGTGTCAACTGGATCGATGCGGATCATCACGATTTCGCATTTACCGGACACGACGCCATTTACCGCTACTGGGATGCGACACCGGCGGTAACTTTCATGTTGCATATGGCCAAGGCCGCACTGGAGAAAGACCTCAAGGAAGAAACGCGTTACTTGCATTGCTTCGATCGAGTCTATAAAGCCATTGACGAGCGTTTCGATATTCGTGGCAGCGATCTTTCCCGGCTTGTGATGATGTGTCTCAGCCAAGAGGGTCGACTTTCCAATAACCACCGAAAACAGTTTCGTTATCAAGTACCGGAAGAGGCGTTGGATGCCATTGAACAGCAAGCCCAGCGGGCTTTGCGAGACGATGTCGATGCTTGATGCCAACGTCGCCGATGTACTCTGCTCAAGCGCCTGAACGTGATCGCCTGATCGAGCCGTTCGGTCGTTTCGACCTGAATGCAGCCGCCCGAGACTTTGGGCGGCTGCATTGGCATTCATGTGGTCGGGTGTTGGATCACAGGAAGAGCGAGAACCCGTATCGTATGGGTTGTAAAAAAATAGAACGACGGATTACCTGGCTGAATGCAGCGGGGTAACTTGGGCGCGAGGAAGCTGCGACGCCTGCCAGAGTTCGTATTTGAGCTGAATCCCCAGCCACATTTCCGCGCTGGCGCCAAGTGCTTGTTCAAGGCGTAGAGCCATATCCGCCGAGATTCCGGCGCTACCGTTGAGAATCCGAGACAGCGCAGTACGCGTCACACCAAGGCGCTTGGCAGCCTCGGTGACCGAGACATCGCCGATGTACTCACGCAGGACGGCGCCGGGATGCGCTGGATTGTGCATGCGATTCATGCGACCTCCTAGTGATAATCCTGATAGTCGATCAAAATGGCGTCCTCGCTATCGAAAGTGAATGTAAGACGCCAGTTGCCGTTGACTGTAATGGCCCAATGCCCTTTTAAATCATGGGACAAAGGGTGAAGCCCCCAGCCGGGTGCATTCATGTCTTCTGGCCGTTTAGCGCTATCCAAAGCGGTAAGCTGAATTTGCAGCTTGGTAGCATGCTTGGCTTGGATGCCAGCG
Source organism: Salinicola peritrichatus (assembly GCF_003206715.1). Taxonomy (GTDB): domain Bacteria; phylum Pseudomonadota; class Gammaproteobacteria; order Pseudomonadales; family Halomonadaceae; genus Salinicola; species Salinicola peritrichatus. Next base: position 19,151 of record NZ_PZJU01000016.1, on the reverse strand, counting down.
GTAGAGCCGGTCTCGAAGAACTTGCGTAGGCCTTTGTGTCGGAAGCTCTTGATCATGTGTGTAGTGTGTAGCCTCTATACCCATTGCGTCAACTCCTGAGAGCAAAAGATATCCTGTCCTCCAACCCCACGTAAGAGATCTGCCATCGCGGATCGGCTCCCCTCGTGTTTGAATATTTACGTAATGTAACGTTCCTGCCTGTCGCCCATGAGCGACACGCAAGCTCCATGGTAGGCAAGCCAAACCCCACGCCATACAATTGGAGGTTTGGGCTATGGATTCGGCTGGCCGGTGAGAGCGCTGAAATATGGTGTGACGTGACAGCGTGCTATTCTAAACACAGTAGCCCCGTCCCCGTTGCCACAGGAGATATGGGATGTATGCGATTGAGTTTGAAGTGGATATCAAGGGTGAGTTCATCCGCCTACCCCAGTTCGAGAAATTGCAAGATCGTCATGTGAAAGTGATCGTCTTGGCAGAGGAGGAGTCCGTAGAAGCGCCTCATGAACGAGGGCAGGTATCAACGCCTCGACGTCGACCGGCCAAAGTGCCGTCTATTCGCTTCAAAGGTGATGTCATCGATACCGTGCCGGATTCGAGTTGGGATATTTCTTGATGCAGGTGTTGGATACTCAACACTCCCCGAACATCACAGTGATCCGCAAGATCGTCTCATTATGGCGACAGCACTAGAATATCAGGCGAAGCTGCTGTCAGCGGATTCCAAATTCGGCTTATACGAAGAGCTGGAAGGGATACTGATTCGCTAGTGTCCGTGCTGGCGGTGTACCAAGTATGGCGCACGCCACCATTTTCGAACCGGTGCGCAAGGAAATCACCGGCTACGACATTGACCCGTTCGGCAGACACGTCTTCTACCCGGTGGACATCGAAGAGTAGGGAGGTGGCGCTATATGAAAGCCAAGGAATTCGATAAGAAATTCGATGACGATCAGGACGATATCATTACCGATCTCGATTTATCGTCGGCGCGACGTGTTAACCAGACACAAAAGCGTATCAATGTCGATTTTCCATCATGGGTCGTCGACTCGTTGGATCGCGAAGCGTCTCGCATGGGGGTTACGCGCCAGTCAGTTATAAAGGTTTGGCTGGTTGAGCGCCTTCGGGCGGAAGCTGCTAACAGGTCTCTCAACGAGGACTCCGCAGGTAGTGCGCATCAGGGCAGTGCTGAATAAACAAGCCGCCTTGCTATGGCCATCAAGGCGATGGCCATGGCAAGTGGTCGTTCAGGGAATTCCGTCACCTGTAGGAAATTTGCCATCGCGGACCGGCTTTCCTCATGCCAAAACGGTTACTTAATGTAATGCCGTCGGCGCGTCGCGTATGAGCGACACGCCTTTTTTCATGGTAGGCAAGCCAAGGCAAACGTCGCACCAGACGATTGGCGCTTTGGCCGTGGATTCGGCCGGTCGGTGAGAGTGCTGAAATGAAATATGGTATGAGGTGACAGCGTGCGCCATCTCATAGACCCTCAAGCCCAACCGCTCGCCTGGCAATCGATGTGCCGGATTCTCCGTCCTTGCATCCCAGGATGATCAAGGCGCGAAGCCGTTCATCGGCGGAGACTTTCCGAGCCACCGCTCACCGCTGCAACTCAGCCAGTTGATTGTCTGTCACGGTAACCTGTGGGGTTAGGCGAGCCTTCGAGCACCGCGTAACCCAGCGATTCGTCTGTGCAGACATTTATACAGTTACAGTGTTTCCCTAAATGTGACTGGTAACGAATCTGTAGCATGGGAGCAGAAACTCGGTATCGAGATGGCGGACCCTATCAAATTGTCTATAACTAATTTAATTAATTTTTAATTAGTATTATCTAATTTAAATTGCTCAATTCATTGGCTGATTCTTCATGAACATGTTGAATTTCCTACAAAGTGTACGAAATATCTCACGTGTTACAAAAAATATCTAGCGTGTCTTATTGTTAGATGGGGGTTAGAAAGGTAGTCTTTTGGTATGAGAAGGGCATGCACAGACTGCTTGCTAGCGTACTCGCAAAAATTCAACTAGATGAATGGGGCGTCGGCTTTCAGCATGGTGGCGCCTTCGGCGGTAGCGTGGCCTTGGCTTATACCACATGTGATACAAAAAAACACATAAACTTTAGTTCAAATAAAAGCTCGTATGTGAAAAGGCGAAGTGTCTTCGCATGTCCCTCATTTTTAATGATTTATTATTAATAAAGTAACGATTGGGTGGGTTCACACCTTTGCATTAGAAGAATATATCACCAAGTGTTTTTGAAGTCTTGTCACTGATTTCATACTTTAACGTCAATACTAAATTATAACCGCATGAAAAAAACTTTCCTGATAACGGGCGGCGCTGGTTTCATTGGTTCCGCCGTCGTTCGCGGGCTGATTCGCTCGACTGAGCACGACGTCATCAATATCGATAAACTCACCTACGCTGGCAATCTGGAGTCGTTGCGGGAGGTGGAAAACGGTCCCCGTTACCACTTCGTGAAAGCGGATATTGTCGATGGCGACAGCCTGCGCAGGATATTTCGGGATTTTCAGCCCGATGTGGTAATGCACCTGGCGGCAGAGAGTCATGTCGATCGTTCCATCGATGGGCCAGCCACGTTTATCGAGACCAATATCGTTGGCACGTGTCAGCTACTCGAGGTGGCCAGAGAGTACTGGCAGGCATTGAAGCAGCGAGACCCTGACAAGGCAGCGGGTTTTCGATTCCACCATATCTCGACCGACGAGGTATATGGCGACCTGGAAGGCACTGACGATCGATTCACTGAGTCGACACCTTACGTGCCTAGCTCCCCCTATGCAGCCAGCAAGGCCAGTTCAGATCATCTGGTACGCGCCTGGCATCGCACCTATGACTTACCCGTGGTGATCACCAACTGCTCTAACAACTACGGGCCGTATCAATTCCCCGAAAAACTGATCCCGCTGACGATCCTCAACGCGCTGGCCGGTAAACCGCTGCCGGTTTATGGCGATGGTCGGCAGATTCGCGACTGGCTGTATGTTGAAGACCATGCCCGGGCGCTGGTCAAAGTCGCGACCGAAGGCGAGGTCAGCGAGACCTACAATATTGGTGGGCATAACGAGAAGACCAATCTCGCAGTGGTCGAAGCCATCTGCGATCTACTGGATGAGTTGGTGGGCACCGCACACCTTGCGTTACGCAGCCATCGTGACCTCGTCACCTTCGTGGCCGATCGCCCAGGGCATGATCGACGCTATGCCATTGATGCCCGCAAGATTCAGCGCGAGCTGGGCTGGGGCCCGCAGGAAACTTTCGAAACAGGTCTGCGCAAGACCGTACAGTGGTATCTCGATAATGAGACTTGGTGGCGACGAGTACAGGATGGCAGCTATCAGGGCGAGCGGTTGGGCATCGCGATATGAAAATTCTCCTGCTCGGCGCTTCCGGCCAGGTCGGCTTCGAGCTGCAGCGCACTCTGGCTCCGCTGGGAAGGGTTGACGCGCCCAATCGTCCGGTGCTGGACTTGAGTGATGCCGAAGCGGTTGAAGCCTGTCTGCGGCATATCCGTCCGTCGCTGATTGTCAATGCATCTGCCTGGACGGCGGTCGATGCCGCCGAGACACAGCGTGACGCCGCCTTCCGGCTCAACACGGAACTGCCAGCCCAACTGGCAGCTTATGCCAGCCATCAAAACATCCCGTTGGTGCATTACTCCTCGGACTACGTCTATCCGGGCGACGGTGAAGTGCCGTGGCGGGAGGAAAGCGTTACCGGTCCGCTTTCCGTCTATGGTGCCAGCAAACTTGCGGGCGACGAGGCAATCCAGGCCAGCGGCTGCCGCTATCTGATCTTCCGTACCAGTTGGGTCTACAGCGGCCGTGGCAGCAACTTCATGGGCACTATGTTGCATCTGGGGCGCGAGCGCGAAGCACTCGAGGTCGTGGCCGACCAGATCGGCGCGCCCACGCCGGCGCGGTTGATCGCCGAGGTGACGCTGCTGGCGCTTCAAGGCATGCGCCAAGGCGGAACCGTCGGTGGCCTTTACCATCTGGCGCCGCGTGGCGAGACCAGTTGGCACGGCTTCGCCTGTGAAATCTTCCGCCTCGCCCTGGCACGGGGAGAGCGGCTGGCCATTGTGCCCGAACGGGTCGCGGCCATTTCCACGGCACAATACCCCACGCCGGCGCAGCGCCCCCTCAATTCACGGCTCGACCTCACCCGCCTGGAAGCAGCGTTGGGTATCGAGCTGCCGCACTGGCGATCGCAACTGGCTTTGACCATGAACGAACTATCTGACCATGATCCTGACACGAATGTCACCGCAGTAAAGCCCGTCAGTCATACGAAGAATTAAAGGTCTTACATGCAACGCAAGGGGATCATTCTTGCCGGGGGAACCGGCACCCGATTGCATCCTGTCACTCTCGGGCTCTCCAAACAGCTGCTGCCTGTCTACGACAAACCGATGATCTATTACCCGATCTCGGTACTCATGCTGGCCGGCATCCGCGACATCCTGATCATCTCCACGCCGGACGATCTGCCGCAGTATCAGAAGCTATTGGGCAGCGGCGGACAGTTCGGCGTACGGTTCGAATATGCCGAGCAGCCCAGTCCGGATGGGCTGGCCCAGGCATTCCTGATTGGCGAGTCATTCGTTGGCAGCGATCCGGTGTGCCTGGTGCTGGGCGACAATGTCTTTCATGGCCAGCACTTCACCGAACAGCTCAAGCGCGCCTCGTCGCGTCAGCAGGGCGCTACTATCTTTGGCTATCTCGCGCGGGACCCCGAACGCTTTGGCGTGGTGGAATTCGATGACCAGGGCAGGGCCCTTTCCATCGAGGAAAAGCCGGCCAAGCCGAAATCCCCTTACGCCGTCACTGGGCTCTATTTCTACGACAACGATGTGGTCGAGATCGCTCGTCAGGTAGAGCCTTCCGTGCGTGGCGAGTTCGAAATCACCTGCGTGAACAATGCCTACCTCAAAAGGGGCGATCTCAACGTGGAGCGGCTGGGTCGTGGCTTCGCCTGGCTGGACACCGGCACTCACGACAGCCTCATGGAAGCCGGCCAGTACGTGCAGACCATCGAACACCGCCAAGGCCTCAAGGTCGCTTGCCTGGAAGAGATCGCCTGGCGCAGCGGCTGGATTACGGATATCGAGCTACTGGCTAGCAGCCGCCTACTCGGTAAGACCGATTACGGCCGTTATCTCTCGCAACTGATACGTCAGACCTGATTTTTTCTGTAGGAAACATTCTTGAACTACCAATCGTTGGCCATTCCCGAGATCGGGCTGATCACGCCACGAGTGTTCAGTGACGAGCGCGGCTTCTTCATGGAAAGTTTCAACCATCGTGAGTTCGAAGCCGCCATCGGGCGCCCAGTCCAGTTCGTTCAGGACAACCATTCTCGCTCGTGCCAAGGCGTACTGCGTGGTTTGCATTACCAGCTCAAGAAGCCACAGGGTAAATTAGTGCGCGTCACTCGTGGGGAAGTGTTTGACGTGGCAGTGGACTTACGGCGTAGTTCCCCAACCTTTGGTCAATGGCTAGGCGTGTTTCTCAACGAAGAGAATCAACAGATGTTATGGATACCGCCTGGGTTTGCCCATGGATTTTATGTTACGAGTCGAGAAGCTGATCTTCAGTATAAATGTACTGAGTATTATGCGCCGCATGACGAGCATTGTATCCGCTGGGACGATTCGAACATCGCTATAGAGTGGCCTACTCTTGATCGACAGCCTGTTCTTTCCAATAAGGATGAGTTGGGTCTGTCCTTGAAAGTGGCTTCCCATTACTGATAACCGACCTGAATCTCAATACTACCGACATTTATGCCTCCAGAAAGCCACGGGACCTGTCTCCAACTGGACGATATCAAACGCACCATCTGGTTGACTCGGCCGGATCTTCAACGTCTTTTCGATGGAGATTACACACGATTTGAATGGTGGTTATTGTTCGAGGGCGCCAACGAATACCAGTCCCTGCGGGAACTTCCCCCTCCTATCGATGAAGCGCGGTTGATTGGCGCCGCTTCAGGTGCCTTGGAAACGGTGACGCCGACACTCACCCAGTTCATGTGGGATATCTGGGAAAGCCGACCGGACCTGCAAGGCGCCTTCGACCTCGATACGACGGAAGGCCAGCAGGCGCTGGTGAACTGGTATTTCCTCAATGGCATTCGAGAACTCAACCTGACGCGCTGTATCACACCGCAGCAATGGCGCGAATTGGAAGCACCGGTGGCCGGGCCGACGAAGGCACAACCCAAATGGTCTTTGTCGCATCTGGGTCTCAGGTGGCAGCGGCAACAGGAAGAGGATACGTCGCTCACCTGGATCATGATGGCCATCTGGCAGCAGCGCCTCGATCTGCAAAAGGTTTTCGACCTGACCAGTCTGACCGAGCGCAGATCGTTCGTTGAGTGGTTTCACGTCCATGGGCTGCGCGAGTACGGCCTGGAGGCGAAACCCGAGGCCAAGCGGAAGACACCCGAGCCGTTGCCCTTCGGTCTGAATCTGGTCGGCTACGCGAAGGGGCAATTCGGCATCGGTGAGGACGTGCGCATGGCGGCGTTGGCTTGTGAAGCCGCTGGTATCCCGTTTTCCATCTATAACGTCGAACCAGGCACAGAGGTTACGCAGAACGACGACAGTGCGATGACACATGTCTCCAGCGAACTGCCGTATTCGATCAACCTGTTCTGCACCACCGCCATCGAAACCGCCCGACTGGCCGCAGTAGAAGGCCAAAAGCTGTTCGAAGACCGTTACTGCATCGGCTACTGGCCCTGGGAACTGCCCGAATGGCCACAGGTCTGGCAACACGTCTACCGTCTGGTGGACGAAGTCTGGGCCTCCAGCCGCTACGCCTATCAGGCGTTTTCAGCTTCCAGCACCAAACCGGTGCACCACATGCCCATGGCGGTCAGCGTCGAGCCGGCGGCAGGGCGCTCCCGCGCGGACTTCGGCCTACCCGAAGAGGCGTTTTTGTTCGTGTTCTCCTTCGATTTCCTGTCCAGCCTGGCGCGCAAGAACCCCCAGGCATGCGTAGAGGCTTTTCGTCAGGCCTTCCCGCAGGGAGACGAACCGGTGGGCCTGGTGGTCAAGGCCATGCGCGCGGCGCCCGACAATACCCTCTGGCAGGCACTCATGGCAGAAGCCGAGGCCGATAGGCGCATTCATATCATCAACGAGACGTTGAGCCGTGGCGAGGTACTGGATCTGTATCGCGCCTGCGACTGTTTCGTCTCCCTGCACCGCAGTGAAGGTTTTGGACGCGGCATTGCCGAGGCGATGCTATTGGGCAAGGCGGTCGTCACCACTGGGTACTCAGGCAATCTGGATTTCACCACGCCTGGCACCGCCGCCCTGGTCGACCACACGCTCACTCCATTGGCCGAGGGCGATTACCCCTTTGGTGAAGGTCAGCAGTGGGCCGAGCCCAGCGTCGAACACGCCGCCTGGTGGATGCAGCGCATCGCCACGCAGGCCGAGTTACGCCAGCGCCAGGCCCATGCCGCTCAAGTCTTGATGAACGCCACCTATCTGCCCCACATCGTGGGTGAGCACTACCAGGCGGTACTGCAGCCCCTCCGAGTAACCAATCTCGACCTCAACGATCAAGAAACCCAGGAACCCTCATGCACCCTCAACTGATTACCCCTGTTATTCTTTCCGGTGGTTCGGGCAGTCGCCTGTGGCCGCTCTCCCGCGCGGGATACCCCAAGCAGTTCCTGGCGTTGGCCGGCAAGCACACCATGCTGCAGGAAACCGTCCAGCGTGTCGCCGATGCACGTTTTACCGACCCGCTGATCATCTGCAACGAGGAGCACCGCTTTATCGTCGCCGAACAACTGCGCGGCCAAGCCCGTCAGCCTGGCGACATCATCCTCGAGCCCCTGGGCCGCAATACTGCTCCCGCCGTGGCCGTTGCGGCGCTGCGCCTGATCGAAACAGATGAAAACGCCCTGATGCTGGTCATGCCCTCCGATCATGTCATCAAGGATCAGCAAGCGTTTCTTGACGCGGTGGAAAAAGCTGCCGGCGCTGCCCGTGAAGGGGCGCTGGTGACCTTCGGCATCACCCCACACCAACCGGAAACGGGCTACGGCTATATCAAGTGCGCCGAACAATGGGGAGCCCATGGGGGCGTGCATGGTGTCGAGCAGTTCGTGGAGAAGCCCGATGCCGCCACGGCCCAGGCCTATCTGGAAGAGGGCCATTACCTCTGGAACAGTGGCATCTTCCTGTTTACCGCCAAGTCTTATTTGAACGAACTCGAAGCTACGTACCCCGAGATGATCACGGCCTGCCAGCATGCGCTGGCCGAGGATGAGCGCGACCTGACGTTTTGTCGCCTAAATGCGGAAGCCTTTGCGGCATCGCCCGCGGATTCCATCGACTACGCCGTGATGGAAAAAACCCAGCAGGCAGCGGTCGTCCCGGTCGATATGGGGTGGAGTGACCTGGGGGCTTGGTCAGCGCTGTGGGATATCGAAAGCAAGGATGAAGATGGCAACGCCACCCAAGGCGATGTACTGCTGCATGACACCCGCAACAGCTACGTACACTCCGACCATCCGCTGGTGACCGTAGCGGGGCTGCAAGACGTGGTGGTCATCGCCACCGACGACGCCGTGCTCGTTGCCGACCGCAACAACGCTCAGGACGTCAAGCATCTGGTCGAACGCCTGAAAGCTGAAAAGCGAGACGAGCATAATCTCCATACCACCGTACATCGCCCCTGGGGCTGCTATCGCGGTATCGACCTGGGGGATCGCCACCAGGTCAAGCGCATTACCGTGCAGCCCGGCGAAAAGCTCTCGGTTCAGATGCACTACCACCGCGCCGAGCACTGGATTGTGGTCAGCGGCACGGCCCGAGTCACCTGTGGCGACAACAGCTTTCTACTGCGTGAGAACGAATCGACCTTCATTCCCATGGGCGACACCCACTGCCTGGAAAACCCCGGCAAGGTACCGCTGCAACTGATCGAAGTGCAATCGGGCAGCTACCTGGGCGAAGACGATATCGTGCGGTTCGAAGACGGTTATGGGCGAGCTCCAGAAAGGCAAGAGCAGTCGTAGCTGACAACTGTACTAGCCGCACTGTGTTTTCCATGAACAGCCGTATCCATTAAATAATCTTGTCAATGAAAACTCTTTGTATCACCGGTACTCCCGGGGCCGATTTCGATAGGGTCAGCGAATTGCTGTTTGCAAGTGGTCTGGCGTCAGCCAAGCCGATTGAACGTGAGTCGACCATCACTTTCACAGACTGGCATGCACGCATGACGCCGGTACTGGATCGCCAGCAAGCCCCTGGGCGGCTATGGGAGCAATTGGCCGGTGACCTATTGCTGGCCAACCTGCATCAACCCCAGTGGGGCTGGGCAGATCCCGCTAGCATTGGTGCGCTAGATTTCTGGGCCGAGTTGGAACCTAACCTCAGCTTTCTCCTACTGAGTAGCGATCCTCAGGATTATCTGGCCTCTCATCTTCTGTGCACAGCCGGTGAGGAGGATCTGGACGAGCAAGCCTGTCTGCAGCGTTGGCGGGACACACATGAGCGAATGCTAGCGTTCTACCTTGCCTACCCGGAGCGCTGCGTGCTGGCAGAGGTTAGCCAGGCATGGGCCAACCCCTCAGCACTGGCTGCTAATCTCAAGGAGCGTTGCCAGATTGAAATTGATCCGGCTCATGCCCAGTTGCCGACATTGCCCCGAAAGGCTAGCCAGGTTGCTCCGCATGCACTGGCACGTTATGTGGCCGACCGTGCACTGGTGGAGTATGGCCAGCCGCTCAAGCTTCTTTGCAACGAACTCCAAGCAGTTCGCCAACCGCTAGCCGAACACAATCAGGAAACGGATGACGAGGGCAACTTGCTAGGTAGCGCGAATCTTTCGCTAATTTCCATACTCAAAGACTACCAGCAGCGTTGTGCCAGGGACCTGACAAGCAGCGAACGCGAAGCACTGGAACGACTCAGGCTAGAGAATCAGCGACTACTTCGCCAGTTAGGGCAAGTACAGAATGAGATGGATGCCGCTCTTCTGCAGCATCAGGAAAGCAGCCAAGCGAGGGTCCATGCCGAGCAGGCTGTCAAGCATGCCAAGGAAGAGCGCGATGCCAACTCCAAGCTACTGTCTCAGGTCCGACAGCAACTGGCTGAACTGACCCAAGATCGAGACCAAATCCGTAGCGAAAAGCGACAGGTCGAACAGCAGCTTGAGGACACCCGGCAAGAGGCCGAGCTGTTGTTGCTCCGGCTTCACCAGGCCCAGGAAGACCTGGAAGAAACCCTCTTGGAGCAACAGGAAAGTGCCAAAGCCAGGGAAGAAATCAAGAAAGCTATGGTGCAGAGCGAGCAGGTGGTCAAGCGCGCCGCTGAAGAGCGCGATGCCAATTCCAAGCTACTGGCTCAGGTCCGCCAGCAAATGGTTGATCTGACCCAAGAGCGCGACCAAGTCCATAGAGAAAAACGACGGGCCGAACAGCAGCTTGAGGACACCCGGAAAGAGGCCGAGCTGTTGTTGCTCCGGCTTCACCAGGTTCAAGAAGAATTGGAACATCACCTTCTGGAAAAACAGAAACTAGAGCAGCGCAGTGAAGAGGACAGAGCCCGCTGGCAACGCATGCTGCAACGTAACCCCGATTACAGCGATTACCAATCTGTACGGATCCAGGCCAGTGACACGAATAGCGAGACACTGCACTGGCGATTCGAACAGCTCGATATCGCTGGGCGTGAGGTGGCGCAACTGAACCTGAACACGAGCATCGAACGCGACATGGCCGTGATCGAACTGACGAGAGACGGTGAGGACGATGCGCCACTGCTGGCCTGGCCGACGATGTATGCTGATAAACGAACACTGGCTCTTTGCTTGCCGAGCGAGCAAGACACCGACACGATCGCACTGGACGTGCAACTGCTGCAGTCGCTGACACAAAGCGACTGGCAACTGGTTCAGCGCTTGCCACACTTGCTGGAACGGGCGCTGGGAGAGAGCGATCTCTCCCCCGATCAGCAGCAGCGTTACCGGAAGGTTCTGCACACACTGCAAGAGGCGCTGGACAACCTGCCGCCCATGCTGCGCTTCGATCAGGTGACGTTGCGCAATGCCCAGGTCAACCCGGATTACGAACATCTGTGGCTGGATCTTGAGCATGCCGGGTGGGGCAACGAGCGGCGCGAGACGTGGAGCCTGCGGTTTTCCTGCGCCAATGTCGGCCTGGATCAGTTCGGCACCCACCCCAAACTCGAGATACCCGAGCAAAGTGGCCAGTGGCTGGAGAGCTGGTTTGAGGAGAGCCGCGACGACTTCGGCCCCAAATGGGAGCTGCGCTTTGCCCTGCCGGATGCCATGGATATCGGCGTATGGAACAAGCTCAGCGAACATGACCAGATACTGATGGTAAACATCCTCCAACAGCTGCCCACCATGCTAGAACATCTGCAGGGCCAGGACGTGGTACTGGCGCGTAACTGGCAGGAATGGCACCAACTCGTCGACGATACTCTGCGCATTCACAAGGCTGTGACGCATGCCACAGAACCCACTCGTATCGGTAGTAGTGCCGTTCTGTAACCAAGTGGTGTTTCTGCTTGATCAGGCGTTTCCGCTAGAGGCGGAAGTCTCGAAGCCTGAATTACTGGAAATCGTTCAATGCCAGATCACAACGCATCTTTTCATACACTGATTCATCTAGGATGTGGTGAACATCCCGAGATCGACACCTACGCCCAACTGGCCGAGCAGATATGGTTGATTGATGCTGATGGCCAAGCGATCGATGCACTACAGATGGCACTCGCGGAACGTGTAAACGTGCATTGTTGCCAAGCGCTGGTGGCTACGCAGGAATATCTCGGCACCTTTTATCGTTACAACCTAGCCTGGGCTAATGGCCTGACCCTAATCGATGAAGCCACTCAGAGGATTTACCCTGGATTGTGCTACGTGGAAAGCACCCGGCAGCCGACCACGACTGTGGCAGCATTAGCGGCCCAGTGTCTGTCGCAGTGCGGTGCTGAGGCAAGTACTGCGCATATGCTGCTTTTGGATGTGGGGCGGCAGAATCACGAACTGCTGCAAGCGCTGGAAGATAGCGGCCAACTAAGCCGCTTTAGCCATGTGATACTTTTACCCGCAGGTGGCCAAGCATGGTATGGCGAAGCAGGACCTATAGCTATACCGCCCAGTCTGCATGGTCCTGCAAAGGTACCGGCAGGGCTGTCATTACCGGAGCGCACCCGGGTACTGGAACGCCACCCGCTACTGCAGGAGTTACAGCGTTACCGGGCCTCCGCACAAATACAGCGCCAAGCATCCGATCAACTGGAGCAGCAACTGGCTGAAGTTAGACAGCAGCATGATGCCCAGGCGCAGGCGTTGGCAGAGATACAGCGGCAATTCGAAGAATGCTCCCGGGAGCGTGACAATCAGGCAGCTCGAGTGGGAGCCCTTGTGCAAGAGCGTGACACCCTGCAGCAACAGTTGGAAGAACGAACCCAGGAGCGTGACACCAGTGCCAAGGCGCGAGGAGAAACCGAGCGGGCCCTGGAGCAGGCGCAACAGGCCGAGCAACAGACCCGTCAACAGCTCACCGAGCTGACCCGAAAGCATGACGAGCAGGTAGCTCGGGTGGAAACCCTCGCGCAAGAGTGCGATACCGTGCAACAACAGTTGGAAGAACGCACTCAGCAGCGTGACGGGCTTTGGCACAAGGGCGAGACGCTGACTCAGGAGCGAGATACTCTGCAGCAACAGTTGGAAGAACGCACTCAGCAGCGTGATGAGCTATGCCACAAGGGCGAAGCGCTGACTCAGGAGCGCGATGAACTGAAGCATCAGGTGGATGAATTGGCTAGACAGCGTGAAGATGCCTTGCACCAGAACCACCTCAATCATGAAGCCCTGAAAGAAGCTCACCAGATAAGCGCGAGACTGACCGAAGAACGCGACCACCTGCATCAGGAACTGCAGGAGGCCAAGTCGTTCATCCATAAGCTGTCTCACCGGGTCCCGTCGGGCGCAGAGAAACCTTCGGACACGCCTCCACCGCAGGATGGCTTTTACCGAGCCTTCGAGGACCGGTTCCGTGGCTCACGTGAAGAGATCAAACGGCGCGTCCAGGTCTATCTACCGTTCGTGGCCGCCGTTGCCGAGCGAAACCCCAACGTGCCGGTGCTAGACTTGGGATGTGGTCGCGGCGAGTGGCTGGAAGTTCTCAAGCAAGCCGGCATTGCCGGGGAAGGCATCGATCAAAACGCTGGCATGTTGGAAGGTTGCCATGAGCTAGGCCTCAATGTAACGCAGGGCGATGCCATTACCCATCTACAGCAGCAATCGGACGCCAGTTATATCTGCATCAGCCTGATGCATGTGGTGGAACATATCCCCTTCGACACACTGCGTCTTGTCGTAGAGCAAGCCCGACGTGTGCTGGTGCCGGATGGTGTGCTGATCATGGAAACGCCCAACCCCGAAAATGTCATGGTGGGTAGCTGCAACTTCTATACGGATCCCACCCACCGCAACCCCCTGCCACCGCCACTGTTGGCCTTCTTGCCGGAATACTACGGTTTCGAACGAGTGAAGGTGCTGCGTTTGCAGGAGCTCCCTGCTCTGCATGACAAGTTGCATTACGACATCAACGATTTTCTGACAGGGGTCAGCCCCGACTACGCCGTACTCGCGCAAGCCCAACACATGACAATGGACACGCCGGCTGGTCAACAAGAAACCACTGCTTGGGAAGCAGAATATGGGATCTCTTTACACTACATGATGCAAAAAAATGCTCAGGGTGTTGGAGAAAGCGAGTAATCAAAAATGGACACAATGATGGATATTGATCAGCTTCGTCGCCGGCACAAGGCGGAGCTTGTGGAAAAGGCTTTGAAAATCTTCTGCCCCGAAGAGGTCGGCCAGGAAGTAAAAATCTACTGGCTGGAAAGGCTATTGGAAGGTCATGATGTACGTCAGATGCTGGAGCATCTAAAGCATGGCCATTCTCGGTCACTTGAGAAAAGCCGCTTTGGCGGCGTTGAAATGTGCGTATCGACTGGTGGGGTCGAGGTCATCGATCAGGACCTTGAATTTCATGCAGATGGTCGACGTAAGCTATGGGTTCGCATCGAGAATGATTCTACATCAGCATGGGAAACGACCCCTGAGCAGCCTCTTTATGCGGCATATCACTGGTATGACGAAACGGGGAATGTCCATGACTTTGATGGCAAACGGACACCATTGCCCAAGCCGATTCACCCAGGGGATACGCTGCCCATGGAAATTGATATTGTCAATCCGTCTGCTCCAGGTGACTATCGATTGATGGTGACAATGGTGATGGAAGGCCAGTTCTGGATGGAGGAGAAGGAACTGGATATTCATCATATTCCGATAACGGTGCTGGAGTACGACGGCGATGGATTAACCCGTCAGGCACGTGACCTCTACCATCAGCTCAAGCGCAGCGTGATGGAGGCTGCCCATTGATGCGCATCGTCATCGATATGCAAGGTGCCCAGACAGAAAGTCGGTTCCGGGGCATTGGCCGTTATACGCTGTCCCTCACTCAAGCCATTGTGAAGAACCGAGGAGAGCATGAGATAATTCTTGCGCTCAACGGCTTGTTTCCAGAGACGATTGAGCCGATCCGGGGCGCCTTTCAGGATCTGCTTCCGCAGGAAAATATTCGTGTTTGGGATGCACCAGGGCCGGTTTTCGAGAGCAATCCTGAAAATGACTCTCGCCGACTGGTTGCGGAGCTGGAGCGCGAAGCCTTTCTGGCGAGCCTGGAGCCAGATGTGGTTCACATCCATAGTCTCTTCGAAGGATTTGGAGACGATGCCGTACTGAGTATCGGTCGCTTCGATTCCCAGACGCCGGTCAGCGTGACATTGCACGACCTGATTCCCCTGCTCTATCCACAACAATACCTGGATCCCAACCCTGCTTTTTCCCGCTATTACGCCAACAAGATTGACCATTTCAAGCGAGCCTCACTGTTTCTTTCCATTTCGAAGTCGTCCAGTCAGGAAGCGGTAGATCATCTTGGTGTAGATGCGGACAAAGTATTTAACACCTCCGAAGCGGCAGAGGATGATTTCCGCCAAGTAGAGATTTCTGGTGTCGAGGTGGAAGCCTTGACCGGCAAGTATGGTATAACTCGACCTTTTGCTCTTTACAGTGGTGGTGCGGATCAGCGCAAGAATTTGCCCCATCTGATTCGAGCTTACGCTGCACTGCCCGATGAGCTACGAGCAACTCATCAACTGCTTTTTGCCGGCAAGATGCCTCAAGACAATATCGCCGAGCTGAAACAAGTGGCGGAGGAGTCTGGGCTTAACAATGGTGAGTTACTGTTTACCGGCTTTGTCTCCGATGAAGAGTTGGTTCAGCTATACAACCTTTGTAAGTTGTATGTCTTCCCGACCTGGCATGAAGGGTTTGGTCTGCCTGCCCTGGAAGCGATGCAGTGTGGGGCCCCTGTCATCGGTGCCAACACCTCGAGCCTGCCCGAAGTGATTGGCCTGGATGAAGCGCTCTTTGATCCCATGAGTGTGGAATCCATCTCGGCCAGGATGGCCCAGGCTCTGAGCGACGAGTCTTTCAGACAGCGACTGATCGCCCATGGCGAGCGACAGGCGAAGCTGTTTTCCTGGGATGCATCCGCCAAGCGAGCGATCGCCGCCTGGGAGGCGCTTCATGCGAGCCGCGACGAGAAGGTGGAAAGCGGCACGCAACCCGGGCACCTTCCCAGGGAGGTACTTGAACGGGCCATCGTTGGCCAATTGGACCGCCCCAGCAAGCTGGTGTTGAGTGAGATCGCCAGTAGCCTCGCCCTCAACCAGCAGGCCGGCTTCATCCGCCAGTTGCTGCTCGACGTCTCCGAGATCCGCAACAACGATGCCGCTACCGGCGTTCAGCGAGTGGTGCGCAGCTACCTGCTGGCCCTGTTGCAGTCTCCCCCCGATGGTTTTCAGGCCGTGCCGGTCTACGCCACGCGCGAGGAAGGCTACTGCTATGCTTGGCGAATGGCTCGCCAGTATGGGGTAGCGTTGCCGGAGGGGCTGAGCCGGCAGGCGCTAGACGACGAGGCGCCCATTCACTGGCAGCGGGGCGATATCTTCTTCGCACTGGACATGCAGCACCATGTGCAACTGGCCCATCAGGCGTTCTTCCGCCAGCTGCAGGCCGATGGCGTCACGGTCAAGTTCCTGGTGCACGACCTGCTGCCCATCCAGTTGGCCGATCTGTTCAAGGATGATGATGCCCGGCAGCTTCATGAGCAGTGGCTGGCGATGGTGGCCGCCACCGATGGCGCCATTTGTGTCTCGAAGGCAACTGCCGATGCCTTCGATGAGTGGATTGCGGAAAACAATGTTTTCCGCACACCCGGCTTTCGCATGGCCTGGGTACACAACGGCGGTGACCTGGCCGGCTCCAGGCCCTCGACCGGGCTGCCTGGGGAGGCCGAGGCAGTGCTGGCCAGCCTCCGCCAACGCCCGACGTTCCTGATCGTTTCCACGCTGGAGCCGCGCAAGGGGCAGGAACTGCTGTTCCAGGCCGTTCAGACACTCTGGGCCCGAGGGCAGGATGTCAACCTGGTGCTGGTCGGCAAGCAGGGCTGGAAGATCGACACGCTGGCCAGACAACTCCGCGAGCACCCCGAGAACGGCAAGCGGCTGTTCTGGCTGGAGGGTATCAGCGATGAATACCTGGAAAAGGTCTATCAGGCTAGCAGCGCCCTGGTGGCGGCCAGCATCAACGAGGGCTTCGGCCTCTCCCTGATCGAGGCGGCCCGCTACGGCATATCCATCATCGCTCGGGATATCCCGGTGTTCCGTGAAGTCGCCCAGTCCAGCGCCTTCTACTTCCAGGGAGAAACGGGCGAGGCATTGGCTGGGGAGCTGGCACAGTGGCTGGACTTGTACCGCCAGGCCAGCCAGCCGAAATCAAGCACGCTGCACTGGCAGACCTGGGCGCAAAGTGCCGAACAGCTCAAGCAGGAGCTGGTGGCCGAACGCTATCCACGGCGGCAGTTACTGGTCGATATCTCCGAGCTGGTGAAGCATGACGCCCGCAGCGGCATTCAACGCGTGGTGCGCAGCATCCTCACGGAATGGCTGCACCACCCGCCCGAGGGCTACCGGGTGGAGCCGGTCTACGGCAGCGTGGATGACGGCTACCGCTATGCCAAGCGCTTCACCCTGGACTTCATGGGCTGGCCCCCCGCCACGCTGGAAGACGAACTGATCGACTACGCCCCGGGGGATATCTTCTTCGGCTTGGACATGCAGCCCCAGGTGCAGATTGCCCAGCAGCCCTTCTACCAGCGCCTGCGTCGCCAGGGCATCACGGTCAAGTTTCTGCTGCACGACCTGCTGCCGATCCAGATGCCGCAGTTCTTTCCCCCCGGCAACGAGGAAGGCTTTACCCAGTGGCTTCGCTCCATCACCGCCACCGATGGCGTGATCTGTGTGTCACGCACCGTGGCCGACGAGCTACGCGAATGGGTGGACGAACACGGCCCGGCTCGGGAGCGCCCGCTGCAGATCGGCTGGTCGCATAACGGCGCGGATATCGACAACTCCGCCCCCAGCAAGGGCATGCCGGACGACGCCCCGCAACGGCTGGCGATGCTGGCCTCCCGGCCCAGCTTCCTGATGGTAGGCACTCTGGAGCCTCGCAAGGGCTACGCTGATACCCTCGACGTATTCGATGAACTCTGGCGCCAGGGGGAAGACATCAACCTGGTGATCGTCGGCAAGATGGGCTGGAAGGTCGAGACACTGGCCGAGCGCATCAAGGGGCACCCGGAGTTCAACCGCCGCCTGTTCTGGCTGGCCGGCATCAGCGATGAGTATCTGGAAAAGGTCTATGAAGCCAGCGCCTGCCTGATTGCTGCTTCCTACGGAGAGGGCTTCGGCCTGCCGTTGATTGAAGCGGCCCAGAAGGGCATCCCGATCATCGCGCGGGATATTCCGGTGTTTCGTGAGGTGGCGGGAGAGCATGCGACTTACCTTCCCCAGGATATGAAGCCCGAAACGGCGGGAGTAAGTATCTCGCAGTGGCTGGAAAAACTTAGCAAGGGTGGGGCTCGTAACCCCAAGTCTATGCCGTGGTTGAAATGGCAGGACAGTGCTAATAGTTTGTTGAGTAAAATAATCGAATGTTAGGACGCGAATTGTGATCATACAAGTTAGCTCTCATCGGCGTTCTGGTACTCATGCGCTGATTGATTTAATACGCAATAACTTTTCTGTACAGGGTGACTTCTTTCATCTGGAAGATATCTTGGATTGGTCTTTAGAAAGGCTGAATGAGCTGCCGTTGATCGTTAAGACTCACGAACCAGAGCCGGAGAAAAAGCTTAACCTTTTTATTAAACAAGGACGAGTTACGGAAGAGAAGGCGCAAGACATCAAGGATATGACCGTTGATGTGCACGCCTACCGGCATCCTAAAGACGTTCTGAAGTCTCTTTATTATTTTAATATCAAGGGGCATGAGCCGGTTTACCAGATCCCTGAAGGTATGGCGTTCCTTGAGTTCATGAAGCAAGAGGGAGCTCAAGATGCAAGCCCATCTGAGAATCGTATCCAATTCTGGCAACGCTGCATAAGAAGTTGGGTGTTTAACAAGAGTGTTGTTTCTGTTGGTTACAATGCTATTGTGGACGGGGATGAATCCTTAAAAGAGATGCTGTCCCAGAAGTTTGATCTTATATCTATATTTCATAGTCGATTAGACGATAAAAGAATTAAGCGTAGTACTGCAATAGGACGTGGTACGACTAAAAGCATGGAAGGTTCAGTTCTCTGGTCTGAAGCATGTGAAAGCTTTTATCAGAAGGAGATTGACATGTCCTTGTTGAGAAAATTAAATTTGGAGTGAGTGGTGCGAGCAATTCTTCATTTGGGAACAGAGAAAACAGGTACGTCCACTATCCAAAGGTTTCTGAAAAAAAACCGGAAGGCATTGATCGAACAGGGCTTCTACTTCATGAAGTCTACAGGCGAAGCGGATGATAGAAAGCTAAGTGTCTATTGTCTCTTGGAAGAGCAGTTTGATGATTTTCATAGAAACAACTTGATCGATACAAAAGAAAAAAAGCAAGAATTCGAAAAAAAATGTAACTATTCAGGT
>NZ_PZJU01000015.1 GCF_003206715.1 Salinicola peritrichatus | reverse complement strand
CCCGAGTTCGACAGATAGAAGCGTAAGCCACTGATTAGCCTGGAAACGCCTTTTCAAAATTGGCACTACAAGCGTGCTGCGGCAGGCGCCGGCAGGCCAATCGCTTCGAAAAGGTCGCGTTGTTCAGGCTTCAATTTGGTCAGGCCGCTCGCAGTCTCGCGACGGTGAAGCAGGACCTGGTGGAACTGAATCTTGCGGGCAATTTCCAGTGCCCGCGTCGGCGAAAGCTTGTAATCACTGGCCTTCAGCCGCATCCGTAGCACGCGGTAAAGCACCAGAGCGAGGAAGCAGATCAGCGCATGGGCACGGATACGATCCGGCAACCGGTGGTAGACCGGCGCGATCTCGATGTCGCTCTTCAGCACCCGGAAGCCGCGTTCGATGTCAGCCAGCGCCCGGTAGCGCTCGACGATTTGCTCTGGCTCATGATCGGCCATGTTCGTGACCAGCAGCAGCTTGCCATCCATCATCCTGGCGCGATCCAGCGCCCGTTGATCGAGCACGTAGTTGAACGTCTCGGCGGTCAGATCGACCTTAAGAATATGGCCGAGGTGAGCGTCAGTGACGGCCTTGTAGAACCGGGCCGTCACGCCTGGATCGGAGAGTTTTCTGCCGCGATAGCGGCGTCCGGCATCCTGACTGTCCAACTTCTCGAACCACTGGCGCGCATCGGCCTGTAGCGCCTCGATCTTCTGATCGCGCGCGGTTGTCTGCACCTTGGCGACGTCCGGTCGGTGCGCCACGATCAACCGATGACCCTGCCAGGCCATCTCGCCGTAGGCTTCGCGATCGGCGTCCTGGCAGTGCGTCTGGTGAAACGCCTTCAACAAGTCATCGAACTCGCCGTAACGGCGGCCTGGCACGGCCAGGATGAATTCCAGGGGACGACCCTCGATCCGTACGGCGGACAGGGCTTCCAGGTTGTCCAGAGACAACAAACCACGGTCGGCCACCAGCACCACACGGCGCACCTTGAAGCGCTTGGTCACGGTCTCGATGGTCGGCAGCAGCGTCTTGGTTTCGGCGACGTTACCATCGAAGACCTCGTGGTGAATGGGTAGCCCTTCCGCCGTCTGCACGACACCGAGCATGAACTGGCGGCCGATGCCGCCCTCCTTCGAGGGGCCGTAATGGCGCACATCACCCTCGAGTGACGTGCCGCCTTCCGCACGGATCGTGGTGAGGTCGTAGAAGACGATCGACAGCTCCTGATCGATCAGCGGCTTGAGCTGCTGAGCCAGCACGTCATTGAGCGCTTCGCTGCACTCCGACAGGGTATCCATGGTGCGCAGCAGGTGCTGATGACGGATCGCGGCCGTATCGACATCGGGCACCAGCACCTCCTCCAGCCAGCGCAACACGCCGAGCTTGGATTCGGGATCGCAGAGGCGGTTGAACACCATGACCCGCAGTAGCCGCTCGGCATCGAACTGCCGCTTGCTGCGCAGCACACGGCGGAAGGCATCGTCCAGGCCGAGTTCTTTCCAGAGCGAGGTCAGTAGCCAAGTGTCGCCGACGGAGCGCGCCGGCGCGAAGTCGGTCTCGCCGGTGCCTTCGTCGAGCGTTGGCTGGCCGGAGACGCGCAACAGGCCATTGATCAGCGCGCTGGATTCCCCGGCCGTGACGGCCTCGAGGCGGCCCAGCGTGGCGATCACGCGTTGGCGCGACTTGCCGGCCTCGTCTCGGAAAGACTCGACGAGCTTCACGTAGCGACGCGGACCGGATTTGGTGACCTTGACAAACATGTCATCACCATAGGCCGCCGATGTCACTGCTGGCAAGGAACCCAGAGAAAAACGTGTCACTACAAGAAATTCGGCCGGAATTTTCTAAGTCGCTGAATTCTCAGACCGCAGGTACCGATTTCAGGCCAAAATCGGGCTGGAAGTGTCGAAGTCGGG
>NZ_PZJU01000014.1 GCF_003206715.1 Salinicola peritrichatus | reverse complement strand
TTGCGAAACACCACAGTAGAATGACGCTTAGTTTCCATTGATCAAAGGACGACTCCCATGACTCTCGACGTCGTGATTCTGGCCGCCGGCCAAGGCACCCGCATGCGCTCCAAAACGCCCAAGGTGCTGCACACATTGGCGGGCCGGCCGCTGGTCCGGCACGTCGTCGACACCGCCGCGAGCCTCGAGGAGGCCCGCCTGCACGTGGTGGTCGGTCATGGCAGCGAGGCGGTGCGTCGGGCGCTGGCCGAAAAGGAACTCGACTTCTGCGAGCAGAGCGAACAGAAGGGCACCGGCCATGCCGTGGCCCAGGCGCTGGATTCCCTTTCCGACGGCAAGGTGCTGGTGCTCTATGGCGATGTGCCGCTGATCCAGCCGAAGACCCTGCGGACGTTGTTGGAAGGGGTCGACGCGCAGCATATGGCGCTGCTGACCGTGAACCTCGACGATCCCACCGGCTATGGCCGCATCGTGCGCAACGATGACGATGCCGTCGTCGCCATCGTCGAGCACAAGGATGCCGATGCCAAACAGCGTGCCATCCAGGAATGCAACACCGGCATCATGGCGATGACCGCCGAGCAACTGCGCCGTTGGCTGCCGCGGCTCTCCGCCGAAAACGCCCAGGGCGAATACTATCTGACCGACGTCATCGCCATGGCGGCCGCCGATGGGATCGAGATCCAGGCCACCCAACCGGCCTCTTCGATCGAGGTGGAAGGGATCAACGACCGCCGGCAACTGGCGGCACTGGAACGCGCCTATCAGTGTCGCCAGGCCGAGCGACTGATGGCGGCGGGTGTCTCGCTGTCCGATCCCGCGCGCTTCGATCTGCGCGGCGAGGTCACCGTGGGGCGCGATATCCAGATCGACGTCAACGTCATCCTCGAAGGTGCGGTCACGATCGAGGATGACGTGATCATCGGCCCCAACTGCGTGATCAAGGACAGCGTCCTGCGTCGTGGCGCGGTGGTGAAGGCCAACAGTCATCTGGAGGGCGCCGAAATGGGCGAGGGCAGCGACTGCGGCCCGTTCGCTCGTTTGCGTCCCGGCACCCGACTGGGCGCCAAGGCGCATGTGGGTAACTTCGTCGAGACCAAGAACGCCACGCTGGGTGAAGGCGTCAAGGCGGGCCACTTGAGCTACCTGGGCGACGCCGAGATCGGCCGCGACACCAACATCGGCGCCGGCACCATCACCTGCAACTACGACGGTGCCAACAAGCATCGTACACAGATTGGCGAAGCGGTGTTCGTCGGTTCCAACAGCTCGCTGGTCGCTCCGGTCACCATTGGCAGCGGCGCCACCATTGCCGCCGGCTCCACCATCACCCGAGCGGTGGAAGATGACGAACTGGCCATCGGCCGCAGCCGCCAGGTGGTCAAACAGGGCTGGCAACGGCCGGTGAAAATACCGAAGGACTGATCAATGCGTGAGGGATCTGCCAATATGACACTGGAAGCAATCGTGGCACAGCAATTCGATGAAGCGGCCAGCGTGCTGGCGCGATTCAGCCGCGACGAATGTCAGATGGGCGCGATCGTGAAAGCTGCCGAACTATTGGCTGATTGCTTCAAATCCGGTCACAAGATGCTCTCCTGCGGCAATGGTGGATCCCATTGTGATGCGATGCATCTTGCGGAAGAGCTGACCGGCCGTTTTCGAGATGATCGTGCGGCATTGCCGGCAATAGCCATCTCCGACCCAAGTCATCTTTCCTGTGTCGGTAATGACTACGGCTTCGAAAGTGTCTTTTCACGCTACGTTGAAGCACTGGGCCAGCCAGGCGACGTGCTTTTCGTGCTTTCTACCTCGGGCAATTCGCGAAACGTCATCGCCGCAGTCGAGGCTGCCCGGGCCAGAGGGATGCACGTGATTCTGCTGACAGGAAACGATGGTGGACAACTTGCCGGCATGACGGACGTAGAGATTCGCGTACCGCATTCGGGCTACGCCGATCGAATTCAGGAAGTTCATATCAAGGCGATCCATATCATCATTCTGCTGATCGAACGATTGATGGCATAGCCACTGGACATCACGGGCTCACCAGTAACCCAGCAGCTTCCACCAGCCGAGGCCGACGACCGCGAACACGGTCAACTCCAGTATGCACATCACCAGGCCGACTCCCCACCACTTGCCCAGGGTGACGTAGCCGCTGCCGAAGATGATCGGCGAAGTGCCGGTGGCATAGTGGGTCAGTGTCATCATGATCGTGGAACCGGCGGTCATCAGCAGTAGGAAGGGCACGACGTAGTGCGCCGGGACCAGGTTGACGCCGACGGTGAGGAACGCCAGCAGCATGGCGCTGATATGCGCCGTGGTGCTGGCGAACAGATAGTGCGAGAACACGAACACCAGTACCAGGGTGCCCGCCGCCCACGGCCAACCGATACCGCTGGCTACGATGGCCTGTTGCAGGCCATTCGCGAACCAGGAGATCACCCCCAGCGCGTTGAGCTGTCCGGCCAGCATGACCAGGGCGCCGAACCAGATCAGCGTATCCCAGGCGCTCTTCTCGGCGAGTACGTCGTCCCAGTCGAGGGTTCCCGTCACCAGCAGCACGAACAGCCCCAGCACCGCCACCGTGGTCGAGTTGAGGCTCAGGTAGTGGAGCACGCCGGCATCGACCGAAAACACGCCGCCGAGCAGCAGGGCCGGCAGATCGGCCCACAATACCAACAGCAGCGCGAAAGTGCCCATCATCACCTTCTCCTTCGGATGGAAACTCCCCATCTCCCGGAGCTCCTGCCTGGCGTATTCGACGGCATTGGGCGTGCGCTTGACCTCCGGCGGCGAGAGCAGGTAGATCACCAGCGGCATCAGCAGCATGCAGACCAGTCCCGGCAGCAGCATGCACAGCGCCCAGGTGCTCCAGGAAAGATGGAAGCTCTGGTTCGAAGCCCGCGCCACGTAATCGACCACCAGCGGATTGGGCGCGGTGGCGGTCAGAAACATCCCCGAGGTGATCGGGTTGGCGTGATAGTTGACCAGCGCGAGATAGGTGCCGACCTTGCCCTGGGTGCCCTTTTCCGGGTCCGATTCGAAGGCGCCGGCGATCGACTTCATTATCGGATGGACGATGCCGCCACCCCTGGCGGTATTGCTCGGGGTGAAGGGCGCCAGGATCAGTTCGCTGATCGCCAGCCCGTAGCCGATGCCGATCGTCTTTCGGCCCAGCAGCGAGATGAACCAGAAGCCGAGCCGCGCGCCCAGCCCGGTCTTCTTCAGTCCCCGCGAGATCAGGATGGAGACCACGATCAGCCAGATCAACGGACTGGAAAAGCTGCTCAGGGCGTCGCCGATGGCCCCCGAGGCGGAGTCCGCCGTGACCTGGGAGAGCGAGACGATGACGATCGCCATCAGTGCCATCACCCCAATCGGCATGACCTTGAGGATGATGGCGACGATGGTGGTCAGGAATATCGCGACCAGCCCCCAGGCCTTCGGTGTCAGACCCTCGGGATGGGGGATCAGCAGCAGGATGACGAGGACTGCGGTGGCTATGAGGGCAGGGACGATGCGAAAGGGCACGGCCCGTTTGAAATAGCTGAATGCGCCGCGAATATCGGTTTTCAATAGTGTCTCCAGGGCATCGTCATGTCTTCTTTCCCAGGCGCATCGACAAGGCTGGAGCGACCCGACTGCTCGACACCGGGATGAAGTCTGATCATCGGCCTTTACCAATTTAAAGAATCCCTGGGAAAAACCCACCGCAACGGCCGCGATACATTGCCGCATGCTCCAGTTGGGAGAACGCGATGAAGTTGTGGATATCGGATCTCGAAACCTATCCGATGGTGTTGCTTGACCTGCCGTCCAGCCGTGAATACTTCATCAGCCTGATCGTGCTTTCTCCATGCACTGCTGATACCGCCCATCGACCCGCTCGGCGAACCACGCCGTGGTCAGGTTGCGGGTGATCTTGGGGCTTTCGAGGCGGATGCCCGGGAGCCGGGCGTGCGCTGGCGGTTCGTTCTCCCGGCGCTCGGCCAGTTCGAATACCTTGCGATAGAGAGCGGTGTCCTCGAACGCCAGCGAGTCGCCGCGTTCCAGCGCATCGCGGATCTCGCCATCATCCAGGCCGAGGCGTGGTTTCAGTGCGCGCACCGCCAGTTCGGTCTGGCCTGCCCGGCGCGAATCCGGAATGACCAGATCGCCGTCCAGTGCCAGCGAAATGCCCGAAAGCCGGCTGACCGCCGCCTGAAACGCTGCATTGCGGCTGGCGTACCAGCCGGCGTTGTAGTCGGCGAAGCGGTAGATCATGCGGTCGTAGTGGGCCGGGTAACCGAGCAGGTGGGCGATGCCGAAATAGAGCCCGCCACGGCGGGTGAACACCTCGTGGCGAATCGAGTCGTCGACCGGATAGGGGTAGTCGTTGGCGTCGTTTTTGAGATAGTTCTCGGCGAAATCGATGCTGACCTGCATCGGCCCTCCGGTGTGCACCGGGTTTAGGCCGCCGAAGAGCTGGCGGCCGAGCGGTGCCATGCCGATGAAGTCCTCGAAGATCTCGCTCATCTCGCGCTCGGTGGTGACGTGGTCGAGGCGCTGGTCGTAGGTCTCGCCGGTGGGCGATTCGAGATTCAGGCCCGCGTCGACGAGGAAGCCGGGAATGTGCAGTGCGCCGGCGCGGCGTTCGATCTCCTCGCGGGCGATGGCGGAGAGGTTGGGCACGCTGGGGTCGGCGTCATAGGTCGACTCCTGCGCGGTCACCGCCAGTACCGCGCAGAGGTTGTCGCGCGTGGCCGGCAGGTTCTGGGTCGAGAAGGCGGCGGTGATGTCCGTCGCCCAGCCCTCGCGATCCTGCGTGGTGGCCGGGATCAGCGATACGAGTTCGCTCCTGACCGTGGCCGGATGTTGTTCGAAGCCCGGCCGTGGCGCCTGGATGCCGCAGCCCGCAAGGAATACCAGAATCAGCACCGGTGCCCAATGTCGTCTGGATCGGAATCCGACACTTCTCATGCACTCAAATGCCCGACCAGCCGCAGCATCATCGCGTCGCAGCGTTCGAGCTGATCGATGGCGATGAACTCGTCGGGCTTGTGGCCCTGATCCATGCAGCCGGGACCGCAGACCACGGTGGGAATGCCCGCTTGGTGGAACAGCCCGCCCTCGGTGCCGTAGGCGACGGTGCCGAAATCGTCGCGTCCTGCCAAGGTGGCGATCAGGCGTGCCACGTCGCTGTTTTCCGCCGTTGTCAGCCCCGGATAGGCCTGCAGCGGTTCGAACACGATATCGGTCTCGGCGACGACGGCCCGCATCTTGGGAATCAATTCGGTTTCGGCATAGCCGCGCATCTCGCGCTCCACCTCGCCGGCATCGAAACCGGGCAGCGAGCGCACCTCCCAGTCGAAGCGGCATTCGGACGGCACGATATTGAGCGCGCGGCCACCCTCGATCACGCCGGTCTGTACCGTCGAGAAAGGGGGATAGAAGCGCTCGTCGTGGCGAGAGGGATCCGCCAGACGCTCGCCGATCTCGGTGAGCTTGGTGATCAGTTTCGCCGCATTCTCGATGGCGTTGACGCCTTCGGGGGCATAGGCCGAGTGGCACGGTGCGCCGTGCACCCGGCAGCGCACGCCGAGCTTGCCCTTATGCCCGAGCACCGGCTTGAGTTCGGTCGGTTCGCCGACGATGCAGGCGATGGGGCGATGCGGTTTGTCCTCGAGCATCGAGATCAGCGAGCGCACGCCGAGACAGCCGACCTCCTCGTCGTAGGAGAACGCCAGATGGATCGGCGTTTTCAGTTCGGCGGCGGCGAAAGCCGGTACCGCCGCCAGCACGCAGGCGAGGTAGCCCTTCATGTCCGCCGTGCCGCGACCGTAGAGCTTGCCGTCGCGTTCGCTCATCTCGAACGGGGCCACCGTCCATGGCTGGCCATCCACCGGAACCACGTCGGTATGGCCCGAGAGCACGATGCCGCCGCGATCGGTAGGGCCGATGGTCGCCCACAGGTTGGCCTTGCTGTCCTCATCGTTAAGGATCAATTCGCTATTCACGCCGTGGCTCGCGAGGTAATCGCGCACGAACTCGATCAAGGCAAGGTTGGATTCACGGCTGACGGTATCGAAACCGATGAGCTTTTCCAGCAGGGCGCGGCTGTCCATGAACACTCCGGAATAGGGATGCGGAATAGGGATGCGGAATAGGAATGATTGTGCCGCTATGATGCCGCCATGCCCGCTGCCAATGCCAGCCCTCGGCGAGAGAGCGTCGCCGGCTTACTCTTCCTGCTCACTCTCCCGGCACGCCATAACCCGGCGCGGCGTCCGGATCGGCGGCGCGAGTGACGTAGTCCTCGAGCTGCGGCTGGTAGCGTCGCCACAACTCCCGCAACAGCAGGATCGGGGTCTCGTGCCAGTCGACGCGCAGGTCGACCACCGGCCAATCGATTCCGGGGCGTGCCACCTTGAGGCCGGCGGAGTAGACTGGTCCGGCCTCGCCACCGGCGGCCAAACCCGCCTCCATCGCCAGGATCAGGCGTTCGGCCAGCCCTCCCCGGGCCGTCTCGAATGCCTCGACCATCGCCCGGGGGACCTGGCTGGAAGCCAGCAGGTTGCCCGCCGCGACGCAATCGTCGCCGTCGGCCCGTCCGACCACGCCGAGAGCCTTGTCGCCATCGAACACGGCGCTGCGGCCAAGCGAGTCGACGATCAGCAACTGGCGCCATTGCGGCGCACGTTCGTCCCTCAATAACCGGTCCAGCGCTTCCTGGGGCGCGAAGCCGTTCGCCAGTAGCGACAACGCTCGAGGGCCCAGGGCCGGATTGGTCACGTTCTGGGTCAGTACCGCGCCGCCGGAAGCGGCGAACGCACAGCGGCTGGCGACGCAGATACTCGACGAACTGACCGCGCAGCCGGTTTCGCCAGTGTCGCGGTCGACCGCGGCGATGGAGAAGGTCATGCCTCGCCCTCCTGAGAAATGACCGCGATCACCTCGATCTCCATCAGCCATTCGGGCTGGGCCAGTCCCGCCACGACCAGCCCGGTAGAGATCGGGAACACCCCCTTGAGCCACTTGCCCACCTCCCGATAGACCGGCTCGCGAAAACGTGGATCGGTGATGTAGGTGGTGGTCTTGACGATATGCGAGAGCTCGCTGCCGGCTTCCTCCAGCAGTTGCTTGACGTTCTTCATCGCCTGTTCTGCCTGGGCCCGGGGATCGCCGAGCCCGACCAGGTTGCCGTCGAAGTCGGTACCCACCTGGCCGCGGACGTAGACGGTATTGCCGGCGCAGACGGCCTGGCAGAGATCGTTGTCCAGGGTCTGGTTGGGATAGGTGTCCTTGGTGTTGAACATGCGAATGCGTGTGTGGGTCACGCGGGAAGGGGAACTCATGTCGGGCTCCGGCCAACGGGAAAGTCGTTCCGACACTAATCGCAGCGACGTCATAGGGAAAATCGCCTTATCCGTTGCAGCGGATAGGAAAAACCGATGCAGTGGCCATGGTAAGACAAAACTTGACGAATCGTTCTGTGTGGGTTTTGATTCGATCTTAGTTATCTTTCAAATCGAAATTAAAAAAGATCGATACGAAGTCTATTCGACATCATGCCGAAACGCGACACGGCCCAACGCCGCCACGCCATCCTCGCCCACGTCAACGCCCAGGGTGAAACCTCGGTCGAGACGCTGGCCAGCCGCTTCGCCATCTCCGAAGTGACGGTGCGCAAGGATCTCAACGTGCTGGAGCGCAGCGGACTGCTGCTGCGGCGCTACGGCGGCGCGGCCCCGTTGCCCCAGGAGATGCTCGGGGACAGCGTGCCGTCGCTCTCGCCCGGCAAGCGGGCCATCGCCCGAGCGGCACGTGCGCGCATCCGCGAGCACAACCGCATCATCGTCGACAGCGGTACCACCACGGCGGCGCTGATCGGTGAACTGAACGGCCTGCGCGGGCTGGTGGTGATGACCAACTCGCTGACCGTGGCCGCCGCGCTGCGCGAGCTGGAGTCGGAACCGGCACTGCTGATGACCGGCGGCACCTGGGACCCCCATTCGGAATCCTTCCAGGGCCAGGTCGCCGAACAGGTACTGCGCGGCTACGACTTCGACCAGCTGTTCGTCGGCGCCGACGGCATCGATCTCGAACGCGGTACCACCACCTACAACGAACTGTTCGGGTTGACTCGGGTCATGGCCGAGGTCGCCCGCGAGGTGGTGGTCATGGTGGAGGCCGACAAGATCGGCCGCCGCATTCCCAACCTGGAACTGCCCTGGGCGCGCATTGACACGCTGGTCACCGACTGGCGCATCGAGGATGCCGCGGCCGCCGCCATCGAACGCCACGAGGTGACGCTGGTGGTGGCCGAGGCCGGGGACAACGATCAAGGAAGCTGACAGACATGTGTGGAATCGTCGCCGCGCTGGCCGCGCGTAACGTCCAGGGCATCCTGCTGGAAGGACTCAAACGGCTCGAATACCGGGGATACGACAGTGCCGGCATGGCGGTTCTGGATGCCGGCGGGCACCTTCACCGCCAGCGTGCGCTGGGCAAGGTCGCGGCCCTGGAGGAGAAGCTCGAACGCGCGCCGTTGAACGGCCGCATCGGCATCGCCCACACCCGCTGGGCGACCCACGGCAAGCCGTCCGAGGCCAACGCCCATCCCCACCTTGCCGCCGGGCGACTGGCGATCGTGCACAACGGCATCATCGAGAACTTCGAACCGCTCAAGCGCGAGCTGGAGGTCGAGGGCGTGATGTTCGAGTCCGAGACCGACACCGAGGTGGTCGCCCATCTCGTCGCGCGCGCCTTCGAACGACGCCATGATCTGCTGGCGGCGGTGCAGCAGACGCTGGCACGGATCGACGGCGCCTACGCCCTGGCGGTGATGCATGCCGATGCGCCTCGGGAGATCGTCGGCGCGCGCAAGGGCAGCCCGCTGGTGGTCGGGGTCGGCATCGACGAGCACTTCCTCGCCTCCGATCCGCTGGCGCTGTTGCAGGTCACCGACCGCTTCGTCTATCTGCGCGAAGGCGACGTGGTGCGCCTCTCCGATGGCGGGGGCATCGAGGTGTTCGATGCCGAGCAACGCCCCGTCACCCGCCCGTTGCAGGTATTCGAACATGGTGACGGCGCCGCCAGTCGTGGCGACTATCGCCACTTCATGCTCAAGGAGATCCATGAGCAGCCGGCGGTGATCGCCGCCACCCTGGAAGGGCGCCTGAGCGGCTCCCACGTGCTCGAAAGCAGCTTCGGCGTCGATGCCGGGGCGCTGTTCGCGGATGTCCGCCAGATTCACATCGTCGCCTGCGGCACCAGCTACCACGCCGGGATGGTGGCGCGCTACTGGCTGGAGAAGCTGGCCGGCATTCCGACCCAGGTCGAAGTCGCCTCGGAGTATCGCTACCGCGACGTGGTGGTGCCGCAGGACACGCTGTTCGTCACCCTTTCCCAGTCCGGCGAGACCGCCGATACCCTGGCCGCGCTGCGCTATGCCGCCACCCTGGGGTATCTCGGCTCGCTCGCGATCTGCAACGTCCCGGGAAGCTCCTTGACCCGCGAATCCGATCTCTCGCTGATGACCCAGGCCGGACCGGAGATCGGCGTTGCCTCGACCAAGGCGTTCACCACCCAACTGGTGTCGCTGCTGCTGCTGACCCTGGCGCTGCGCCGCGAGCGTGGCGACGCACGCGAGGCGGCGCTGGTGCAGGCGCTGCGCGGCCTGCCGGCGGTACTCGAACGGGCACTCGAGATGGATAGCCCGATCGCCGAGCTGTCGGAAGCCTTCGCCGAGAAGCACCACGCGCTGTTCCTCGGCCGTGGCACCCAGTTCCCGATCGCCCTGGAAGGCGCGCTCAAGCTCAAGGAGATCTCCTACATCCACGCCGAGGCCTACCCGGCGGGCGAGCTCAAGCACGGGCCGCTGGCACTGGTCGACGCCGACATGCCGGTGGTCGCCGTCGCTCCCAACGACGAACTGCTGGAGAAGCTCAAGTCGAACCTGCAGGAAGTGCGCGCCCGCGGCGGCGAACTCTTCGTCTTCGCCGACGAAGGCGTGGCGCTCGCCGCCACCGACAACCTGCGCGTGCTCCACGTGCCGCGGGTCGACGAATGTCTCGCCCCGATCGTCTACACCGTTCCGCTGCAGTTGCTCTCCTACCACGTCGCCGTGCTCAAGGGCACCGACGTCGACCAGCCGCGCAACCTGGCCAAGAGCGTCACGGTGGAGTGAGGCCCGCTATAAACCACCGCCGCCAGGTTTGGGCGCGAGCCGTCGCGCCAGTTGCTCAACCGGCCGACGGCGACCACACCGCCCCGGTCAGCTCACAGGAAACATCACACAGCCGATCTTCCACTGCTTGATCCTTGGCTGCGGCGCTGCGATGGGCCCGCTTGGGTTCTCCTCGGGTTTCGGCGAAGCCGTCGGGACCGAAATAGTCGCCGGGGCGCACGTCGTCGGCGAGCGCGGCGTGCAGCGTGGGCTTGGCGCCTTCGGCGGCGGACTGGCTGAGCAGCGGCACCACCAGCTTGAACGCCTGGCCGATCAGGGCGCGGCTCTTGATCCCGGCATCGAACAGCGCGGTGCGGGAAAGACCGGGATGAGCGGCGACGCTGAGTAGCCCCCAGCCGTGTTCCTCGCTGCGCCTCGAGAGTGCCTGGGAGAACAGCAGCATGGCGAGCTTGGATTGGCGATAGGCACGCCATGGGTCGTAGTGTTTGTCGCCGTTGAGGTCGTCGAAGTCGATGTCCCCGCTGCGATGGGCGAGGCTCGATAGCTGGACGACCCTGGGCGATTCGGCGGCGATGAGCAAGGGCAGCAGCAGGCTGGTGAGCAGGAAGTGGCCGAGATAGTTGACCCCGAACTGGCGCTCGAAGCCTTCCTCGGTGCGCTCGCGTCTCGGTGGCGCCATGATGCCGGCGTTGTTGATCAGCCGTTCCAGCGAGGTTTCGCTTTGCCTCAGGCGCATGACGAACTGGCGCACCGATTCGAGACTGTTAAGATCCAGCCATTCGAAGCGGATGTCGCAGCCTGGCCGATGGGTCCGGATCGCGTGGCAGGCTAGCTTGCCCTTGTCGGCGTTGCGTGCGGCGACGATCACCCGATAGCCGTGCGCGGCCAGGCCCTTGGCCGTCTCCAGCCCGAGCCCGGCGGTGGCGCCGGTCACCACGGCCAACGGGGCCGTTTGCGTCGACATGTCGCTCATCGTGGCGTTCTCCTGGATGGGGTCGAGACCGATATTCCCTACCTTTTGCTATGTTAATGGTGGCATATCAATGGGAGCGAACGATGGCAAACCCGACACGAAGTCTGCTGGGGCGCGGTTGGTGGATCTTGATGGCGTACGGAATCATCGCCATCGTTTTTGGGCTGATCGCCGTCTTTCAGCCGTTGACCGCGATCGCTGCCCTGACCTGGATCATGGGCGTCATGGCGCTGGCCGAAGGCATTGCCAGCCTGTTTACATTGGCCACTTCGTCCGGCGGCTTCGCCAGGGGCTGGCTGGTGTTCTACGGCGTGGTTTCGATCCTGTTCGGCCTGGTCGCCATCTTCGACCCGCTCTCCACGGCCAGCGCCCTGCTGGTACTGCTGGGTATGTGGCTAATTGTCGCCGGCGTTCATCGCTTGGTACTGGGTCTGCGAGTGCGCCGACATCTGCCGGGAGAAGGCTGGACCGTACTGAGTGGCGTGCTTGCCTTGCTACTGGGGATTGCCTTCGTGGCGAGCCCGCTCAGCGGTCTGGTGGTTACCGCGCTATGGATCGGCATTCTCGCCTTGCTCTACGGCATCGTGCAGGTGATGGCGGCGCTGCGGCTGCGTAAATTGTTGTAGATCAACAACGACCCAAGGGCAGCGGCCGGCGAGACCGTCGTCGTCTCCGGCCGCTTTCGTTTCTTTCTTCGCTTCGATAGGTATCGAACCTGATTTCTGCATTTTCTCTTGGCTTACGCCGGATAAATCTTTTATTAACCCATTTAAATAATATGTCAGTTTTGGCTTTACTTTTTCTAATGTCACGCTTTCAGGCTTGGAAATACTTCGGTTTATATAAATAGGTTTATTGACCCCTTGTTGATGAAAACTATTTTATGAAGCTAGACGTTTTGCGCTTTCAACGACAAGCCCAGCTCGAGTTTCATTCAATAGGAGTCGTTACATGGCTAATACAGAAGATCGGGAAAACTCACACACATCTTCTTCCTATGGTTCCGGGGCACCCGGTTCTACTCATGGTGCCGAAGCGGGCTCCGCCAACTCGTCACATCAGTCCGACATGAAGGAAAAGGGGCGAGAGACGGCCGATGAGGTCAAACATGCCGCGCGCCGGAAGGCCGAGGATATGTTCGAACGGCAAAAGGGGACAGCGGCGGAGCAGGCGGAAGGCCTGTCGGCGGCTCTCCGTAACATGGCAAAGAATCTCGACGAGCAGGATCAGCGTTATTTTTCGAGCTGCGCCAGCAATATGGCCCGCTGTACGGATGCCCTGTCCCAGCGATTGCGTGAGCAGAATCTCGGTAGCCTGATGGGGCAGGTTCAGGGCTATAGCCGCCGGCAACCCGCCCTATTTCTGGGTGGCGCGGTTGCTGCCGGGTTTTTCCTGGCACGTTTTTTCAACAGCTCGCAACAGCATGACTCGCAGCAACATGAAGAGACGAATGCTACCCAGACCGATGGTGGCACGGCTTCGTCAGGTTCGAACACAGCGACCGATTCCATGGATAAAAGCGTCTATTGAGTGATCACAGATTCCCTAGTGCGCGGTGGGCGCTTTAGCGACGGTGCAGTAGAGAGAAAGATCGTTGAACTCGAAAGACGATTCACTGAATAGCCAGGGAGGCTAAGCATGGATATAGAAAATAGAAACACGGGAGAGAGTGGGTCATTCAGCTCGCTTGTCTCTAGTGTGACCCATGAAATCACGGCCCTCATTCGTGACGAAACCGAACTCGCCAAAGCGGAGATGCGCGAGAAAGTCAAGCAGCTAGGCACGGGTATCGGCTTCATCGCGGCAGCGGGCGGCGTCCTCATGTGCGGCTTTCTCGTCTTGCTTGCCTCGGCGGTGTTCGGCTTGGATACGTTCCTGCAGACCCCTTGGCTTTCCGCGCTGATTGTCGGCGTCATCGTCGTCATTGTCGGGTTCGTTATGCTGCAGAGCGGCAAGAAAAAGCTGAAGGCCACCCAATTGGCACCCAACAGGACCATAGACAGTCTCAGAAACGATCAGGACATGGCGAAGCAGCATAAAGGCCAGGCTAAGGAGCAGCTGAAATGAGCGATCGGCAAAACCAGCGCAAGCCCGAAGAGATCGAATCGGACATCAAGCAACACCGTGAACGACTGGACGAGACTCTCGGCGAAATGGAGGAGCGGTTTTCTCCTCAACAACTGGTCAATAGTGCGTTCGACTACGTGCGCCATGGAGGTGCCAACGAGTTTGCAGCCAACCTGAGCGAGACCATCAAGCGCAATCCGGCTCCGTTCCTCGTCACCAGTGTCGGATTGGGTTGGTTGATCTGGTCGCAACGCACGTCGAACAAGCGGCCCCAGTTCGGCAGCACCGCTTCGCATGATTTCGGAGGACATCGTCCGGCGACATCGGCGAGTGTCTCAATGAGTGGCACGAGTCATGGCGGCTCCCACGGTCAAGGCCGGGTAGGCGCTGCCAAGGAAAAGGCGCAGCATATGTCGGATAGCATCAAGGACCGAACCCATGGTATGGCCAGCGGCATGCAGGGGCGTACCTCTCGGGTCAGAGCCAGTTCACGCGAGGCCATGCACGGCATGTCGGACAGGGCCAAGAGCGCAAGCCAGCAGACGGCACAGTTCATCCAGGAACACCCGATAATGGCCGCCGCCTTGGGTATCGCGGCCGGCGCCGCCATCGGCGGCCTGCTGCCCACGACGCGTACCGAAGACGAACGCATGGGAGCGATACGTGACAAGGCGCTCGACCGGGCCGCTGAAGAGGGCGAGCGCTATGCCGATGAGGCTCGCGCCAAGGTACATGAGAAGGCCGAGCAGGTGAACGACAGCCAGGACGCCCGCCAGGGCTCCGCTGGATCAGACGGCAGTTCGAGCGCTAGTCGCCCTTCCGATTCGGGGAGCACGAACTCGGCCACCGTGCCTTTGTCGGCCACGACGCCTGGCTCCGCGATGGAGGCGACTGAATCGGACGAACGGCGAGCCTCCGGGGAAAGCACGCTTCGCCAGCCCGGATCGCACGGCGACAATTCGCGCTCGGACGATGAACGCTAGCCGGTTGAACCTTTGCAACGTGAGGTTGGCGGCGATATGCCAGCCGCCGGGCGGCCAGCAGGAACCGGGAGCCAGACTCTCGGTTCTTGGGCTTGAACCGCCTTGTTCCGTGGCAATGCGGTGACGCCGGTTCAGTATGTCCTGGGCAACAGCACCCACATCTCGCCGCGCTGCTTCATCCGGCTGGCGGCCTCGCCGGCACTGTCGCCGTGACCCCAATAGAAATCCGCGCGCACCGCGCCCTTGACCGCGCTGCCGGTATCCTGCGCCACCATCAGGCGCTGCAGCGGCAGGTTGGAGAGTGGCTGGGTGGTGGCAAGGAATACTGGCGCACCGAGGGGAATTTCGCTGGGATCGACCGCGATGCTGCGCTCGGAGGTCAACGGCACGCCGAGAGCGCCAATCGGACCACTGGTGTCGTCGAGCGCGTCATCGCCATCCAGTTCGCGAAAGAACACCATGCGGGGGTTGACGTTGAGCATCTCGTCCACCTGATCCGGATGCTGGCGTGCCCAGGCCCGCACACCCGGCAGCGTAGCCTCCGCCGGGGTGATCTCGCCGCGCTCGATCAGGCGCTTGGCGAAGGAGCGGAACGGTTGGTTATTGGTGCCGGCGTAGGCGACCCGCATGGTGCTGCCGTCGGTCAACTCGATCCTGCCGGAGCCCTGGATCTGCAGATAGGCGGCCTCGACCGGATCGTCGACCCATACCAGTTCGGTGCCGGCGAGATCGCCGCTGCGCAGCAGTTCCTTGCGGGTCGGGCCGACATGGGTATGCTTCTTCCAGTACTTCGGATAGCGATAGAGCGGCGTCTGGTACGGCCCGCCACGCACCCGCGAACCGCGCAGGATCGGCTCGTAGTAACCGGTGATCAGGCCGGTCGCGCTACCGTCGCTATTGGTCACCCGGTAGGGCGTGAAGCGGGTTTCGAAGAACTGCTGGATCGCCTCGGCATTGAGTGGATCCACCGACTCGGCATCCTCGCATACCTCTTTCCATAGCGGCTTGCGCTTCAGCCGCGAACAACTTTCCTGAAAGGCGCTCCAGGCCGCCATTGGCTGATCCTGACTCCAGCCCGGCAGATTGTGCCAATCGGTGACCCGCTCCTTGCGCTCGACCTTGGCTTCGGGGCTGCCGCCGGGGGAAGTCGTCGGGGCCGGAGCGCTGGTACAGCCGGCAACCAGCAACAGCAGCAACAGACAACCGAGCAGCGGCAGCGAGAAACGAGAATGAAACGGCATGGTGGCCCGGCCGGCGTGCGACGTCATGCAGGTATATTCCTTGAACGGTATCTCGACGAGAACGAAAACTGCAGCGAGCATATCGTCGCCATCCGGCGGCGTCGAGCGGTCAAGGTCGTCCATCTCCGCCATGCCCCTGCACGTAACGTGAAGGGATGATTGCACGAGAACGCCGACAAACTACTGCGCTCGCCCATGCGGCGTTGAAATCCACCTCAAAATGCTCATTTACACCCTCGTAAACTGCGCTTTTTCGGCGGATTTCGCCTTGCCTGGCCATCGCTCGTGACGTTTGTCATCATCCTCTACACTGTGCTTTTCCACTCGCGGCAGGACCTTGCCATGACGCATGTCATCTCCATCCAGAGCCACGTGGCCTACGGTTATGTCGGCAATCGCGCCGCTGTCTTTCCGCTACAGCGGCTGGGGCTGGAAGTCACCGCCATCAACACCGTCCAGTTCTCCAACCATACCGGCTACGGCGCCTTCACCGGCGAGGTGTTCACTCCCGATCACCTCAGAAACGTGCTGGATGGCGTCGAATCCCTGGTCGGGCTCGGCGGCGTCGATGCGCTGCTTTCCGGCTATATGGGCGACGAAGGCATCGGCCGCGCGGTGCTCGACAGCGTCGACCGGGTCAAGCAGGCCAACCCGCGGGCGTTGTACTGCTGCGACCCGGTGATGGGCGATGTCGGCCGTGGCTTCTTCGTGCGCGAAGGCATCCCCGAATGGATGCGCGATTACGCCGTGGCTCGTGCGGATATCGTCACCCCCAACCAGTTCGAGCTGGCGTTTCTCGCCGGGCGCGAAGTGAACACACTCGAGGGTGCACTGGAAGCCGCCGCCGCGCTGCGCGCCAAGGGACCGAAAGTGGTATTGGTCACCTCGCTGGAAATCGCCGGTGACGACCAGAAACACATCGGCATGCTGGTCGACGCCCCCGGCGGCAGCTGGCGGATCGCCACGCCCAAGATCGAATTCGCCATCCCGCCCAACGGCGCTGGCGATTTCACCGCCGCGATGTTCCTTGCCCACAGCCTGCGTGCCGGACTCGGCGACGAAGGTCCCGCCCGTGCGCTGGAACAGACCGCCGCCGCCGTGCAGATGCTGTTCGAACACACCCGCCGCGCCGGCACCCGCGAACTGGCGATGATCGCCGCACAGCAGGATATCGTCTCGCCGACGGTGACATTGCACGCCGAAAAACTGCGTTGAGCCTTCGGACATGACATTGAATTCTCAAGCCACGCCGCCGCTCTACCTGGGCATGGCGATGTGGGCCAACGTCGACTGGCAGGGCAGCCTGCTGCCCGCCCATGGCGACGTGGATCTGCGCGACTACGCCAGCGTATTCAATGCCGTGGAAGGCAACACCACCTTCTACAGCGGCATTCCCAAGGCGGAAACCGTGGCGGCCTGGGCCGAACAGGCACCGCCCACCTTCCGTTTCTGCTTCAAGCTGCCCAGCCAGCTGACCCATGCCAAACGGCTGCGGGAGATCGACGACGAGTTCGAGCATTTCCTCGAGCGCCTCTCCCCGCTCAAGGATCGGCTCGGCCCGATCATGGTCCAGTTGCCACGCGATTTCGATCGAACTGAACTCCCCGCACTGGAGCGATTACTTACTCACTGGCCACGGGAGATACCCTGCTCGGTCGAGGTCCGTCATAGTGATTTTTTCCACAAAGGGACGCCCGAGCAGGCATTAAACCGCTTGTTGATAAGTCAAGAAGTCAACCGGGTAATGCTCGATGTTCGCGCGCTCTTCGCCACACCCGCAGGGCTTGACAACCGGCTCGCCAAGGCGCAGGACGAAAAGCCAAAAGTCCCGCTACACGTGCTCTCCACGGCAAATCGTCCTGTTATCCGCTTTATCGGCCACTTCGACGAAGGCATCAACCTGGCCCGCTTCGAACCCTGGATCGAACGCCTTAGCCTGTGGATAAAACAGGGGAAAACCCCTTTCCTCTTTGTGCATACGCCGGACAACCGCCAGGCTCCTCAACTGGCCCGTACATTCTATTCACGCCTGGCCGAACGGATCGAACTCCCACCGCTGGCGGAGTTCCCGGGAGAGCGACAGGTATCGCTGTTCTAGAGGTATCTGAATCCGTCTGTTGATAACCGGACGATCCATCCCAAGCGGCATAGACCTGTGTCGGTTGATCTTCACGTAAAGGTTAAACGGCGATATGGTAAGAAAAACATGACAGGATATTCACCGTGTCGGGCCAAACCTACTCCATCGGCGAACTGGCGCAGCACTTCGACGTCACCACCCGCACCATCCGCTTCTACGAGCAGGAAGGCCTGCTCTCCCCCGAGCGGCGCGGCAAGACCCGCATCTACCGCGAGAAGGATCGCGTCCGCCTCAAGCTCGCCCTGCGCGGCAAACGCCTCGGCTTCTCCCTGGTCGAGATCCGCGAAGTGCTCGACCTCTACGACACCCGTCACGACGGCAGCATTCGCCAACTCGAGCGCCTGCTCGAGATCCTCGCCGACAAACGCGCCAACCTCGAACGCCAGCTCGAAGATATCTGCGCGATGCAGCGTGAGCTGGATCAGGTCGAAGAGAGGTGTAAGGAGGCGTTGGGGGAGTTGAAGGCAACTGAAAAGCATTCTTGAATAACTTCCTTGGATGCGTTTTCCAGCGCGGTCTAACTTAGACTTTAGTCTATTCAAAATTTTGACAAGTTTTTCCAAACTTTACCTGATTTCCATAAAACCTTTTTAAACAACTACTTGAGTAAATTTCTCTCCGGTTTAATGGGAAATTAACGTCTAGTCATTTGCATATTGAGAGACTAAAGTCGTAGTCGCTGTTTAGACTTTTGTCTACAGTAAACTGTTGACAGTTTACTGATTACAATGATGCTATTGCGCCATAAGGAGATTTCAATGGCAGAAGCAATTAAGCGTGGAGAAAAACTTTCCGTCCTTGCCTACAAAAAGATCGAAGAGATGATCCTGAACGGTGAACTCAAGCCAGGAGAACGACTCAACGAGCATCGTTTTTCCGTCAAATATGGCCTAAGTCGGGGGCCAGTCCGGGAAGCATGCCGAGCGCTGGAAAGAGATGGACTGGTCGTCTCGTCTCCCGGACGCGGTGTCGTCGTGAGGCAGGTCACGCCCAAGGAGTTATATGAAATCTATGACCTCCGGGCTCTTCTGACAGGGTTCATGTGCCAGCTTGCAGCGCAGAAATGCAATGAAGGCGGCGCAGCAAAGTTGAAAAAATTGAACGAGGAAATGAAGTCTGCAATAGAAGCCAATAACTCGGAAGAATATTACAAGACGAATCTCGAATTCCATGAGCTCATCGCCAAGCTTGCAGAAAATGAAACCGCTCACAAGGTATACAACCGACTCGTCAAGGAAACTCATGCGCATCGGTTCGCGGTTCTGGACCCGGAAATAACCATCAAGCAGCACGCTTACATTATTGAGGCGATAGAAAATCAAGATGCCGACGAAGCAAGAAAACGCGGTGAGGAACATGTCCTCGCCGGCAAGGAGCGCTGGCTGAAGCGCATCAATGAAGATGGGGATGGCACCCATTCATAGATCGGAGTTATTCATGAAAATTACAGACATCAAAGCTACGCTGCATCGTCATGAAATCGATCTTCCCAATATCGGGAAATCCATTGAAAGTCGGATGTTCGTTTTCGTCGAAGTCGAGACCGACGAAGGGCTAAATGGTTTCGGTATTACTGGCTCGATGTTGCCATGGCCCATCATTTCCTGTATCGACAACCATCTGAAACCCGCGCTAATCGGAAAGGATGTCTATCATACGGAAGATATTCACGCTCATGTGTGGACACACCTCAATATCAGGACATATACAGGCGTCATCTCCAATGCCCTGTCTGCTATCGATATCGCTTTATGGGATATCCGCGGCAAGAAGGAGAACCGCTCGATCCATGAACTATTAGGCGGATATCGCAACTGGGCGCCCACTTACGCAACATTTGGTTATCCGTTCTTCGATGAAGAGCAACTGGCCGAATATGCGAAAAAATTCCTGGCCGACGGACACAAGATGCTCAAGATGGTGGTCGGCGGCGAGCCTTCCAGGACATGGCGTGACGATGTCCGGCGCGTTCGGGCGACACGCGAGGCGGTGGGACCGGATGTCGACATCATGATCGACGCCAATTGCTGGTTCAATCCCCACGACGCTCGCTTACTAGCGAGGGGCATCGAGGATTGCAATGTGATGTGGTTCGAAGAACCCATCCAACAAAACGATGCCAGGGCACTGGCAGACTTCAGAAAACAGACTTCAGTCCCGGTAGCCGCAGGACAGATGGAAGGTAACCGGTGGCGTTACCGCGAACATATGCTGCATCAAGCCGTGGATGTTATCCAACCCAACGTCCTCTATAACGGTGGATATACGGAATCGCTGAAAGTTGCGCATATGGCGCAAGCCTTTAATTTACCATTGGCCAACGGTGGTGGATGGCCCATTTTCAATATGCATTTGCTCTGTGGCGTGATGAATGGCGGCCCGGTCGAATTCCATTATGGCATGTGGCAGACCGGCAAACATTTCTTCAACGGGACTCCGGATCCAGTTGATGGAACCATGTCTCTATCAGGACGACCGGGACTTGGCTTTGCTCCCAACTACGACAACCTGAGCAATGCCCGAATTACGGATCCCAGTGAAAGCCTGCTGACGGGACGTGACGCCCATGGCTATTTGCTCAGAGAAAGTATCGAGGAGGTGAAATAATCGAAAATACGTATTGACGATATAGATAGTAATCCTCTTCAGGAGACTACAATGAAAATCACGCCAGCACTAAAACTTCTTGGTACCGCAGCATTTATAACAACATTAATGGTAACGAGCGTGGGCAGCTATGCTTGGGCGAATGAATCCTATCCGAACAAGGATATCAAATTTATCGTCCCCTTTGGTGCGGGAGGAGGAAGCGATGTTCTTTCGAGAACGATCATCAAGGTCATCCAGGATCTCGACCTGGTTACCACCAACATCCTCGTCGAAAACAGGCCTGGTGCGAGTGGTGCGATTGGCTACAAGCAATTGGCGGATCAGCATGGCAATCCCTATACGCTGGGTACTGTTAGCGTCAGCTTTTTCACCACTCCACTGTTAGGCGCGTCGCCTGTCAATTACGAGGACTTCACGCCGATCGCGGCTATTGCCATGTCACCTTATCTTCTGGTCGTCCGCTCGGATTCGGATATCAAGTCGATGGACGACTTGCTGTCTCACGATCGATTGTCGACCAGCACGGTGGGTGTGGTATCCGATGCCGCTCTGCTGTCGCAAATGCTGCAGGAGGAGACCGGGACCACGATCGATGCGGTTCCTTTCGATGGCGAAGGCGATGCAATGGCAGCGCTTCTCGGCAAGCATATCGATTTCATGTTCGGCAATCCGGGTGAGGTCTTGCCTCAGGTCGAGGCGGGTAAGCTGAGAGCGATCGCCGTCAGCACGGATGAGCGTATTCAGTCCCTGCCGGACGTTCCCACTTTGAAGGAGCAAGGGCTCAACGTCGTGCACACTCAGTTGCGCGGTATCGTCATGCCTGCCGGCGTACCACAGGAAGCCGTTCACTACTGGGAGAACGTTCTGAAAAAAGTCGCCAACAGCGATGAATGGAAAGAGCAGTACTTGAATCGCTTCAAGGACGAGTCTTATTTCATGGGTGCCGATGAGTTTACCCAGGAGATCGCCAAAACCAATAACCTTTACAAGGATATGATGACGAAGCTTGGGCTTATCGAGTAGTGCAGGCTCTCAGGGGCGTAAGGTGACTTGCGCCCTCTTTCCTTGCTTGAACAGTATCCATGGTGGCGAACATGAGCATAAGGCTTCTGGATAGGCTCTTTTCCCTATTAACCATAATCTTGGGTGTTTATATATTATTTGAGGCTATTGGATATGGCTATTGGGTCAGGAATGCTCCTGGTCCCGGTTTTTTCCCGCTGATAGCCTCGATAGGGATGATCGTTCTCGGAGCAATCAATCTACTGAGAAGCATGAAGGGTAAGGAGATCATCGAGAACGAACTCGATTTGAAGAGCGTCGTTAAATCTCTCGTTATCGTAGCTATCATCGTTGGGTTCTTGCTGGCCGCTCCCTACTTGGGAATGCTGATAGGTAGTGCCATCATGATCTTTCTCATCGGCCTGGTCATCGAGGATGACAAAACCGCGAGGTTTATCGTGAAGCTGGGCACGATATCGTGTCTTTTCCCGTTTGTTGCCTATTTCCTATTCTCTCGCTACTTGCAGGTCCCCTTGATCGAAGGGGTTTGGGGACTATAAGCAAAACCACGTCAGGAGACACCAATGGGAAGCTTCAGTTTGCTCGCGGAAGGGATCGCGAACGCTGCCACGTGGCATCTATTGCTGGCGACACTGCTTGGAGTCGTCATCGGGTTGATCGTCGGTGTATTGCCTGGTCTTGGCCCTTCCGCCGGGGTCGCGATCATGCTACCCGTTGCGGTGGGGTTCGACGGCACCGCGGCGATTGCCTGCCTGGGGGGAATTTATTATGGCGCCATGTTCGGCGGCTCGGTCACTTCGATTTTGCTGGGTATACCGGGAGATGCACCGGCGGTGATGACGGTCATCGATGGGCATGCGTTGGCCAAGAAAGGCGAAGCCGGTCGAGCGCTGGGCATGAGCGTGTGCGCTTCGTTCGTCGGTGGCGTGGTCGGCATCCTGTTGCTGGCGAGTCTTTCCTCGACCATCGCCAATGTGGCGCTGGAGTGAGGTGGTCCCCG
>NZ_PZJU01000013.1 GCF_003206715.1 Salinicola peritrichatus | reverse complement strand
GCGTTGCGCGGTGCTGGAGCGCCAGCCCGGTCGGAATCCTCACCTATACCCCATAGGCTCCGGTTCCTGCGCTCCGTACGCCTTGCGCTTCATCCTGCTCGTCGATTTCTTCAGCGTTTCCTTAAAGGGCTTGGCCGCTGTCGTTTCGAACGCGGATTCCCGCCGTTGATTTCGCTGGGGCGCTGGGGCTGGGCGATGCCGCTGGCGTTGGCGGCAATTGCCGGCGCCCTCGGCGGCGATGCGCTGCCA
This sequence comes from Salinicola peritrichatus, assembly GCF_003206715.1. GTDB lineage: Bacteria > Pseudomonadota > Gammaproteobacteria > Pseudomonadales > Halomonadaceae > Salinicola > Salinicola peritrichatus. The sequence goes on along the minus strand of NZ_PZJU01000013.1, from coordinate 29,439 downwards.
TGGTCACCCTGGTTCGCCGCCCTGGGCATGCTGCTGGCCGTGGCGTTGGTGGCCTGGCGACGGTCGCTGGGGCTGGGGCTTTGCTTGCTCGCATTCGTCTGGTGCGCTGGCTCGATCCATCAACAGCGCCTGGGCGTGCTGCCCGCATCGCTGGCCGGCTCGGACTTCGCGCTGAGCGGACGCATCCAGGCGCTGGACATCGACCCGCGTCGGTCGCGTTTCGAGCTGAGTGTCGAGCGCTGCGAGCCGCTGGAGAAGGCCGCTCGTTGTCCCGATCTGGCGCGCGTCAGGCTCTCCTGGTATGGCGCGCCGGTGCTCACCGGCGGAGAACGCTGGGCGCTGACGGCTCGCTTGCGCCAGCCGTTGGGATTCGCCAATCCCGACACCTTCGATTACGACGCCTGGTTGTGGCGGGAAGGCATCCAGGCGCTGGGGTATGTTCGCGACGGGCCGGCGACCCGGCTCGCACCGGCGCCGTTCTCGTTACGCCGGGCCGCGCTCGAGCGGCTGGAAGAAGTGCCACTGTCGGCTCGCGGCAAGCGTTGGCTCGCCGCGCTCACGCTGGGTGCCGGCGATCGCCTGGAAGCTGCCGACTGGGAACTGCTCAACGCCACCGGCACCACCCACCTGATGGTGATATCCGGCCTTCACGTCGGTTTGGTGTCGATGCTCGTACTATGGTTGCTGCGCCGGGCATCGCGGCTGCTCCAACCCCGGGCATGGCGAATGACGCTGTGGCCGTGGTTCGGTGCCGGGGCGGCGGCGTTCGCTTATGCCGCGCTGGCCGGCTTCGGGCCGCCGGCGATGCGTGCGGCGATCATGGCCTCGGTCGGGTTGTGGGCGGCCAGCGGACGTCATGCACCGGGGTGGTGGCAAGCATGGTGGCTAGCGTTGGCACTGGTGGTGATCTGCGATCCTCTGGCGCCTTGGCGGCCGGGAGTATGGCTGTCATTCACCGCCGTCGCGGTGCTGATCCTGGCCTGGTCCGGTCGTCCCCAGCCGCGTGGCTGGCGAGGCTGGTGCCTCGCATTGCTGCGCAGCCAATGGCTCCTGGCGCCGGTCATGGCGGCCGCCGTGCTGCTGGCCTTCGGGCGTCTTGCGCCGGTGGCGCCACTGATCAATCTGCTGGCGGTGCCGTTGGTCGGCAGCATCATGGTGCCGCTGGGCTTCGCCGGATGGATGCTGATTGCCTGGCCGGCACTGGCGGCTTGGGCCTGGTGGCCTTTCGACCGCTTCGCCGAGGCCCTGGCGGCGGGGTTGAAAGCGGCGGCCGAATGGCTGCCGTTGTGGATGCCGGACCCGTGGTGGCAATGGCCGCTGGCACTGGCGTTGCTGCTGTGGAGCGCACTCTGGCTGTTGCCGGGGATCGAGCGCCTGACGCGTATCTGGGGCAGTGTCGGCATCGTCGCGCTGATCGCTGCCGTGCGTCCGCCGACCCTGGCCCAGGGAGAGCTGATCGCGACGGTCTACGATGTCGGGCAAGGCCAGCTCGTCGAACTGGAAACGCGCAGTCAGCGCGTGCTGGTAGACACCGGGCCGCGTTTTTCCTCCGGTTTCATGCCGGCGGCCTTGCTGTGGCCCGCCGGCCGACACTTCGATGCCGTGATCGTGACCCATAGCGACATCGACCATGCCGGCGGCGTGGCGGAATTGCTGGAACACCACCGGGTCGAGCGCTGGTGGGCGCCGCGTGGCAATACTCTCGGTCTGCCGTCGCGGCCGTGCCAGGCCGGTGCCGGCTGGCGCGCTGGCGAAGCCCGCTGGCAGTTCCTCTCGCCGCCGCCAGACAGCGAGAAGCTGTCGCGTAACGACCGCTCCTGTGTGCTGCTGGTGACGCTGGGGGAGCGGCGGGTGTTGATCACCGGGGATGCCGGCAGCGAGCGGGAACGCCAGTTCGTGAACGAGTTGCCGCCTGGCTCCATCGATCTGCTGGTGGCGGGGCATCACGGCAGCGCGACCAGTTCGTCGCCCGAGCTGGTCGCGGCGGCAAGACCCCATGACGTGGTCTTCAGCAGTGGCCGCGGCAATCCGTTCGGGCATCCCGCGCCGCGTGTCGTCGAACGTTTCCTCGAGGCGGGGAGCCGGATCTGGAACACCGCCTTCGACGGGGCGGTTCGGGTGCGGTTGACACCGGAAACGTTGACGGTGCAAACACAGCGTCATCCGGGCTGGTCTCGTCGGGCGGCTGTCGAGGAGCGGGATGTTGGGGTAGAATCCAGCCCCTGAATGCGCCCGAGTTGCGTGATCGCGGGCAACGACCGCAGCGATCGTTAGCCGACTTGGCGCTTCCGCCCCGGTCGGCGCGCACTCACGGGCGACCGAGGTCTCTTTCTTCAGTCGAACGGAGTTACCGTGTCACGAACTTCCAGTTGGGCACTCTATCGACGTCTCCTTGAATATGTTCATTCGGAATGGCGCTCTTTCGCGCTGGCGGTGACGGGCTATGCCATCTACGCCGCTTCGAGTACGGCGCTGGCGGAAATGATGAAGCGTCTCATCGACGGCATTCAGCACCCCGATGCCGCCTTTCGCTATTTCCTGCCACTGTTCGTGATCGGGATGTTCGCCACCCGCGGCGTCGGGACTTTCCTCGGCACCTATTTTATGAGCAACGTCGCGCGCAACGTGGTGCACAGGCTGCGTTGCGACGTGTTCAACCATATGCTGCATCTGCCGGGACGCTTCTTCGATATGCACTCCAGCGGGCATTTGATCTCGCGGGTCACCTATCACGTCGAGCAGGTGACCGGCGCCGCCACCAATGCGATCACGATCATTCTGCGGGAAGGCCTGTTCGTGCTCGGCCTGATCGGCTACCTGTTCTGGACCAACTGGCTGCTGACGCTGATCTTCATGGCCGTGACGCCGCTGATCGGGCTGGTGGTGCGTTATACCAGCAAGCGCTTTCGCAGGATCTCGCGGCGCATCCAGAACTCCATGGGCGATGTCACCCACGTCGCCTCCGAGGCCTTGACCGGCTACCGCGTGGTGCGCACCCACGGCGCGGAGGATTACGAAAAACGGCGTTTCGCAGCCGCCAGCAACTACAACCGGGAGCAGAGCATCAAGGAAGCGCTGACCAAGGCGACCAGCACGCCGGTCATCCAACTGCTGGTGGCATTGGCGCTGGCGGGCCTGGTATGGCTGGCGATGGCGCCGGAGCTGATGGAGGCCATGACGCCGGGGGAGTTCGTCGCCTTCATCACCGCTGCCTCGTTGATGGCCAAACCGATTCGTTCGCTGACCGACGTCAATAGCATCATTCAGAAGGGATTGTCGGCATCGCAGGAGCTGTTCGGCCTGCTCAACCGGCCGACCGAGGTCGACGAAGGGGAGCGCGAGCCGCACCGGCTCGAGGGACGGGTCCGGTTCGACGATGTGCATTTCGCCTATGCCGACGATCAACCCGAAGTGCTCAAGGGCATTGATCTCGACGTGCCCGCCGGCCAGATGGTCGCCATCGTCGGGCGCTCCGGCAGCGGCAAGTCCACGCTGATGAGCCTGCTGCCGCGATTCTATCGCCCGACCGGCGGACGCATTCTGATCGACGACATCGACATCCAGGAGTATCGGCTTTCGCCGCTGCGTCAGCAGATCGCGCTGGTCTCTCAGCAAGTCACGCTGTTCAACACCACCATCGCCGACAACATCGCCTACGGCGTGCCCGACGCCAGCCGCGAGGTGATCGAGTCGGCCGCGCGGGCGGCTTACGCGCACGAGTTCATCGCGCGCCTGCCGAAGGGTTACGACACTTTGGTGGGCGACAACGGGGTGATGCTCTCCGGGGGGCAGCGTCAGCGCCTGGCGATTGCGCGGGCGATCTTCAAGGATGCGCCGATACTGATTCTCGACGAGGCGACCTCGGCGCTGGATACCGAATCCGAGCGCTACATCCAGCGTGCGCTGGAGGTGGTCTGCCGCGGTCGCACCACCTTCGTGATCGCCCATCGGCTTTCGACCATCGAGCGGGCCGACCGCATCGTCGTGATGGAGCAGGGCAACATCATCGAGAGCGGCTCCCATGCCGAACTGCTGAAGAAAGGCGGTGCCTATGCCTCGCTGCATCAGTTGCAGTTCCAGGAGGAGGCGTGACGCCGATCGAGCGCGCCTGGTATCGCAATGCGCCTTGGTTGGCGCTGCTGGCGCCGCTGGAGGCGCTGTATCGCGCTGGCGTACAGCGGCGACGTCGTGCCTTCGAGGACGGACGGCGGGAGATCTGGAAAGCCCCGGTGCCCGTGGTAGTGGTGGGAAATCTCAGTGTCGGCGGCACCGGCAAGTCGCCGTTGGTGGCGTGGCTGGCGCGCTGGCTGAAGGCGCAGGGCTGGCGGCCGGGCATCGTTTCGCGCGGCTACGGCGGCAAGGCGCCGACATATCCACTGCTCGTCGATGACCGAACGCCGGTCGAGCACTGCGGCGACGAGCCGTTGATGCTGGCCCTGCAGAGCGGCGTGGCGGTGGCGGTCGACCCCGACCGTCCGCGCGCGGCGCGAGCGCTGATCGACACCCGCGGCTGCGACGTGCTGCTGGCCGACGACGGGCTGCAGCACTACGCCCTGGGGCGAACGCTGGAGTTGGTCGTCATCGATGGCCAGCGTGGTCTGGGCAATCGTCGCTGCCTGCCGCGCGGACCGCTTCGCGAACCGGTCGAGCGTCTGCGCGAGGCGGACGCGCTGGTCGGCAACGGCGGTTTCGCCGGCCTGCAGCCGGAGGATGGTGCAGGCGTGGCGCGATTCACGATGCGCATTGCGCCGCGGGTATGGCGCCATCTGGCAAGTGGGGCCACCTATCCTGTCGAGACGCCGCCGTTCAGCACCGGCGTGCCGGTCGTCGCGCTCGCGGGTATCGGGCATCCGCAGCGGTTTTTCGATACGCTCGATGCACTGGGCGTCGCCCATCGTCCGCGGGCCTTCGGCGATCATCACCGGTTCGTGGCGACGGATCTGCCGCCGGCGCCGGCCACCGTGGTGATGACCGCCAAGGATGGAGTGAAATGCCGGGCGTTTGCCGATGATCGCTGCTGGGTGCTCGACATCGAGGCGCTACCCGAACCGGCATTCGAGCACTGGTGGGCAGGGTGCGTGGCTCAATGGGACGCAGCGACTGGTGTCGAAGCGGCGAAGGCGCGATCATAGGATCGCCGAAAAGGTGTATTCGGCGCCCGCAGTTCTCTGCGTTGCGCGCAAGAGCGTCCTGGAAGCATGAAAGGGCGTACACGGAGGAATCTTGGTTGAGAGGAATCGCCATGGATAAGGAATTGATAGCGATGCTGGTCTGTCCGGTGAGCCACAGCGAGCTGACCTTCGATCGCGAACGCAACGAATTGAAGAGCTCGGTCAGCGGCCTGGCCTATCCCATCCGCGACGGCATCCCCGTCATGCTGGAAAAAGAGGCCCGTGTGATGACCACCGAGGAGAAACTCGGTAAGGCGGCGCCGGCACCATGAGCGATTTCGTTGTCGTGATTCCGGCACGTTACGGTTCCAGCCGGCTACCGGGCAAACCGCTGATGGAGATCGACGGGCTGCCGATGGTTCAGCACGTCTGGCTGCGGGCCAGCGAGAGCGGCGCGGCGCGGGTGGTGATCGCCACCGACGACGCGCGCATCGAGCAGGCCGCGCAGGCTTTCGGCGCCGAGGTCGTGATGACCCGGGCCGATCATCCGTCCGGAACGGATCGTCTGGCGGAGGTCGCCGCCAAGCTGGCGCTGGCACCGCACACCTTCGTGGTCAACGTGCAGGGCGACGAGCCGCTGTTGCCGGCCGAGGCGATCAATCGCGTCGCCGAACGGCTGGTTGCGGATGACGGCGCATCGGTCGCGACGCTGGCGGAGCCGATCCATGACGTGGATACGCTGTTCAACCCCAATGTGGTGAAGGTCGTCACCGACCTGACCGGTCGCGCACTCTACTTCACCCGCGCGCCGATCCCCTGGGACCGTAACGCCTGGAAAACCCAGCCGCCGACGCTGCTGGAGACGGACGCCTGGCTGCGCCACATCGGGCTCTATGCCTATCGTGCCGGTTTTCTGGCCGACTATGTGACCTGGCCGCCAGCCCCGCTCGAACAGCTCGAACAGCTCGAACAGCTGCGGGCGCTCCAGCATGGTCACCGGATTCAGGTGGCGACGGTGACCTCGCCGTATCCGGGCGGCGTCGACACGCTCGAGGATCTCGAGCGGGTGCGCCAGCATTTCGTGGAGCAGCAAGTTCGTGGAGGGCAAGTTCGTGGGGAGAAGTAAGGCATGAGCGAGGCGGGTCCGAGGCTGCGTATCCTGTTCGTCTGCATGGGTAACATCTGCCGCTCGCCGACCGCGGAAGGCATGCTGCGCCAGCGGCTCGAGGAAGCCGGCCTCAGCGAGCGCATCGAGGTCGACTCCTGTGGAACCGGGGCCTGGCATATCGGCGAACCGCCGGATCCGCGCGCGATCGAGGCGGCGGCGGCTCGCGGCATCGACATCCGCGAATTGCGCGGACGCCAGCTGGCAGTGAGCGATTTCATGGCCTTCGACGAGATCCTGGTCATGGACAGCGACAACCTTGAGCGCGTCATGGCGCTCAAGCCGACGGCCAGCCGCGCACGGGTAAATCGGCTGCTGGGCTATGCCGGCCAGCCCGATGACGACGTGCCCGACCCCTATTTCGGCGGTGACGCCGGGTTTCAGCACGTGCTGGATCGAATCGAGGCCGCGGTCGATGGCCTGGTCGAGTCGCTGCGCCGCCGCGTCCTGGTGTCTCATGCTTGAAGCGGCCAACGGGCTGGAGATCGGGCGCGACCTGACACGGGCCAACACGCTGGCGCTGCCCAGTGTCGCCGAGCGTTTCTGGCGCGCGCGCAGCGAGCAGGACGTGATGCACGGGCTGCGTCTGGCCAATGAACACGACTGGCCGCTGACGGTGCTGGGCGGCGGCAGCAATCTCCTGTTGCCGCCGCATATCGCCGGGCTGACGTTGTGCCCGGACCTGGACGGACTCTCTTTCCGGGCCGCGGCCGGGGATCGTGTCGATGTCGAGGTTGGTGCCGGCGTCGTCTGGCACACCTTGGTCGAGGCCTGCGTCGAGCGCGAGCTCTGGGGGCTCGAGAATCTGGCGTTGATTCCCGGGCTGGCAGGCGCCGCGCCGATCCAGAACATCGGTGCCTACGGCGTCGAACTGGGCGACGTGCTCGAATGGGTCGAACTGATCGACCGCCGTGATGGCCGGCGGCGACGGCTCGGGCGCGATGAGTGCGGCCTGGGCTACCGCGATAGCGTGTTCAAGCGTGAATTGGCCAACCGGGTCGTGATCACCCGCTTGGGACTCGGACTCTCCTGGCGTCCCAGGCCGCGACTCGACTACGGCGCACTCGATCAGCGCGTACCGCCATCGCCGAGCGCGCGCGATGTATTCGAAGCGGTTTGCGCCATTCGTCGGGAAAAGCTGCCCGACCCCGTTGCGTTGCCCAATGCGGGCAGCTTTTTCAAGAATCCGGTGGTGTCGCGCCAGCGGGCGGACATGCTGGCGGCAATGCACCCTGACATGCCGCGCTATCCGCAGCCGAATGGCGACGTGAAGTTGGCGGCTGCCTGGTTGATCGAGCAATGTGGCTTGAAGAGTTGCCGTGATGGCGCTTTCGGCGTCCATGATCGGCAAGCGCTGGTGCTGGTCCATTTTGGCGGCGGCACCCTGGACGAGCTGTTGGCGTTCGCCGATCGCGTCGCCGGTGCCGTGCGGGCGCGTTTCGATATCGCCTTGGAGCGTGAGCCGAGACAGGCAGGCGAGCCCGCGTCCGGTTGATCGAGCGGCAACGTTCCGGCCGCCCTTGGCCAAGAGCGCGTGCATAAGACAAGACGACATACGAAAAAAGCCCAGNNCTGGGCTTTTTTCGTGGGGTCGAAACAGCGATCAGCTATCGCTGTTTCCCTGCTCACGGCGGCGCTTCTCGCGCGGGTCGTTGTGCGCGCGACGACGACGGGGCGGACGCGAAGTCGTGACCTCGCCGCTGGCGGTTGCAGGGGCAGCAGCCTCCTGGGCCGTATCGTCGACGCCTGTCGGCTGCGCCGGCGTCGCTTCGGCCGGCGGCGTGGCGGCACTGATTGCCGGCTTGGGCTCGGTCGGCGATGCGCTTGCCGGCGTGTCCGATGCCGGAGACTCGGTAGTCGCAGCCGACTCTGGCGCCGTAGTGGCTTCATCGCCTGCCGCTGCCGGCGTTTTCGCTGCCTCGGCCGTGGCAGTGTCAGGCTTGGCGGTTTCGGGCTCCGGTGGTTGGGCCCGCGAGCTGGATTCCGTATCCGCCGCGTCCTCTCGCTGAGAGGGCGTTGCCTCCTTGGCTTGCGGCGCCTGTTCCGCGACCGGGGCAGCGGCACGGGCCGGCTCGGCTTCGTCTGATCCGGCAGCCTTCGACGGCTGCTCGTCGCCTTCGATGCTAGTGCGATCCTCGCCTGCGCTCGGCGTTTCTGCGCTGGCGGCTTCATCGGCCGAGTTTGACGAGTTCGTCGGCTGCTGCTCGTTCGTGTTCGAATCCGCGGCATCTTGTGCTGCCGGTTCGTTCGCAGCATCGACGCGGCTGGTCTCGACCGATGCCGGCGTGTCGGCGACCGGTTTCGCGGCTGCGTCGTCGGCCTGCGAGACGCGCTTGGCGGCGACCTTATCGGACTGCTTGCTCGTCCGCTCGCCGTCGCTCCCGGCCGTTGCCGGGTTGGGCCCGGCGGACTTGGCTTCGGTCGTCTGGGCCTCGGCGGGCGTGCTCTCGGTGTCCGCGGCTGCGGTGGGCTTGGCCTCTTCCTTGCCGATGTTTTCCGCCGTTGCCGCCTGCAGGCGCTGTTGCTGCTCGATCGCGGCCGGGCTCAGGGCGTGCTGGCGCGAACGCTTGCGCGGATTGTTGCGAGTGCGCTTCGGCTTGGTGTCGATCGTATCCTGAGCGGGCGCCGGAGCCTGGGCAGGTGCCTGAGCCTGAGCGGGCGACTCATCGTTCTGACGTGTCGGCTTGCTCTGCGGCTTGCTGGTGGCCTCGCTCTTGCTCGACTCCTGGCGCGCTTCGGTCGGCTTGTCGGTCTTGCCGCCACGGCTGTCCTGACGGGATTGGCGATTACCATTCTGGCGATTGTCGCTGCCGTTCTGGCGTTCGTCCTGGCCGCGACGACGACGATTGCCACTCTGGCTCTGGCGGTTGTCGCTGCGGTTGCCGTTGTCGTTGCGGTTACCGTTGTCGCTGGTTTTGGCGACATCGCGTTCCTGGCGCTGAGACGAGCCACGCTGGGTGCGGTTGTCGCTACCGCCGGACTGCCGCGAGCTGGGCTGGGATTTGGCCGTGCCGGCTTCGCCTTGCGTACGACCACTGGGCGTCGCCGGGCGCGGCACTTCCTCGTCGGCACGACGGCGTCCGAACAGGCCGCGGAAGAGCTGCATCAGCCCACCATTGCCTTGCGGCTCGGCCGCCGGGGTGGGCGCGGCTGGGGCCTCGCTGGCGGCGGGAGCCGGTTTCTCGGATACCTGGTGCAGGGAATCCGGTGCCGGTGCGGTGTGCAATACCGCTTGCACGGCGGCCTGGGTGCGCTGAATCGGCTTGGCCAGGCTGGTTTCCGGCTCCTTGATCACTTCGCTGTCGACCGAGAGCTCAAAGCTCGATTTGTTCTCGTCGCCTTCTTCGGATACGTGATCGTCACGCAGGCGCTGGACGTCGTAGTGGGGCGTGTCCATCTCCGGATTCGGCAGCAGGACGACGCGAACCTTCTGGCGCCGCTCGACATCGGAGAGCACGTTGCGCTTTTCGTTGAGCAGGTAAGTGGCGACCGGCACTGGCAGGATGGCGCGAATCTGGGCGCTGCGCTCCTTCATCGCCTCTTCCTCGATCAGGCGCAGGATCGACAAGGCCAGTGAGCGGACGTCGCGGATGGTGCCCTGGCCGTCGCAGCGCGGGCAGACCACGCCGCTGGTTTCGCCGAGAGAGGGGCGCAGGCGCTGGCGCGACATCTCCATCAGGCCGAAGCGGGAGATGCGGCCGATCTGCACGCGGGCGCGGTCGAGCTTGAGCGCGTCGCGCATGCGGTTCTCGACCTCGCGCTGGTTGCGCGCCGGCGACATGTCGATGAAGTCGATCACCACCAGCCCGCCGATATCGCGCAGGCGCAACTGACGGGCAATTTCGTCGGCCGCTTCCAGGTTGGTCTGCAGCGCGGTCTCCTCGATGTCGGCGCCGCGGGTGGCGCGTGCCGAGTTGATATCGATGGAGACCAGCGCCTCGGTGTGGTCGATCACCACCGAGCCGCCGGAGGGCAGTTTCACCTCGCGCTGGTAGGCGGTCTCGATCTGCGACTCGATCTGGAAGCGCGAGAACAGCGGTACGTCGTCGGTGTAGAGCTTGATCTTCTGCTGGTAGGAGGGCATCACCTGGCGGATGAAGCTCAGCGCCTCCTCATGCACCTCACGGCTGTCGATCAGGACTTCGCCGATGTCCTGGCGCAGATAGTCGCGCATCGCCCGGATGATGACGTTGGACTCGCGGTAGATCAAAAACGGGGCGGGGCGCTTGATCGCCTCGGTGGTGATGGCTTCCCACACCTGCACCAGGTAGTCGAGATCCCACTGCAGTTCTTCCGGCGAGCGGCCGATGCCCGCGGTGCGCACGATCACGCCCATCTTGTCGGGCAGCGTCAGTTGGCCCATGGCTTCCTTGAGCTGGCTGCGCTCCTCGCCTTCGATACGACGGGAGATGCCGCCGGCACGAGGGTTGTTGGGCATCAGCACCAGGAAACGGCCGGCCAGACTGATGAAGGTGGTCAGCGCCGCGCCCTTGTTGCCGCGCTCTTCTTTGTCGACCTGGACGATGACTTCCTGGCCTTCCTTCAGCACTTCCTTGATGTTGGGGCGGCCGGAGGGGTCCTTGGAGAAATACTCGCGGGAGATCTCCTTGAGCGGCAGGAAGCCGTGGCGCTCGGCACCGAAATCGACGAAGGCGGCTTCGAGGCTGGGTTCGAGGCGGGTGATCTTGCCCCGATAGATGTTGGCTTTCTTTTGTTCCCGGGCACCGGATTCGATGTCCAGGTCGTAAAGGCGTTGTCCATCGACGAGTGCGACGCGCAACTCTTCCGGTTGGGTCGCGTTGATGAGCATTCTTTTCATACGGTCTCGCTAATTGAGCGTGCCGGTGGAAGGCTAGCTGCAATCGGCGACGACGAACCGCAAGCGGTCGTGCTGTGCTCGCGCACGTTGGTGAAGCGACCCGGCAGGGCAAATAAACAAGCGTAGCGTGTGTCAGAACGAGCTTAGCGTGTACTCATGCGAGAATCCGCGTCAGGAACTCGAGGGAATGTCCGGAAACCGCGTTTTGGATGGCATGATACGGCCATCGCTGCGAGTTCAGGTCGACGCTCGTCGAGCCCAGTGGCGTGCTTGCTCATTACCGTTACATCTCTGCTTTCGTTACCTGCTTTGTGGGTGCTGCACGAACATGTGTTGAGTACGAAACGGTGGCGGAACATGTCACGGTGCGCTATCGATTGACGCATCCGGTCCCGCAGACTGCCGTCTATATCACTTGGCATTGTTCGGTTCGGCGACGCCTTCCACCGGTATCTGTGGATTTCCCTCGGGGCAGGCGACTCGCTTGGCGATGTCGGTGCCTCGATATGGGGCCTGGCGTTCCAAACGTGTTTTGATCGTCTCAGCAGTCGTGAGCGGTTGGCTTCACTAACGCTCTGGAAGATCGAGACATTTCTTCACTCTGGCCAGCGTATCCAGGGGCCGGCGCTGCGATGGATAAATCCCACTGAGTGAAATTGCAATATACCAGTAATGCCGCATGAGCAGCAATTGAGCTCGCGCTACATTAACAGTGCGTTAAAATGGCCGCCCGGTGGCGCCGTGATGCTGCCAGGCGCTATCTATCAGCAAGCCCCCTTGGGAGTCGAGCATGGCCGAAGGCCAGGAAGTACAGTTCATCGAAGTCAGCGAATCACAGCAGGGGCAGCGCATCGACAATTTTCTGCGCACGCGGCTCAAAGGGGCCCCCAAATCGCTGATCTATCGCATCGTTCGCAAAGGCGAAGTGCGCGTCAACAAGAAGCGCGTGAAGGCCGATTACCGGGTACAGAACGGGGACCTGGTGCGGGTGCCGCCGTTGCGGCTCACGCCGGAGAGCGCGGTCAAGGAAGCCAGCGAGAGCCTGCGCAATCTACTTGCCGGCAGCGTGCTGGTCGAAGGGCCGGACTGGCTGGTGATCAACAAGCCCTCGGGGCTGGCGGTGCATGGTGGCAGCGGAGTCAAGATCGGTCTGATCGAGGCGCTGCGGCAGGTGCGCGAGGATCTCGACTTCCTCGAGTTGGTCCACCGTCTCGACCGGGATACCTCCGGTTGTCTATTGCTGGCCAAGAACCGCGAGGCGCTGCTGTCGCTCAACACCGCGCTGCGCGAGCGCCGCATGGAAAAAGAGTATCTGGCGCTGGTGCAGGGGCGTTGGCCGGCGCGGCGGGATTACGTCAGTGCCAGGCTCGAGCGCTTCGACGCCGGCAATGGTGAACGGCGGGTCCGGGTCGACGACAACGGCAAGGTGTCACGCACGCGTTTCGCGGTTCGCGAAACCTTCCCCAAGGTGACATTGATCGAGGCCGAGCCGGTGACCGGGCGCACGCATCAGATTCGCGTGCACGCCGCCCATGCCGGTCATCCGCTATTGGGGGACGACAAGTACGGTAGCCGCGAGGGCGAACGGATGGCGCGCAGCCTGGGGCTGGAGCGATTGTTTCTGCATGCGGTGAAACTGACCTTTCCGGACCCCAGGAGCGGGCGCCCGGTACAGGCCAGGGCGCCGCTCGAAGCGTCCTTGCAGCACGTGCTGGAGCGAGCGCGGCATGGTGTCTGACCTATTCTCGACGGCCATGCGCGAAGCGCTCGCTGCCGAAGTCTGCCGTTACCGACTGGTGATTTTCGATTGGGACGGCACCTTGATGGATTCGGCGGCGCGCATCGTCGCTTGCATGCAGGGTGCCGCCCGCGAGTTGGGTTGGCCGGTACTGGACGACGGGACGATTCGCAACATCATCGGTCTGGGCTTGCCGGAAGCGATCGCCGAGCTCTATCCCGACGTGACGCGGCAGCAGCAGGATCGATTGCGCGAGGCCTATGGCCACCAGTTCCGACTCGCCGACCGGGTGCCGATGCCGTTCTTTCCCGGTGTCGTGGCTGGCATCGAGCGCCTGCGCCGTGACGGTTCATGCCGCCTGGCGGTGGCGACCGGCAAGAGTCGTCGTGGACTGGACCGGGTGTTCGGGCATGAGGCCTGCGGGACATGGTTCGCGGCCAGCCGAACCGCCGACCTCACGCGTTCGAAGCCGCATCCGCAGATGCTGGAAGAGTTGCTGGCGGAGTGCGACGTCCCGGCGGCCGAGGCGATCATGATCGGCGATACCGAATACGATATGGAAATGGCGCGCGCGATCGGCATGGATCGTATTGCCGTGACCTATGGCGTGCACGATCGCCGGCGGCTGGAACGCAGCGAGCCACGACTGCTCGCCGATGATTTTTCCACGCTCGTCGATTGGCTGTTCGCGTTGTCCGATTGAGCGCCGTGGCATGGCAAGGAGGCAGAAATGAGTGACGATCGCCGAGATGACTGGACCCAGGGGCCGGAGCTGAGCCGGGAAGAGGCGCGACGACGCATGGCTCGGGAGCGTGTCGCTGAAGACGAAGCGTCGGCCGTGGATGCCGAATCCGTGCGGTTGGCGCAGGTGCGGATGATGGACCGCTGGATCGGCGGTGTGCTGAGCGAGCAGCGACGGTCGCGACGCTGGAAGATCTTCTTCCGGCTGCTGTTCGCGCTGATTCTGATCGCCGGGCTGGCGTTGAGTGGCTACGCCCTGTTTCTGGCCCAGGGCGAGGATGTGGCCGGCGGCAGGCGTCATCTCGGTGTCGTCGACGTGACCGGGCCGATCGACGCCCAGGGGCAGGCCAACGCCGAACGCATCATCGAGGGGTTGCAGCGTGCATGGAGAGATCCGGACAGCGATGCGGTGGTGCTGCACATCAATAGTCCCGGCGGCAGCCCGGTCCAGTCTCAGCGGGTCTACGACGAAATCCGTTACCTCGAAAGCCAGGGCGACAAGCCGATTCTCGCGGTGATCGAGGACATCGGCGCCAGCGGTGCTTACTACATGGCCTCCGCCGCCGATCGGATCTACGCCTCGCCGGCCAGCCTGGTCGGCTCGATCGGCGTCATCAGCGCCGGGTTCGGGTTGCAGAAGGCGATCGACAAGGTCGGCGTCGAGCGGCGCGTGTTCACCGCCGGCGAAAACAAGGCCTTCCTCGATCCATTCTCGGCGATCACGCCGCAGCAGCGCCAGTTCTGGCAGTCGGTGCTGGATACCACGCACCAGCAGTTCATCGACGCGGTGAAAGCGGGGCGGGGCGGCCGGTTGAGCGACGATCCGAGGCTGTTTTCCGGCCTGGTCTGGACCGGCGAGCAGGCTCGCTCGCTGGGCCTGGTCGACGATCTCGCCAATCTCGAGCAGCTTTCGCGGGATCGCTTGGGCGAAGTCAGCCTGAAGGACTACACGCCGGCGCTGGACCCCTGGTCGCTGGTCTCCAACAAGCTCACCAGCGCTGCCGCCCACTGGTTGGGGTTGAGCGACGGCACTTCTCCGGTGCGCTATCAGTTGCCCTGACGATTGGCCAAGGGGTCCAGGCCGAATTCTCGCAGCAGCTCGCACAGGCTGATCAGCGGCAGGCCGATCAACGTGTTGGGGTCGCGGCCCTCGAGGCGTTCGAACAGCGCGATCCCCAGTCCCTCCATGCGGAAGCTGCCGGAGCTGTCGTACGGTTCGTCCCGCGCCACGTAGTTTTCGACCTCCGCCTGCGAGAGCTGACGGAACACCACGTCATAGCTGTCGTGGACCACGCGATGGCGTCCGCTGCCGGTGTCGATCAATGCCAGCCCCGTCATGAAACGCACCCGATGGCCGGAAAAGCGCCGCAGATTGGCGCAGGCGGTCTCGAAGTCTCCCGGCTTGCCGAGGATGTCGTCCTCGAACAGCGCCAACTGATCGGAGCCGATGATCAGGTGGTCGGGAAAATCGTCGGCGACGGCTTGGGCCTTCGACAGCGCCAGACGATGGGCGAGGGTGAAGGCGTCCTCGCCCTGGCGGCGTGTCTCGTCGATGTCCGGCGAGGTCCAGGCATAGGGAATTTCCAGTCGATCGAGTAATTGGCGGCGATAGCGTGAACTCGAGGCGAGTACCAGTCGGGACATGGGCTTCCTTAAAGTGGCTGTAGCGCTGAAGGCCGGGATCGATGGATACGCGCTGAGCCGGCGGCCATCGACGGTTCGGCAGGCAACAGGATAGCTTGAATCAAGTGCTTTGACAGAGTCACGGCGAATCCCTATTATGGCGCGCCTATGTTGACCAGACGACTTCCCGCGACCGTCGAGCCGTACCGGCTGGCGGCCAATCACGAACGTCTCGAGGGCCTCGTCGCACTCGGGAAATTGGCGCGTCTGGCCGATGAGATCGGAGAACAGGAGGGTGACGCAGTCGCCGCGCTCCAGTTCGAGGTCGATGCACAGCGTCGTCATCTCATCGCAGGGGAGTTGCAGGCCGAGTTGCGCATGCCCTGCCGTCGCTGCCTGCAGCCGATGACGGTGCCCGTCTCCAGCCGCTTCTATCTCGCCGTCGTCGGTAGCGATGCGTCGGCGGCGGAGGTGCCGGGCGAATACGAGCCGGTATTGGTCGACGACGAACAACTGGATCTGCTGGGAGCGATCGAGGACGAGCTGATCCTGAGTCTGCCCCAGGTGGTCTATCACGACGAGGCGGATTGCGCCGTTTCGCGTGAGCAACTGAGCAGTGGAGACGTCTCCGCAGAGACGCCTTCCCGCCCCGACAGTCCCTTCGACGTTCTCAAGGCGTTGAAGGGGAAACTCTGAATCCGAATGACATTGACCTTGGAGTCATCATCATGGCCGTTCAACAGAACCGTAAAACCCGTTCCAAGCGTGGCATGCGTCGCGCACACGATGCGCTGAGCGCCCCGTCCCTGTCCCAGGACCAGGAGACCGGTACCACGCATCGCCGTCACCATGTTGCGCCGGATGGCTACTACCGTGGTCGCAAGGTCATCGACGTATAACGAGACCATCAGTCGCTGACGTTTGATCGATGCGCATCGCCATTGATGCCATGGGCGGGGACTTCGGTCCCCGCGCCACTGTTGGTGGCCTGTTTCTCGCGTTGGCGCGTCATACCGACCTGCAGCCGACGGTGTTTGGCCCGCGCGCCGAACTCCAGGCCTTGATCGACTCCCATCCCGGGTCGCGACAGTCGGGCGAGCTGGCCGGGCGCATCACCTTGGTCGATACGCCCCGCGTGGTGTTGCAATCCACGCCTCCGATGGATGTGCTCGACAATCCGCTGTCGACCAGTCTGCACGGTATGCTCGAGGCGGTGCGGGATCGGCGCGTCGAGGCGGGCGTCACCTGCGGCAATACGGGGGCGCTGGTGGCGCTGGCGCGGCGGGAGCTGGGCAGCGTGGCCGGAATTTCGCGGCCCGCGATCAGTACCGCGATCCCCACGCGTCACGGCGGGCGCTGCTATCTGCTGGATCTGGGGGCCAGCGTCGATGTCCATTCGCGGCATCTGGTCGACTTTGCCTACATGGGCGCGCTGATGGCGAGCGCCGTCGATGATATTTCGCGCCCTCGAGTGGCGCTGCTCAATATCGGCGTCGAGGCGGGGAAGGGCGTCGCGCGCGTGCGCGAGGCCGACGCCATGCTGCGGGCGCAGGACAGCGGAACTTTCATCTACGTTGGCTATCTGGAAGGCGACGCGATCTTTTCCGGCGATGCCGATGTCGTGGTCTGTGACGGCTTCGTCGGTAACGCGATTCTCAAGGCCAGCGAAGGGGTCGCGCAGATGCTCCTCAAGCGGCTGCAGGAGACCTTCGAGTCTCACTGGACCACGCGCCTGGTGAGTGCCTTGGCGCGACCGGCATTGATGCGTTTCAAAGCGCAACTGGATCCCGTGCGACACAATGGTGCCAGTTTGCTTGGGTTGAATCACATCGTGGTCAAGAGTCACGGCAATGCTGGCGAGCGTGCATTCGCGTTCGCCATCGAGCGTGCCATGCGAGAGGTCGAGGTCGGCTTGCCGAACTATCTGCGAAACGCTTGGTCACGACAGGCAGCGACACCTGCTATCTCGTCGATCGATACCGACGGTCGAGTGGATAGCGGGGCTCGCGGCACGACGAGTTCCGACGATTCATCACTTCAAAGGTGAGCGCGATGACGCAATCACTGGCTCTGGTCTTTCCCGGGCAAGGATCTCAGCAGATCGGTATGCTGCGGGAGTTGGCCGAGCGTTACAGCGTGGTACGCACGACGTTCGACGAGGCATCGGAAGCACTCGGCTACGATCTCTGGCATATCGTTCAGGATGGTCCCGAGGAGAAACTCAACGCTACCGCGTGTACCCAGCCGGCTCTGCTGGCTTCCAGCGTGGCGATCTGGCGTGTGTGGCAAGAGCTCGAAGGGCCGCGCCCCAGCATGATGGCGGGGCACAGCCTGGGCGAATACAGCGCCATGGTGTGCGCTGGCGCCTTGAGTTTTGCCGAGGGCGTGCGCCTGGTGCGGCTGCGTGGCGAGGCGATGCAGGCAGCCGTTCCCGCCGGGGTCGGCGCCATGGCGGCGATTCTGGGGCTCGACGACAAGGCGGTCGAATCGGCCTGCCGTGACGCTGCCCAGTCGGAAGTCGTTGCCGCGGTGAATTACAATTCGCCGGGACAGGTGGTCATCGCCGGTCATCAGGCAGCGGTCGATCGGGCCATTGCCCTGTGTCAGGAGGCGGGGGCCAAGCGCGCCATGCCGCTACCGGTATCGGTGCCGTCCCATTGCGCACTGATGAGGCCGGCGGCGCAGCGGGTCGAGGAAGCGATGGCGGCTCTCGAGTTCAAACTCCCGCGCTACGCCGTCTATCAGAACGTCAATGCGCAGGTGCCGGAAACGCCGGAAGTGCTGCGCCAGCGTTTGGTCGAACAGCTCTATTGTCCAGTGCGTTGGACCGATTGCGTCAACGCGATGGCCGCCGATGGCGCCGGCGTTTTCATCGAGTGCGGCCCGGGCAAGGTGTTGACCGGATTGAACAAGCGGATTCAGCGTCAGGCCAAAGGGTTGGCGGTCAATGATCCCGAAACGCTGACTTCCGCCCTCGAGCTGGCGCGCGATGCGCTGGACGTACAAGAGCCCTAAAGGATGACATCATGACCGAACGTAGAGTCGCGCTGGTCACCGGCGCCAGTCGTGGAATCGGCCGTGCGGTGGCCCGGGAACTGGGACGACAGGGGCGCATCGTCGTCGCCACGGCAACCAGCGAGAGCGGAGCGGCCGGCATCGACGAAGATCTCAAGGCTCACGGTATCGAAGGGCTGGGACTGGCGCTCGACGTCACCGATCAGGCCAGTGTCGACGCGGTCTTCAAGCGGATCGCGGAAACCTTCGAGGCGCCGACCATCGTGGTCAACAACGCCGGTATTACGCGCGACAACCTGCTCATGCGGATGAAAGAGGACGAGTGGGACGCCGTACTCGATACCAACCTGAAGTCGGTCTATCGTGTCTGCAAGGCGAGTCTCAAGGGGATGACGCGGGCGCGTTTCGGTCGTATCGTCAACGTCAGTTCCGTGGTGGCGATGATGGGCAATCTGGGTCAAGCCAACTATGCTGCCGCCAAGGCAGGCATGGAGGGTTTTACGCGGGCACTGGCGCGTGAAGTCGCCTCGCGCGCGATCACGGTCAATGCCGTGGCGCCGGGCTTCATCGATACCGATATGACACAGTCTCTGCCCGAGGCACAGCGGGATGCATTGCTGGGGCAAATTCCACTGGCTCGCCTGGGGCAACCGGAAGAAATTGCTGCCGCCATTGGGTTTCTTGCCAGCGATGTCGCTGGTTATATCACCGGTGAAACGCTGCAGGTCAACGGCGGCATGAACATGCGGTAATCCTCCCATGACGCATGGTTGCGTCGTCTGAGGGCGGTCTATAAACTACCCGCAGCTTTTTAGCTGGCGGATTCGTACCACTAGGAGTAACGACATAATGAGCACCATCGAAGAGCGCGTGAAGAAGGTTGTTGCCGAACGCCTGAACGTCAAGGAAGAGGACATCCAGAACACCTCCTCCTTCACCGAAGATCTCGGCGCGGATTCGCTGGATACTGTCGAACTGGTGATGGCGCTCGAAGAGGAATTCGACACCGAAATTCCCGACGAAGAAGCTGAGAAGATCACGACCGTTCAGGAAGCGATCGACTACATCGTCGCGCATCAGTAAGTCGGCGTTCTCCGCCGGATGCGGAGATCGTCTGCGTCGACGTTCGGAAAGCCGCTCTCATGGCAGAGCGGCTTTCTGCGTTTTAGGGCCTGATCACACTATTCACGCAGCAACGCGGCTCGCGGCGCATAGTGTGAACAGTCCCTGGGCCCGGTACGGGCCATGAGTCACGTGAAGTCGCCTGTGATAAGGTACAGGGTTTTGAAGTTGATCAGGTATAATTCGCGCCAGTCGGGCCAGGGTCGAAGCGTGGGGATCCAGCTGGCAGCAGTCGCCATCAGCGCGACCGCCGCTGGAGAACCCAGGCTTCGCGGGCCATCAGGAAGTTCGGAGGAAATTCGATGCCGCGCAGAAGAGTGGTGGTGACCGGTCTGGGGCTGGTGACCCCTGTCGGTAATACGGTCGAGGAGAGCTGGAAGAGCCTCCTGGCCGGTAACAGTGGCATCGCGCCGATCGAGCATTTCGATACGACCGGCTTCAATACGCGGTTTGGCGGTGCGGTCAAGAATTTCGATATTGGCGAGTATCTCAATCCCAAGGATGCTCGCAAGATGGACCTGTTCATCCAGTACGGAATGGCGGCGGCGGCTCAGGCGATGCGCGATTCCGGTATCGTGTGCAGCGAGGAGAATGCCCACCGCATCGGCGTGGCGATCGGTTCGGGCATCGGCGGTCTACCGATGATCGAGCGCAATCACGACTCGCTCAACAAGGGCGGCCCGCGGCGTATTTCGCCCTTTTTCGTGCCCGGCTCGATCATCAACATGATTTCCGGCAGCCTGGCGATCCAGCACGGTTTCAAGGGGCCCAATATCGCCATCACCACAGCCTGCACCACGGGTACCCACAACATCGGTTACAGTGCGCGGACCATCGCCTACGGGGATGCCGACGTGATGTTCTGTGGCGGCGCCGAAATGGCGACGACGCCGCTGGGGCTCGGCGGTTTTTCCGCCGCCCGCGCGCTCTCCACGCGCAACGACGATCCGCAGGGGGCGAGCCGTCCCTGGGATCGCGACCGTGATGGCTTCGTGCTGTCCGATGGCGCCGGTGTGATGGTGCTGGAGGAGTACGAGCACGCCAAGCGCCGCGGCGCGACCATCTATGCCGAACTGACCGGCTTCGGCATGAGCGACGACGCCTTCCACATGACCTCGCCGCCGGAGGACGGCAGCGGCGCGGCGGCCTCCATGAGCAACGCGATCCGTGATGCCGGTATCGATCCCGCCGACATCCAGTACATCAACGCCCACGGTACCTCGACCTTGGCCGGCGATGTCGCCGAGAGCCGGGCCATCGAGCGAGTCATTGGCGATGCCGCCCGTCAGGTCGCCGTCAGCTCGACCAAGTCGATGATCGGCCACCTGCTGGGGGCCGCCGGCGCGGTCGAAGCGATCTTCTGCGTACTGGCGATTCGGGATCAGGTCGCGCCGCCGACCATCAATCTCGACAATCCCGGCGAAGGTTGCGTCCTCGACTACGTGCCGAACACCGCTCGGGAAATGCCGATTCGGACCACGCTGTCCAACTCGTTCGGTTTCGGCGGCACCAATGGCTCGCTGATCTTCACCCAGGTCTGACCGAGCCATGCGTGACGCGGCGCTACCCATGGATGACCGGGGCTTTGCCTACGGCGACGGCCTGTTCGAGACGATCCTGGTGCGTGACTCCCGGCCGCTGCTATGGGAGGCGCATCTGGCGCGTTTGCAGCGAGGTTGTGAACGCCTCGCGCTGCCGCCGATCGAGCGTCGCGCGCTGGAAGCGCTGCCGGCGCAGTGTGGCTCCGGGCTCCAGGTGCTGAAAATCGTGGTCACGCGCGGCAGTGGCGGGCGCGGTTATCGCCCGCCACTGCCGGCCGAGCCGCGCTGGCGCTGGAGCGCGAGCCCTTTCACTCCACGGGCCGAACGCTGGTTCGACGGCGTCGAGGTGCGTCTATGCCGGCTGCGTCTGGGCGTGCAACCGCAGCTGGCCGGCATCAAGCATCTGGCCCGGCTGGAAAATGTCCTGGCGCGCCAGGAGTGGAGCGACGACACCATCGCCGAAGGGCTGTTATGCGATTCGGATGGCCACCTGGTCGAGGCGACCGCCATGAATCTGATCTGGCGCCGGCATGGTCGTTTCGAGACTCCGCTGCTGGACCGCTGCGGCGTCATGGGCACTTTGTTGGCCACGTTGGACGCGCACCGGCCGCTACACTGGGTGCGTGTCGGCATCGAAGCGTTGCTCGAAGCCGATGCCGCCTGGGTGATCAACAGCGTCCAGGGTGTGTGGCCGCTGCGACGCCTGGACGATCCGCACGGCCATTGTCTCAAGCATTGGCCGGCCGTCGCCGACAGCCCAATCACGTCAGCGGCTCATACGTGGCTCGGTTATCCGCTCGCGCGTTCCGCAACCTGAATCAGCACACCCGATCGTTCCGGCGAGTGACTAAGGATCTTTCATGCGTGTCATCAAGACCCTGCTAGTGCTGGCCATACTGGCCGCCGCCGCAGCCTTTGCAGGCTACCGCTACTGGCAGGCACAACTCGAAGGGTCGATCGCCCTCGAGTCCCCAACGATCTACGAAGTGCCGCGAGGCGCGGCTTTCAACCAGGTGATCCGGGACCTCGCCCGGCACGGCATCATCGATGCCGTCTGGCCCTATCAGGTACTGGCCCGGCTGGACCCCGCCGCGATGCAGGGGCTCCGGGCGGGCGAGTTCGAACTCGAACCGGGCATGAGCGGACGCGAGCTCATTGCCAAGCTCTCGAGCGACCAGGTCGTCACCTACCAGCTGACGGTTCCCGAAGGCTGGACGTTCAAGCAGATGCGCCAGCTGCTCGACCGGGCCGAGAAGCTCGACCATCGCACCCAGTCGATGAGCGACGACGAGATCATGGCGGCATTGGGGCACGAGGGCACGCACCCGGAAGGGCAGTTCTTCCCCGATACCTATCGCTACCACAAGGGCGTTTCCGATCTCGAAGTGCTCGAACGGGCTTTCGACCGCATGCAACAGACCCTGGCGGCGGTATGGGCCGAGCGCGACGACGATCTGCCCATCGATTCGCCATACCAGGCGCTGATCCTGGCCTCGCTGATCGAGCGCGAGACCGGCGTGCCCGCGGAGCGTCGCCAGATCGCCGGCGTGTTCACGCGCCGTCTGGAGAAGGGCATGCGCCTGCAGACCGACCCTACGGTGATCTATGGCATGGGCGACAGCTACGTCGGCAACATCACCCGGGCCGACCTGCAACGGCAGAACGCCTACAATACCTACGTCATCGCGGGGCTGCCGCCTACGCCCATCGCTATGCCGGGACGCGCCTCGCTGGAAGCGGCGGTACATCCCGCCAAGGGCGACGCACTCTATTTCGTCGCCAAGGGTGACGGGTCGCACCAGTTTTCGCGTACGCTGCAAGAGCACAACGCGGCGGTCAGGCGCTATATCCTGAACCGCGACCGAGATTGAGCCGGTGACTCGACACGACAGACGACACGACATTCCGCGACGAGACGACACCGCATGAACGCAGGCGCAACCGAGCAAGGCAGAGGTCGCTTCATCACCCTGGAAGGTGGCGAGGGCGTGGGCAAGACGACCAACGTCGGCTTCGTCTGCGCCTGGCTCGAAGCCCGCGGCATCGAGGTCGTGCGGACTCGGGAACCCGGCGGGACCCCCGGTGCCGAGGCGATTCGCGAGCTGTTGCTCGATCCCGGCCGCGATGAAACGTGGAGCGACGATGCGGAATTGCTGCTGGTCTTCGCCGCGCGGGCCCAGCACCTCGCCAAGCTGATCCGACCGGCGCTCGAACGCGGTGCCTGGGTGGTGTGCGACCGTTTCACCGATGCCACCTTCGCCTACCAGGGCGGTGGACGCGGCCTGGCCCGGGAACGCATTGCCGCGCTCGAACGGCTGGTCCAGAGCGATCTGCAGCCGGACCTGACGCTATTGCTCGATGTGCCGGTGACCGTCGCTGCGCAACGGGTCGAACGGCGCGGGGCTCGGCTTGACCGCTTCGAGCGCGAGCGCGAAACCTTCTTCCAGGCGGTCCGCGATGCCTATCTCGCACGGGCGGCCGAGCATTCGCGTTTCGCCGTCATCGACGCCACTCCGGGGCTCGAGCGGGTGCAACGAGCGATCGACGCCTGTCTGGAGCAGAGGCTCGCCCCATGGCTATGAAGCCCTTGCCCTGGCAGCGCGAGCGCTGGCGTCGGCTCGTCGAGCTGCAAGACAGTGGCCGTCTGCCGCATGCGCTGCTGTTGTCGGGGCCGCGCGGAATCGGCAAGCAGCCGTTGGCGGAGGCGTTGGTCGCGCGCACCTTGTGCCATTCGCCGGGAGAGGTCGCCTGTGGCGAATGTCACAGCTGCCGCATGCTGGCGGCCGGATATCATCCGGATCTGATGAGCGTGACGCCGAGCGAAAAATCGCGCCAGATTCGTATCGATGCCATCCGTCAAGTCAACGGCTTCGTGGCGCAGACGGCGCAGCAGGGCGGCCATCGCGTGATCCGGATCGAGCCGGCCGAGGCGATGAACGTCGCCGCTTCCAACGCGCTGCTCAAGAGTCTCGAGGAGCCCGGCGAACAGACGCTGTTCATTCTGGTGTCGGATATTCCCTCGCGGCTGTTGCCGACCATCCGTTCGCGCTGTCAGCACTGGAACCTGGCCACGCCGCCCGCGGACGCCGCCGAGCCCTGGCTCGGCGAGCGTCTTGGCGATGCCGAGGAAGCCCGTTTCTGGTTGCGTGTCGCCGGTGGCCTGCCACTGCTGGCCGAAGAGCTGGCCGGCGCCGAGGCGCGCCATCTGCGCCAGGACCTGCGCGAGCTGTTCGACGCCCTGGTGCGCGGCGGCGAACCCATCGGCGAGGCGGCGAGGCTCGATGCGCAGGCGCTCGATCGCGTACTATGGTACGGCATCGCCTGGCTCGAGGATCTGATCCGGCTTGGCCTGTCCGGAGACCCACGGCGCGTGCGCAACAGCGATCTGCTGCCGCTCTATCGCCAGGCGGTCAAGAACGCCCGGGTCCGCGACTGGTTCCGGTTGCTGGATTATGCACGCGAACAGCGCCGCCTGCTGGCGGCCGGCGGCAACCCGAACCCGCAGCTGGTGCTCGAAGCCTGGCTGGTGCGCTGGTCCGCCCTGTTGAGGTCATGAATAAGCTGAGGTCATGAATAAGCTGAGGTCCTGACCGCCGCATCCCGCGGCCGAGGTAATTGCGATGAATGCGCAAAAGGTGCTGTCGTTGACCATCCGCGACGACGACACGTTACGCAGTGCCTACATGGCGTGGTTGGAGAACGGAGGATTGTTCGTTCCCACCGAGCAGGATTATCGCATCGGTCAGCGCGTCTATCTGCTGGTCACGCTGCCGGGCGAGAGCGAGCGCTTGCCCGTGGATGGCGAAGTGGTGTGGCTCACTCCCGCGGGAGCGGGGCATCGCGTCGCCGGCATTGGCGTTCACTTCGCAGCCGGCGATGGCGCTCTGCGCCAGCGTATCGAGGCCAGGCTCGCCTCTGCCGGGCCGCGGGGCAGCATGCTCAGCCACACGTTGTAAGACGCCATCCCGATTCGACTTGGAAAACTGCATGTTCGTTGATTCCCACTGCCATCTCGATCGCCTCGATCTGACCCCCTACGACGGTGATCTGGGAAAGGCGCTCGAGGCGGCCCGCGCGCGCGGCGTGCATCGCTTTCTCGCCATTGCCACGTCGCTCGAAGGCGCGCCGGCACTGGCGGAAATTGCCCGTCAACACGCTGACGTCGATATCAGTGTCGGCCTGCACCCGCTGCAGGAAACCGCGATCGCGCACGAGCCCGACAGCGAGGCGATTCGCGAGTGCGCCGATCGCTTCGGCGCGGTGGCGATCGGCGAGACCGGGCTCGATTTCCATTACGACAGCGTACCGCGCGATATCCAGCGCCAGCGTTTCGTGGCGCATCTCGACGCCGCGCGTGAGCTCGAACTGCCGGTGGTCATTCATACCCGCGAAGCACGCGAGGAGACCCTGGCGTTGATTCGCGAACACACCGATCCGGCGGTGGGCGGCGTGCTTCACTGCTTCACCGAAGATCTCGACATGGCGCGGGAGGCCGTGCGCCTCGGGTTCTATATCTCGCTCTCCGGTATCGTCACTTTCGCCAGTGCCGAATCGCTGCGCGACGTCGCCCGGCGGTTGCCGCTCGATCGCTTGCTGATCGAGACCGACAGTCCTTTCCTGGCCCCGGTGCCGTATCGTGGCCGGCCCAACGAACCGCAGTGGGTGGTGGAAGTCGCGGAGTGCATCGCGCGGGAGCGCGGTATCACCGTCGACGAGGTCGCGATGCAGACGCGGGCCAACTTCTATCGTCTGTTTCCGGGCAGCGCGCCCGCCGGACAGACGACCAACCCGTTCGCCTGAACGGCCGCTGCCGGGAGCCCGAGATGAGCCTGGACTCGCTTTTCCGCCAACTCGACGCGCAATCGATCCCGCCGCTCGAACGCTGGGATCCAGCGTCGTGTGGCGACATGGATCTGCGCATTGCCGCCGATGGCACCTGGATTCACGAAGGGGCCCCGATTCGCCGCCCGGCATTGGTGCAATTGTTGAGCAGCGTGCTGCGGCGGGAAGCCGACGGCGACTACTACCTGGTCACGCCTGCGGAGAAGCTGCGTATCCGCGTCGAGGATCTGCCGCTGCTGATCACCGATGCCGACGAGGATTCGCGGGGCTGGACGATGGTTTCCCAGTGGGGCGATCGGGTTCGTCTCGACGCATCTCGCCGCCTGCGTTTGATCCCTGCGCCCGGTGGCGAGCTGTTGCCGGCACTACCGGTGCGCCACGGCCTGGAAGCGCGCCTGCATCGCAATCTGTTCTACCGCCTGATCGAGACCGCTGAATGCCGGGGCGACGAGCTCGGGCTCGTCAGCGATGGTGTCTGGCATCCGCTGGGCCGGCTAGACGACGGGGCGGCATGAACGACGCGGTCGATCCCCATGTTCTGCAGGCTTCGAAGGCGGCTGGACTGACGGCCGAACAGCAGGCCGTGGTTCATCATCCACGCGGCCACGCCCGGGTTGCTGCGGTTGCCGGCGCCGGCAAGACCACTACGCTAGTCCGGCGTGTCCTGCATCTGCTCGAGAATGGCGAAAACCCCAAGCGCATTCTGGTGCTGATGTTCAATCGCGCGGCGCGCGACGACTTCCGCGCCAAGCTGCAGCACGAGGCGCCGGAAGGCGCGCTGTTGCCCGAAGTTCGGACCTTCCACTCGATCGGCCATCGCCTGACCCAGAGTCTGACCCGTTGGGGCTATCTGCCGTCGCGTCAATTGCTGCAAGCCGACTGGCAGCGGGAGCGTCTATTGCGCCAGGCGGTCATGCAGAGCCTGGAAGGTGCCGACAGCGAGACGCGGGAAGGGGCGCTGGATGCCGAACGGCTGGAGACCTTCGCCCAGTTCTGCGATCTGGTCAAGGCGGAGGTCGCCGAGCCGGCGGCGCTGTTCGAGCGGCTGGACTACGCCGCCAGCGAGCGCCATTTCATCGATGCCTTCGCGGTCGCGGAGTCGCTGCTCGAGGCCTCGGCGAGCATGACTTACGCCGATCTGCTCTACCGGCCGCTGCGCTGCCTGGAAGCCAATGCCGAAGCGTGTCGGCGCGTTCAGGGCTATCTCAATCATGTGATCGTCGACGAGTACCAGGACATCAACGAAGCGCAACTGCGATTGCTGAAGTTGCTGGCGGGAGAGCAAGCGCAGGTGATGGCGGTCGGCGACGCCAATCAGTGCATCTACGAATGGCGCGGTGCACGCCCCGATGCGATGCTCTCGCGTTTCGACGATCTGTTCGGCCGGGCCAGCGAGTATCCGCTCTCCTACACCTTTCGCCACGGTCATGCGCTGGCGCTGGCGGCCAATCATGCCATCCGCGGCAATCGCCAGCGCTGGGATCGATTATGTCTGGCTGCCCCCGGCAATCCGGCGACCCGCTTGCGGCTTGGCATCGGTGCCACCACGCTGCTCGACGCGCTCGGACGCTGGCACGCCGAAGGCCGGCGCAGTGACGAGGCCTGTGTGCTGGTACGCAGCTGGTCGTTGTCGGTTTCGGTGCAGTTGCAACTGTTGCGTGCCGGAATACCGTTCCGGTTGGCGCAGGAGGAGCGTTTCGTCTTTCGCCTGCCGCTGGTTCAGGCGCTGGCGGGCTATCTGCAACTGGCGCGGGAGCCGCATCGTCTGCAGGACCCCGGCCACCTGATGCTGCTGTTCTCCCAGCCGACCACCTTCGTGGCCCAGGAGCGGGTTCGTCGCTTGGTCGAGGAACTGGCCCGTACGCAACGGTGGCCGCCGAAAGAGGCCGCCGTGTTGAATGGACTCAAGCCCGGCCAGCGGCGGCATCTCAAGCGGCGCTGGCAGTTACTGTGCGAGTTGCCCAAGCTCGGGACCTGGCCGCCGGCCAAGCTGCTCGAGCACGTGGTCGATGCCATCGATGCCGAGAAGGTGTTGAGACGTTCGGCGTCGCGCCGGGAGAAGGCCGACGACGACGTGCGCCTGCTCGATGTGTTGATCGAGCAGGCCGGAGAACTGGCGAACGACCCCGATGCCTTCATCGAGCTGCTGCGCAATCCGGTCGAGAATCGTCCTGACGGCGTGCTGATCAGCACCGTGCACGGCGCCAAGGGGCTGGAGTGGCCACTGGTCGTTCTCTGGGGGCTCAACGAAGAGGATTTTCCGCATTACAGCCGCGACAACCCGCTGTCACCGGAACGTCTCGAGGAGGAGCGCCGACTCTATTATGTCGGGATCACGCGAGCCCGCGAGCGCTTGCTGCTGCTGCATGACGGCGGCGACCATCGGCCCAGCCGTTTCCTCGACGAAACCGCGATCGAGGATTGCGACCGCGTCGGCCATGCGCTGGAAGCCGATGACGATGGGCCGGTCGCCGTTGGGGAGCCGGAGATGATCGATGCCTATCTTTCCCGCATCGGCCGCTGGCTCGCGTTGACGGCAGCGGAAAAGGCACCCGTTCGCGTAGCCTCGCAGGGCTGGCAGGTCGGCGAGCGGGTGCGGCATGCCAGTTTCGGTACGGGAGAAATCGTCGTCATCGAAGGCGACCCCGCCAATCCGGTCATCGAAGTCCGTTTCGAAGCCGCCGGCCGCCGACGCTTGATTGCCGCGCGGGCGCCGCTGGAACGACTTTCATCGGCCTAGCGCCTGTGTTGGCTTCGGGCGGTGCCTATGTTGGCTGCGGCTTAGCGCCTATGCTGGAACCTGTATCCAGCGTTCTTATCATGAGGTGATGCCATGCGCGATTCCGTTCTGATCACACCGGAGGCGCTGCAGCAAGCGCTGACGTCGAGTGAGCCGCCGCTGGTTTTCGACTGCCGGGCGCGTCTGGAAGACGCTTCCGCCGGCGTGAATCTCTGGCGGCAGGGGCATATACCGGGCAGCCAGCATCTGGATATGGATCGTGACCTTGCGTCTGAACCCGGAGAGGGCGGACGTCATCCTCTGCCCTCGACGACGGATTTTACCGCGACGCTTCGACGCCTCGGCGTGCATCCCGAGCGGCCGGTCATCGTTTACGACGACCGCGGTGGGCAGCTGGCGGCGGCGAGGGCCTGGTGGATGCTTGCATGCTGGGCCGGACATCCGGACGTACGCGTGCTCGACGGTGGCTTGCCGGCCTGGCAGGTCATGGGCGGCGACATGGTAGCCGGTGACGAGGAGGCATCCGTCCCGACCAGTGATTGGGCGCCGGAATATGACGATGCCGCGCGTCTTCCCGTCGAACGCCTGCTCGAGGAGGGCGGGCAACTGGTGGATGCACGCGGCGAGGCGCGCTTTCGGGGCGACGACGAGCCCATCGATCCGGTTGGCGGTCATATCCCGGGAGCGGTTTGTCGCCCCAGCGCGGCCAATCTGGATGCCGATGGCCGGTTCAAACCATCCGAGCAGCTCGCCAGGGAACTGCCCCGTGCCGACCAGGTGACGGCCTACTGTGGTTCCGGGGTCTCCGCCTGTCACAACGTCCTGGCCTACGCCGTGGCGGGGTTGCCGTTGCCGAAACTCTATGTCGGCTCGTGGAGCGACTGGATCCGCGATCCGTCGCGGCCGATCGCGACCGGCGAGTAAGTCACCTGGCTACGCCAGGAGCTATAAGCCATAAGCTTTAAGAAAAATCAAAAGCAAA
>NZ_PZJU01000012.1 GCF_003206715.1 Salinicola peritrichatus | reverse complement strand
GCCGCGAACCCTGGAAGACACCGTGAAGCCCAACCGCTTGCTTCGCCGCCTAACGATGCTTGATTTGTTCAATCGAATCAATCGCTTGGCTTGTCTCCCCGCTGCTGTCGAGAGCCTGTCTCGTCGGCAGCGGATGCGTACTTTACGGACCCCGGCCCAACTTGGCAAGCCCTCGCGGCAAAAAAGTTGTCCAGCCGGTCCAATAGATAGCAAAACGCCCGCGCAGGGCGGGCGTCATGAGAGCAATGGCGCGTGCCGGTCAGTCGTCCTGCGCCTGCTGCCCTCCCGCTTCTTGCCGCCGCTTCTCCGTGCGCGCCTTGCGCAGACGCCCCAACGCAAAGAGGGGGCCCGAAACGACATAGCAGCCAAACAGCGTCAGCAACACTACCGAAGGCTCGATCGAGATCAGTACGAACAGCAGCACGATCGCCAGCAGGAAGACGAATGGCACCGGCCCCTTGAAATCGATCTCCTTGAAACTGTGGTAGCGCACGTTACTGACCATCAACACGCCGGCCGCGGCAACCACGGCGGTCATCAGTACCTTGAAACCGAGCGACTCGGCGTCGAAGGTATGGAACACCCAAACGCAACCGGCCACCACGGCAGCCGCCGAGGGACTGGGAAGCCCGACGAACCACTTCTTGTCGATGCTGCCGATCTGCACATTGAACCGCGCCAGGCGCAGCGCCGCGCCGGCCACGAAGATGAAGGCCGCGATCCAGCCGAGCTTGCCGACGTCCTGCAGGATCCAGGTGAAGGCGACCAGCGCCGGAGCCATGCCGAAGGAAACCATGTCGGCGAGGCTGTCGAATTCGGCGCCGAAGGCACTCTGCGTATTGGTCAGGCGAGCCACGCGGCCATCCAGTCCGTCGAGGACCATGGCCACGAAGATGGCGATGGCCGCCTTGCCATAGTCGCCATTGATCGCCGCAACGATCGAGTAGAAACCGGCAAACAATGCCGACAGCGTGAACAGATTGGGCAGCAGATAGATACCGCGGCGGCGAATTCGCTTGCCGTTTTCGACCGTCTCTTCGATGACCTCGTCTTCGTCATCGAAGAGCGGAGACGTAGCGCCGATGGTAATGGTTTCGGGCTCTTGCTCGTGTTGGCGGTCATCCTGCGTCATGGAGGCGAGTCCTTTGGTTACGAGTGCGCTCGGGCATTTCAGCCGGCCCATTCTACAGCCTAGCGAGAATCGCGACAGTTGCCCGTCTTCCCCGAACGCAAAACGGGGTGCGACGATCGTCGCACCCCGTTCGGCTCGCGTGACCAAAGAGCGATCAGTTCTTGCTCTTGTCGACCAGCTGATTGGCGGTGATCCACGGCATCATTGCACGCAGCTTTTCACCGATCTGCTCGACCGGATGCTCGGCGGTCTGGCGACGACGGGCGTTGAGCGAAGCGTAGTTGCAGGCCCCTTCGGCGATGAACATCTTGGCGTACTCGCCGTCCTGGATGCGCTTGAGCGCCTTGCGCATCGCCTCTTTGGAATGCTCGTTAATGATCTCGCGGCCGGTGACGTATTCGCCGTACTCGGCATTGTTGGAGATCGAGTAGTTCATGTTGGCGATGCCGCCTTCGTACATCAGGTCGACGATCAGCTTGAGCTCGTGGAGGCACTCGAAATAGGCCATTTCCGGCGCGTAACCGGCTTCGGTCAGGGTCTCGAAGCCGGCCTTGACCAGCTCGACCGCACCGCCGCACAGCACCGCCTGCTCGCCGAACAGGTCGGTTTCGGTCTCGTCCTTGAAGGTGGTCTCGATGATACCGCTGCGGCCACCACCGATGGCTGCGGCGTAGGAGAGCGCGATCTCCTTGGCCTGACCGGACGCGTCCTGGTGGATCGCGATCAGATCTGGAATGCCGCCGCCACGCACGAATTCGGAACGAACGGTATGCCCCGGCGCCTTGGGCGCGATCATGATCACGTCGAGATCGGCACGCGGCTGAATCTGGCTGTAGTGGATATTGAAGCCATGGGCGAAGGCGACGGTCGCGCCCTCTTTCAGGTTAGGCTCGATCTCCTGCTCGTAGATCGTTTTCTGGTTTTCGTCCGGCGCAAGAATCATCACCACGTCGGCGGTCTTGCAGGCGTCAGCGACACTGGCCACCTTGAGGCCGGCGCCCTCGGCCTTGGCCGCAGAAGAAGACCCCTTGCGCAGCGCGACGGTGACGTCGACGCCGGACTCCTTGAGGTTGTTGGCGTGGGCATGGCCCTGTGAGCCATAGCCGACGATGGTGACCTGCTTGGCCTGGATCAGCGAAAGATCGCAATCCTTGTCGTAATAAACGCGCATGTCGAACTCCCGATCGATTCTGGAAATAGCTGCTGGAATATGTGTCAGCGTTGATGGCCACCGGCGCCGTCTAGCGCGGCGCTCGTCATGTTCAGCCGTGGAGCCACGATAAGTCAGGCGCCGCGTTGCGTAAAACGCTATATTTGCAATGCGACATTTCATAATTCGAAACGAATCGATGAAACACTAATGGATTACCGCCCACTGACCCACTTCCTGGCCCTGGCCGATCATCTGCATTTCGGTCGCGCCAGCGACGCCTGCCATGTCAGCCCTTCGACCCTGAGCCGTTCGATCCGCCAGTTGGAGGAGACGCTGGGCGTCACGCTGTTCGAGCGCGACAATCGCCACGTCATCCTGACCCGGGAGGGACAGCTGTTCCACTCCTACGCCCGGGAGACACTGGAGCAATGGCAATCGCTGCAGTGCACCTTGATGGAGGAGACCCGCGAGCTGGCAGGCGAGATCAGCATCTACTGCTCGGTCACCGCCAGCTACAGTTTTCTCTACCGTCTGCTGAGCGAATTCCGTCTGCGCCATCCGCGTATCGAGATCAAGCTGCATACCGGCGATCCGGCCGACGCCATCGCCCGGGTCCAGGCCGAAAACGAGGACGTTGCCATCACCGCGCGCCCCCGCAGCCTGCCGGATGCGTTGGCATTCAAGCCGCTGGCGACTTCGCCGCTGGTGTTCATCGCGCCGCGTGACGGCGCCGACTGGCTGCCGGCCACACCGGAGATTCCGACGCCTTCCCAGTGGCGGCAAGTACCGATGATCCTGTCCGAATCCGGATTGTCGCGGGATCATGCCGATACCTGGTTTCGTGCGCTTGGGGTCACCCCACGCATCTATGCCCAGGTCGCCGGCAACGAAGCGATCGTCAGCATGGTCGGACTCGGATTTGGCGTCGGTATCGTGCCGCGCATCGTGCTCGACAACAGCCCGCTGCTCGATCGCGTGACCATCCTGCCGGTCAAGCCCGAACTGCCGCACTACGACGTCGGCCTGTGCGTGCTCAAGCGACGCCTGAAGAGTGCGCTGATCGAAGCGCTATGGGCGGAGATACAGGCATCGCCATATGCTGCAAATTTGCCCAGTCGATGGAAAGGCAGCTACCAGAATGGGGCTGTATTGAGATTGCCCGAGTAAGTACGCTGGCTTTCCGGTGTATTGAGAACTTCCTTCTTAAGGGTGTCCAGAAAAGCTTGCTCGGTTTGACTGGGGCGTACCTTGGCATTAGTAATGAGGTATATGTCGATAGGCATGACATCCTCATAAGGCGGTAACCGCCATAATAAGCCATCCCGTACATCTCGGGCGGCTATCTGCACCGGGATTGGCCCAACACCTAATCCAGAAAGGACCATTCGCCTGACTTCCTCTAGATTATTAGCAATGCCCGTCAGTGGTTCATTAAAGTTTATATTGGATCGCATCTCAGTAATCGAATGGAGATAATCCGAGAAAATAGCTGACTGGTATGTGATTTCATTATGCCCCTTTAAATCCTCCACAGTCAGCCCTTCCTTTCCAAAGAGTGGGTGGGTGGCCCCGCAATAAAACCCACAATACTCTTTAAATATATGAAAATATTCAAACTCCGACCGCTTATTAAACACCGGCCCTATTCCGAAATGGATCAACCGATTCGCGAGTGCCTCAATGATTTCCGGGCTATTCATCACAGTACACGATATCGTCGCTCGGTTATGTCGACGATGGAACTCGGTTAGAGTTTGGTTCAGAATTGGACTAGCCATGTGACTTGCAATAGTCAGTCGGACATTGCCTGTCAACACCTCCTCGGTATCCTTCAGCAAGACCGATATACGGTCTATGGCACCGCAGATTTCGCTCGCCTCGCGGTGGAGTAGCCGTCCAGCCTCAGTTAGTTTGAAAAATCTTGGTCCCCTTTCCGCAAGCTGCAACCCAATTTGACACTCTAAATTCTTCAGTGCCGCGCTGATTGCCGGCTGTCCTCGTCCGAGGATATGGGCCGCCTTCGAAATGCTCTGAGTCTCTGCCACGACGACAAACGTATAGAGCAGATTCCAATTGATTTTCCTGGACAAAGCCATTAATCATCTCATCCAATGATGTATGATGAAGCATCAATATCATCAACAAACAGTAGCCTGTCAATCTCGCCGCATACCGATTGAGTATTAGCAGATGAGATAAACACTCATAGATATCGCTGTACCCAGACAACACAAAATCCCCCTAACCGGGGGATTAAGTAATCTAAGTTTCCGCTAGCAATCAATTGGCAGCAGTAATTGCTGCATCAATCCACGAATCGAATTTTTCCTTGTTATTCTCGATCCATTCTCTAGCATGGCGCTCGATATCCTCCTCTCGGTTTTCACCTTGCATCATCTTGATATTCTGCTCGGCTCGATCCTGTAGGTGCATTTCAAACTGATCGAAAAATTTCATTGCCGCAGAGTTTTCAGCAGCCCATTTTCGGTTGACCGCAATATAGTAGACTGTAGGCAGCCAGCCAAGATCGCAGGGGTTGGATGCGCAGCCCTCAAGGTTGTCTTGGGGCTTATATTTTTCCATCTGATCATCTGGCAATGAGACATTATGCACCTGCAACCAAACAAGATCTTTTCCTGGCTTTAGCGTCATAGTTGTTGGATTAGGGTACCAAGTATATAGGAATATTGGTTCACCAGCAGAGTAACGTCCCACCGCATCCGCAGATAACGTAGTGTACTCTCCCTGAACTAAATGAACACGATCGCTCAGACCGAGGTTTTTTATATAGTTTGTTGCTACGGCAGAAGATCCCGTCCAGCTTGCTGATGGCCCAACCATATCAGCACGCCCATCACCATCCTGATCAAATAGCGCGGCTACTTTAGGATCTTTAAAATCCTCCAAATAACGGATATTATATTTATCCGCAGTTTTTTTATCAACCATAAATCCTTGTATAGTACCCGGATTCATGATCGGTCCTACTGGCATCACATCCTCTTTAGTTTTCTCGTAAAGATCAGCGTGATTGGGCAAAATCGTGTCGACCGAATACATAAGGTCGCCACGTGCGATAGAAGTAAATATCGCGGGAGGCCCCATTGTAACTGGGTCGGCAACTTCATAACCCAGACGTTCCATACCAATATCGACAATTTTCTGACCGAACCAGAAGGAGTCCCAATTAGGGCGTGCAGGCATGACTTTCTTACCAGCACCAGGCAGGTCGGATCCAGCCATAACATGGGTACCAGTCAGGATAGCTATGCCAGCTACAATGGCAAATATTATATTTCTCATATTGCAACTCATTGCATTTCTCTCTATCGAGGATTGATTGTTATTGCATACTTGCAGGGGAGTCAGATGCCCCGGTCCGTGCTGCTCGGAAACGACCTAACAATGAGCGCGGTTTGAGCTCATGATGGGCCTGTTTAGATTTTTCGCCTAATCCTTGGGTAATCCGGTCCAGCGATATAGCCAGAAGAACAATGGCCAATCCACCTATTCCTGCCTGCCCGACATCTAGCGCACCGATTCCTCTAAGCACTGACAAGCCAAGCCCCTCAGCCCCGATCATTGAGATAATAACGCTCATCACCATAGCCATGAGCAGGGTCTGGTTCACCCCTGTCATGATAGACGGCAGGGCTAGTGGTAATCGGATATTGATTAGAGCCTGCCATTCGGTAGCACCAAAGGACTCTCCAGCCTCGATCGCCTCGGCGGGGACCTGGCGCAATCCAAGATTAGTTAGACGGATCACCGGTGGCATGGAAAAGACTATGGTAGCTATTACACCTGGCACAGTTCCGATACCAAACAGCATTACCACCGGAACAAGATAAACAAAAGAGGGTGTTGTTTGCATAACATCAAGGACTGGGCGTAGAACAGCCCAAAACTTGTTGCTTCGGCCGGCAAGGATACCGATCGGAACGCCTACGACCACGCAGAAGGTGACCGCTGTGATCAAAATTGAAAGCGAGTCCATTGCTTCGTCCCAAAGCCCCATGAAGGCAATCAATACAAAGGAAACACCGCAGAAAACGCCATTACGAATACCCGCTGTTCTCCAACCGACGATCAGAAAGAACAGGATTACAAGCCAGAATGGTAACGAATTCATCAGATCTGACACTGCATCCAGAACCTGCGCGATTGGCCAGCGTAGTGTCTGAAAAACTGGACGCCATTCATCAACGAGCCAGTTCACAATATTCTGAAAAATGTCAGCTATGGGTAGAATATATTCATCAGGTAAACGATTCATGAGCTGACCACCTTATCGAAGCAGTTAATGGTAAGATGAGATTCGCCGCTGATCTGGCCATCGGTGCTGAATGCATGAGCTGAATTTCTTATGTTAGTATACTGTCCGGCTTGGCTCAGGTGCGTCATAACATCGTTAGCATCCATGGTACCAACAACATGTCCTTTATCATCACTAATGGCGAGAGGCAATTGCTGAGACAATTGGAAATAGAGGTTACCTACAATGGTGGAAGAAGACACCGAGATCACCTCTTCGTCTTGTCTTTGGAAATCAGCACCAACCTTCATCTCTAACTCTGTGGAATTCTCTAGGTCCCCACGAAATATATAGCCTAGCGGTTTTTTATCAGAATCCACTAATATGGCGAATTGCTTCCCTGTTTTTTTCATCCTCTTCAATACACTATCTGCCGCCATATCGGCATAAAGAGGAGTGGCACCAGTTTGTGCCACATCTTTAGCAGTAATTACTTTAGACCTGTCCATCTCACGCGAAAAATTTTCCACGTATTCATTTCCAGGATGAAGGATGATCTCTTCCGGCGTACCCATCTGGACAAATTTACCATCTCGCATAACGGCGACCTGGTCGCTGAGCTTGACCGCCTCATGAAAATCATGAGTAATGAAGATGATGGTCTTTTTGATATCACACTGAAGCTTAATAAGCTCTGCCTGAAGGTCGGCACGGATCAATGGATCAAGCGCACTAAAAGGCTCATCCATTAACAAAATATCGGGATCGTTTGCCAGAGCTCTGGCCAGTCCCACACGCTGCTTCATTCCACCACTCAAATTGTCGGGATAGCGATCACTCCAATTGGAGAGCCCGACCCGTTCTAATGCCATTCCCGCCTTTTCTCGGCGTGACTCCTTCACCTCACCACGTAGTTTTAATCCAAACTCAACATTCTCGAGTATCGACTTGTGGGGCAACAATGCAAAATTCTGGAACACCATGGCGATCTTGGTACGTCTGATGTCTCGCAATTCCTGGCTCGACTTCAAGCATATGTCCTCACCATCAAGCAGGATCGAGCCGTTCGTAGGCTCGATCAGACGATTCAGGCATCGAACCAACGTAGACTTTCCGGACCCGGATAGGCCCATGATGGTAAAGATTTCACCCTCTCTCACCTTGAGCGATACCTCAGATACCGCCAGCATCTGGCCTGTCCTACTCAAGATGTCACGGGGATGGCATCCTTGCCTTGCCAGCTTGAGAGCCTCTTCTGGCCGTTCGCCATAGACTTTGTTTAAGCCCTTGATTTCAATTTTGATTGTTGTCATGGAGAGCCTTCTCGGTTCGTTTGTTTTGTGTTACCGCATATTCTGTCGCTATGCCGGTAATCTGTCCGACTGACGTGTAGCTCACCTCTCAAACACTTAACCCAACTAACCATGGACACATGGACCTAGGTCAGTCTCTGTCCTTATTAGTAGCGAAACTTTAAACCGGCTTAATGGTGAGTCCCGGTTACCATCCCCCTTATTCACGCCGTGTTCGCTTGCCTTAAAAGGAAGCAGACCTGCAACCACAAATCAAATCGATAATTTTCATGCCTGGTTTGTTTTTTTTGATAGTCAACTCGCCGCGAGCGATCATTTAACTTGATAGATAAATCAAAATTATCGCTTTGACTGATCTATATTCTTGAGATTAACTAAATTTCAAGCTGCATTCCGCCACATGGATTGTTGCTGGCTCCTATCAACTACCAATACAACTGGCTAACACAAAATAGGACTAGTCATGACACAAAAAATCAACAACATGAATTCGTCCCCCAAAGCCCTAGACTGCTCGCACTGGATCGCCGGCGAGGGGGAGCCGCTTTTTCTGGTGCATGGCATCGGTGCATCGCATGCCACCTGGGATAGGATCGTGGATGATTTAAAGTCCGATTTTTGTTGTATCTCTTATGACTTGCGAGGTCATGGCATATCCCCCATGCCCGAAGGGCGGTTCGACCTAGATGCATTGGTCGAAGATCTGGAAGCGCTACGGGCAAAGCTGGGTATCAAAAAGGCCCATATCGCCGGACACTCGCTTGGCGGCATGATTGGCCCAGCCTATGCACGAAAATACCCCGAGCGAGTCAAGACTCTGGCGCTATTATCAACGGCCGCCGGACGAACGGCAGACGACAGCGCCAAGGTAAAGGGAGTTGTCGAGGCAATGGAACGTGAGGGGATCCCCAATATTCTCAATACGCTCGTAAACCGCTGGTACACGGATGAGTTTGCCCAAGCCAACCCTGACATCGTCACGGCCCGACTTAATCAGATCACTAGCATGAGCGCTAACGTATTCCTCAATGTTTTCCACATCTATGCGGAAACCGAAATGGCTCCCTGGCTGCATGAGGTTGCTGTTCCGTCACTTGTACTCACGGGCGAGCTGGATGGCGGTTGTAATCCGCGCCTGAACCGCTACATCGATAGTCAGCTGCCTGACTCTGAACTCGTAATTCTCGAGGGATTGAAGCATTCCATTCTGATGGAAGCCCCCCACAGGGTGGCCTCCGAGCTACGCCGTTTCATCACGCAACGCAGCCAGGCATAAATCCGGGGGAATTCACGCTCGCTTCAGCTAAGCGCGAAGATTCAACGGCATAGGCCCGTTTTCTAACCATATAAATGACAATACCTGACGACGGAGTAAAGAATGGCTAACAAACCGGTAGCTGAAATCGCAGGCGCAGGACTTGCAGGACTCGCCGCAGCAGCGGCACTGGCTCAACAAGGCTGGAGCGTCCGTGTCCATGAAAAGGGAAAGGAATTACGAGAGATTGGCGCAGGTCTCTATCTTTGGGAAAACGCCCTCGCTGCCTTGCGTGAGCTTGGCGTTTACAACAAGGTCGTAGAGACGGGCGTGGCCTCGGAAAAGCCACGCTTGCTGCAGGACCATCGGCAAAGGGAAGTGAACATACGGCGCAAGAACGAACCGCTTCCCGAGCTCATCGTCATCCTGCGTACGGAGTTGCACCGTATTCTGGCCGAACATGCCATCGCGCAAGGTGTGGAGATCATCACCAATTCAAAGGTTATCGGTGCATCCCCCGAAGGACGTCTTGAATTCGTCAACGGCATGGGCCCCAAGGCCGATTTAGTCATTGGTGCGGACGGCGTGTTCTCCAAGGTGAGGGATTCGTTGAAACTCGCGCAGAAGATCATAGAGATGAAGGACGGCTGCGGTCGTCACCTCATACCGCGCCAGCCCGATGATAGCCTCAGCACCCGACGGATAGAAATGTGGAACGGAGGGCGACGCATAGGCATGGCTCCGGCTAGTAAAGACTATCACTACGTGTTTCTTTGCTGCCCCGAGCATGATATCGCTGGGCGTATGCAACAACCCTTCAATTTGGAAGCGTGGGCTGAAAGTCATCCCAATTACAGAGAGTATTTGGAGCGCCTTCCCCGCCATCCCGAAGAGCACTGGCGCCCCTTCTATAATGTTCACTGTTCTTCTTGGTCGCTAGGAAATGCCTGTATCGTCGGAGATGCAGCGCATGCGATGACACCCAATCTAGGCCAGGGCGCCTGCGTGGCAATCACCAATGCCGTCGTACTTGCTCGAGCCGTCACCAAGCATACCGATATTCCCACTGCTCTACGCAAATGGGAGCAGGCGGAAAGGCCCTACATCGATCAGACTCAGCGAATGTCCTATCTCTACGGTGCTGTCGGTACGCGTTGGCCGCAGGGACTGCTTGGGTTGCGCAGCAGATTGCTGCCGCTTCTAGCCAGAACAAACCGGTTCCAGAATAATCTGCGCTGCGCCATCGACCACAAGCCAGCGATCTGACTAGCAGGCACCATTAATCCGGCCGTCAAAGCGAGTGGCCCTAGTATCGAGATACAGAAAAATGCCCATTATCCGTGTGGAAATGTTCGAAGGACGAACGACCGAGCAGAAAAGCGAGCTCATCAAGGAGCTGACCGAAGGCTTCCTACGCAGCTGCGGCGGGAAACGAGAAAGCGTACAAGTTGTGATTACTGATTATTCCCCGCAAGACTGGGGTGTCGGCGGGCACCTTGCCAGCGAAAAAGCCAAGGGGTAGCACATGGTCCATAAGCGCAAGGCTGGCCCAACGGCGTATTGGGTTCAAGGCAAAGGGCCTGCCATCGTATTCGTGCATGGCAACGGGTCAACTCATGACACTTGGCAAGGGGTCATAGAATATCTGACAGACGATTTTTCCTGTATTTCCTATGACCTAAGGGGCCATGGTAATTCTGACCCCGCGCCAGATGAGCTCACTCTCGATAGGCTAGTTGAGGACCTCGAAGCGTTGCGCACCGAACTGAGCTTGGAACAGGCCTTCTTCGTTGGCCATTCGCTTGGCTCGTTTATTGCTGCTGCCTATGCGCATCGATATCCCGAACATGTTAGCCGCCTCTGCCTGATGGCTGCTCCTGTGGATCGTAATGAACAGGATATACGTTCCAATGCCAAGTTAATTGAACGACTTCAACATGAGGGCGTCGCCGAAACCATGTCTAGCCTGGTGAAGCTTTGGTATACGGACGCCTTCGTTACCGTGCATCCCGGTGCCTTGCAACAGCGGCTCGAACAGCTTACCAGTATCAATGAGCAAGTCTTCATCGATACCTATAAGTTGTATAGCCAGACAGAGATCGGCCTGTGGTTAAACGACATCGCCATGCCAACTCTCATCATGACAGGTGAGTATGCCAAGGGAAGCGGCGCAGACGTGGCAAAGCATCTTTCCGACATTGTGGAGGGCTCTAAGCTCATCATTTTCAAGGAAATGAAAAACGGCATCCTCACGGAAATTCCCGACCGGGTGGCCAAAGAACTCGACGCCTTTTACCGTACGGCTCACAACACTGTCGCCTCCCCGTTATGAATAGTGCCTGCCCTATGCGCGGCTTTCGACGCTCAACATCCCACTGAATAGTAAAATACAAAAACGCCCGGCGGAATGGCTCCCGCCGGGCGTCCGTTGGCGACTCTGGCCGCTTCACAACGAAAGCAGTTTATCTCCACGGGCAATGCCCGAGACGCCGGTGCGCGCGACCTCGAGAATGCCGATCGGCGCCATCGCCTGCACGAAGGCATCGAGCTTGCCGGCATCGCCGGTGATCTGCACCGTGTAGACGCTCGGCGTGACGTCGACGATCTGCGCGCGGAAGATGTCCGCGGTGCGCTTGACCTCGTCGCGGCTGGCGCCGAGCGCCTTGACCTTGACCAGCATCAGTTCGCGCTCGATGTGGTTGCCTTCGGTCAGGTCGACCAGCTTGACCACGTCGATCAGCTTGTTGAGATGCTTGGTAATCTGCTCGATCACCCGATCGTCGCCGACCGTGGTCACCGTCAGCCGGGACAACGACGGTTCCTCGGTCGGTGCCACGTTGAGGGTTTCGATGTTGAAGTTGCGCTGGGAGAACAGTCCCACCACGCGGGACAGCGCGCCCGGCTCGTTTTCCAGCAGAATCGAGATGATATGGCGCATCAGGTCCGCTCCGTCTTCGAAAGCAGCATGTCACGCATGGAGCCGAGAGGCACCTGCATTGGATAGACGTGTTCGAATGGATCGACATAGACGTCGAGGAACACCAGTTCGTTGGTATCGGCGAAGGCACGTTCCAGCGCCGGCGCCAGTTCCTCGTGACGTTCCACCTTGAGCGCCGTGAAACCGTAGGCCTCGATCAGCTTGGCGAAGTCGGGCAGCGATTCCATGTAGGAATGCGCATGGCGCGACTTGTAGTTCAGATCCTGCCACTGACGCACCATGCCCAGCGACTGGTTGTTCAGGTTGACGATCTTGACGCCGACCTCGAACTGCTTACAGGTCGACAGTTCCTGCATCATCATCTGAAAGCTGCCTTCGCCGGTGAAGCAGACCACGTCGTCCTGGGGGAAGTTGAGCTTGACGCCCATCGCCGCCGGAAAGCCGAAGCCCATGGTGCCGAGGCCGCCGGAGGTGATGAAGCGGTTGGGCTTGGCGAACTTGTAGTACTGCGCCGCGAACATCTGGTGCTGGCCCACGTCCGTGGTCACGAACGCCTCGCCTCGGGTCGCGCGGTAGACCGCTTCGATCACCTCCTGCGGCTTGAGTGCTTCGCCCGGCTTGGATGGCTCGTAGAGCTTGCCCTCGCGCTCGGCCCGCCAGCCGTCGATGGTCTTCCACCACTCCTCGAGCGCCTCCGGACTGGCCGGCTCGCGATCCTGGACCAGGCTGATCATCTCGTTGATGACGCTGCCCGCCGCACCGACGATCGGCACGTCCGCCCGCACGGTCTTGGAGATCGAGCTGGGATCGATATCGACGTGCACGATCTTGGCCGTGGGGCAGAATTTCGAAGTGTTGTTGGTCACCCGGTCGTCGAAGCGCGCGCCGATGGCGACGATCAGATCGGCATGGTGCATCGCCATGTTGGCTTCATAGCTGCCATGCATGCCGAGCCAGCCGAGCGACTGGCGATCGCCCTGCGGATAGCCGCCGATTCCCATCAGCGTGGTGGTGATGGGAAAGCCGAGACGCTGGACCAGATCGGTCAGCGCCTCGCTGGCGCGCCCGGTAACGATGCCGCCGCCGGTATAGAACACCGGCCGGCGCGCCTTGAGCATCATGTCGACGGCCTTCTTGATCTGGCCGCTGTGGCCACGGGTCACCGGGTTGTAGGAGCGAATCTTGACCTTCTTCGGATAGACGTACTCGTAACGCTCGGTGGGCGCCGTCATGTCCTTGGGAATGTCCACCACCACCGGGCCGGGACGGCCGGTCGAGGCAAGATAGAACGCCTTCTTCAGCACCGCGGGAATCTCGCTGGGGTGCTTGATCGAGAAGCTGTGCTTCACGATCGGGCGGGTGACGCCGACGATATCGGTTTCCTGAAAAGCGTCCTCGCCGATCAGGTGGCTGGCAACTTGGCCGCACAGCACCACCATCGGGATCGAATCCATGTAGGCGGTGGCGATGCCGGTCACGGCGTTGGTCGCGCCGGGGCCGGAGGTCACGAGTACCACGCCGGGCTTGCCGCTGGCGCGGGCGTAGCCATCGGCGGCGTGGGTGGCGGCTTGTTCGTGACGAACGAGAATGTGCTGAACGCTATCCTGACGGAACAGGGCATCGTAGATGTGCAATGCCGCACCGCCCGGATAGCCGTAGATACGCTCGACGCCTTCATCCTTCAGAAAGCGAGCGATCATATCGGCGCCGGAAAGTAATTCCACTGGTGAGTCTCCCCTGGAAGTTCGAGTGCCACTCCGCTTTCCTCCTCGGCAAGAAGCGTGAAAGCGAAGCTCAATCGCGGCGGTACGCCGCTGCCGATATCGAATCGGCGCCTGATGCCATCATCCTGGCGTCTGGGCCCGGGGTGGGGACCCGCACTCATAGACACTGCCGAGCCGGCTGGCCGGGCGATGTCTGGCACGGCAGATCGCCGTGTCGGGGTTGGCGGGGACAGGCGGTTGGCCCGTGCCCTTGTTTCCTGAGAAAGCTTCCTGAGGAAGTTCTCTCGACAGGCGGGTAGAGGT
Source organism: Salinicola peritrichatus (assembly GCF_003206715.1). Taxonomy (GTDB): domain Bacteria; phylum Pseudomonadota; class Gammaproteobacteria; order Pseudomonadales; family Halomonadaceae; genus Salinicola; species Salinicola peritrichatus. The sequence goes on along the minus strand of NZ_PZJU01000012.1, from coordinate 114,552 downwards.
CGCTGGGAACCTACCCTTCACGCAGCGGCCGGGGATCTCCCAGACTATGCTGCGCCCGCAATCAGGAACCGCCTAGATTCCATCAGTGCCCGAGGGCTGTCAACCTCGGCACTGCAAAATGCTCCCCCAGACTTCGTTGCCCACTAAAGTTTGAGATGAATGCACGGCGAGGCCGGAACATCGCTGCTGTACTGATTGTTGAGCTAGGCTGAAATAATTCTCGACCCGACAATGCTCTAGAAAGGTGATTGATGATGTCCCCTATCCTGAAGTGGTCCATGTTCGTCGCCATGGCGGGCTTTCTGTTCGGTTTCGACACCGCCGTGATCTCCGGGGCGGACAAGCCCATTCAGGAACTTTGGGGGCTCAGCGACCTCCAGCACGGTCTGTTCATCATGTCGATGGCGCTATGGGGCACGGTGCTGGGGGCAATCTGCGGCAACTGGCCCACCGATCGCCTGGGGCGGCGCGCCACGCTGTTCATGATCGGCGTGCTCTACTTCGTCTCAGCGGTCGGCTCGGCGCTGGCGACCGATCCCTTTTGGTTTTCGTTCTTCCGCCTGATCGGTGGCTTCGGCGTCGGCATGTCGTCGGTGGCCGCACCGGCCTACATCTCCGAGATCGCGCCCGCCGAGCGTCGCGGCAACCTGGTGGCGCTGTATCAGTTCAACGTGGTGTTCGGCATCTTCATGGCCTATGTCTCGAACGCCATTCTCGGCAGCCTGCTCGGCGACGATGCCTGGCGCTGGATGGTCGGCATCGAAGCCGTTCCGGCGCTGGTCTATACCCTGGCACTGTTCGCCGTGCCGGAGAGTCCACGTTGGCTGATCCTCAACCGTAACGACACAGAGGGCGCCGCCAGGATACTGCGCCAGATCGATGCCAAGCGCGACATCACGGCGCAGATCGACGAGATTCAGGCCGCCGACCGCGAGGATCAGAAAGTGCATACCCGGTTCTTCTCGCGCCGCTATCGCCTGCCGATCCTACTGGCGTTCCTGATCGCCTTCTTCAACCAGTTCACCGGCATCAACTTCGTACTCTACTACGCCCCGCGAATTCTCGAATCGGCGCAACTGGGCGCAAGTGCCGCACTGCTCTCCACCGCCGGCATCGGTTTGATCATGGTGCTGTTCACCATGGTCGGGATGGCGCTGATCGACCGCGTCGGCCGGCGCACGCTGATGTACATCGGCTCGGTGGGCTACATCATCTCGCTGGCGATCATCTCTCACGCCTTTTTCACCGACAATCTGGGCGGCGCGCTGATCCCTCTCCAGTTGTGCCTGTTCGTCGCCGCCCATGGCATCAGCCAGGGCACGGTGATCTGGGTCTATATCTCGGAAGTCTTCCCCAACCGCGAGCGCGCCCGCGGGCAGTCGCTGGGCAGCTTCACCCACTGGTTTTTCGCCGCCGCGATCACCCTGGTCACGCCCTGGGTACTCGGCGTCTTCAATGGCGGGCCGGTATTTGCCTTCTTTGCCTTCATGATGGTGTTGCAGATAGCGTTCGTGGCTTTCGTGATGCCGGAAACCAAGGGCGTGCCGCTGGAGAAGCTGCAGCGCAAACTCTCGCCGAGCGCGTGACAGCGCAAGCGAACCATGAAAAAGCCCGCGACGCAGAACGCCGCGGGCGGGAAGACGGTCAGGACGCGACCGTGTGTTGACTGTCGGCCGCGACATCCGCCGCGGCCATGGGGGTTCACTTGCCGAAGACGAGATGGTCGTCTTCCGCCTTGACCCGGATGGTGTCGCCCGGCGCGAAGCGGCCCGCGAGCAGATCCTGAGCCAGCGGGTTCTCGATCCGGTTCTGGATCGCCCGCTTGAGCGGACGCGCGCCGAATACCGGGTCGAAACCGACCACCGCCAGCTGGGCCATGGCGTCGTCGCTGACCTCGAGCTGGAGATCGCGCTCGGCCAGACGCTCGCGCAGACGGTCGATCTGGATCGAGGCGATCGCCTGGATCTGTTCCTGACCAAGGGCGTGGAACACCACCACTTCGTCGATACGGTTGATCAACTCGGGGCGGAAGTGGTTGCCCACCACCGTCATCACCGCATCGCGCATCGCCGAGTAGTCGGCATCCTCGCCGCCCATGCGCTGGATCACATCGGAACCCAGGTTGGAGGTCATCACGATCACGGTGTTGCGAAAATCCACCGTGCGTCCCTGGCCATCGGTCAGGCGGCCATCCTCCAGTACCTGCAACAGGATGTTGAAGACGTCCGGATGCGCCTTCTCGACCTCGTCGAGCAGCAGCACCGAATAGGGCTTGCGGCGTACCGCCTCGGTCAGATAGCCGCCCTCCTCGTAACCGACGTAGCCCGGAGGCGCGCCGATCAGCCGCGCCACGGAGTGCTTTTCCATGAACTCGGACATGTCGATGCGTACCATCGCTTCCTCGGTATCGAACAGGAAGCTGGCCAGCGACTTGCACAGCTCGGTCTTGCCCACCCCGGTCGGGCCGAGGAACAGGAAAGAGCCGTTGGGTCGATTGGGGTCGGCCAGCCCGGCACGGGAACGGCGCACGGCATTGGCCACCGCATTGACCGCCTCGTCCTGGCCGATCACCCGCTCGTGCAGCGCCTCTTCCATGCGCAGCAATTTGTCGCGCTCGCCCTCGAGCATCTTGGCCACCGGAATGCCGGTCCAGCGCGAGACCACCTCGGCGATCTCCTCCTCGGTCACGTTGGAGCGCAACAGCTGGTGCTCGGCCGGGCCGGCTTTTTCGCTGTCGCTGGCGACGTCGCTACTTTCCGCGATCTGGCGCTCCAGTTTGGGAATCACCCCGTATTGCAATTCGGACATCCGCCCCAGGTCGCCCTGGCGACGCGCCGCCTCGAGATCGATACGCGCCTGTTCGAGTTCGGCCTTGTACTGCGCCGCGCCCTGGATGCTGGCCTTCTCGGCCTTCCACACCTCTTCGAGATCGGCGTATTCGCGCTCGAGTTCGCCGATCTGGGTTTCGAGATTCTCGAGCCGCTTCCTGGACGCCTCATCGGTCTCCTTCTTCAGCGCCTCGCGCTCCATCTTGAGCTGGATCAGGCGCCGGTCGAGACGGTCCATCTCTTCCGGCTTGGAGTCCAGCTCCATGCGGATGCGTGATGCCGCTTCATCGATCAGGTCGATCGCCTTGTCGGGCAACTGGCGGTCGGTGATGTAGCGGGTCGACAGCTTGGCTGCGGCGATGATCGCCGAGTCGGTGATGTCGACACCGTGATGCACCTCGTAGCGCTCCTTGAGGCCACGCAGGATGGCAATGGTGTCCTCCTCGCTCGGCTCGTCCACCAGCACCTTCTGGAAGCGACGCTCGAGCGCGGCATCCTTCTCGATGTACTGGCGGTACTCATCGAGCGTGGTGGCGCCGACGCAGTGCAGCTCGCCGCGCGCCAGCGCCGGCTTGAGCATGTTGCCGGCGTCCATCGCGCCCTCGGCCTTGCCGGCGCCGACCATGGTGTGCAGCTCATCGATGAACAGGATCACCCGGCCCTCTTCCTTGGCCAGTTCGTTGAGTACGGACTTCAGCCGCTCCTCGAACTCACCGCGGAACTTGGCGCCGGCCAGCAGCGAGCCCATGTCCAGTGCCAGCACGCGCTTGTCCTTGAGCCCCTCCGGCACCTCGCCGTTGACGATACGCTGGGCCAGCCCCTCGACGATGGCGGTCTTGCCGACGCCGGGCTCGCCGATCAATACCGGGTTGTTCTTGGTCCGCCGCTGCAGCACCTGGATCGTGCGGCGGATCTCGTCGTCACGGCCGATCACCGGATCGAGTTTGCCGTCGCTGGCGCGGGCAGTGAGATCGAGCGTGTACTTCTCCAGCGCCTCGCGCTTCTCCTCGGCATTGGCATCGTCGACGTTGGCACCGCCGCGCAATTCGCCGATCGCGCTCGAGAGCCGCTTGCGGTCCAGCCCGGCCTGGGTCAACACCTTGCCGACACCGCTCTTGAGATCGAGCGCCGCCAGCAGAATCAGCTCGATGGCGATGTATTGGTCGCCACGGCTTTGGGCCTCGCGGTCGGCCAGATTGAACAGCCGGGCCAGATCCTGGCTCATGCTGACGTTGCCATCGAACTGGCCGACCTCGGGCAGGCCGTCGAGATAGCTCACCAGTCCCTCGCGCAGGCGGCCGACATCGCCGCCCGCCTTTTGCACCAGCCCCTTGATGCCGCTGTCGCGCATCTCGAGCAGCGCCATCAACAGATGGCCGGGATCGAGTTGGTTGTGGCCGCGCCCCACCGCCAGCGATTGGGCTTCGGCCAGCGCATTCTGCAGCTTGGTCGTCATGCGATCCATACGCATACATTCGCCTCCAGGAGTCGCGTCACGCAGGGTCGTGGCGACTCGTCAGTTCATTAGTTGACACTTAAATGGAGGTATGTTTGCGCTTTTCAACCGCCACGTAACACAACGGCATGCGGCAGCCGGTCGCAACCCTCCTGTGTGAACAGGATAGGCCGAACAGGATGGGTGGGCGGCATGTTGGGCGTTGGCGGAGTTTGCGTCAGCGCAGCCAGATCACGCTGGCCATCCGTCCGGTGCGGCCATCGTCACGCCGATGGGAGTAGAAACGCGACTCGTCGCAGGCGGTGCAGAAGTGGCCGCCGCTGATCGAGTGGATACCCAGGCGCTCGAGACGCAGCCGCGCCAGGCGGTAAAGATCGGCCATGTGATGGCCGAGACGATAAGGGCTGCGCTCGAAGGCGCTCTCGGCCTCGGGCTGAACGGCGACGAAGGCTTCGAACACTTCCGGCCCGACTTCGAATTGGGCGTTGGAGATGGCCGGCCCCAGCCACACCATGATATCGGCCGGCTCGACGCCCAACGCCGCCACGCTGGCCTCCAGCACACCGCCGGCGAGGCTGCGCCAACCGGCATGCGCCAGCCCGACGCGAGTCCCCTGACGATCGCAGAAGAATACCGGCAGGCAATCGGCGGTCAGAATCACGCAAGCGTAGTCGCGAGTCGAGGCCACCGAAGCGTCGGCCCGCGGCGGTTGCGCGCGGTAGTCGTCCTGATAGTGCTGCATGACCCGCGCGCCGTGCACCTGGTCGAGCCAGAACAGGGGGCGTGCGTCGCCGACCTCGGCCGCCAACAGCTCACGGCAGCGCGCCACGCTTTCCGGGTCGTCGCCGACATGCGCTCCCGGATTGAATGCCGCGAACTCGCCCCGACTCGGCCCGGTCTTGCGGGTGGTGACGAAGGCGCCGACGCTGCGCGGCGCCGGCCAGTCGGGCAGCAGCAGCGTCGGTGCATCGCTGGCGAGCACGCGCGAGCTTGAGGCTGGATTCATGAGTTCTGTTTTCATGCCGTCTGTTGTCATGAATGGGACTCCCGATCCTCGCGCAGCATGTCCAGCAACAGGAACATGTCATCGGGCAGCGGTGCCTGGCACTCGATCGACTCGCCGCTGACGGGGTGCGCGAAGCGTAGCTTGTGGGCATGCAGTGCCTGACGCGGGAATTCACGCAGCAGTGTCTTGAGTTCTTCGCCGGCGCCGGCGGGCAATTTCAACCGCCCGCCATAGACCGGATCGCCGACCAGCGGATGGCGTACGTGGGCCAGGTGGACCCGGATCTGATGCGTGCGACCGGTCTCCAGGCGGCAGCGCACATGAGTATGCGCGCGGAAGCGTTCCTTGACCCGATAATGGGTCACCGCCGGCTTGCCGGAGGCGGTAACCGCCTGACGCTGGCGATCCTTGGGATGACGGCCGATCGGCGCATCCACAGTGCCACCGGCGGTCATCGCCCCGACCACGATCGCGTCGTACTCCCGCGACACGCTGCGCGCCTGCAACTGCTCGACCAACGCCGTCTGTGCCTCCAGCGTCTTGGCCACCATCATCAGACCGGTGGTGTCCTTGTCAAGCCGGTGAACGATGCCGGCCCGAGGCACGCCGGCCAACGCGGGGAAATGATGCAGCAAGGCGTTGAGCAGCGTGCCGTCGGGATTGCCGGCGGCGGGGTGCACCACCAGCCCGGCCGGTTTGTCGATCACCAGCACGGCAGCGTCTTCATGGACGATCGACAGCGGGATCGCCTGCGGTTCCCAGCGGGTCTCTTCGGCCAGCCGAGTGTCGAGCGCTAGCCGCTCGCCACCGATCACCTTATCCTTGGGCCGGACCTGACGCCCGTCGAGGGTCAATTCACCCAGCTGGATCCAGCTTTTGAGACGCTCGCGGGAAAATTCGGGGAACATTTCGGCCGCCGCCTGGTCGAGACGTCGTCCGGCCAAATGCTCGGGTATGCGCTCGTCACGCTTGAGGATGTCGGCCATACGTGGGGATCGGTTCCGTTTCGCCGGTTGAGGTTGGCTTGGGAAAGGCTGCCGTGATGCACACGCGTAGGCATGCGAGCAGTGTTTCCTTTATAGTGGGTCGGATTCGGCGGATTCTAGCACGCCCGCCAAGGATTGGTTGATACGAGGATGACGATGCGATTTTCAGCGCGATTTCCCGCACTGGGTGCCCTGCTGATGGTGGGCGCCCTGCTCGCCGGTTGCGCCAGCAATGAACCCGCTCCCGATCTGCAGGAGCAGGACCTTTACCAGCAAGCCCAGAGTTCACTCGACGCCGGCCGTTACAGCACCGCGGTCACCCAGCTGGAAGCCCTCGATACTCGTTTCCCGTTCGGCCGCTACGCCGAGCAGGCGCAGCTCGAGCTGATCTATGCCTACTACCAGACGGAAAACTGGGAACAGACCCGCGCCGCGGCGAGCCGGTTCATTCGACTGCATCCCGATCATCCCCAGGTCGATTACGCCTACTACATGCGCGGACTGGCCGCTTACCAGGCGGGGCGCTTCAGCCTCGAGGGGCTGGAGTTGATCGACATCTCCAAGCGTGACCTGGGCGCGTCCCGCGACGCCTACGTCGACTTCGGCGAACTGGTGCGCCGCTTCCCCGACAGCGCCTATGCACCGGACGCCCGCCAGCGCATCATCTACCTGCGCAACGTCATGGCCCGCCACGAACTGCAGGTCGCCGATTTCTACCTGCGCAAGGGCGCCTACGTCGCCGCCGTCGAACGCGGTCGCTGGGTCATCGAGCATTATCCCAAGGCCGAGGCCACGCGCGATGCCTTGGCGGTGATGGTGGAAGGCTATCTCGGTCTCAACATGCGCGACCGCGCCCAGAGCGTGCTGCAGACGCTGATCGAGAACGATCCCGACAACAGCCAGCTCGACGGCGACACCTTCGTGCCCAAGCATGTCGATGTCGACCCGCCGCTGACGGCGCAAGGCTGAAGAAGAAAACAAGCGCCGCTGCGCGGCTAGAAGAGAGAAGAACGGTGCTTCGCACCTTGAAGATATAAGAAAATTTCTTCCTTCTTATATCTTCCTTACCTCTTTCCTCTTCCTTCTTCCCTCTTAAATCCTCCGGCGAAGCCGGGTTATTCCCCCGGCTTCCAGCCGTTGACGATCGGGTAGCGCCGGTCGCGCCCGAAGCCCCTGAGCGTCACCCGCACGCCCACCGGCGCCTGGCGCCGCTTGTACTCGTTGCGATCGACCAGCTTGACCACCTTGTAGACGTCCTCGCGCTCGAACCCGGCCTCGATGATCGCCTCGGCGCTCATGTCGCCTTCGATGTAGCGCTCGAGAATCGCATCGAGCACGTCGTAGCCCGGCAACGAATCGCTGTCCTGCTGCCCCGGTGCCAGTTCGGCGGAGGGCGGCCGCGTGATCACGCGTTCGGGGATCGCCGGCCCTTGGGTATTGCGCCATTTGGCCAGGCGGTACACCCAGGTCTTGTAGACATCCTTGAGCGCGTTGTAACCCCCGACCATGTCGCCGTAGAGCGTGGCATATCCCACCGCCATCTCGCTCTTGTTGCCGGTGGTCTGAACCATCAACCCTTTCTTGTTGGAGATCGCCATCAGCAGCACGCCGCGCACGCGGGACTGCAGGTTCTCCTCGGTGGTATCCTCAGCGAGCCCGCTGAAGCTCTCGGCCAGCGTCTCGGTGAAGGCCTCCACCATCGCCGCGATCGGCATCACTTCGTAGCCGACGCCGAGCATGCGGGCCTGCTCGGCGGCATCGGCCTGGGAGATCTCGGCGGTGTAGTGATACGGCATCATCACCGCATGCACGCGGTCCGGCCCCAGCGCGTCGACGGCGATGGCCAGCGACAGCGCCGAGTCGATGCCACCGGAAAGCCCCATCACCACGCCCTTGAAGCCGCTCTTGTTGACGTAGTCACGCAGGCCGGTGACCAGCGCGCAGTAGAGATTCTCCTCGGCGCCCGGCAGAGGTTCGTGCTCGCCCGGCTGGGGCACACCATCGACGAAGCGCACCGGCATCAGCCCGGCCTGCCAGAACGGCGCGCGCACGCTGACCCGACCCGCGGCATCGAGCACCAGCGAACCGCCGTCGAAGACCAGTTCATCCTGCCCGCCGATGGCGTTGACGTAGACCAGCGGCCTGGCCACCTCGCGCGCGCGTTCGGCGAACAGGCGCTCGCGCTCGGCGGGCTTGTCGAGATGGAACGGCGAGGCGTTCAGGGTCACCAGGATATCGGCGCCGGCCTCGGCGGCCTGGCGTACCGGCGCGCCATCCCACAGATCCTCGCAGATCAGGATGCCGAGCCGGGTCCCCTTGTGCTCGACCACCAGCGGCTCGCAGCCCGGCTCGAAATAGCGGTCCTCGTCGAACACCAGATAGTTGGGCAGTGCCTGCTTGGCGTACTCGCCCCGCCACTGTCCGTCGAACAGGACGCCGGCGAGATTGTAGCGCTGACCGTCGCGCATGCCCGGATAGCCGACGATGACCATGACATCGCGGGCAACCTTGGCGGCCATCTCCTCGAGTGCCGCCTGCAGGCGCGGCTCCATTGCCTCGCGCAGCAGCAGATCCTCCGGCGGGTAACCGGTCAGGAACAGCTCGCTGAACACGACCACGTCGGCGCCGTGCTCGATGCGCGCTTCGCGTACGGCCTCGATGGCGGCCGCGGTGTTACCGGCGATATCGCCGACCAACGGATCCAACTGCGCCATTACCAGGATCAGGTCTTGCATCGGTTTGCTCTTCTCCAGACAGGGCGTGGCGATACCTACAACTGCGTCGAGATTTCCATACAGGAACTGTAAACCATTTTCGCGCATGCCTTGGGGTGAAGCAAAAATGGCGAGGCATGACCGGTGTTCAGGTCTGTAACCGATAAGGCGTCGGATCGACGATCGGCTCGCAGCCGATCAACTGATCGACGAGCAGCCGGGTCGATGCCGGCGCCAGCACCAGCCCATTGCGATAATGGCCGGCATTGACGTGCAGGCCATCGAATCCGGGCACGGCGCCGATCATCGGTACCCCATCGGGTGAACCGGGACGCAGCCCGGCCCAGTGGTGCTCCACTGGGCAGTCCGCCAGCGCCGGCACGATCGAGATCGCGCTGGCATACAGCGACTCATACGCTTGCCGGGTGGTCCGCTTGTCGAAGCCGACTTCCTCCAGCGTCGATCCCGCCAGTATCTGACCGTCGCCGCGGGGAATGACATAACGTCCGTCCTTGAGAACCACACGCTCCACTAGGCCTTTCGGCGCCCGAAACAGAATCATCTGCCCGCGCACCGGACGCACCGGCAGATCGATACCGATATCGCCCAGCAGCGCCCGCGACCAGGCCCCGGCGCAGACGATCGTCTGGCCCGCCCGAAGTTGACCCTGAGACGTGGCAACGCCGCGAATGGCGTGCCTCTCACGGATCAGCTCGCTCACTTCGCATTGCTCATGCAGACTGACGCCCGGCATTTGCAACAGACGTGCACGCAGCGCCTTGCCCAGGCGGGGATTGCGGATACTGCCGAGCGTCGGCATCCACAGCGCACCGTCGAAACCGGCAGCGGCCCGGGGCTCTTTGGCATAGAGCATTTCGGCGTCGATGCGCGTCAACGGCTTGGCGACCTCTCGCGCCCAGGCGAGTGCCCGCTCGACATCGTCGACACGCAGATAGAGCAACCCCTTCTGGCGGTATTCGGGATCGATGCCGGTCTCTTCGAACAGACGCCCGGCCAGTTCCGGGTAACGCCCCTCCGACCAGCTCGAAAGCGCCGAGATCGGCCTCGAATAGCGCCACGGATAGAGCGGCGAGACGATACCGCCGCCCGCCCACGAGGCTTCACGGCCACACTGCCCGCGCTCGACGATGGCAACGGAATGCCCGGCGTCGGCCAGTTGCAGCGCCGTCATCATGCCGATGACGCCGCCGCCCACGATCAAGAAATCCTGCATGCCGTCGATATCCTGACAAAAGGGCGATTCTACCATTCGTCCAGAATCCGGGCTCCTCGATGGTTTCTCGCGCGTCATCCCTGCTGCAGCGCACTGCTCCCTGCCGCCCAAGACGACGGCATCAGCGCGGCTTCACGCTGATCGAGTTGATGGTAACGCTAGCCGTGATGGGAATCGTCGCAGGTATCGGCTTTTCCGCCAGTCACTGGATCGAGAGGCGACACCTAGCGACCGAGACTCAGGCGCTGCAACAACGTCTGGAAGCCCTGCGACAGCTGGCAATCTCTTCCCGCCGGACGTGGCGGCTGTGTCCGGTGGCGGACGGCGACGGATGTGGCACCGACTGGCGCAAGGGATACAGCTGGAACCTGCAGACCGACGACGCTGGTCGGCTGGCGGGGCATCATGTTCCCGTGGGGGTCGATCTATTCTGGAATAATGGCGACAGCTTGACGTTCAATAGCACGCCTTGGCAGTTTCACACCTCGCTCGGCAGCTTCTCGATCTGCAACGATCATGGCGGCAATAAAATTTCCGTCAACAACGCTGGACGAATCGCAGTCGATTACGGCGATGCCGAGGGCTGTCAGAATTAGGCCCGCGTGGCTATTGCTTGCCCCCGTGACGACCTTGTCCTCTTTTCGGAAGGCCTAACGGGGCATGGCAGCCTCCACCTCACGAGCATCGGGCGAGGCGAAGTCGCGCCAGGCCTCGATACAACGTTCGACTTCTTGATGCCTGCCGCCCTTCTCCCGGTCGAGAAGCCGCTGCAGACTATCTTTCGCCTTGTGCGCTTCAACGATGGCGATATGGCGAATTTCCAGTGAGCCGTCCGGCTGGCGAACGATGCACTTCCTCTCCCCGGCGAACACGTTCGAGCCCGCCAATATCAACAGCACGAACAGCAGGCTTTTCACCATGGCCCCCATTCCATGCCGTTGCGGACCAGGCCGCTATTGCCCTCGGAATCCAGCCACAGCACGCCATCGTTCTGCTGGACTCCACCGGAGACCGGCGTTGCGGTCATCCTGACGTACTGTCCCGCTGAATCCGCCTTACCGTCGCACCCCTGTTGCGTCCCACAGACGGCGACATGGTAATCGTCATTTTCGAGAGTACCATTTGCACTACCGGCCAGCGTTTCGATATCGGGGGCATATTCCAAATATTGCCCGTAGTACGACTCCTGACGCGCCATCGCACTCTCCAGCAGAGCCTGACCCGCGCTGCGCCGTGAACGATCGAGGTACTGCTGATAGCTAGGTATCGCGATCGCCGAGAGAATGCCGATGATAGCGATGACAATCATCAGCTCGATCAATGTCATGCCGCGCTGGCCTCGACTCACTGCGCTTCCTCCGTCGATTCATACCAGTAAGTCCTTTTCACGCGATAGGGGAGCGCCATCCCCCCGTTCTCGCCCCGAGAGGCCTCGCCAACCAGCTGTCCCAACGCGGCTGCCCCAATACCTTGAAGGAAAAGCTCATTGCCTCGCACCACGAGCGAAGGACGACTGAGGAGATACTCTCCAGCGCCCACTGCCCGCTCACCTTTTTCCAGCTTGCCGTCAACGACGTTCACCGCACCCGTCGCCGTCAATAGATCTAGTCCGAACAGATAACTTCTGCCAACGACCGGGATACAGACAGATTCCGGTTCGTCGGGTACATAGACAGAGAAGTAGACGACACCGTCGAGCGTGACGCTCTCCGACAGCACCTTGGCACCGGGAAGCGGCAAGCTGTAGCCGCCATCCGCGTACAGGACCCATCCAGCGCCTTGCCGCCAGGCAGGGAGGCAGCCATTTTCGGCATCGGAGGAAACTCCCCGGTCGCACATTTTCCTGTCGGTCACATCGGTAAGCCTGTCGATGGTGACCTGCGTCACCTTGCCCCCGTTGATGGCCGCGGAAGTTACGGGGTCACGAATGGCAAAGAAGGCATCTTTCACGGCAACGCCATCGCTACCTTCTCCTCCCGACTTGGGATTGGCCCGGTCGCCACTGCCGACCAGCAGCAAGTCCTGGTACTGCCCGCCGACGTCCAGGCTAACGAAATCGATACTGTTGAAGAAGCGTCGGTTCGATATGCCGCTTCCGCCAAGGCTGGCAATTTCACGCACGCGCCAGTTTTCCGGCATATCGGAATCCAGATCCAGTCTCCAGAGATGCCCCCCCATGTCTCCCAGATAGATACGATCGGCAACGCCGTCGCTGTTGATATCGACGACCTCGGGGGCTGCGGGAATGGCATGGCTGAAGACGCCGCCATCGACGAACCGCTCGGCCGTTTCGGGATCGGCCCGGTACACCAGCGACCCATCTACCGCGTCGACGATATAGACCGCCCTTCCCATGGCATCGACCTCGCTGGCATCCCGGTCCGGATCGTCGCGGCCGATGTCGTAACCACCGCTGATTACGAATACCGGGTTGTCGTGGCCCGGCACTTTGGTCGGGATCGGCGCCGCCCAGCTCTGACCCATTTCCGAGAACAAGCCAGTGGGGGCGATCTCCCAGGCCAGCGTAGGCGCCAAGGGATCGCTCACGTCGAGCCCGTAGTAGTCCCGACCACCACGCCGCAGGCCGAACGCCAACAGCATCCGGTCGCCATCGGCGGCGCGAATACGGCTATCGCCATTGGTATCCACGCGTACATACGCGGCGGGACCGTCGATGCCGTAGGGATGCTGCAGCGTGTCGTCGGCGGAAGTGACAGCGACGTTGTCGCGCAGCACGGTGTGGAGCGGCGCGAGCACTTGCGGCGTGAAAGCCCATTGCTCCTGCCCGCTGTCGCCATCGACGAAGTGCAGGAAACCCGCATTGGAGCCGAAGGCGAGATAGAGCTTCTCTTCGTCCCGGGTCTCGCCGCCGTAATTGAGCGCAATCGGATCGGAGTGCAGGATATCTCCCATGACCCAGGGTCGGGCTTCCGATGTCTCTCCATCACCATCCTCATCATCGATGTCTTGCCCTCTGGCCCATGCGATCAGCCGAGCGATCTCCTCCGAGGAAGCCGTCTCGGGCAATCCCCAGTTCGCCGGCGTGCCAGCCCAACTGGCATCCAGGCCGAACTCGACCAACCGATCGGCATCGTCGGTGTAGACGGATCGACCATCATCGCCTCGGGAAGCTCGCAGGGACCGGTCCACCGCCTGTTGCAAGCGTCCGCCGATACCACCCGATTCGACATCGTTCCCGTCGGGCTCGTCGAGACCCAGCCCTCCAGACCACCAGGTATATGCGGTATCGAGGATATCTCCGGTCGACGTGTTGAAGGCCTCGTTACCCTTTTCATCTTCCCAGCTCTGCTGCGAAACGAAGCGCAATCGTTTGACGTTACCGCTCCAACGCGGTGTGTTGCGGGGGAAAAAGCGCGGCAGATATAGCCGGTCGAAGCTTTGGGTATTGTTGGTGAACGCGGCGGAGACGGCCGGTGCGGAGAAGGTCGTGCTGCGCGACAGGATATCGTCGATCGCCACCTGAAAGGCGCTCTGCAACTGCTCGGCGTCACTTGCGGTGAAATAACCCACGCAGGCGTTGCCACCGTTATAGCGTGTGTCGTGACGCGCGACAGGACAGTCGTCGCCGCTAATATTCAGTGGCGAGGCAGTATCTACAAGCAACTGCTGATCGGTATCGAAGCCGATTGTGTATGTCGTGACCGGCCCCTTCTCTGCCTCCCGCCCATCCTCGTCGGGTGCGGTAAAGGTTTCGGGTTGATGCATGACGTAAGCGAGTTCCGGCATGCAATTCTTTTTTTCGCCGCCATCGGCATCCGAATAATACCCGCAGTTCAAATGGCTAAACTTGCCCGTCAGCACGTCGTCTTCGATACTCCCGTTCGCGTCCGTATCGTTCTGGGGCAATCCATCCGTCATGTAAATAACGTAGATCGGCTCGCACGGCCTCAATGGCGAGCGATATCCGCCTCCATCGAAAGCGTCCTCGGTATAAGGTGGATTGGCATCAACCAGTTCCTCCCATCTCCCTCCTGCCCGCTGTCGATAGCGATCGTCCCGCCCATGCCAGGCCTTGTCGCCACTGAAATAGCGGTAGATCTCGTAATAGGCCTCGCATAACGGAGTCGACGTGTACGCGCCCAGCCCACCGATCGTCTCGACTAGCGCGGATCTTTCCTCATCGCTTTTGATACGCCCCTTTCCCGGCAGATCAACCACGACTCTGCCGCCATGCGGCGTGGGGAAGTTGTAGTTAAAAATGGCCAAGCCAAAATCGACCTGCGGATTCTGCTCTATCAAATCGGTTATGACACGCTTGGCAATATTGATTTTTTGGTTCGAACCTCCGTTGGTATCGCCGACGTAATCTCCCATACTGCCGGAGGTATCGAAGATGATCATGACTTGCGGCTTGCCGCCCTGCTCCTCGATGGCGTAGAGACTACGGTAGATGTCGGTATCATCGGCACGCGCGACAAGCGCGGTACAGAGTGTCGTAACCAACAGCAAATGGAGGAACGGAGTCGACTTCATGAGTGTCAGATGGAGCCCATGTTCAATTGAATATCCCGGCACGGCTGTCCCCTCCGGAAGAGACGTTGATCGTCTCGACCAGCAATCCCTGCACCTGATATGAACCAGCGTGGGTCTTGCTCTGCTCGGCAGAGCCGCGCAACTCAACGGGCAGACAGCTCCCACTGGAGTACCCCGTGACCTGACAGTCGTAACTGGCTCTCAGAAGCTCGATGGTGAGACTACTGCCATCAGGCGGCTCCGCCCCGACCCCACCGCCGGGCCACGTCACTGGCGTTCCCGGCTGAGCAGTCAATGTAATCTCGCGAATTTCAGCTTCCTGCCGACTGGCTGACGCCAAAGCCCCACCGAGCGCCTGAAACAGGGCGCGGGCCTGCTGCTGAACCACGCCCAGACGTGCCTGAGAAGCCACGGTATCGAACAGCGCAGCGGCGACGATCGAAAGCAGCAGGAGGAAAAGCAGGCTCATGATCAACACGGCGCCACGTTGGCTATTCCCATGCTTGCAGTTATTCATCGCCGCCTCCCAAGCGATGCATTTCAAGCGACACGACAAAGGCAAGGTCGCGATACATCTTCCCCGGAGAACTCGCTACCCGCGTGCCGTCGCTCAGGGTATAGCTGCGGGTTTCCCGATACGTGGCACGGGTTGTGGTGGAGACCACCGCCTCGATCTCCACGGCAACGACCCGGTTCATGTCGGTTGGCGTCAACTGATCGGTCGCGAGCCATGCATTCTCGCCGTCACCATCGTTGACACACCATCGATAAGCCAACGCCTCGACGCCTCGCAGCACTTCCTGATTGACAAGCTTGCCGCCAGATATCCATAGCCTGCGCAGTGCGGTTTCGTCGCTGCTGAGGTAATAGAGACTCCCGCCGTAGCGCCACAGGTCGTTTTCGTCACCCCGCTCGGGCAGCGCCGGCGCACTACCGACAAAGAAGCCGATGTAGGGATAAAAACTACTGAGCGAAGGCGTATCGCACTGGCCGGCGCAGGGTTCCGCCGCGTAGCGAACGGCCAGGTACGACTGCTCCGTCAGAGGATTCTGAAGGGAGCACCCCGTCGGAGGATCGCGCGACGCCCATAAACCCAGAGGCCTGCTGGCGTCCGCCTCGGCCGAACGACCAAACGCGAACTCGCCGTCGCAGTCACCGGACAGGCTCAAGGTGCCGAGCCGTTCCGCGTCAGCAGGTACCCGCCCCCAGAAGTCGGCCCGCCGAAACTCGTAATTGAAGCGCTCGTGGAGGAAGCGCAGCTTGTCGACCAGCATCGCACGCGCCTCGGCCTCCTGCGCTCCCTCCGCGCTGGAGAGATAAACCCGCGAGAGCGCCAAGATCATGATCAGACCGATGGCCATCGCGATCATCAGTTCGATCAGCGACATGCCGGCCTGGGATCGAGCCATGGGTTTTCGGAAGTGGCAGCAATAAAGCAATATCACTCGCTCCCGATCCAGGCGTGCAGCGATACCCAGCGCTGATTCGGCAACGTGGTCCGCGCAGTGATACAGGAAGGTAGGTCGCCAGGTGGAGTCAGGGCGGAGCGAGCACGCCAGGCGATAGTGACGACGACGACTTCTTCATGTCTCTCGGCACAGACACGTGGGCTGGGAAGCGCGTGGCGCCCAAACCATGCCTCTGCCCAGTCTTGAAGGTCGGCGGGGACTTCCTCTTCAGTCGTCGAAGCCTCCGACTGCGCTTCATAGGCCCCCAGATAGCGTCCGGCTCGACTGGCGTCGAGCTTGATCCGCTCAAGCAGATCTTCCGCCATGATCGATGCCATGGCGCGATAGCCGGATTCCTGCCCCAGCTGATTCTGCTGTACCAGGAGCCGCGCGGTGCCCAGCAGCCCTACACTGAACACGACGAGGGCGACCAGCACCTCAATGAGCGACAAGCCGTTTTGGCGGAGCGGCAAGGACGACCCTCCAGGCTAAAGAGAACCGACGGCCTCGCCGTCTGTTACATTAGTTAACCTTCGTTATCGACCAACCGTGAAGGGAATTTAGGCCGCTCCGGAGAGCGCGGCTCAGCTGGCGCTGGTAATCACTCGCTCGCGTAGTTCGCGGGGCATGGAGAAGGTGACGGTTTCGGCGCGGCCGTCCAGTTCCTGCGGCGCATCGGCACCCAGCGATTGGAGCTTGTCGATCACGCCCTTGACCAGCACTTCCGGCGCACTGGCACCGGCGGTAATGCCGATGGTCCCGATGCCTTCGAGCCAGCTCGGCTCGATCTGCCCGGCATCGTCGATCAGATAGGCGGGGGTACCGACACGCTCGGACAGTTCGCGCAGGCGATTGGAGTTGGAGCTGTTGACGCTGCCGACCACCAGCACCAGATCGGAGCCGGCGGCGAGTTCACGTACCGCGTCCTGACGGTTCTGGGTGGCATAGCAGATATCGTCCTTGCGCGGCCCCTGAATCTCGGGAAAACGCTCGCGCAGGGCGTCGATCACCCTGGAGGTATCGTCCATCGACAGCGTCGTCTGGGTGACGAAGGCCAGTCGCGAGGGATCGCGCACCGGCAGTCCGGCGACGTCTTCCTCGTCTTCGACGAGATAGATCGATCCGCCATGGCTGTCGTCGTAGCGCCCCATGGTGCCCTCGACCTCCGGGTGGCCGGCATGGCCGATCAGAATGCACTCCTGACCGCGCTTGGCGTAGCGCAGCACTTCCATGTGCACCTTGGTCACCAGCGGGCAGGTGGCATCGAAGATCTTGAGCCCGCGCCGCTCGGCTTCCAGCTGCACGGCACGGGAAACGCCATGGGCGGAGAAGATCACGATGACGTCGTCGGGCACCTCGTCGAGCTCCTCGACGAAGATCGCTCCGCGTTCGCGCAGACTGTCCACCACGAAGCGGTTGTGCACGACCTCGTGGCGGACATAGATGGGCGGCCCGAAGACATCCAGCGCGCGATTGACGATATCGATGGCGCGATCGACACCGGCGCAGAAACCGCGGGGATTGGCCAGCCTGATCTGCATGGGAGCCTTGGTCATGGATGCCTCGGTCATGGAAACCTCGCGCTTGGTAATGCTTGGGCTTCGTATGAAAAGTCGGCGAGCGCAGGCAGTTTTCGTACAAAGCCTAGTGTGTGGTTGCCGGATGCACGTCGATGATCTCGACCTCGAACGTCAGGGTACGCCCTGCCAGCGGGTGATTGAAGTCGACCTCGACATGGCGCTCGTCGACGCTGGCGATGACGCCCGGCAGTTCCCCGCCGGCGGGGTCGGCGAACGACATCACCGTGCCGGGCTCGACCTCCTCGTCGAACGCATCGCGGGAGAGCCGCTGCACGTTCTGCGGATTGTGCTGGCCGAAAGCGTGCTCGGGCGAGATGGTATAGCTGGCCTGCTCTCCCGCACCCAGCCCTTTCAGCGGTGCCTCGAAGCCCGGCGGCAGGTTGCCGTCACCGAGCTGAAAGGTGGCCGGTTGCTTGTCGCGGGTGGAATCGACCACTTCGCCGTCTTCCAGCTTCACCGTGAAGTGCAGCGTGACTTCCATGCCGTCGTCGATACGGTAGTCGTTCCCGCCGCGATGGTCGCTCTCGTTCATGAGTCACCCCTGGTTGAAGAAGATTTGTTCTCGCTGGAAGCGCGGGACGCCCTGGTCCGGCGCGAATCGAACAGCGACGACAGGATCAGCCCGATGGCTCCCAGCGTGATCGCGGTATCGGCCAGATTGAATGCTGGATAATAGTAGGGTCCCCAATGGAACGACAGGTAGTCGACCACATAGCCGTGTGCCAGACGGTCGTAGAGATTGCCGATGGCGCCGCCGATCACCAGCGTCAGCGAGATCGCGGTCAACGTTTCGCCGCGCTTCAATCGCGACAGCCACAGCGTCAGGCCGATGCTGGCGCCGATCGCGATGAGCGCGAACAGCCAGCGCTGCCAGCCGGCGTGCTCGGCCAGGAAGCTGAACGCCGCGCCGGTATTGTGCAGCAGCGTCAGATTGAAGACCGGCAGCACTTCGAGCGGACGCCCGTATTCGAGATGCGCCGAAGCCAGCGCCTTGACGCCGAGATCGAGCACAACCACCGCCAGCGACAGCCACAGCCAGCGCAACGGGCGATGCATGCGCACCGCCGCTCGGGACGAAGGAGCATCAGGCAAAGCGGCGTACCTCTCCCGGGCCATCCGGCAGATTAGCGATCGAGCGCGCCGACAACGTCGGATGATCGGGATGCGTTCCCACGTCGGGGCGGCGTTCCCAACTGCGTTCGTCTTTCTCGTGAGGGCTCATGCGCACGGTGACCATGAGGCCGTCGAGTTCGGTGGCGTTGGCGTCGATACCTTCGCTGAGCGGCGCCAATGTCGCTTCCGAGGTGATCAGCACGAAGCGCAGCTCATCTTCGAGCTGCGCCAACAGCGCGTGCAGTTCCCCGTCGACGTAGAGCATGATTTCGCTGTCCAGCGAACCCTTGATGACGCCGGCGTTGCGTGCGTCTTCCAGCTGCTTGTTGACCGCCTGCTTGACCGCCATCACCCGCTCCCAGAACTGGCGCCCCATCGGCGCATCTTCCGGCAGCGTGGCGAGCCCTTGGTAATAGGTCTCGAGCAGCACGCTCTCGGCTCGTTGACCGGGGATGTTCTCGTAGATTTCCTCGCCGGTGAACGACAGGATCGGCGCCACCCAGCGCGCAAGCGCCTCGACGATGTGATAGAGCGCGGTCTGGCAGCTGCGCCGCGCCAGCGAGTCGGCCTGGGTGGTGTACTGGCGATCCTTGATGATGTCGAGGTAGAAGCCGCCCATGTCCCGCGCGCAGAAGTCGTGGACCTGCTGATAGACATCGCGGAAGCGGTAGTCGGCATAGGCTTGCCGGATACGCTCCTGCAGCAACGCGGCGCGATCCACCGCCCAGCGGTCCAGCGCCAGCATGTCGTCGAACGCGACGGCATGGCTGGCCGGATCGAAGCCGCTCAGGTTGGCGAGCAGAAAACGCGAGGTGTTACGGATGCGCCGGTAGACGTCGGCGGTGCGCTTGAGGATCTCGTCGGAGACCGCCATCTCGCCGGAGTAGTCGGTGGAGGCCACCCACAGGCGCAGGATGTCGGCGCCGAGCTTGTCCATCACCTGCTGCGGCGCGACCACGTTGCCCAGCGACTTGGACATCTTGCGGCCCTTCTCGTCGACGGTGAAACCGTGGGTCAGCAGCGCCTTG
The DNA here is from genome assembly GCF_003206715.1 of Salinicola peritrichatus. Lineage (GTDB taxonomy): Bacteria > Pseudomonadota > Gammaproteobacteria > Pseudomonadales > Halomonadaceae > Salinicola > Salinicola peritrichatus. The sequence continues at coordinate 94,665 of NZ_PZJU01000012.1, read as the reverse complement.
TAGGGCGCGTGGCCGTCGATCGCGCAGCCGGTCAGCAGCGACGAGTGGAACCAGCCGCGATGCTGATCGGAGCCTTCGAGGTAGATGTCCGCACGCGGGCCCTGGTCGTGGCCGAGCGGATGCGAGCCGCGCAGCACGTGCCAGTGGGTGGTGCCGGAGTCGAACCAGACATCGAGGGTATCGGTGACTTTTTCGTAATCCGCCGCCTCGTCGCCCAGCAGTTCGCTCGGGTCGAGCCGGAACCAGGCCTCGATACCTTCCTGCTCGACGCGCTTGGCCACATCCTCCATCAACTCGACGGTACGCGGATGCAGCTCGCCGCTGGCCTTGTGCAGGAAGAACGGAATCGGCACGCCCCAGTTGCGCTGGCGCGAGATGCACCAGTCGGGACGGTTGGCGATCATCGAATGCAGCCGCGCCTTGCCCCAGGCGGGAATGAAGTCGGTGGCCTCGACACCGGCCAGCGCCTTGTCGCGCAGCGTCCTGCCGTCGGCACCTTCGATATCCATGCCGACGAACCACTGCGCCGTGGCGCGGTAGATCACCGGCGTCTTGTGGCGCCAGCAGTGCATATAACTGTGGCTGATCTTCTCGTGCGCCATCAGCGCCCCGGCCTCTTCCAGCCTGGCGACGATCCGAGGGTTGGCCTTCCAGATCATCTGGCCACCAAACAGCGGCAGGTCGTCGGCGTAGACGCCGTTGCTCTGCACCGGGTTGAGAATCTCGTCGAAGCTCATGCCATAGCGACGACAGGAGACGAAGTCGTCCTCGCCATAGGCCGGCGCCGAATGAACAATCCCCGTGCCTGCCCCCAGCTCGACGTAATCGGCGATGTACAGCGGAGCGCGCCGGTCGTAACCGGCATCGAGCTCGGCCAGCGGATGGCGGAATTCGAGAAGCTCCAGCGCCGCGCCGGGCGCGGTGGCGATGATCTCGCCTTCCAGGCCGAAGCGCGCGAGGCTCGATTCGACCAGCTCCTCGGCCAGCAGCAGCAAACGTTCGCCGGTATCGACCAGCGCATAGGTAAAGTCGGGATGGACGTTCAGCGCCTGGTTGGCGGGAATGGTCCAGGGCGTGGTGGTCCAGATCACCGCCGCCGCCGGCTTGGGTAGCGCATCGAGGCCGAAGGCCGCGGCCAGCCTGGCCTCGTCGACGCTGGGGAAAGCGACATCGATGGCGTCGGATTGCTTGTCCTGATATTCGACTTCCGCCTCGGCCAGGGCCGAGCCACAATCGAAGCACCAGTTGACCGGCTTCAGGCCCTTGAACACATAGCCGCCCTTGACCATTTCGGCCAGCGCGCGAATCTCGCCCGCCTCGTTGACGAAGTTCATGGTCAGGTAGGGATTGTCCCAATCGCCCTGGACACCGAGGCGTACGAAACCTTCCTTCTGCACCTCGACCTGGGCCGCTGCATATTCACGACACAGCGCGCGGGCTTCGTCGGCCAGCAGATGCTTGCCGTGGGTGGTCTCGACCTTGTGCTCGATCGGCAGGCCATGGCAGTCCCAGCCCGGCACGTAGGGCGCGTCGAAGCCGGCCAGGCTCTTCGACTTGACGATGAAGTCCTTGAGCAGCTTGTTGACCGCATGCCCGATATGAATGCTGCCATTGGCGTATGGCGGGCCGTCATGCAGCACGAACCGCTCACGGCCACGACGCGCCTCGCGCAACTTGGCGTAGAGGTTCATGTCATTCCACTGCGCAATTCGCGCCGGCTCCCGCGACGGCAGGTTGCCGCGCATGGGGAAGTCGGTCGATGGCAGGTTCAGAGTGTGCTTGTAGTCGCTCATGGCTTTTTCGGTCCGCTCAGGGCTGTATTCAGGGCGCTCAGGGCTATTATCAGATCGCTCAGGGCTGTATTCAGGGCGCTCAAGGCTGTTTCAGTCATCTTGGGTATCGCTGGACGCCGGGCCCGCGTGGGCGCCGGCATTCGAGGTTTCGGGCGGCAGCGGCGCCGATGCCAGGGGAAACTCCGCCTGCGGCAGCGTCACGGCATCGAGACCGATGGCCTCGCAAGCGACACGGCCGCTGGCCGCGGTCTCCGCCGCCCGGGGGAAATAGCGCCGGGCATTGTCGAGATCGCGATGAATCTGGGCCACCAGGGCGTTGAAATCGTCGAACTTGATCTCGCCGCGCAGCCGCGCGCAGGGCACCACCGTCAACGACTGGCCGTAGAGATCGAGCTCGCGATCGAGCAGGTGCACTTCAAGCATCGGCCGCTCGGCGCCGACGGTGGGCCGCCAACCGATGTTGGCCACGCCACGGGCCCACTCGCCCGGGTTCCACTCGCCCTTATCCCGCTTACTATCGGGCAATCGCACGGCACAGGCGAACACACCGCGCAACGCCAGCGGCCGCCGCGTCAACGGAATGTTGGCAGTGGGCACGCCGATGGTACGGCCCAACTGACGATCACGCACCACGCGACCCTTGTAGGCGTAGGGCCGCCCGAGCATCCGCGCGGCCTGGAAGAAGTTGCCGCTGGCCAGCAGCGTGCGTACGCGAGTGCTCGAGACCCGCTCGTCGTCGAGGGTGAACGTGCGCGTGTGCTCGACGGCGAAACCCCGCTCGCGACCGACCGCCTGCAGCAGCGTGAAGTCACCGGCACGGTCGCAGCCGAAGCGGAAATCGTCGCCGACCACCAGATGGCGTACCCGCAGCCCATCGATCAGCACGCGCTCGATGAACTGCCGGGCGGTCAAGCTGCGCAAGGCGTCGTTGAACGGCAGGCAGAGGATCCGATCGGCGCCGTAGGCAGCCAGCAACGCGACCTTGTCGCGCAGACGCGTCAATCTCGGCGGCGCTTGATCGCCGGCGAAGTATTCCCGCGGCTGAGGCTCGAAGATCACCACCGTCAGCGGCAACGCCAGCGCCTGCGAGAGCGCCTTCAGCTGCTCCAGAATCGCCTGATGGCCGAGGTGCACGCCGTCGAAGTTGCCGATGGTGGCCACGCACCCACGCGAAGCACCCTGGGGGGGCAGATTGTGCAGGCCTCGGATCAGTTCCATAGGGTCTGTTCCCGTTTCAGCGCAAGCCACGCTGCCATGGCAAAGGGTCTCATTATAACCAAGGGACTTTCCCCTATCAGCCGTGCTCAGCCACGCAAGCGGAAGTGTCTCAAGCGCACGCCACTCAAGGCCAGCCAAATGAAATAAGCTGCCGCTCCGCCGATCACCAGCGCCAGCAATATAGCGACTCGCCGCGGCGCTCCCCAGGCGACCCAGAGATGCCAATCGGGGGTGAGCCACCATAGTCCCGCCCCCATCAGCAGACAACCGCCCACCACCTGGACCGCATAGCGTCCCCAGCCCGGCTGAAACCGCAGCACGCCCTGCCTGCGCAGACCGAAGCCAAGCAGGCCGGCGTTGAGGAACGCCGACAGTGCCGTGGCCAGCGCCAGGCCGGCGTGGGCCAAGGGCACGATCAGCGCCAGATTCAGCGCCATGTTGGCGAACATCGCCACGATGCCGATCTTGACCGGCGTCTTGGTGTCCTGGCGGGCGAAATAGCCCGGCGCCAGCACCTTGATCAGCATGAAGGCCAAAAGGCCCAAAGCATAGGCACGCAGGCTTCGCGCGGCCATCACCACGTCGTGGTCGGTCATCGCGCCGTAGTGAAACAGGCTGACCAGCAGCGGCTCGGCCAGCAGGATCAACGCCAGTGCCGCCGGCAGGCCGATCAGCAGCACCATGCGCAACGCCCAGTCGAGCATGCGTGCGAAATGCTCGCTCGACTGTTCCGCGTGGCGCTTGGAGAGCGCCGGCAAGATCACCGTGGCGATGGCGATCCCGAACACGCCCAGCGGCAACTCCACCAGGCGGTCGGAATAGTAGAGCCAGGAGACGCTGCCGGAGACCAGGAACGACGCCAGCACGGTATCCAGCAGCAGATTGATCTGCGACACCGAGACGCCGAACAGCGCCGGCACCATCAGGCGCAGGATGCGTCTCACACCGGGATGCCGGAAGCGCGGCCACGGCCGTGGCGTCAGCCCCAGCCGGGCCAGAAACGGCAACTGGAACAGCAACTGGGCGGCGCCGGCAATCAGTACACCCCAGGCGAGGCCCAACGCCGGATCGCTCATCAGCGGGGTCAGCCACAGTGCCGAGCCGATCAGGCAGAGATTGAGCAGTACCGGCGTGAATGCCGGAATCGCGAAGCGCTCCCAGGTATTGAGCACGCTGCCAGCGAACGCCGTCAACGAGATCAGCAGCAGGTAGGGGAACGTCAGCCGCAGCATCTCGGCAGTCAGCGCCAGCTTACCGGGATCGGCCTTGAAACCGGGCGCGAACAGCCATGCCAGCCAGGGTGCGGCGACGATCGCCAGTGCCGTGATCAGCGCCAGCACGACACTCAGGCCGCCGGAGACCGCATCGAGCAGCTCGCGCACTTCGGCGCGGGTGCGCTGGGTGGCGTATTCCGACAACACCGGCACGAAGGCCTGGTTGAACGCCCCCTCGGCGAACAGCCGGCGCATGAAGTTGGGAATCTTGAAGGCGACGAAGAAGGCGTCCGCACCGCTACCGGCGCCGAGCAGTGCGGCGATCACCACGTCCCGCAGCAGGCCCAGGACACGCGACAGCAAGGTCATCGTGCTGACCACCAGCCCCGAGCGCAACAGTCCGCCACGCGATGGCAGCGTCGCCGGCTCGGCCGCAGTCGCTTGCGCGCCCGGCTCGTTCGCCGATGAGGTTGGTTGGTCGCTCATGCTTCCGTCGCTCACGCTGCTGATCCGTCAGGCTCTTCTATCGAAATGCCGGCTGCAACCAAACCCGGTAGGGATTTTGGTCATCGTGCCGACTGCGGTCCGCAGGATGGCCGCCAGGGAAGGCGACCACACTAAATCCCCAGGAGGGATTTTGGACATCACGCAGTGATGGTCCGCAGGATGGCCGCCAGGGAAGGCGGCCACACTAAATCCCCAGGAGGGATTTTGGACATCACGCCAGTGATGGTCCGCAGGATGGCCGCCAGGGAAGGCGGCCACAAAAAAACCGGCCGAAGCCGGTTTTTCGTCAAGCGCGTCCGGCTTAGGCAGCCAGCGCCTTAATTCGCTTGTTCAAGCGACTCTTGATACGCGCCGCCTTCTTCTTGGAGAGGGTGTCCTTGTCGGCGATGCGGTCGATGACCGGCTGAGCCGCCTTGAACTCGGCGTTCGCCTGAGTCTGATCGCCAGCCTGAATGGCCTTGATCACGCGCTTGATGTAGGTACGCACCATGGAACGCTGACTTGCGTTGTGCTTGCGGCGGTCTTCCGCCTGACGTGCGCGCTTGCGCGCCTGCTTGGTATTCGCCACCGTCGACTCCTTGGAGATGTTGACAGTCAATTCTGTAAGTTAAATCACCAGGGCCACTCGAAACCGCTTCAGGCCAGCCCTGAATGATTCGGCCAAATGTTCAAGTCACGCCCGAACCGCACGCGCCTCGGGTCGCAACGACTGCCGTTCAAGGACAGTCTTCACGGGCCATGTCTGAGAGGATGCGGGATTCTATCACAGCCTTTGCAGCCGATACTAGCGACCGGTTGATCCATTTCTCCCCGGAAAGACGACACAAACCGCCATGCGCGGGCCTCGGGCCAATGCATTCTCACAGCACCACGAGGTTGTCGCGATGAATCAGTTCCGGCGCTTCCATGTAACCCAGGATTTCGGCGATCCGCTGGCTCGGCTGCCCCACGAGCCGGGCGGCATCGACACTCGAATAGTTGATCAGCCCCTTGGCCACGCGCGCGCCCTGCTCGTCGACGCAGACCACCATGTCGCCACGCTTGAACGCGCCCTGCACCTGCTTGACGCCGACCGGCAGCAGGCTCGACCCCTGCGAGCGCAACACCCTCACCGCGCCGGGGTCCAGCGTCAGCGTGCCACGGACTTGCAACTGGCCGGCAAGCCAGCGCTTGCGCGCCGCCAACGGCGCGTGATCGGGACGCAGCAATGTTCCCAGCGACTCGCCCTCGAGCAACCGGATCAGCACCTGCGGCTGGCGCCCACTGGCGATCGCCGTCACGGCTCCCGAACGCGCGGCCAGCCGCGCCGCCCGCAGCTTGGTCGCCATGCCGCCGCGCCCCAACACGCCACCACCACCGGCCACCGCATCCAGGGCCGGGTCGTCGGCTTTGCCCTCGCCGATCAGTTTGGCTGCGGGATGCTGGCGTGGATCGGCATCGAAAAGCCCCTCCTGATCGGTCAGGATCAACAGCGCATCGGCCTCGAGCAGGTTGGCGACCAGCGCGCCCAGGGTGTCGTTGTCGCCGAAGCGGATCTCGTCGGTGACCACGGTATCGTTCTCGTTGATCACCGGGACCACACCGAGCTGGACCAGCGTGCGCAGCGCCGAACGCGCGTTGAGATAGCGCTTGCGGTTGGAGAGGTCATCGTGAGTCAGCAGCACCTGGGCGCTGCGCAGGCCATGGCGGGCAAAATGGGTTTCGTAACACTGCGAAAGCCCGCTCTGCCCTACCGCGGCGGCGGCCTGCAGTTCATGCACGGCGCTCGGGCGGGTGTGCCAGCCGAGTCGCACCATGCCTTCGGCAATCGAGCCCGAGGAGACCAGCACCACTTCGATGCCACGGCGGTGCAGCTCGGCCATCTGGTCGACCCAGCCACCGATCGCCGCCTCGTCGAGCCCGCGACCGTCGTTGGTCAAGAGCGCACTGCCGATCTTGACCACGACCCGCCGCGCGTCTTTCAGCACCTGACGCCCCGATTGCCGATCCGCCGTCATTTCCACTCTCCCTCGCTCACCGCCACCTGACCACTCCTGGACCCCGACCGGGTTCGGGCGGCTCTGCCGTTCACGTTGCCTTCAGCGGGTGTATTCGACCTCGACGTCATAGTCGTCATCATCGAAGTCGTCATCGTCGTTCACTTCGCCGCGCTTGACTCGCAAACGCGCCTGGTGCGCTTCGACCCGCGCCACCGATTCGGCCTCCATGCGGGCCCGCATCTCACGCTCGCGCTCGGCCGCCTCCTCGTCCTCGTGTTCGAGCCGACGCTGCTCGGTGAGCCACCGATAGGCCGCCTGGACGAGCTCATCGGTACCCTCGCCGGCGATGGCCGCGATCCGGAACACCGGACCGCCCCAGCCGAGCCGTGAAACGATGTCGGCGACGCGCGCCTCGCGCTCGTCTTCCGGCAGCAGGTCCAGCTTGTTGATCACCAGCCAGCGCGGCAGCTCGGCCAATGTCGGCGAGAAGCGTTCCAGCTCGCCGGCGATCGCCCGCACGGCTTCGACCGGGTCGGACTCGTCGAACGGCGCGGCATCGACCACGTGCAGCAACAGTCGCGTGCGGGTCAGGTGCTTGAGAAAGCGCAGGCCGAGACCGGCGCCATCGGAAGCGCCTTCGATCAACCCGGGCACGTCGGCCATGACGAAGTGCTCATGGGTGCCGAGCTTGACCACCCCGAGGTTGGGCACCAGCGTGGTGAAGGGATAGTCGGCGACCTTGGGCTTGGCCGCCGAGACCGCACGGATCAGCGTCGACTTGCCGGCATTGGGCATGCCCAGCAGGCCGACATCGGCCATCACCTTCATCTCCAGGCGTAGCTTGCGCCGCTCGCCCTCGGTGCCCGGCGTGGTCCGCCGCGGCGCGCGATTGGTCGAGGACTTGAAATGGATGTTGCCGAGCCCGCGCCGCCCGCCCTGGGCGACCAGCACCACTTGCCCTTCCGCAGTGACGTCGGCGATCACTTCGAGCGTATCCTCGTCGATCACCGTGGTGCCGACCGGCACCTTGACGTGAAGATCGTCGCCGGCCTTGCCGCTCATCTGGCGGCCCTGGCCGGGCTGACCGTTCTGCGCCTTGTAGAAGCGCTGATACTTGAAGTCGATCAAGGTGTTCAGCGATTCATCGCCGATCAGGTAGACGCTGCCGCCATGGCCGCCATCACCGCCATCGGGGCCGCCCCTGGGCACGAACTTTTCACGCCGGAAGCTGAGACAGCCATTGCCGCCCTTGCCGGCTTCGACGGTAATCGAGGTTTCGTCGACGAACTGCATGTCACTCTCCCGGCGGCGGGCGCCGCGCGCATGGATGCTGCAAGATAATGCCGCAAAAACGAAAAAGCCCCGCCTGGGCGGGGCTTTTTCAACCAGTGTTCGTGAAGTCTCAGGCGGAGACCACGCTCACGAACTTGCGGTTCTTTGGGCCTTTCTGCTCGAACTTGATCACGCCGTCGTTGAGCGCAAACAGCGTGTGGTCCTTGCCGATACCCACGCCGGTTCCCGGATGGAACTTGGTGCCACGCTGACGAACGATGATGTTACCGGCCGTAGCCTTCTGTCCACCGAACAGCTTGACACCCAGGCGTTTGGATTCGGAATCGCGACCGTTACGCGTACTACCGGCGGCCTTCTTGTGAGCCATGGTTAATACCTCTCTCTGGGGAGGAATATCCCGCGCTTAGGCGGAAATCCCAGTGATCTTGACTTCAGTGAACCACTGACGGTGGCCCTGACGCTTCATGTGGTGCTTGCGGCGACGGAACTTGATGATCTGCACCTTGTCGCCACGACCGTGGGAGACGATTTCCGCAGCCACCTTGGCACCGTCGACCAACGGCGCGCCGACCTTGATGTCGTCGCCGTCGGCAACCAGCAGAACCTGGTCGAACTCCAGGGTTTCACCGGTCGCGATCTCAAGCTTCTCCAGCTTGAGTGTCTGACCTTCCTGCACGCGGTATTGCTTACCGCCGCTCTTGATTACAGCGTACATAATACTCTCCGGGCACTCATCTGGGCCAACTCATCGGGGATCGGCGCTCTTTGTCGACCTGCGGCGAGTGGTGCCCCTTCCGGCAACCATCTGACAGGGAGCATGACGAGTTGGGTCGCGGATTATAGCGACTGCGCCTGCGCGAGGCAAGCCAAACGCGGCATGCCGGGCCTGGCGTTGCTTGACGCACCCGGGGGCGCCACCTAGCATAGCGACTCACACCGCCTCTCTCGGTCTCGGTCTACAGCCATGGCCGGCTTCGAGCGGCCCTACTCAAGCCCCATCCGATTCACTGACAAGCCGACCATGCAATCCAACGCTGCATCCATCCATGCATCGGTGGCTGAGGACTTCGCCGCCGTCAATCGCACGATCCTCAATCAATTGGCGTCGCGAATCCCTCTGGTCGAGACCATCGGCCAGTACATCATCGAAAGCGGTGGCAAACGCCTGCGTCCGCTACTCGTGCTGCTCGCCGCGCGCGCGCTCGATTATCGTGGCGACAAGCATGTCACGCTGGCCACGCTGATCGAGTTCATGCACACCTCGACGCTGTTGCACGACGACGTGGTCGACGAGTCGAACCGGCGCCGTGGCAAACCGACCGCCAACGACACCTGGGGCAACGCACCTTCGGTGCTGGTCGGCGATTTCCTCTATTCACGCTCGTTCCAGATGATGGTCGAGGTGGGCTCGATGCGTATCATGCAGGTGCTTTCCAGCGCCACCTGCGTGATCGCCGAGGGCGAAGTCCAGCAACTGACCAATATCGGCAACGCCGACATCGAGGAGTCGGACTACTTCGACACCATCCAGGGCAAGACCGCGATGCTGTTCGAGGCCGCCTCCCACAGCGGTGCGATCCTGGCCGAGGCCGACAGCGAGCAGGAGCGCGCACTCAAGCTCTACGGCCGCTATCTGGGGCTGGCCTTCCAACTGATCGACGACCTGCTCGACTACCAGGGCGACGCCGAGACCATGGGCAAGAACGTCGGCGATGATCTGGCCGAAGGCAAACCGACCCTGCCGTTGATCCACGCCATGCGTCATGGCAGCCCGGAGCAGGCTGCACTGATTCGCCAGGCGATCACCGATGGCGGCCTCGCGCGACTCGACGACGTGCTTGCGATCGTGCGCGATACCGGCGCGCTCGAATATACCCGTCGACGCGCCGAGGAGATGGCCGAAAAGGCCAGACAGCAACTCGAACTTCTGCCACCGAGCCCTTACCGCGAGAGCATGGAGACACTGACACGCATCGCCGTCGAACGTGACGTCTAAAAGGCTTTGCGATCAAGGTTGCGCCGCGTCTTGGGATGAGTATAATGCAGCTCCGTCGAGTCGCCCTCGGCAGCAGAGAAATCGGAGTGTAGCTCAGCTTGGTAGAGCGCTGCCTTCGGGAGGCAGAGGTCGTAGGTTCGAATCCTGTCACTCCGACCACCGTATTCGAAACGCCCGTTCAGGCTCCGGCCTAACGGGCGTTTTTCATGCTGATTCGCGTTGCATTGAGCCCATCGATCCCGGCCATGGAACCATGACACCTTAGGTTCAATGGGCAGCCGAGCGAGGGGCCTCTAGAGTAGAAGAGAGTCACGCATCGCCCTCCGGCACCCGCGTTCTCCATGAGCGCCTCACCGGAGATCGGCCCTCAGGGAGAATCACCATGTTCTTGTCACCCCGCTTGACCACGCTCAGCCTCGCCTTCTCTCTCGCGGCGCTTTCTCTCGTGGCATTCTCCGCGCAAGCCCAGGAAACCGAGAAACAGCAAGCCGAGGAGCAACCGATCCCATGGTCCGCCAAGGAGATCGAGACCTCCCAGGCACAGTGTCGCGCCAATATCACCGCCACCGGTATCGAAGGCCCCAAGGTCGAGCGTTACTGCGAATGCGCCACCAAGGCGCTCCAGGCGCGATTCAGTGCCGCCGAGGTACGCAAGATGCAGCGCGAGCACGACCCCGGCGAAAGCGAGGACAGCCGCCCGCCCAAACTGGCCAAGACACTCGAGCAGTGCTCGCCGGTCCTCGAGTCCCAATAGTCGGCGGACTCGATCACGTATCGTCGGCGGACTCGATCTCTCGCCGGCGCTGCTTGTTGCGCCGGTAGCGGCGTACCAGCGCCAGCCAGGCGGCTGCCGTCAACATCAACGCCAGAGTCACGCCCTGCCAGGGTCTCGCGCTATCGCCCAGCCAGGTTTCCAGGACGATGATCAAGATGAATCCCGTCGCCTGACTGGCAATCGCCAGCCGCCGCAAGCCGTCGCCGTTGCTGCCCAGTGCTGCCATTCACGCCTCCCTCGTTCCCCCGCCGAGCCGGCAGTGTAACGCTGATTCATAGGGTATGTTGCCGTTTCGTGCACGGCCGCGCCGGAGCCAGTTTTTGTGCGGGGCAAGGCGAGAGGAGCGTGATTTGGTCGTTCCAAATGAACGACGAATAACGCAGCACCGTGCAAAAACTGGCCCGGCCCTTCGGGTTGCGCGGCAAATGGCGCCATGCGGCGTTGCGGGATTGGAAAAGGGAACCACCCTTCTCGGCATCCCGCGCCTGGCCTGGCGCCATTTGGCGCAGCAACGCGGTTCGCGCTGAAACGGCAACAGACTCTAATGACACCGAACCGTTCGACGCTTAAGGCGATCTTCCCTTTACGCTAGAATGCCACGCCCATCCGTTCCCGCAGCGACAACATCACCGAGGCATCATGAGCGATTTCACTCCCGGCCAGCGTTGGATCAGCGACGGCGAAACCGAGCTGGGACTTGGCACCATCCTCAGCGTCGACCCCCGCAGCGTTACCGTGCTCTTCACCGCCAGCCAGGAAACCCGCATCTATAGCGTACGCCAGGCCCCGCTGACCCGCGTGGTCTTCGCCGAGGGTGATCGCATCGATGCTGCCGACGGTCAGCAACTGACGGTGCGGCGGGTCGAGGAACGCGACGGATGCGTGATCTATCACGGTGAAACCGACGATGGCGAGCCGGTGGTTCTCGACGAGGCCAAGCTCTCCGACAGCATGCGCTTCCACCAGGCCCAGGATCGCCTGCTCACCGGCCAGGTCGATCGCAACGACTGGTTCGAGCTGCGTTTCCGCTCACTGCATCATCACCAGCGTATCGCCCGCAGCCCGGCACTCGGTCTCGCGGGGCCGCGCATCGACCTCATCCCGCATCAGCTCTATATCGCCGACGAGGTCTCGCGCCGCCATGCGCCTCGTGTATTGCTCGCCGACGAAGTGGGACTCGGCAAGACCATCGAGGCCGGGCTGATCCTCCATCGCCTGCTGCTCACCGGTCGCGCCAGCCGCGCGCTGATCCTGGTTCCCGCCAGCCTCACGCACCAGTGGCTGATCGAGCTGCTGCGCCGCTTCTCGCTGTCGGTAACGCTGCTGGACGAAGCCCAGAGCGAGGCCTGGGGTGGAAACAGTGACGACGACAATCCCTTCGACAGTGGCCAGTGCATCCTCGCCAGCCAGCAGTGGCTGTTTGCCAACCCGCACCGCCAGCGCCAGGCCGAATCCTGCCAATGGGACCTGCTGATCGTCGACGAAGCGCACCACCTCGACTGGACGCCGCAGGCGCAAGGACCCGGTTATAGCTGTGTCGAGCGACTGGCCCGGCGCATCGACGGACTGCTGCTGCTGACCGCCACCCCCGAGCAGATGGGACTGGAGAGCCACTTCGCCCGCCTGCGTCTGCTCGACCCGGACCGCTACCAGGACCTCGAGCGCTTTCGCGAAGAAGAGGCCGGCTATGCGGCGGTGGCCGAGGCCATCGATGCGCTCGAGCGCCTGCCGGGTGACGCTGCGGATCGTGACCGCCTCGGCACGGTGGTCGACGACAGCGACAGCCGCGCGCTGCTGGAGACCCTGCTCGACCCGGAAAGCAACGACTCGCAGCGGGAGAGCGCTCGTCGTCAGCTACGCGAACAGCTGCTCGATCGCCACGGCACCGGACGCGTGATGTTCCGCAACAGCCGGCGTCATGTCGGCGGTTTTCCGGAGCGGCATCTACACGTCGACTCCCTGCCGATGCCGGAGACTTATCGGAGCCAGTTCGATGAGCTGCGCGACGGCAACGACCACTTCGCCGCCCGCCTCACCGCCGCCGAGCTCGGCACCCGCGACGCCCGCCTTTACCCCGAGGCCGCCTATCGCGCCGTTCACGACGACGCCTTGCAGAGCGAGACGCCCTGGTGGCGGATCGATCCTCGCGTCGAGTGGTTGCTCGAACGGCTCGAGACGCTCGGCCGCCAGACCAAGGTGCTGGTGATCGCTCACTGGCGCCAGACCGCCATCGATCTGGCCGAAGCGCTACGCGTGCGGGCCGGCATTCAGGCACCGGTGTTCCATGAGGAGATGAGCCTGGTCGAGCGCGATCGTGCCGCTGCCGCCTTCGCCGATGACGAGGGCGGCTGCCAGGTGCTGATCTGCTCCGAGATCGGCTCCGAGGGACGTAACTTCCAGTTCTGCCATCACTTGGTGATGTTCGACCTGCCGTGGCATCCGGACCTGCTCGAACAGCGCATCGGCCGTCTCGATCGCATTGGCCAACTGCACCCTATCGATATCCATGTGCCGGTGATCGATCGGAGCCCCGGCGCCACGCTGTTGCGCTGGTACCGTGACGGCCTCGACGCCTTCACCACGCCGCATGCCGCCGGCGGCGACGTGCTCACGGCGTTCAGCGACGCCCTGCTGGAGAGCCTCGACGACGACTGTTTTGATAGAAACGGCGGCCTCGACACCCTGATCGAGGAGACCCGCACCTTCAACGACGCGCGCCTGGCGGAGCGCGAGGCCGGGCGCAATCGCCTGCTGGAATGGAATGCCTGCCGCCCGGAGCGCGCCGATGCCGTGGTCAGCGCGGTGGTGGAGCAGGACAACGACCCCGCGCTGCCGCGCTATGTCGATCAGGCGCTCGACATTTTCGGCGTCGACAGCCGCGATCTCGGCAACGGCCTAATGCACCTCGCCCCCGGCTCGCACATGCTCGATAGCCTGCCGGGACTGGCCCAGGGCGACGAAGGCTTCACCGCCACCTACTCCCGCTCGCGCGCGCTGGCGCGGGACGACATTCAGCGGCTCTCCTGGGAGCACCCGCTGGTGGGTGCGCTGCTCGAGCGCGTGCTCGACTCGAGCCTCGGCAACACCGCACTCGCCCTGCTGAAACACCCCAGCATTCCCGGTGGGCGGCTGATGCTGGAGCTGATCTTCCGTACCCACTGCCCGGCCCCCAAACGGCTGCATGTGGGCCGCTTCCTGCCGGATAGCGGAATTCGCGTACTGCTCGACGAAAGCGGCGCCAATCTCTCCGACAAGGTGACCTTCAGCGGCCTGTCGCGCAATCTGCAGCGCGTCAAGAAAGGCGTGGCCCGGGAATTGCTGAAGTCCCGACACGACCAGTTGCGATCACTGCTCAAGCGTGGCGAAAGCGAAGCGGAACGGGAGCTACCGACCCTGGTGGAACGGGCCCAGTGCCAGATGCGCGATACCCTGGATGTGGAGCTGGCCCGGCTCAAGGCACTGGCACAGCACAACGGCGCTATCCGCGACGACGAGCTGGAGGCACTGCGCTCGGAGCGCCGTGCGCTGGATGCGGCGATCGAGGGGGCGACGCTGCGTCTGGATGCCGTGCGGGTGATAGTGACCGTCGATAACGAGCAGCGCTGAGAACCTGCTCACGATCTGCTGCGCGTCGGCCAAACTTTGTTGAGCCGGAGCGCAGCGGAGACAACAGCCGAAGGCTGGCCCGTAGGGCGAGCGAAGCGAGTCAAACACTTTCGGAATGCTCATTTAACCCCACGTAAACTCTGCTTTCTCAAGTGTTTTCGCCTCGTTTGGCTCTAGCTCGCGAGATCGTAAACAGATTCTGAGCCGGCTAACGTGGAAGAACTAACGTGACAGGATGGCCGCCAGGGCTTCGTCGAGGGTTTCATAGCGGAAGGTGAAGCCCGCCTCGAGCAGGCGCCGCGGCCGCATGCAGGCGCCGGTCAGCAATAGACGCGACATCTCGCCCAGACCGAACTTCAACAGTGGCGCCGGCACGCAGAGCCTGGCGGGACGATGCAGGTGCCGCCCCAACGTGCGGGTGAATTCGGCATTGGTCACCGGCTGCGGCGCGCAGGCGTTGAACGGGCCGTTCAAGGCGTCGTTATCGAGCAGGAACTCGATCGCGCCAACCAGATCCTCGCGATGAACCCAGGGCATGCACTGGCGGCCGTCGCCGATACGGCCGCCCAGCCCCAGCTTGAATGCCGGCAGCATCTTGGCCAGCATGCCACCGCCGGCGTCCAGCACCAGGCCGGTACGCAGGCAGGCCACCCGCGTGCCAAAAGGCTCGGCCTTCTTGGCCTCGCGCTCCCACATCTCGCAGAGTCGATGGGCGAATTCGTCGTGCGGCGGCGTCTGCTCGGTCACCTCGCGCTCGCCCTGTTCGCCGTAATAGCCCATCGCGGAGCCCGACACCAACGCCCGTGGCGCCGCGTTCGCCTGCGCCAGTTGCTCGCACAGCGCGACCACCTCGCGGGTGGTATGGCGGCGGGATTCCATCAGCCGCGTCTTCTGCGAATCGCTCCAGCGGCGATCGGCGATCGGCTCGCCGGCCAGATTGACGATCGCCTGGGGCTTGTCGCCGGCGAACTCGGCCACCGAATCGCGGATCGTTATCCCGGCCGGCAGCCTGCTCTCCGCACGCTCGGGGTCACGTGATACCACCATAACCTGATGCCCGGCTGCCAATGCCCGCTCGACCAGGCGGCTCCCCACGAACCCCGTGCCTCCTGTGACCAATAGGCGCATGTTCGCTGCCCCTCAATTATACGGATGTTATACAATGACCTAATATAGCAGGCACCAGGCAAATCTTCCGCCAGCTTACCGTTCCGACGCCACCCGCTGACACCAACTCCCTCAGGAGGCAGCATGACACAGTCCGCCATGATTCTGCTGGCTCACGGCTCCAGCGATGCGCGCTGGCGCGCGCCGTTCGAAGCCCTGGAACGTGACTTGGCACCGCGCGTCGACAAACCCGTCGTCCTCGCCTTCATGGAACTCAGCGAGCCATCGCTAGAAACCCGCGTCGCTGAACTGCTCGCCCAGGGTATCAGCGAAATCGAGGTGCTCCCGTTGTTCTTCGCCGCCGGACGCCATCTGCGCGAAGACGTACCGGGACAGCTCGACGCTATCGCGCGGGCGCAGCCGGTAACGCTTCGCTTGCTCGATCCTGTAGGCCAGCACCCGGCCTTTGTCGACGCCTTGGCCGGCATTATCGAATCTCGCGTTCACGATGATTGACGACGCTCTCGTATTACATTCAAGTTGTACAAAACGCTTGATACGTACAAGATGTCCAACCATTTTGTCTCATGAGATCACAGGCGTTTCGTCCACGACGATCGGCCATACACGGCCACGAGACAGCGCCCCTCGAAATTGATGCCAGAAACGGTGACGCCACGAAACGAAGGCAACATCGCCGAGCCGTCACGCGATGCCGAAGCGCCATGGATTGTCGGCTGGGGTGATTGCCGTCGTTATCTCTCCGCTTCGGCGGGACGGCGCAAAGGCGTTGCAGGAGGATGCATGACTTACAAGGTGTTGGATTCGAGTGCCGCGCCGCTCTACCCGATCCGCGAGGTCTCGCGCCTGACCGGGGTCAATTCCGTCACGCTGCGCGCCTGGGAGCGCCGCTATGGGCTGATCAGGCCACAGCGTACTCCCAAGGGGCACCGACTCTATGCCCGCGATGACATCGAGCGCGTCGAGCGCATCCTGCAGTGGCTGAATCGGGGCGTGCCGGTCAGCCAGGTGCGCGAGCTGCTCGATCAGCCGCAAGCCGCCGAGACATCGCCCCCCCAGGTAGGCGATTGGGATAGTCAACGTCAACACCTGGTTCACGCCGTCGATTCGCTCGACATGGGGCGTCTCGAAGCGCTGTTCAATCAGAGCCTGGCACTCTATCCGGTGAGCCTGTGCATTGCAGAACTGTGGCAACCGGCGATCGAACAGCTCGAGGAGCGTTGGAGCGACCAGTTCGGAGCCACACTGCAGCGGCGACTGCTCGAAACCTTTCTGCGCACGCGCATCGGCACCCGCATTTACCATGCCAATCAATCGAGCAACGCCCGCGAACTTGTGGTGGCGCGGCTGCCCGAGGACTCGAGCGGTTTCTGGGCGCTATTGATGGGCTTGGCGGCTTCCGCAGCGGGTTATCGCGTTCAACTGATCGATGGTGAGTTGCCACTGGGTGAATTTCCCATGGCCATCGACTGCCTCGGCGCGAAGGCACTGTTGCTGGCCAGCGGTCAGGCCGAGCGGGGCGAGGTCGTTCGGCGCCAACTGCCGCGGCTCGCCGAGCAGGCCGAGGTACCGGTCTGTCTGGCGGGGCCGATTGCGCGGATTCGCGCCGGCGACTTCGAGAACACGAGCGTTGTCCTGCTGGGAGAGGACCTGGGGCAGGCGGTGGGTCGCCTGCGTTCGATCGTCGACGGGGGCTGACACGGCATCCCGGCGACGCGGAAAGCACGCCGCGGATCAGGGGTAAACGGTAGCCGTCGCCTGGCGCAGGCGGGATTCCACCGCGCTGGCCGGCTGTGGCCTCGCGTAGAGATAGCCCTGGACGTGGCGACAACCTCTGGCCAACAGGAAATCACGCTGCTCGGCGGTTTCCACGCCCTCGGCAATGACGTCCAGATGCAAACCCTGGGCCATCGCCAGCACCGCGGAGGTGATGGCGGCATCGGCGTGGTCATGGGGCAAGGCGCGGATGAATTCACGGTCGAGCTTGAGCTTATCGATCGGCAGGCGTTTCAAGTAGGCCATCGACGAGTAACCGGTGCCGAAGTCGTCGATCGCGATCTGTAGCCCCTCGCGGCGCAGCGCTTCGAGGCGTGGCGAGATATCGCCGGCGCGCTCGTCGAGCAGCACCGACTCGGTCAATTCCAGGCCGAGAAACTGGGCCGGCACCCGATATTGTCTCAATGTCGAAAGCAGGCTCGCTTCGAGGTCGCCCTGGATCAGTTGCAATGCCGAGATATTGACCCAGACCGGTACGGCCGTCAGCCCCTGAGCCCGCCAGATCGAGATTTGCGCCACGACCTGACCGATCACCCAGTTACCGAGCGCCGGCATCAACCCATGGCGCTCCGCCAGGGGAATGAACTCGTTGGGTAGAATCAGGCCCTGCTCGGGATGGTGCCAGCGCAGCAACGCTTCCATGCCGATCAACTCGCCGTCGTCGAGGCGATGCTGGGTCTGATAGTAGACTTCGAGCTGCGAGCCTTGAGCCAGAGCCTGTCGCAGCTCGTTGATAACCGCCAGCTGGCGATCATTCTCGACCTCGAGCGAGGGCCGGAAACGCCGATCGTGATTGCGCCCGTGGCGCTTGGCACTGTAGAGCGCGGACTCCAGGCGCTGGAACAGCACGCCGGAATCGTTGCCGTCCTCGGGGGCGCGGCAACTGCCGATGGTGAGTCCCAGGCGCAGCGAGTTGCCGTCGATCTCGAACGGCTCGCTCAGGTGCTGGCGCAGGCTGGCGACCCATTTCTCGTGATCGTCGAACGTGGTGGTACGAATCACCATGAATTCGTCGCCGCCCAGGCGACCGACGATCCCCCCGGCGACCTGCGCCGCCAGGCGTTGCCCGAAGCGGGCCAGCAGCCGATCGCCGCTGTCGACGCCGAGGCCGTCGTTGATCGCCTTGAAGCCGTCGATATCGATCAGCGCCAGATCGAGCCCTTCTCCCGCGCGCAGATGACGCAGGCGCGAGGCCAGCAGATCATGCAAACGGCGGCGATTGGGCAGGCCGGTCAGCGGATCCTCGAAGCCGATACGGCGCAGGTCCCGCTCACGCGCCTTGTGGCGGCTGATGTCGGTGAACAGGCCGACATAGTGGGAGACGCGCCCCTTGTCGTCATGGCAAGCCTGGACCCGAAGCCATTCGGGATATTGATCGCCGTGCTTGCGCTGATTCCAGATCTCGCCTTCCCAGCGGCCGGTGGCCTGCAGCGTCTGCCAGTAGCGATCGTAGAATGCCTTGTCATGGCGGCCCGCGGAGAACGCCGAGGGATCGAGCCCCGCGATCTCGTCCAGGGTATAGCCGGTGATCTGGGTAAAAGCGGGATTGACGGTGAGGATGCGATTGCCGGCGTCGGTGATCATCATGCCATCCTGGGAAAGCTCGAGCGCCTGTTCGCTCAGCCGTCGTCGCTGGTGTTCGAGCCGTATCTGGCGCCAGCCGTCGATCATACCGATCGCCACGATGACCAGTGCCACCAGCCGCAGAGTCAGCAGCGGCAACAGGCTTGCAGCGGCAAGCGCTGCCAGCCCCAACCAGATCAGCGGTCGATTCAGCGAAAAAGAAGGCCACATAGATTGTCGTTTATCGTCATTATGTTGGTTCGACCGGAGGTCGAGTTCACCTCGTTCCCATCTCGCATCATGCCCCGTCGACATTCTCCAGGGCAAGCCTGGGGGGTCGACCCGCAGTGCGGTAAGCCGTTGATGGCACGCCCTGCCGCGGTGATTGCACCCCCGATGACGCACGACTAGGCTTGAGCCCACGTGCATTCGCTGCCCGCAGCCATTAGACTGGCCGCGCCTTGCAGTCCATGAGGCACACTCTTTTTCGATTCTCGGAACGATCTAGTGACCAGACAGCACTCTTTCAGCCACGACGATCTGCTGAAATGCAGCCGGGGGGAACTGTTCGGCCCCGGTAACGCTCAACTCCCCGCTCCCAACATGCTGATGCTCGATCGCATCACGCAAATCAACGAGGACGGCGGCAAATACAACAAGGGCGAAATCATCGCCGAGCTGGATATCCATCCGGACCTGTGGTTCTTCCAGTGTCATTTCCCTGGCGACCCGGTGATGCCCGGCTGCCTCGGCCTGGACGCCATGTGGCAACTGGTCGGTTTCCATCTCGGCTGGCTGGGAAATCCCGGTCGCGGTCGCGCGCTGGGTTGCGGCGAGGTCAAGTTCTCCGGCCAGATTCTGCCGGACGCTGGCCGGGTTTCGTACCATATCGAAATCAAGCGCGTGATCACCCGGCGGCTAATCCTGGGTATCGCCGACGGCACGCTGTCGGTCGATGGCCATGACATCTATCAGGCCAAGGACTTGCGTGTCGGCCTGTTCACCAATACTGAGAACTTCTGAGCGGGAGGCTTCCATGAAACGAGTGGTAGTCACCGGCCTGGGTATCGTTTCGTGCCTGGGCAACGATGCCCAACAGGTGCTCGACTCTCTGCGCCAGGGACGCTCTGGCATTCGCTACAAGCCGGAATACGCCGAGCTCGGTTTCCGCAGCCAGGTCGCCGGTGTTGTCGATATCGATATCGAATCCCTGGTCGATCGCAAGCAGCTGCGCTTCATGGGCGATGCGGCAGCCTATGCCTACATCGCCATGCAGCAGGCGATCGACGATGCCGGGCTCGAGGCCAGCGATATCTCCAATCCGCGCACCGGCCTGATCGCCGGCTCCGGCGGCGCCTCCAGCGCCAACCAGGTCGAGGCCGCCGATGTGATGCGCGAAAAAGGCCTGCGCCGCGTCGGCCCCTATCGCGTGACCCGCACCATGGGCAGTACGGTCTCCGCGTGTCTGGCGACGCCGTTCCAGATAAAGGGCGTCAACTACTCCATCTCCTCCGCCTGCGCCACCTCGGCCCACTGCATCGGCAGCGCCATCGAGCAGATTCAGCTTGGCAAGCAGGATGTGGTGTTTGCCGGCGGCGGCGAGGAAGAGCACTGGACGCTCTCCTGCCTGTTCGATGCCATGGGCGCCCTGACCACCCGCTACAACGATACGCCGGAAAAGGCCTCGCGCCCCTACGACGTGGATCGTGACGGCTTCATCATCGCCGGTGGCGGCGGCATGCTGGTGATCGAGGAGCTCGAACACGCCAAGGCACGCGGTGCCAAGATCTACGCCGAGATCACCGGCTACGGCGCCACCTCCGACGGTTACGACATGGTCGCACCGTCCGGCGAGGGCGCGGCGCGCTGCATGCGTCAGGCATTGCAGGGCCTGGAAGGCAATGTCGACTATATCAATACCCACGGCACCTCGACGCCGGTAGGCGACGTCGCCGAGCTCAAGGCGATCCGTGAGGTCTTCGGTGACAGCACGCCGGCGATGAGTTCGACCAAGTCGCTGACCGGTCACTCGCTGGGCGCCACCGGCGTGCAGGAGGCGATCTACTCGCTGCTGATGATTCAGCATCGCTTCCTGTGTGCTTCGGCCAACATCGATAATCTCGATGAGCAGGCCAGCGGCTTCGACATCGTCCGCCAGCGTCGCGACGACGTCGACGTCAAGCGCGTGCTGTCGAACAGCTTCGGCTTCGGCGGTACCAACGCCTGTCTGGTGCTCGACCGCTTCGATGACTGAGCGCTGAAGCCGTCGCACCGAAACGCAACAGGCGCCCCGCGGGGCGCCTGTTGCGTTGAAAAATCGCCTGGAAGTTTCCCTAGGACGGTAGTTCGGCGGGCGTCGCCTTCTCCGGCAAGGGCGGCCGTGGCACTTCGGAGATCTCGCCGAGGGTATGTTCGATCCACTGTTCGATCTCCGCCAGCACCTCTTCCGGCTTGCGACCGAGCGTCGCGACCGGCTCGCCGACCACCACGTTGAGCACGCCGGGCTGCTTGACCCAGTGACGCCCCCAGCGCTCCCCGGCATTGTGCGCCACCGGCAGCACGGGCACGCCCGCACGGCAGGCGATCACCACCCCGCTCTTGTTGAAACGGCGGCGCTGACCGGGCGGCACCCGCGTCCCTTCGGGAAAGATCAGCACCGACAGTCCCTCGTCCAGACGCTGCTTGCCATGGGACAATACCTGACGCATGGCGTTGGTGGGTCTCGAACGGTCCAGCGGGATCGGCTTCAACAGGCGTACGCCCCAGCCGAACAGCGGAATGCTGAGCAGCTCCTTCTTGAGCACGGTGCAGATCGGCGTCTTGAGCAGTTGCAGGTAGATCGTCTCCCACTCGCTCTGGTGGTTGGCCAGCACCACGCAGGGCCCAGGAGGAACGCGCTCGCGTCCCTGCACGCGGTACCGGATCCCGCAGGTCAGCGACAGCCAGCACATGATGAAGCGGTTATGGCAATTGAACAGACGAAAGCGCGAGCGCAACGGCATCGCCATCCCCAGTGGCAGCATCAGCACACCGGAAACCAGAATCGCCAGGAAATAACCGACATAGAAGATCAGACTGCGAAGGACTTTCATGCGTCGGCCGCTTCCTCATTACTGCCGCTGTTCATATCGTCATGACCGGGATAGTGCTGCTGACACCAGGTATCCAGCATCAGCCCCAGCTCTATCCGCCACGATTTCTGATGGATACCGAACACATCCAGCAAGCGGCGGCAGTTGAGTACCCGCCGCAACGGCGTGTCGTGATGCTGATTGAGCGCCTGCAGCTCGCCCAGTTCGCACCTCTGGCCGGCGCCTTCCAGGCGCGTCGCCAGCTGGGTACGCACGACCGAGGTGAAGGTGTAGGCGCTGACCGGCTCGATGCCGGAGAGATGATAGGTGCCCCAGGCCTCGGCGCCGCTATCGAGTTGCAGCAGCATCCCCGTCAGCGCCCGGGCCACGGCCATCACCGAGGTCGGACACAGCACCAGATCCTGTGCCGCGCGCACCGTTTCGCCGCGCATCAGGGCGTCGATCAACGGCCCCAGCCAGGCATCTTCGCCTTCGATCCCGAACAGCGGACCGAGCCGCAGCACCAGATGGGACGGATGGCGACGCACCCGTTCGCCGGCGGCGACCAGGCGCCGCAGCGTCTCGTCGCGTGGCGCCGGCATCACGTCCTCGTCGATCGGCCCGTCCGCGCCATCCTCGAACAGCGTGTCCGAGACGCACCAGATCAGCGGAACCCGCTGCGCCTGACAGATTTCCAGCAGCGCCTCGACCTGATCGCAGTGGGCGTAGACCACCGCCGGCTCGACCCGGGCCGGATCCGACAGCGGCGGCACGATCACCGCATCCGGCGCCTGTGCCGCCAGGGTTTCCCGATCCAATGGCGTCGCGGCAAGCGCATGGACGATGTCGCCGCGCGACGCCGCGATCTGCGCCAGCGCCAGGCTCAGGCAGTGGTTCGGCTGCGACACGACACACTTCACGCGGACACCTCGATACGCTTCATCGCTGTTTGATCCTTACTGCGGATAATCCATTCACCTCATCGCTGGCGACGCTATGATGATGTCGACCCCGCTTTGCTTGTCGCCAGTCATCAGGAGATAACCATGTCCAAGGAAGCCGTTGCCATCTGGGAGGTTCGCGCCACGCTCGGCGAGGGCCCCATCTGGTCGGAGCAGCACCAGGCACTGCTGTTCGTCGATATCCTGCAGGCCAGGCTGCACGCCTGGCGTCCGCAGGACGACGACCGCCGGAGCTGGGATCTCGACGAAGCGTGCTGCTGGTTGCTGCCCCGCGAAGGCGGCGGCTTCGTCGCCGGCCTGCGCTCGGGCGTGGTCGAACTCTCCCTCGACGAGCACGGGCCAAGGCCCGGCAAGCGCCTCACGCCGATCGCCTGGCTACCCGACGGCGACCGGCTCAACGACGGCAAGAGCGATGCCCAGGGGCGCCTCTGGTTCGGCTCGATGGACGCCGCCGAGTCCCACGGTCGAGGCTACCTTTATCGCCTGGACAGCCGCGGCCTGGTCGAGATGGACAGCGAGTATCACGTCACCAACGGCCCCGCGATCTCTCCCGACGGTCGCACACTCTACCATAACGACAGCGCGCGCCAGACTGTGTTCGCCTTCGACCTCGACGACGACGGCGAACTCTCCAACAAGCGCGAGCACATTCGTCTCGCCCCCGGCGCCGGCCATCCCGACGGCATGACCTGCGACCGCGAAGGCGGGCTGTGGGTCGCGCTATGGGACGGCGCCCGGGTCGCCCGTTTCCATCCCGACGGCTCGCTCGACCGCGAGGTGGCGTTACCGGTGTCGCGCCCCACCTCCTGCGCCTTCGGCGGCGACGATCTCGATCGCCTGTTCGTCACTTCGGCGGCCGTGGGGCGTGAAGACGAACCCCAGGCCGGCGCCCTGTTCGAAGTCGAGGTCGCCATCGGCGGTTTCGCCACCACACCCGCGGCACTGCCCAACTCGTCACCGCTGTTGTAGTGCGCTCATGTCGTACGCTCAGTTCGCGGAAGAGCCCAGCACCCGGCGGTAGAAGCCGACGCAGACGAGCACGAACACGACCAGCCCCAGCCACTTCGCCACATCGGCGAAACCGGCGCCGACCAGTGCCAGTGGCGCGGGTGCGCCGCTGAGGCCGATAATGCCCGCCAGCAGCACTCCCACCAGGCTCTCGCCGACGATCAATCCGGAGGCGAGCAGCACGCCGCGCCGACGCGGACGTTCCGCAACCCGCTCGAGCGCCTCTCCGCGAGCACGAGCGCGAGCCCGCAAGCGGCGTTCGATCAGCCAGCCGAGCAGCGCGCCGATCACCAGCGGCATGTTGATGCTCGGCGGCAGATAGATCCCGATGCCCACGGCCAGTACCGGCAGCCGCGCCGTGCCGCCGCGCTTGCGCAGCAGCTCGTCGACGACGATCAGCGCAGCACCGATGCCCAGGCCGATCAGGATCATGGCCCACTCGAGATCATGGGCGAACACACCGCGCACGATGGCGGTCATCAACGAAGCCTGCGGTGCCCCCAGCGCCTGCCCCGGGTCCATGCCTTCGCGCGGCATCGCCCCGGCAAAACCGTAGGCGTTGTAGAGCAGCGACAACACCGGCGGAATCACCATCGCCCCGACCAGACAGCCGATGATCAGCGCCACCTGCTGACGCCACGGCGTCGCCCCGACCAGGTAGCCGGTCTTGAGATCCTGCAGATTGTCGTTGGAGATCGCCGCCACCGCCAGGATCACCGAGGTCACGAACAGCGCCAGGGCCGTGGGCAGCATGCGCGCGACCTCGGGATCCAACGCCTCGAAGGCGTCGCTGAGCGCGGTGAACCCGAGCAGCAGCAGCGACACCAGAATCACCCCGACGATGCCGATACCCGAGATCGGGCTGCTCGACGAGCCCACCAGGCCAGCCATGTAACCGCAGGCGGCCGCGATCAAGAAGCCGAATATGCCCGCGAACAGCACGCTGCCCAGCGTCAGCGTCCAGAACGCCGCTCCCGCCAGCTGCGGCGCCGCACCGTGCAGAAACACGGCGAAAACCAGCGTCAGCAGTACCAGCAACACGCCGGTCAGCGCCAGGATAATGGCGGCCGGCAGGTCGCGTTCGGTACGCACCTGGTCACGAAAGGCACCCTGCTCGCCGCGCATGGCCCCGATCGACGTGCGAATGCCGATCAGCATCGGCTTGAACAGCGTCGCCAAGGTCCACACGGCGGCGATACCGATGGTGCCGGCGCCGATGAAACGCACCTTCTCCGACCACAGCGCCATGCCGGCATCGGCCAGCGACTGGCCCGCCTCCAGCGGCGTGATGCTGGTCAGCCAGGGCACCGCCACGCCCCAGGCGATCAATGTACCGATCAGTATCGCCAGGCCGCCGACGATACCGACCAGATAGCCCGCGCCGACCAGTGCCAGCGAGAATCCGGTAGCGAGCTGGAAGGCGGCACGCCCGGCCGAAAACCAGACGCTGATGCTGTCCGCCAGTACGCGCAGGCCACCGCTGGCGATCGAGAAGGCCGCGGCGACGATACCGCCGAGCGCGATCTCCCTGGCGCCGGGCTCGCTGCCCCGTTGTGAGTCCCTCGTCCCCGGCTCGTCGGCCGCGCGGCTGCCGACATCGAGGATTTCCGCCGCCGCGATGCCTTCCGGATAGGGCAGGTCGCTCTGCACCACCATCACCCGGCGCAGCGGAATGGTATAGAGCACGCCGAGAATGCCGCCGATGGCACAGATCGCAGTGGTCTGCCAGAACGGGAAGCCCTGCCAGTAGCCGATCATCAACAACCCCGGCAGCACGAAGATGATCGCCGACAGCGTACCGGCGGCGGACGCCTGGGTCTGGACCATGTTGTTCTCGAGCTTGTTGGCGCCGGCCACGCGGCGCAGCACCGCCATCGAGATCACCGCAGCGGGAATCGCCGAGGCGAAGGTCAGCCCGACCTTGAGGCCCAGATAAACGTTGGAGGCGGTGAACAGCAGCGTGATGACGGCACCCAGAATGACGCCACGCAGCGTCAGTTCGGGCAGTCGAGCCTCGTCGGGGATACGTTGGGACATGCAGGGACACTCTTGAGATGAGAGATGGCGGCGTAAAAGCACCGCGCCTTCACCGTTGCCGGTGAAGGCGCGATGGCGGTACATCGAACATGACGATGCACTCGGAATCGTTAGATGGCTATCGATGACGCTATTCTAGAATCTGCAGCGCCGAGCGTCGAGTCGTTGTCAGCGGCCGGTCGGCCGATTCACCGGTTCTTCCCGTTCTCCTTCATGACCTGATCCCCCGGCATCGTATCGATACAGGAACTCGCCGGTACCGCTTGCTAAGCGGCACCGCCCTGCTCAATGCCATGGCTGGATTCCCCGAGCAGGAAACACCGGCTGCTGGCCTGTTGCCGGCGCGCCTTGAGATCGATCTCGATATCGAAGGCGGCGTCGAGGGTGCGAGTGGCCGCCTCGAACAGCGGCAGCGCCCGGTGCAGCGCCAGCGGCGGGCGGATGCGCTGCATGCTCCAGCACAGCTTCTCCTTGGCGCTTTCGATGGTGTAGGCACCGCGCCGTACCCAATCGACCGCCAGCCAGTCGAACACCTCCAGGAAGGAGAGCGCATCGGCGGCCTGGAGGATATCGGCCTCCCAGCCGCCGCCGATCTCGTGACGCAGAATCAGCCGCCGCACCTGGCGGCGAAATGCCGCGTCCGCCCCCTGCTCCGCCATCCACGCCTCGACGATGTCGGCGGAGCGGGTAGAGTGAGCGAACAGATAGTCGGGATCGTCGAAGCCGTTGGCCGGAGTATCGGAGGGCCCACCGGGGAAGAAGCGCTCGGCGTCGTGGCTCAGCGCCGCGAACCTGAGCGCCTCGCTGGCGTTGCCCTGGCACAGCTCGATCACCCAGGCGCGGGTATTGAGCAGGTGTTCGAGCTGATAGAAGCCGTCGAGCCACTCCAAAACGCCCGCTTCCAGCGCGGTGAAACTTGGGTCGGCATAACGACCGGGAATACTCGGGTTCATGCCGCTTCTCCCTTTTTCGCAGCCTTGGCCGCCTCCAGGGCGCGCCACACGCTCTCCGGCGTCACCGGCAATGCGGACAGTTCCACGCCATGATCGGCCAGCGCATCGCAGATCGCATTGGCGATGGCCGCGCCGGGCGGAATGGTGCCGACCTCGCCGACGCCGCGCACGCCGAAGGTGGTCACCGGCGAGGGCACCTCGGTGTGCAAAAGCTCGATGGGCGGCACGTCGGCGGCGCGGGGCACGGCGTAGTCGAGCATCGAGCCGCTGAGCAGTTGCCCGGTGACGGCGTCGTAGCGCAGCTCCTCGCCCAGCGCCGCGCCCAGCCCCTGCACCAGGGCGCCGCGCACCTGCCCCTCGACGATCATCGGATTCACCGCCACGCCGCAGTCGTGGACCATCACGAAGCGCTCGACCTCGAACTCGCCGGTCTCCGGGTCCACCGCTACCACGGCGGCGGCGGTGCCGAAAGAGAAGGCGGCGCTGGGCGGCTCGAAGTGGGCGGAGGTCTCCAGCCCCGGCGTCTCGTCGTGGGGAATGCCCTGGCCGAGGATCGCGCGGCTGAAGACGTCGGCGAGCGCCACGCGCTTGTCGGCATCACTGCGATGGCGCACCTCGCGCCCCTCGATCACCGCGTCGCCAGGCTCGATGCCCAGCGCCCAGGCGCCGAGGCGCAGGGTCTTGTCGCGAAACGGCAGCGCCGCCTCGCGCAGGGCGCCGGCCGCGGCGATCAGGGTGCGCGAGGCGAAGGCGCCGGTATTGAGCGGCGAAGTGGCGGTGTCGCCGCTATGCACCCGCACGGCATCGAACTCCACCCCCAGCACCTCGGCGCAGATCTGCGCGAAGGCGGTCTCGCTGCTCTGGCCGATGGAGGAGACGCCGGTGTAGAGGTCGATGGTGCCGGAGCGGTTGGCGCGCAGGGTGACGCTCTCGTGGGCGCCGAACTTCGAGCCGCGATTGGCCAGGAAGCGCGCGCTGGCGTAGCCGGTGCGCTCGACGAAGGCGGAGAGCCCGATGCCGAGGATGCGCCCGTCGGCCCGCGGCGTGCGCGGGCGGCCACGGTGCGCGGCGTAGTCCACCGCCTCGGCGGCCATGTGCAGCGTCTTCACGTAGTCGCCGCTGTCGTAGACCGCGCCGCTGGGTACCGTCCAGGGCAGGTCCTCCGGGCGCAGCATGTTCATCTCGCGCAGCGCCAGCGGGTCCTTGCCGAGCCTGCGCGCCAGGCGGTCGACCAGCACTTCGAGGGCGAAGTTGACCTCCGGCTGGCCGTAGCCGCGGTAGGCGCCCACCGGGGTCTTGTTGGTCATCGCCACGCGGCGCTCCACGGCGGCGTCCGCCACCCGGTAGGGGCCGGTGAAGACCACGCTGGAGAGCTGCGACGAGCCGAACGGCGAGTTCCAGCCGCCGATGTCGGTGGTGTAGGTGTTGGTCATCGCCACGAAGCGCCCCTCGGCGTCCGCCGCCAGGCAGTAGTCGTGGATCGACTCGCGCCCGTGGGTGCTGGCGCGGAAGTGCTCCATGCGATCCTCGATCCACTTCACCGGGCGACGCAGCGCCATGGCGTGCAGGCTCGCCAGCACGTCCTCGGGATAGACGCCGAGCTTCATGCCGAAGCCGCCGCCGACGTCCGAGGCCGAGACGCGGATGCACTCCTCGCCGAGGCGCAGCGACTCGGCGAGCTGCTTGCGCACCAGATGCGGCACCTGGGTGGAGGTATGGATCGAGAGCTCCCGTGCGCCGGGGCGCCACACCGCCACCACGCCGCGCGGCTCCATCGGCAGCGGCGTGACCCGGCCAATGCGCATTCGGCTGCGAATCACCACGTCGGCCTCCTCGATGCGCGCCTCCGGCTCGCCGGCGCGGTCGCTGTTGCTCGCCAGCAGGTTGGAATCCAGCGACTGCGGATGCAGCAGCGGCGCGCCCTCCTCCAGCGCCTCGATGGCATCGCTGACGTGGGGCAGCGGCTCGTACTCGATCTCGACCAGCTCGATCGCGTCCTCGGCCAGCGCCCGACTGGTGGCGACGACGCTCACCACCGGCTGGCCCTCGTAGGTCGCCCTATCCTGGGCCAGCGCGTAGTAGGGTAGCTGCGGCGCACCGGGCACCGGACGCAGCACGGTGAGCGGATCGCTCAGCTCGCGCACCTGCGCGCCGGTGAGGATGTGCTTGACCCCTTCCAGTGCCGTCGCCTTGGAGAAATCGATGGAGAGGATGCGGGCGTGGGGGAAGGGGCAGCGCCCCACCGCCATTTCGAGCTGATGGGCGAACTGCACGTCGTCGGTGAAGCGGCCGTCGCCGCGCAGCAGTCGCTCATCCTCGGTGCGCGGCACGCTGGTGCCGATCAGGCGGCGCTTGAGTCCCTCCTCCTGCCAGGTCTCCTCCTTCGGTGCGGCCGGGGCTTCCACGAACTCGTTCATGACTGTGCCTCCATCGCCTGTTGAGCGCCTTCGGCGTGTCGAGAGCCTTCAGCTTGTCGAAAACGAGAGCCTTCAGCTTGTTGAACGCTCAGATACTCCTCGACGGCGCGGACGATGCCCTCGTAGCCGGTGCAGCGGCACAGCACCCCGCTGACCTCGTCGCGGATCTGCTCGCGACTCATCGCCTCGCCCCGCGCCGCCAGGCTGGTCGCCAGCATCAGAAAGCCCGGCGTGCAGAAACCGCACTGCAAGCCGTGGTGTTTCTTGAACGCCTGCTGCAAAGCGTTCAGGTTGCCGTTCTCCTCGGCCAGCGATTCCACGGTGCATACCTCGGCACCGTCGAGCTGGGCGGCGAGCATCAGGCAGGATTTCACCGCCTGGCCGTCGACCATCACGGTACACATGCCGCACACGCCCTGCTCGCAGCCGACATGGGTGCCGGTGCGCCCCAGCCGCTGGCGCAGGAAATCCGCCGCGTGCATGCGGCTCGGCGCCCAGGCGCGCACGCGCTCGCCGTTGAGGGTCAGGCTGATTTCCTGTTCGTTCAGGGTTCGTTCGAAACTCATTGCCGCCTCCTCAACTCACCTGCCACAGCACCAGCAGGCTAACCACTAAAGCCGCCGCGCTGAGCCCCGCCGAAAGCTTGGGCCAGAATTCGCCGGACGCCGCCGCTGGCGTGGCGCTCACGCCTCCTGCCGCCGTGGCTGGCGTCCTGGCCGCCGGGCGGCGGGCCTGCGCGGCAGGTGCCGTGGTCGTCTCGATATCCTCGCCGGAGAGCGCCCGTTCGAGATTGCGGGTGAACTCCGCGGTGACCTTCTCGGCTTGCCGGGTGATCACCTTCTGGCCCACGCTGCCGAGTGCCCCGGCCAACGCCACCTCGCCGCTGACGCTGACGTGGGTGCGGCCGCCCTCTTCGTGCAGCTCCACGCTGTTGGAGGCGCGGAAGTTGCCGATGGCGCCCTTCACCGCCTTGCCGGTGGAAGTGAAGCCAAGGCGCTCGCCGGCCACGCGCTCGACGATGTGTACCCGCGCCTCAAAGGTGGCGGACATCGGCCCCAGCTTCTGGGTGACGGTGACCGCCACGTTGTCGTCGTCGAGCTGTTCGGCCTGCTTGACGCCGGGAATGCACTTCGCCACCTGCTCGAACTGCTCGAAGAACGCCCAGACCTTGCCGATGGGCTCGGCGATCTGGAAGTGTTGTTCGAATTTCATCTGTGTCCTCTCGCTTCAACGCCGGTCGGCTGCTCGGTTTTTGCTGCACAGTTGCTGCAAGGCCCGCCGTACGTGGACGGGGACGAGGTGCGCCCGGTACTCCGCCGTGGCGCGCATGTCGCTGGGCGGGTCGATGGCCTCTTGCGTCAGCGCGGCGGCCTCGCGGATGTCGTCATCCGCCAGCCGAGTGCCGGCCAGCCGCGCGCTCGCCGCCTCCGCCAGCACCGGCATGTCGTTGACGCCGCCAAGGCCGATGCGAACATCGTGCCAGCGGCCGTCGCTGTCGCATTCGCCGGTGACCGCCACCGAGAGCACGCAGAAGTCGCCGTGACGGCGGGTCAGCTCGCTGAAGGCGAAATGTTGCGGATGGCGCGGAAAGCGGATCTCGGTGACCATCTCGTCGAATTCCAACGCGGCGGCGTAGGAGCCGTGATAGAACTCGCCCATGGCGATCTCGCGGCCACCCCGGCCGCTCTCCACCCGTACCCGCGCGTCGAGCACCAGACAGGCCAGCGGCATCTCGGCGGTGGGGTCCCCCTGCACCAGGCTGCCGCCGAGGGTGCCGCGATTGCGCACCTGGCGATCGCCGATATGGCGCACCATCTCGACCAGCAGCGGCAGGCGGCTCGCCGCCAGCGGCGAGCGCTCCAGGCTGGCGTAGCGGGTCAGCGCGCCGACCCGGGTTGCTTCAAGATCGCCCTGGCCTTCGACCTCGATGCCGTCGAGCCCCGGCACCTGGTTGACGTCGATCAGCGCGCCCAGCCGCCACAGCCGCATGTTGAGCATCGGCATCAGGCTCTGGCCGCCGGCGAGCAGGCGCGCCTCGCCGGCGTATTCGTCGAGCAGCGTCACCGCCTCGGCCACCGAACCGGCGCGGTGGTAGAGAAAGTCCGCCGCCTTCACCGTGACTCTCCCTGGGCCGCTTTCGCCGCGACCTTCACCCCGGCGAAGCGGGCCAGCACGCGGTTGACCGGCGACTGGCCCTTTTCCACCAGGCTCTTGGTCTCGCGGTGGCTCCACACCGTCTCGGGGCGCACCTGAAGCACGCGCAGCTCGCCGCGCTCGCCGATCGCCCACTCGATGTCCTGGGGCGCGCCGCGCTGGCGCTCGATCTGCTTGGCGAGCTTCGCCAGCTCGAGCACCTGCTCATCGTCGAGGCAGGGCTTCCGGCAGCGCTCGTCCGCCATCGGCATCAGCGTCACCTCGCCCGCCGCGGGGTCGAAGCAGTAGGTCTCGGTCTGCTCCACCGTCTTGCGGTCGAGGATCTCCAGGGTCACCTTGTCGACGGTGAACTGGGCGGGGGTGATGTCGCCCTTGACCACGCCCTCGCCGAGCCCCCAGCAGGCTTCCATCACCACCTTGGAGCGGTCGCCGTTGAGTGGGTTGAGGGTGAACATCACCCCGGCGGCGCGGGCCTGAACCATCTGCTGGATGCCGACGCACATGCCGAAGTCCCCCGCCGCCACAGCGTTCTCGCCATCCACCCGGTAGGAGAGCACGGCGTCGCCGAACATTCCGGCCCAGCAGGCGCGGATATGGCGAATCACGGCATCGACGCCGCAGATCCACAGGTAGGTCTCGTACTGGCCGGCGAAGCTGGCGCCTTCCAGATCCTCCGATTCACCGCTGGAGCGCACCGCCACCGGCGTCTCGCTGACGCCGGTGCGCCGCTCGAGCACCGCGTAGCTCTCGCGGATCTTCGTATCGAGTTCGGGCGGCAGCGGGGCCGTCTTGATGCCTTCGACCAGCCTGGCGGTCTCGCCCTTGATCTCGTTGAGCGCCATGTGCGGCGCCCGCGCGCGGATGCGCGCCGCCTCTTCGGCCAGCCCGGTGGCGGTCATGAAGTGACGATAGGCGGCGGTGGTGACGCCGAAGCCCGGCGGCACCGCCAGGCCGGCGGCGGTGGAGTGCGCCAGGCTGGCGAACTTGCCGCCGAGCAGCGCGTTGCCGGGAGCCGAGGCGTCGTCGAGCCACAGAATGTAGGGAGCCTGAGTCATTGTTATGCCTCCTTGTCGAGTACGCGCACGATACCTTCGTTGCCATCGACCTCGATCAGGTCGCCGTTGGTGATGCTGGTGGTGGCGAAGCCGGTGCCGACCACCGCGGGCAGGCCATACTCGCGGGAGATGATCGCGGTGTGGGCCATCATGCCGCCGACATCGGAGACCGCCGCGGCCACGCGCTGGAATACCGGTGCCCAGCTCGGTGCGGTGATGCGGCAGACCAGGATCTCGCCGTCTTCGATGTCGTAGAGCTGGGCGAAGTCGGTGATCACCCGGGCGCGGCCGGTGACCTTGCCCGGCGAGGCGGCCACACCACGCAACTCGCCGTCCGCCGTCGCATCGACCCCCAGCCACTCATCGATCGTCTCTGGCGTGATGCCCCACAGCATGATGGTCAGCGGTTCGGTGATGGTCTCCGGCGGCACGCCCAGGGCGGGCGGCGGCGACCAGCGGCAGAGGGTGTCGCGAATCTGCTTGCGGCGGGCAATCAGCGGCCGCCAGTAGACTTCGCCGCGCGGCGGCGTGCCCACCGCCCAGCCGATCAATACGTCGTAGAGAGCGTCGTAGATCTCGTGACGATGGAGATAGAAGACATCCTCGCGGTCGTCGAAGAAGTTGTGGGCAACGAACAGGTCGCCCAGCTCGCGGACCTTCTCCCAGAACAGCGAGTGGTGCCAGTGCTCGACGTAGAAGTTGTGATCCTCGACGAAGGGGTAGACCTTGCGCGCCAGTTCGACCAGGCCGTCGAAGGCTTCGCGATCATCCTCGGTGGGCAGCAGCTCGCGATATTCCGCCGTGACCTGGGTGCGCTTGTCGAGAATCTCGTCCAGCGGGCGGCGGATGTCATCGCCGCTCTTCAACGCCTTGATATAACCACGCAGTGCCGTGAACGGCAGCCGCGGGTCGTTCATCCATACCGGGTCCTCGTGGGTGTAGCCGACGCCGGTGGAGAACCAGAACCAGGGCTCGCGGGCCTCTTCATAGGCAGCCAGCCACTTGTCGCCGTTGGGCGCGGCCCCGATGGCCGCGAGCATCACCTCGGGCGACTCGTTGGCGAGCACCACCTCGTCGAGGCCCAGCTCCACCGCCAACTCGGCCAGGCCGCGCACCTCGTCGTCGGGGCGGAACAGCAGGATGTCGATGCCGGAGACCATGTGGGTGATGGTCTGGTCGCTGATGCCGGGGAAGGCCTCCTGGCAGAACTCGCGGAAGGTGAGGTAGGCGCCGTAGCCGAGATTGAGCATCTCGAAGTGGTAGGAGCCCATCTCCAGCATGTTCTGGATCAGGGTGTTGTAGGCGGTGAGCAGGTCGTGGGAGGAGTAGAGGCCGCGATGGCCGAACACCTGCTCGTCGGGCACCAGCTCCGGCAGCGGCTTGAACTCGATCACCTTGAGGCGCTCGATGCAGTCCCGCGCCTTGGTCACCCACTCGTCATAGATGGTGTCCCAGTTCTCGTAGTAGTGGCCAGCGCGGGCGTTGAAGTGCTCGGCGCGCTTGGCCACCTCGTCCGGGTCGGTGACGGCGTTGGGGCTGATGTAGAGATAGCCGTTGATGATGCGGTGGTCGATGCCGAGCGCCAGCGGGATCGGCCAGACGCGGTTGGACATCTGGCTGGCCGCCACCCACCAGTTCTCGGTCATGATGGTGTCGAAGGGGTAGAGCGGCGCCGGGCTGTGCATGCCGTCGAAGAACCACAGTTTCTCGTCTTCCATCTCACGCCGCTCGGGGCTGATCAACGCGTAGTAGGGATAGAGCTCCTGCCAGCCTTCGGCGCCTTCGGGCGTGGTGATGTCGAATGGGCTCGTGAAGCGGGCCTTGGCCGAAGACGACGCGGCCGCCTGCGGCGTTGCGGTCTGTTGCATGGTCTTTCCTCTTGTTCGTTGTGATTTTGACTGCTCAGGTTGTCGATAGCTGTTGTGGTTATCTTGCTCCGAAGCCGTTGTACCGACCTCGATGGGTTCTGATCCGGACGCTCTCTGACTCGTTCTGGATAGGTTTCGAGCCGGCGCTACAGAGACCCCTTGGCATCTACCATTCGGTTTTAATGGTATACCATTTTATTGGTTGCTCAATACTAGCTCTGTGGCGCATAGTCCGCAATGAATGGTATACCATTCATTGCGCTCATTGGCTTGGCCACGCTTACCGGGCCGGTTGCGTGACAGCGCAAGAGCGTAAGGCATCAACAACAACAACCCGGTTTGCCGCGCTTCGATCCCTGGCGGACGCAGCACGGTGCGCTCTGGAGGAGGAGCGAAGATGGAAATATTCCAACAACAAGTCTCGACCGAATATATCCTGCTGACATTCATCTACATGGTCGGTGCGCTCAGCGTGCTGCTGGTGGTGCTGGGGCTCGGTTTCATCGACATGGGGCTGGTGCGGGCGCGCAACGTACTCGATACCTGGGCGCAGAAGCTGACGGCGGCGATGGTCGGTGGCTTCGGTACCATGCTGTTCGGCTACGGGCTGTGGGAGTGGCAGTTCAATCAGGCCTTCGATGTGCCCAACGCGCTCTACGCGGCGCTCCAGGCGTGGTGGATCGGCGGTCCTGCGGCGAGCACGCCGGCGATGTTTCTCGATCCAGCGGTGGTGCCCGAGGCGGATGTCCTGCAGGTCTTTCTCGTCTTCTTCGTGACCTTCGCGATGGCGACCATGGCGCTGATTCACAGCAGTGCGATCGAGCGCATCAAGGCCAAGGCGCTCTATATCATGGCGTTCGTCGTCGGCGTCGTGCTCTCGCCGCTGGTCGGCTATCTGTGCTGGGGGCCACTGTCGCCGCTGACCAATCGCGGCGTGCACGATTTCGAAGGCGTCTTCCCGCTCTATATCTTCGCCGGTACCTGGTCGCTGGTGCTGGCCTGGCGCCTGGGACCGCGCCGCGGCGCGTTCGGCCGGGATCCCGCCGGACTCGGCCCCGTTCCCAGCAATTACGGCTTCGTTGCCGCCGGCGTGATGTTCATTCTGTTCGCGCTGCCGTTCATCGCGATCGGTTCGACCTTCATCATCCCCGGCGAAGGAGTCTATGGCATCTCCTTCACCCAGACCGGACTCGGCCTGATTCTCATCAACCTGTTCGCCGCGCTGCTCAGCGGCGGCATTGTCGGCGCGATCGTCGGCTACCTGCAGCGTGAACCGCGCTGGGTCTTTCTCGGTCCGATTGCCGGCGCAATAATGAGTGGCACCCTGTTCGACATCGGCACGCCATTGCAGTCGATGCTGTTCGGTGCGCTCGGCCCGCTGGTCGCGCTCGCCACCGCCAGGCTGATGTATCGTCTCGGTATCGACGAGCAGAAAGTCGTGCCGTTGGCGCTCGGCCCCGGTGCCATCGGCGCGATCCTGGTCGGTTTCGTGCATTGGGGAACCGCGACGGGCGGCTACCCCGGTCTCGAAGGCGAGTATGCGCTGGGGCATGCCCAGATCACGCCGTGGTGGCAGTTGGTCGGCGTCGTGACCACCATGGCGGTATCGGGGATCCCGGCGCTGGTGCTCTGTCTTATCCTCGAGAAGCTGGGGCAGCTACGGGTCTCGCCCGAGACGGAGATGATCGGCCTCGATGCCGCCCATTGGGGCGTAGCGAACTGCGGCGACGACCTGCCAACGAACGGCGCACAGACGGGCACCACCCCCGAGCCC
The DNA here is from genome assembly GCF_003206715.1 of Salinicola peritrichatus. Lineage (GTDB taxonomy): Bacteria > Pseudomonadota > Gammaproteobacteria > Pseudomonadales > Halomonadaceae > Salinicola > Salinicola peritrichatus. The sequence goes on along the minus strand of NZ_PZJU01000012.1, from coordinate 58,518 downwards.
GTCATCGGAGGCGACGGCGTGCGCTCGGGTGTAGTAAGCTAGGCCCATGCTCCCAAGCATTGCCGTATCTCGACGGGCCCCGCCAGCGTATCGCTGCCGGGGTTCGTCGTATCAGAATCGTTGCATCGAGATCTTCGCGACCGGGAGCGACCTCATATTGATACGTTAAGCCAGCGCTATATTGATGCCATACAGTCGGTTGAAAAAGCTGTACATCGAATTCGCTCAGGATGTGGGTAACGCCACGCTCTCCTCTCGTCGCAGCGAAGCGGTCGCGCATGTCATCCGCAAGGCCATCCTCACCGGCGAGCTTCCGCCCGGCGAGCCGATCCGCGAACGCAACCTCGCCGCCGAGCTGGAAATCAGTCGCACCCCGGTACGTGAGGCATTGTTCATCCTCCAGGGCGAAGGACTGGTCAACCTGAGCCACAACCGCGGCGCCTACGTGGCTTCATTCACTTCCAGCGACATCGAGCAGATCTATGCGCTGCGACGCGTACTCGAATCCCACGCCGCGCGCTGCGCCGCCGTCAACCGCAATCAGGCCCAGCTCGAGGCGATCGCCGGGGCGTTGGACGCCCACCACCGGCTCGACCGCCGCGCCACGCCAATGGAGCAGGCCCAGGCCGACCTTGCCTTTCACGAGGCGATCGCCGCCGCGGCCGGCAGCCAGATGCTGCTCACCATCGCGCATCAGGTACTGGCGGTGACCTTTACGCTGCGCTCGCGCTATGCCTATGACGCCGCCTACTCGAAGCAGGTTTATCGTCGCCACCGTGCCGTTTTCAAGGCCATCGAAGCGGGCGATGCCGAAGCTGCCGCCGAGCTGATGGCCGAACATGTGAGCCAATCCAGTGAATTGGCTATTTCACGCCTGAACGATGATGCTTCTCAACACTCTCGTCCGGACCTGCCGTCGACGAAATTGCAAGTTCCGTAAGCCTGGCGAGGCAGATTACGCCGGCCGGTATCGACTCATTATGGTTTGAATCCGCGTTCAAGCCGACGATACCGCCTTTGCTTCAGCCGGAACCCGGCCTGGGCGCCTGCATACCGGCGGCGACGAAAGCCGTCATCTGTTCCATGACCTCTTCAGAATCATTCGGATTGCAACTGTCGGGGGCCAGTTGTTCCAGTCGATGGGTATCGGAGAAGGCGTACATGTAGGCGCCGATCATCAGCGTGACGCGCCAGTTGGCCTCGCGCTCCGTGATATGCGGAAGCGCCTTGAGAAAGGCCTCGACGAAGGCCTGGGTGGAGGCGTTGTAGGCTTCGTTGCGCAGGCTGTAGGAAATCTCCGGTGGCTCCGTGTGCAGCCGGGCCTGGAGACGGATGAAAGCGCGTCCCGAAGGGTCGTCGCGCAGTTCGAGTATGGGCAGCAGGAAGGCGCGAACGATCGTTTCCACGCGGAAATCGCCATTCCTTTCCAATTCGTGCAGGTTCGCCAGGCGTTGATCGGATATTCGGCGGCCCCGGCGCAGGAAGACTTCTTCGAATAGGCCGTATTTGGAACCGAAGTAGTAGTTGATCAAGGCCTGGGTGACATGTGCCGCATCGGCCACCTCGCGCAGCGTGGTCCCCGCGTAGCCACGTTCGGCGAACAGCAGTTCGGCGGCATCGAGGATCTGCTCGCGTCCGTTGCTCGTCGCCCCACCCGGTCTGCCCGGTTTGTTCTTGTTGACGGCCTTGCTTTTCTTGCTCGCGGCAACGCCGCGCCGGCCTTTGATAGTGACGCTGTGCATTGGACTCCGACGATCGAAGGGGTTGCCGCCATTCTAGCCAGACACCATGTCGCGGTAAAACGCACGGCCGCCCACTGGCGGGAAATGCGCCCTGCCGCCATCCGCGGCGACAGGACAAGGGGGGAATGCCAACCTCAAGCCGGTGTCGAGACGGTATCGAAACGCTCGCGGCAGGTGGTGGCGTCGTAGGCATAGATCCACTCGGCACGGATTCCCACCGCGTTGGGGTCCTTCTTCTGTGCCTCACGGAACGCTTCGTCGCGCTTGCGCAGCTCCTCCGGCGTGGAGAGATGATAGCTGCGACCCCGCTCACGCGCCTGCAACTGCACCTCGGAGGTACGTGGCCGGCGCTCGTTCTCGTAGGCACTCAGCGCCGCCGGGATGTCGCCCTCGACATGGGCCAGGGCCTCGGCCAGTACATAGCCGTCCTCGATCGCCATCGCCGCGCCCTGGGACAGGAACGGCAGCATCGGATGCGCGGCATCGCCGAGCAGAGTGGCACGCCCCTTGGACCACTGCGGCATCGGGTCGTGGTCGAACAGGCCCCACTTGAAAGTCTGTTCGGGATCGGTCTGCTCGAACAGGCGGATCAGGTTCTCGTGCCATCCCTGGTAGGCGCCCAGCAGCTCCTCGGTGGAGCTCGGCTCGGTCCAGGACTCCTCCACCCAGTCGGCGGTTTCGGTGACGGCGACGATATTCACGGCCTTGCCGCCTTTCACGTAGTAGGTCACCACGTGGGCCTTGGGCCCCATCCAGAACGCCGCGTAGGGCCCCACGAAAGGCAACGGATGCTGCTCCACCGGCACCAGCGCGCGCCAGCACATATGCCCGGTGAACTGCGGCTCGTCGTTGCCCCACAGCGCAGCGCGCACCGGCGAGTGAATGCCATCGGCACCGATGATCAGGTCGGCCTGGAAGTGCCTACCGTCGGCGAAGATGGCGGTGGCCGAGCCGTCATCGAGGGTCACACCGGTGCAGCGCGCGTTGAAGGTGACCTTCTCCGCCGGGATGTCGGCGCTGAGGATGGCGTGCAGATCGGCGCGATGGACATGATAGAACTCGGCACCGTAGACCTGCGGAAAACTCTCCTTGAGCGGCGTGCGGAACAGCTCCTCGGCGCTCTCCCAGTTGAACCCCACCATCGCCTCCGGCAGGAAGCCGATGCGCTGCAATTCCTCGCCCAGCCCCAACGCCTTGAGCACCTTGACGGCGTTGGGGGTCATCTGCACCCCGGCGCCCACTTCACCGAAGGCAGACGCCTGCTCGAACAGGTGGCAGTCGATGCCATGGCGCAGCAGGGCACGAGCGAGCGCCACCCCGCCGATCCCGCCCCCGATGATGCCAATACGAAGTTGATTGGACATGAGAGAACTCCTATTAACTATTCGTTTAATTAATTACCGATCGATGAATCGTCACAGCCGACGCCCTTTGCGCCTAAGGGGACGCTGAATAAATCGGCGAGCGGGATGAAGCGCAAGGCGCACGGAGCACAGGAACCGGAGCCTATGGGGTATAGGTGAGGATTCCGAGCACCGCGCAACGCAGCGATTCGTCTGCGCAGCCATTTATGCAGTGTTTCCCTAACCCAGATAGGCGCTCAACACTTCCGGATTCTCCAACAAACTGGCGGCGTCAGCGTGGGTGCTGATAACGCCGGTCTCCACCACGTAAGCGCGCGAAGCGATGTCCAGCGCGTTGTGCACGTTCTGCTCGACGACGAGCACGGTAACGCCGCGGGCATTGATCTCGCGCACCACGTCGAACACCTCGTCGGCCATCTTCGGCGATAGCCCCAGGCTGGGCTCGTCGAGAATCAACAGCCGGGGTTCGGACATCAACGCCCGGGCGATGGCGAGCATCTGCTGTTCGCCGCCGCTCAGGGTGCCGGCCATCTGCCGATCGCGTTCGCGCAGACGCGGAAAGCGCTGGAAGGCCTGCTCCATGCGCTGCTCCACCTGGGCGCGAGACGTGCACAGATAACCACCCAGCATCAGGTTTTCGCGCACCGTCATGGCCGGCCAGATGTGGCGCTCCTCCGGGCAGTGAGCGATACCGGCGGCGACGATGCGCTCGGCGTCCATCCCGGCGATCTCCCGGCCATCCCAGGTGATGCTGCCGCGACTCGGCTTGAGCAGCCCCGAGATGGTGCGCAGCGTGGTGCTCTTGCCGGCGCCGTTGGCCCCGATCAGCGCCACGATCTCACCGGCGGCGACCTCCATATCGATACCGTGCAGGGCGGCAATCTTGCCGTAGGCCACGTGGAGCCCGCTGACCTGCAACAAGGGCGTGGATGCACTCATGCGCGGGCCCTCCCGAGATAGGCTTCGATCACCTGCGGGTCGTTCTTGACCTGCTCCGGGCGGCCCTCGGCCAGCTTGCTGCCGAAGTGCATCACCATCACCCGGTCGCAGACCTCCATGACTAGACTCATGTTGTGTTCCACCAGCACGATCGACTCCACCTCGCTGCGGCGCAGCGATTTGAGAATGCTGCCGAAGCGCATCGCTTCCTGGCTGTTGAGCCCCGCCGCCGGTTCGTCGAGCATCAGCAGCGCCGGCTTGGCCGCCAGCGCCACCGCGACTTCCAGCAGCCGCAGCTCGCCGCAGGAGAGCCGGAAGGCCGGCGTATCCATGCGCGCTGCCAGCCCCATCAGCTCGACGATACGCGCGGCGCTGTCGCGTGCCTCGCGTTCCGCCCGGCTGACCCCGGCATGCGGGAAGAAGGTCGCCAACAACGTTTGCCGCGTACTCAGGTAGTGACCGGCGAGCACGTTCTCGAACACGCTCAACGCCTTGAGCACGTTGGTTTTCTGGAAGCTGCGCACCAGCCCCCGACGGGCGATCCGGTAGGGGCTGTGGCCGGTGATGTCATGGCCCTGGAAGGTCACCCGGCCCGCCGTCGGGGTATAGAAGCCGGTGATCAGGTTGAAGCAGGTCGTCTTGCCGGCACCGTTGGGGCCGATCAGGCCGAACACCTCGCCGCTGTTGACGTCGAGATCGATATCCTGCACCGCCTTGAGGCCGCCGAATGTCTTGCACAATCCGCGTACGGAGAGCATCGGTGTGGGAAAATTCTGCACCTCGCTCATGCGCTGCCTCCCGGCGCTTCGGCGTGGCTTTCCGCGGCCGCTGCCGGTGTGGCACGGCGGCGTTCGCGACGCAGGTTCAGGAAGCCCATCAAGCCGTTGGGCAGGAACAGCACCACGCCGATCACGATCAGTCCGAACAGCGACATGCGCAATTCCTGGAATTCACGCAGGTATTCGTTCAGCACGGTGATCAGCAGCGCTCCGACCAGCGGTCCCACCAGGGTGCCCTTGCCGCCGATCAGCACCATGATGATCATGCTGACCATGAAGGCGAAGCCGAAGACATTGGCGCCGACGAAGGTGATGTAGTGGGCGTAGAAACCGCCGGCCAGCCCGGCCAGAAACGCCCCGAGCACGAAGGCGCGCATGGCGTAGGCGAACGGCTGAATCCCTACCGACTGGGCCACGTAGCGGTTCTCACGTACGGTCACCGCGGCCCGCCCGTTGTTGGAGTAGACGAAACGGTAAGCCAGATAGAGCGCGACCACCGCGATCGCCAGCGCCAGGTAGAAATAGAAGCGCTTGGCCGCCAAGGGCGAGGCATCGGCAAGCAGTGCCGGTTGCACCACGCCGGAGAGCCCCATGGGGCCGTTGGTGAGCCCCATCCAGTTGTTGGCGATAATGCGCAACACTTCAGCGAAGGCCAGCGTGATGATCACGAAATAGGGACCGCGCAGCCGCAGGGTGATGGCACCGATGGCGGCACCAAACAGCGCCGAGATCACCCCGGCCAGCGGTATCGTGGCCCATATCGGCAGGCCCATGCGCAGCGACAGTAGCGCGGCGGCATAGGCGCCCAATCCGAGGAAGGCGGTATGCCCCAGCGAGAACTCGCCGACATAGCCCACGATCAGGTTGAGACTGGTCGCCAGCACGGCGTAGAACAGCACCATGATGCCGATATGCAGGGCGTATTGATTGCCGACCAGCAGCGGAAACAGTGCTGCCAACACCGCCATGATCAGCAGGGTATTGCGTTCCAGGATCATCATCAGGCGCGCTCCACTTGAGTCGAGAACAACCCGTAGGGTTTGAAGATCAGCGTCAGGATCACGATCAAGAAGCCGATCACATCGACGGTGCCGGAGGAGACATAACCGCCCCAGAGCGCTTCCGCCAGACCGAGGATCAGCCCGCCGACGATGGCACCGGCGAAGCTACCCATGCCGCCGAGGATGACCACCACGAACGCCTTGAGGCTGATCAAGCCGCCGCCGCTGACCTGGACGGAGTAGATCGAACCCAGCAGCATGCCCGAGGAGGCGGCCAGCACCGTGCCCAGGGCGAAGGTGCTGGCATAGACGTAGGCGGTCTTGATCCCGGCCAGCCGCGCCGCCATCGGATCCTGGAAAGTCGCACGCATGGCCCGTCCCAGGCGGGTGTGGCGGATCAGCAGGTAGGCGGCAAGGATCAGCACCGCGCACGCCGCGACCGCGAACAGCCGCATCTGGGTCAGTACCACCGGCCCCAAGAACACCGGCGCGTTGGGCACCGCGCCGGCGATATTGAGCGGCGCGGTCCCCACCACCAGCAGCGCGGAGTTGGTGAGGAAGATCGACAAGCCGATGGTCAGCAGGATGCTGGGTTCCTCGCCCTGATCGCGTACGCGCTCGATCAGGAAGCGATCCACCAGCCAGCCGAAGGCCGCCATCGCGACCACGACCACCACCAGCCCGACGAAGAAGTTCAGCCCCAGATAGGTGGTGACGAACCAGCCCAGCACGCCGCCGAGCATGTAGAACTCGCCGTGGGCGAAATTGACTACCCGCATCAGCCCAAAGATCAGCGTCAGGCCGAGCGCCGACAACGCATAGAACGATCCCGAGACGAGGCCATTGGCGACAAACTGGAGAAGCATGTCCATGGCTCAGTTCCCAGCGTCCGGGGCGGCGATGGCGGTGGTTGCCACGACGTCGGTCTTACCGTTCTGGATCTGCACCAGTGCGGCCTGGAAGCCATACCCCTGCCCCTTGGCGGTGAAACGATAGCGGCCGTTGGGCGCTTCGTAGTCGGTCTGCTTGAGCCCGTCGACGATGGCCTCGGCGTCGCTGCTGCCGGCCCGCTCGATGGCGGCCATCATGATGTTCAGAGCGTTGTAACCAGCAGCGCCATACTTGCCGGGCGCCTGACCATAGGCCTCGGTATAGTCCTTCACGAAGCGTTCGTTGCGCTCGCCGGGCAGGTTGGACACATAAGGCACCGCGGCGTAGATGCCTTCGGCGGCGTCGCCGGTCAGATCGATGAAGTCGCTGGTGGCCCAGGAACCGACACCGAACACGTCCATGTCGATACCGAACTGCTTGAGCTGTTTCACCAGGGTGGAACCGTCCTGGGTCTCGGCGGCGACGAATACGCCATCGGCACCGGAATTGCGCAGCTTGGTCAGCAGCGTATAGAAGTCACTGCTGCCGTGATTGAAATACTCGGTCATCACGGTTTCCACGCCATGACCGGACAGCTCCTGCTCGAACGCCTTGACGCTGCCGCGTCCCCAGTCGTCGTTGACGCCGATGTAGGCGACTTTTTCGAGACCGAGGTTATCGACGATCAGCTTGGAAAAGGCGCTGCCGAGCAGAGCGTCGGTTTCCGCGGAACGGAAGAAATAGGGATTGCCCGCCTCGGTCAGGCTGGCCTCCGAGGAGACGCCGGTCAGGAAGGGAATCTTGTATTTCTGGGCCACCGGCATCACCGCCGAGGTGGCGGAGCTGCAGAAGGCGCCGACGAGCGCCACCACTTCATCGCGCTGGATCAGTTTCTCGGCGGCATTGACCGAATCGGCCGGGCTGCACTGGCCATCCTCGGTGATCATTTCCACCGGCTTGCCGAGCACGCCGCCGTTGGCATTGCGCTGCTTCACCGCCAGCTCGGCGCCGTGAGCGGCCGCGGTGCCGTTGTAGGCGACCGAGCCGGTAAGCGGCTGGATGAGCCCGATGGGCAGGCTGTCCTGGGCGTGTGCCGACAACGAGAGCAGCGCAGTAGCCGCTAGCATGATCCGGGTCAGGGCCAAGGGTCGCATGGTGTATCTCCAGGTTGGGTTTGTTGTTGTATACCAATAAATTAATTAATCGGTTAGTAAATTTCGAATCGACATTAGTCGAACAGCAATAAGCGTGCCAATGTCCTACGTGCCGTTGCTGCGCGCCTTACGGCGTGAAATGCGTGGGAAATTCTGAACCACCAGGGTGCAAGATGCCTTCCCAAGCCCATGAATGGTGCAAGAAAGGCCGTCATCCCCGAGCGATCCGGCCCGCGAGCCGGATCGCCAATGGGCTAGGTTGTGCCGGGCCTATCGTCGCGCCCCGGCGCCGGCTGGCCGATGCTGAGGAGCTGGTAGATAATCAGCGCGGCAAAGGTCGCCGTACCGATGCCACCCAGCGCGAAGCTACCGAAATGCAGCGTGAAATCGCCCGCGCCGAAGACCAGCGTGACGCCCACGGTGAACAGGTTGCGCGGCTGCGAGAAGTCGACGCGATTGTCGACCCAGAGACGCACCATCGCCGCCGCGATCAGACCGAACACGGCCACGGCGAGACCGCCCAGCACCGGTGCCGGGATGGTGCGCAGCAGCGCGCCGAACTTGGGCGAGAAGCCCAGTGCGATCGCCACCAGCGCCGCCACCACGAACACCAGCGTCGAGAACACGCGTGTCACCGCCATGACGCCCATGTTTTCGACATAGGTGGTCACGCCGGTGCCGCCGCCCGACCCAGAGATCATCGTCGCCAGGCCGTCGCCGACGAAGCCGCGGCCTATGAAACGGTCCATGTTCTGCCCCGTCATCCCCCCGATTGCCTTGATATGGCCCAGGTTCTCCGCGACCAGGATCAGTGCGACCGGTGCGATCATCACCATGGCCGAAGGGACGAATTCAGGACAATGGAAGGTCGGCAGGCCGAACCAGGGCGCGCTGGCGAGTTCCGAAAAATCGATCGCGGGCAACAACCCCAGGCCGTTGCCGAGAATCAGCACCGCGACATAGCCCACGGCAATGCCGATCAGGATCGAAATCCGGCGCACGGCCAATGGCCCGAAGGTCGAGATCAGCGCCACCGCCAGCAGGGTCAGCATCGCCACGAACACATGAGGGCCACTGCCTTGGCTACCCTGGACCGCCACCGGCGCCAGGTTGAGCCCGATCGCGGCACCGATGGCACCGGTCACCGCTGGCGGCATCAACCGCTCGATCCAGCCGGTCCCCGTGGCGATCACGAACAGGCCAATCAGCGCGTAGAGTGCGCCCGCCGCGATGATACCGCCCAGCGCCGGACCGATATTCGGGTTGGGGCCGGTACCCGCGTATCCCGTCACCGCAATGACCACGGCGATGAAGGAGAACGATGACCCGAGGTAACTGGGCAGTCGACCCGCGGTGCAGAGAAAGAAGATCAGCGTACCGATCCCGGAGAACAGGATCGCCAGGTTCGGATCGAACCCCATCAGCAGCGGGCCGAGGATCGTCGAGCCCGACATTGCCACCAGATGCTGGACGCCCATCGGCAGAGTGGCGCCCCATGACAGACGCTCGTCGGGTGCGACCGTCGCCGTGCGGGCGAGCGGCCACCTGGGAAAGTAGCTCATGGCTAGCTCTCCCGGCCTGCACCAGCCTGTGTCTCGGCCAATGTCCGCAACCAGGCGTGGATATCGTCGGCATCCGTGACATCGGCGTACTTCTGGTGCATGTCGTAAAGGTTGGCGTCATGCGGGGCCGCGGCCCGGTCGGCGCAACAGTCGCGCGGCACCAGCACGTTGAAGCCGGATTGCACGGCGTCGACCACGGTGGCGCGCACGCAGCCCGACGTGGTGGCGCCGGTCACGATCAAGGTATCGACCTTGGCCCCGCTCAGCATCGCCGCCAGCGAGGTGCCGAAGAATGCCGAGGCGCCCTTCTTGGTGACGATAGCGTCATGCGGCTGGATACCGGTTGCGGCGTCGATCTCGACCAGCCGCGAACCTTCCAGCAGCGCCGCCATCCCACTCGCCTTCTTCAGCCAGGGGAGCATATCCAGCTCGCCCCGATGATAGACAATGGTGGTGTAGATGACCGGAAAGCCCGCCGCACGGGCCGTGTCGGTCAAACGCCGGGTCGCCGCGATCTGGCTGTGCATGGCGGCGGCGGTGGGATATTGCGTATCGGTGAAGCCATAGCTGAAATCGACCACGACGATGGCCGGGCGGCTGCCGCGCGGCACTGCACAGCCAAAGCCCGCCTGATCATAGACCGTCTCTTGGGACATTGTTGTTGTTCCTGTAAAAGCGGCCCGGGTGGGGCCGCGTGTCAGTCACGTTGCATTTGAATCTCTTTGACGACGATATCGCCGTCGATCACGACCGGCTCGTCGTCGAGGAACAACGAGCAGCCGCGCATCGGAATATCGAGATGGCAGGCGGTGTCGTTGGGACCGCCGAGTTCGTTGTTCGGCCCGGTCGAGAACATCACATTGCCATAAAAACTGCGCGGCTCCATACCCATGCCGCCGGGAAACGCGCCCGGTGTCATGCCGTGCCACTTGGCCTGTGGGTTCATGCCCCAGCCGACATGGCTCATGCCCATGCCGCGCGGGTCGTTGAAGGCCGCCATGTAGGATTTCACCAGTTCGGCATCGAGCCCGCCACGGATGTCGGTGATCCAGCCCTTCTCGATGGTATAGGTGATTGGCTCGCGCACATACATGTTCTGCGGCAACAGCACATCGCCCGGCGCCACCACGATCCGGCCATCCACACCGTCGTCGTCACCGCCGGTGAACACGAAGCCCGAAGGCCAGTGATCCCAGCGTCCGGGAGTATCGGTGCAGGCGTATTCGGCGATGGTGGGGTAGGTATTGAGCTGGTAGGTCACGTCGGTGCCGTGTGGCGAGGTGATCCGCATGACCTTGGCCTTCGACAGCATCTCGGCGGCGATCTCGACCTTTTCGCGCAGCTCGGGATACGGCAGCATGCGCGCCAGCAGTTCGGGCGGCTCCACCGCGGTCAGAATCCGCGTGCCCGCGTCCTGGATCGCGAACTGCTCCGGTGAGAACAGCAGGAAGATGCAGTCGATCAGCATGTCGCACTGCTTCAGCGCCTCGACCGCTCCGGGCAGCGCCGCCAGCCCGGTGACACCGACGTTCCAGCCGCCGGTGGGCAGCGGCGCCGGCAGGCGCATGTGGTACATGTTGGCGCCCAGGCGTTGCCCCGCCGCCATGAAGGCGTCGGCGTAATCGAGGCGTTCGTTGCCTTGCGTCAGCACCACGAGCTTCTCGCCCTCGTGGACGCCGGACATTTTCAACTGATGCAGGCAGATCTCGGTAAAACTTGCTTGATCCATCGGTCGATCCTCGTTGTTTTTGGTCAAATGCCAATGAATTCACAGGGTTTCCAGATCCATGACCGCGTTTATAAATCCTTCCAGGTCATCCCACGGAATCATGTGTCCGGCACCTTCGACGGTCCGGACCTCGGTCTGCGGCGCCAGCGTCTGGATTTCCGCGACATCGTCGGCTTCGATCACCGGGGCGCCACCGGCAACGACCAGGCGGATCGGCAGCGTGATCTCGGCCAGATCGGCATGAATGTCGTCGCTGTGGAAGCCGTCGTAGGCGGTACGAATCGCATCGAGCTGGCAGGTGTGCAGCCACTCGGCGCGCAGCGCGTTTTGTTCATCGCTCCAGGTCGGACAAAATTGGCGCATCTCCTCGCCCGAACAGCCTTTCTCGGCCAGCCGGATCGAATCCTCGTACCAGTTCCAGGCCGAGGGATAGGCACGCCGTCCCGGCCCCGACACCGGCGGATCGACCAGCACCAGCTGCCCGATCGGCACCGGATTCATCCGCGCCGCCCGGATCGCCGTGCGCGCGCCCATCGAATGCCCCAGCACGATCGGTGATTCGAGCCCGGCCGCCGCGATCACCGCCAGCGCGTCGGCGGCCATCGCATCGAGCGAGTAGTCCAGATCGCCAGCCTGGCTCAGGCCCCGGCCGCGCACGTCGAGCACGTGCACGTCGAAGCGCTCGGCCAGCCGCTCGGCAACGAAGCCCCAGGTGATGGCGGGCGAGGTGATGCCGGGAATCAGCAGCATCTGCGGCCCCGGGCCGGGATAGTGGATCAGGTGCTGGCGGATGCCGTTGGCATGCACGTTATAACCATGAATCCGTGTTTCCTTGGTGTTGTTGTCTATCGTCATGATGTGTCCTCAGTAAGCGCCTGACAGTAACGTACCGCCGCCGGGCACCCGTGTTTCGACATCGAGTGCCTTGAGCATCTGCCAGGTGGTGGCGATCGCCGCGGTCACCACCGGTTTGCCGGTGCGAGCCTCGACCATCGACACGGCGGGTAGCGATGGCATCTGCACGCAGGCCGACAGCACCACCGCGTCGACGTCGTCGGTGTTCATCCCGGCGACGATGTCCGGCAGGTTCATCGGATCGTGGGCTGCCACCGCCAGGTTGTCCTGAATCTCCAGCGCGCGGTAATCGGAAACCTCGACCCCTTCATGACGAATATAGTCGACGACCATCTCGGTCAGCGGCTTCATGTAGGGCGCGACCACCGCCACCTTTTTGACGCCCATCGCCCGCAAGCCTTCGATCAGCGCCCCCGCCGATGTCACCACCGGCGTCGGCGCACCGTTGTCTGCGGCCACCTGCTGCAAGCGCGGTCCCGAAACGCAGTGGTAGCCGTGGCCCATCGACATGATCGCGACGAGACAGGCATAGCCCATGACATCGACGCGGGCATCGGAAAGCTCCAGCGCGCAGCGGTCGCTGTCAGCGTCCATCGCCGCCAGCTCCTCCTTGGTGACGTGCTTCATGCGCATGCGCGAAGAGTGGAAGGTGAAGCGTTCCTCGCCCACGGCCTCGCGAGCCCGCAGCAGCGCCGGGATCTCGGTTTCCATGGTGACGTTGGAACTGGGCACGATCTGCCCGACTCGGAAGTGTTTCACGTTGTTATCCTCAAGCGGTGAGCCCTACTCGAGAATAAATTACTATTTTGTATAATTACAACTACGAATTGGCGATTTGCTCAAGGCATCGAACCAAGCCTTCAGGAAACCGGCGCCACCATTCCCGCCGCCAGGAAACGCACCAGTTGCGCAAGCATCTCGTCCTGGCCGATTTCGCCGATCTGGCCATCGGTCAGGTCGTTCAACCGCCCCAGGTCATTGAGCATGAACAGATAGGTACCGACGAGAAACGCCATGCGCACGCTGAGAGTAGCCTTGGGAATGTCGGGCAGTGCCTCGGCGAGCGCCTGAATGTAGCGCTTGGCCGAGGCATCGTAGACTTCGCTGCGCAAACGCAGCGCATGCTCCTCGGGCTCGGCGTGCAGGCGCGCTTGCAGGCGCACGAAGGCCGCGCCATTCGGTCCGCTCTGCTTCATGTCCCATTGCGGTTGCAGGTAGGCGCGAATGATCTGGGCGACAGTGGGCGGCTCGGGAAGGGCCAGCAGACGGTCCAGCAGAACGTGTCGCGCGCCGGAAATATCGCTGCCGCGGCGCCGCAGCACCTCGTCGAAAAGATCCTGCTTGGAGCCGAAATAGTAGCGGATCAGGGCCTGGTTGACGCCGGCGACCGCCGCGATGTCGCGTACCCGGGTCCCCGCGAGGCCGTGCTCGGCAAAGGCAAGCTCCGCCTGGTCGAGAATGACATTGCGGAGGTTTTCCCCTTTCTTTTCCTTCGGGCGTCCTGGCTTACGTTGCATTGTCTGGGAATCGGCTTCTGACATGACCCACGTTATAAATCTAAGTTAAAGAGAAGAAGGACACCTATTTAGCCACAATGTTTAAATTTATTAACCTAAATAATAACCAATGATTGCTCCACATGCTTGAGCATAACGACAATTTAGCGCTGATCGGGTAGCAATTTTCTCGTATCAGAAAGGCTCATGTCTGCCTATCGAGTCGATTCATTTTTGACATCGATGATATTGCCATGGGCGTCGTGGGTGAGCGTGACGCGGCGACGACGCTGCAACTCGGCAACCTGCGCGGCGTTCATGCCGAAGGAGAGCGCCAGATGCTCCGAGGTCAGCGCCGAGGCCGGCTGGCGACGATCGGCGTGTCGGAAGCGGCGATAGTTGTAGAAGGCCCAGATCAGTAACGCAGCTCCCGCCAGGGCGATGGTGATCACATAGATCGTCAGCGACGCCCAGCTATGGCTGTGGCTATCGAGAACGTAGGCATCAAAACGGTGTACCCCAAAAGTCCAGCTCGCGATCGTCGCCAGCGGCAGGAAGAGATAGAGCCAGAGCATCCAACCGGCGCCCGAAAGCAGTGCGAACACGCTGCGCTGCGCTCGTGACTGCAGGTCGGGACGATGGATGATTCGCGGCAGCCTGACGGCACCACGCTGTCGCTTCATGTCTTGCATCGCGAAACTCCTGTCAGGATTGAATGCCGCGGTCCGGGCTCTTCCAGCGCGCCCGCTGACGGCGCGACGCCAGCAGCGTCTTGGGCACGGCCACCACGGCGGTCAGCGTCGACAGCGTCCAGTAGAGCAGCGGATACCAGATCACCCAGAAGTAGTGGCGCAGGAATCCCGCGCGCTCGTAGCGCTGGTCGATGCTCAAGCTGACCAGGAACTGACTCAGGCAGGTCGCGCCCAGCAGCAAGCCGTTCCACTGCGGCAGCAGCGTCGCCACCTGCCAGCGCGGCGGCAGCGGTACGAACCAACCCACGCAGAACAGTATGGCGATGGTCAGCATGACGTAGGCCCACACCAGGCTGGTAAGATACTCCAGCGCCACGCCCCAGAACCGACGCTGGCGCCAGGCTAGCAGACGCCGACCGTAGCGCAGCATCACCTCGACGCCGCCCTGGGCCCAGCGCAGCCGCTGCTGCCACAGCCCCTTGAGCGTTTCCGGCATGTAGATGTAGCAGAGCGCCTCGGGCTCGAAGCGAATGTCCCAGTGATGGATCTGCAGCCGCCAGGAGACGTCGATGTCCTCGGTCACCATGTCGGCGCGCCAGTAACCGATGCTGTCCAGCGCGGCCCGATTGAAGCCGGTGATCACGCCGGAGACGGTGAAGATCCGGCCGTAAGTCCGCTGGGCGCGCTTGATCAGGCCGATGATCGAGGAGAACTCGCCGACCTGGATCTTGCCCAGCAGCGTCGAACGGTTGAGGATGCGCGGGTTGCCGGTGACCGCCCCGACCCGCGGCCCTCCGGTCAGGTGTTGCATCATCCAGTACACCGCGTAGGGGTGAAGCAACGCGTCGCCGTCGATGCACACCAGATAATCCGACGGCGCTGCCAGCGCACCCGCCCTCAGCGCCACCGCCTTGCCCTGATTGGTAGCGAAATGAATCACGCGCAGTCGCTCGTACTTTTCGGCCAGACGATCGAGAATCGCCCCGGTCCCGTCATGACTGCCGTCATTGATGGCAATGACATCGAAATCCGGATAGCGCGTCGCCAGCGCGTAGCGGATGGTCTGCTCGACCTGATCCGCCTCGTCGAAGCAGGGAATGATGATGCTGGCATGTGGCACGTCCGGGCCCAACGTTTCGAGACGTGGCGTCATGTCCTTGCCGCGCTCGCGACGCAGATAGAACCAGAGCCCGCCGATGATCCACATCCACGCCATCAAGATCGGGTAGTAGAAGGCGAATCCGAACATCGCGTCCCGCCAGTCGATGACCGCGAACCAGGCTTCGATATCGACGTTCATGGTTGACTCCGGAGACGCGAGGTCGACCAGTTTGAGGCCGAATGGGGAAATTCGTTTAAGCTCATGCCCTCGAAGGCGGGCTGGAACGCCGGTTTGCCGGTAATGAAATCGTCCGGGTAGTAGGCGAGATTCAACGCGCCGCGCCGTACCAGTTGCTGCATCCAGCCCTTGAAGCGCTGCGGCTCGATCCAACGCTGCCGTGCCCAATCGTACGCCTGCAGCTCGAACACCGTCTTGTTGAGCCCTCGGGGATGGCGCATCACCCGATCGACCAACCCATCCAGCCATTCACTTGCCGACCGGGCGTCGCGCGTCATAGCGGCGGCGTCGAGATAGGGCATCGCCATCAATGCCACTTCGTCGTAATTCTCCAGAAACGGCCCCAGCGCCTGGGCGAAACGTGTCTCCGCGGCAGGGTCGAGCACGACTCGCGGGTACAGGTTTCGCGCCACCCGGAAGCGGTTGCTGAGATTGACGTACTCGCGTGCGCCATCGATCGCCCCGTGGCTGAAATCGATCAAGGCCCGGGTCTTGTCGCGAGCGCTAAGAGCGCAGTCGGTGATCGCTCGCTGGCTCCCCGGCCAGCGCGCCTCGGGGGCGCAGGCCTGAGCATCTTCATTGGCAGCCAGATAGGCGTCATCGTGAATCAGCATGCCGTTGATGCCCGGCGTGTTGCGGGCCAGATCGGCATAGATGCCACGGACGATATCCAGCGACGCCGGCCGAAACGGGCTGAGCCGTCGGTAGTCGCGCTCGGCGACGCGCAGCTCGCCACCCGTGCCCTGAACCTTCACTGCCAGACGCTGCTGACGGTCCTGGTCCGGCAGATCGAAGGCCAGCAGCGGCAGCCATGCGTAGACATCGACGCCCGCGCGCGTCTTGAGCTGCCAGGCGACGCGATTGAACAGATCGGCCCGCATCGGCAGAACGTCGTTGGGAAAATAGAGCGATGACGCCGTGCCATCGCCGTCCGGATCGGCGAACGCCTGCAGATAGACCGTGCGCACCTGCATCGCCTGCAGGCGGTCCAGCAAGGCGCTGAGATTGGCATTGACCTGCTCGGGGTCCGGATCGTAGAGAGTGTCGAGGTCGACCTGGATGGCACGCTGTATGCGTTTGGGCGGGTCGACCGTCTGCGCGATCTGGGCTTCGACGGTCACCGGGTCCGGGTCGTCCATGACCAGGAAGCGGCCGAAGACGGGGCTGCTAGCCGGCGTGGACAGGCGCTGGTCGCCGAGGCCGAAGGTGAAGCGATAGCCCGCCTCTCTGGCAATCGATTCCGTTTCGGCGTTGGTCGCCCCATAGGGCCAGACCAGGACGCGCGGGCGGATACCTGTCTTGTTCTCGATGATATCGGCACTACGCTCCAGATCGTCACGGACGCGCTGACGATAATCGGCATCGCTTTCATATGCACCGCTGGCAGCGTCGTATTCTCGCACCAGGGCGGCCGGCTCGACGTTGCCCTGGGGGTTGGCCAGAATGCCATGATGAAGATCGTTAGTGTGCGAGGCGACCTCCACCAGCCCGGATGCCTGCATCTCACGCACCTGCGCCCAGTTGACGAAGCCGGCTCGTCCGCGCTCGCGGCCGTTGTAGCGCACCTCGTTCGTGGGATCCGGCGCACTGTCACCGCGAATGACCGCCCCCGCTTCCGGTTGCGCCGCCACCGGATCGGTGTCGACCGCGTCGACGGTATTGCCGCCGTTCACCTTGTCTATCCAGCCAGTTTCGACAGCGAAAAGAGCCGGGTAATCGAACGCCCGGAGCAGCGGAAAAACCCGGGTATAGAAGCTGGCCAGGCCGTCGTCGAAACTCAGCAGGACAGCGTTATGCGGTAGTGGTGGCCCGCCATCGCGAGCGGCCCGAACGTCGTTCAGCGAGATCGGATGCCAGTCGTTGGCTGCCAACCAGTCGAACAGCGCTGCCAGTCGCCGGGTACTCACAGAGTAAGGGTCGCGATCCACCGCCGGCTGCGTATCGTCGCGAACATCGTGAAAAGCCAGCGTCACGAAATGGCCGGCGGGGATCTGCAACGTCGCCGCCTTCTCGGGCACGCCGACCGGCGTCTGTGTCTGAGACTGTGCCAAGGCGGACATGGACAGACTCCCCATCAGTGCCATCAGCATCCAACGAATGACGATCGCTCGCGTCGTTTGACTCACCAGCGCACTCATCACAACACTCCCTCGAAACCCAGCTGTCCGTACCAGCGCTTCTCGCGCTCGCCTTCGTACTCGTGGCTGCCCCAACCGACGCCGTAATTGATCGACCAGGTTCGCGTCAGTTGCCAGGTGTGACCGTAGAGCGCGTCATAGCCAGGCGCGCTGCCGTAGCCGCTCTCCCATTCCGATGCCGCACCCAGCGACACGTTTTGAGTGAACGCGCGGTTGTAGCGCCGCCAGGTGAGCCAGTCGTGTTCCAAGGTCAGCCCCACGGCGCGAGTGTCTTCCGGGTTGTAGTAGTCGGTATCGATCCGACTGTTGTGCTCGGCGGAGAGCAAGCCGATCAGCCGCGTCTGGTGGTGGGCGCTGGCCTGTATACGCTGGGTGAGATCGGCAGCGATGTCGCTGCGCAGGTTGCCGTCGCTGATATCGAGCGCAGCGAGGGTCAGCGTCGCCTCACGGGACTCGTTCTGTCGCCAGGTCACTTGTCCCTGATAGAGCCTCCCATCCAGATCGTCACGTTCGGCGCGCAGCGGCGTCTCCGGCGACTGCGTCTGGGTTCGTAGCTGGTACTGCCAGTGGTCGTCGAGCCACTGCGACCAACCGAGCTCGAGCCCGACATCATCACCGAAACGTTCACCGCTCAGCGCCGCCCACCAGTGCCGGCGCAGCCATTGGCGCTCGACGCCGACGCCTTGCCGGTCGTGGCGCTCCGCGCCCTCTTCATAGTCGCTCCATTGATAGGTCTGTTCGACATAGGCCCGATAGCCTCCCTCGCTCCAGGGCGAGTTCAAGCGCAACTGATATTCCCTGTCCCGGCTACCGTTGACGGCATTGCCACCGTCGGAGCGGCCGACAACGCCCTGCCCCTCGATGGAGAAGTGCTGGCGATCCTGCCACTCGAGATGGTTACGCCGAATCGCGCTGTCGCTCGGAAACTGCTCGGCCAGCGGCTCGATGGTGTGTTGCCAGCGCGGAAAGTTCTCCAGATCCTGGGCGTTCTCGGCAATGTTCAATCGCGTGGCCTGATCGCTGGGCGCATAGGCTGCTGCCAGCTCGGCGGTCGACTGCGCCTCTTGATACCAACCGCGGGCGCGCTGCACGGTCGCCAGACTATTGATCACGTCGGTATTGCGCGGCGCCTGTTGGTAAAGACGCTCTGCACGAGCCAACGCCTGCGCTTCATGATTACGATAGGTGGCATCGAGCACCTGCAGACGATCGACCTCGCTACGCTCCCAGTTGGGTACCGGTGGCGTCTTGGGATTCGACCGCGATCGCCAGACCGGTGTCTGGGCATCCATCTGCGCGAGCATCTCGGCCGCCGCCTCGTAGTCTTCGCTTTCAATCAGCGCGTAGTAGTAGCCGGTGCGCAGCGTCAGCGGCGTCTGCGAACTCGCATCCATCACTTCGCGATAGAGCGCCGCGGCCTTCTCCGGTTGCCGGCGAGCGAGATAGGCATCGGCCACTGCGCCCTTGGCGTAGGCCGACACAGCGATCGAGTCCTCCCGCAACGCCTGATAGGCGGCGAGCACGTCATCGAAGCGATGCATCTGTCGTAAAACGATCAGACGATCTAGCCGAGTCCGCTGGCTGGCGTCGCTGCCCGGAGCGAAGCGATCGAGATTGGCATTCAGCGTGTTCAATGACCGCGCCAGGGCAACGTCGCGCGTTGCATAGCGCTGACGCTGCTCGTGCCGGGATTGCTCCTGCACCCCGTCACGAATTTCGGCCGTGGCGACATCGGCGCGGAAGCGCTCCTGCGTTGCGGATGGCCATTCTGGCTGCCACTGCTGCCGCAGCCGCTCGGCACGACGGTAAGCCCCCAGGTTGGCGAGGCTGGATATTCGGGTCTGATGGGCCTGAGCGTTGTCCGGCGCATAGGTCAGCACCCGCTGCGCCAGTTGCAGCGCGATGGCCGGATGCCCCTGCTGGCGCTGACGCTCGGCAATGCCTGCGAGGTCGTCGGCGTCGGGGTTACCCGCGGGGCCGGGGCGAATGTCACTCCCGTAAGCGCTTGCCGGCGCATTCGGCGCCGGCAATTGGCCATCCGGGAAGCGCTCCGCCGCATGGACCAGCGTCAGCGGCAATACCGTCATCAGGCCAATCGCCAACCGCCCGGTCATGCTGCCGACGAGAGGAGCCCTGGAAAGCCTGGCACAAGCAGAAAGAGAAAACCGATCAGGGTCGATACGCGGAACACTCGAGAGAAAACGATCTCCCACTGCCCACATAACCCGATCGCAAAAGCGAAGAGTCCGCATAAGAAAACAACATCACCGTTAATTCCGTTAACACTCTGTTGCGAGAGCACTCAAATCCTTTGAGTGAGGTGTTAAAAACCTAGGCCAACTTAGAGGCTAAAAAGAGATCTTACAAATTAGTAAATATTGATATATTTATGTGTCTCATGGTTTTCAAGAATTCACCAATGCAGACCTGACAACAAAAATAATCACTAACACTATGATTTGACGGTAAAGAAATGCTGCAGAAACGGAGAAAGGCATCTCCAAATATCTGCAAAACGTCGAAGACATCAGACGGATGGCAGACAAAGCATACAGCCGATTCACAGCAATCTTCGCATGGTCAAACACTCAAGCGATTGAAAAGCTTCACGCGGTTCTCCGCCATGCATGTCCGTTACAGGACGTCAGAATCGGGTAGGAGGGGCCGTCACCGGCCCCGTCCTCCCCCACCACCGTACGTACGGTTCCGTATACGGCGGTTCCTGTCACCCGTTGCCGGGCTTGAGCTTCGTTCCGCCGAATCTACCCGCCTGAAATGGCTAGAACGCTTCGACAGTCCTTGGGTTTCCGACCTGCCTACAGTTATCGAGAGCCCTCTTGCGAGGCATCTGTTCGCCATAATCCAGAGAGCAGCCAACTATCCGCTCGTGACAGATTCAGCCCTTCAGTTGGCGGTGACCAACCTACTACGGCGTCTGCTGACTTCTGGCAGTCCATCCCGATGCCTCTCGACATCGGTAGCCTTGCGGCAGACCACCAGACCTCCCAGGGTAAGACGCGCGACCTTCCCGCTTATACCTGTCGGATTTACGTCATGGCGTTCCGTGCAAGTTTTGGGCTTTGAGTCTAATGGCCCTCTCACCCCGCCATGCCGCCTCGTATCCGCTTCCTGTTCGTCAGGCCAGCGTTTTGCCTTCAGCTTTCTTCAGATTCCACCTCGCGATGGACACCCTTGCCGTTCGGCTAGCACTTCCCCTTGCCGGGCGTGCAGGGGACTTTCACCCCCAAGTCATCCGGCCAGCACCACCTGTACCGGAACAGCGCCATACCTGGCGCACTACAAGAAACCCCGCATCAGCGGGGTCTGTGTGAATTAAAATTTACGTTTTTTCTTAGGTAACCGCTAAAACGGGATTTCGTCGTCGAAATCATCGAAGCTGCCGGGATTCGGCGCGCCGTAGTTCGGGTTCTGATTGGGCTGGGAGGGGTGCTGCTGGGGTTGACCGGGCTGCGGAGGGCGCTGCTGGGGCTGTGAATTGCCGCCATAGTTGCCCTGCTGCGGCTGCTGACCGTAGCCGCCAGGCTGCGGCGCACCGCCATACTGATTCTGCGGCTGCTGGGCGTAGTCCGCCCCGCCCTGACCGCCGCCGCGGGAGTCGAGCATCTGCATGTCGTTGGCGACGATCTCGGTCGAATAGCGGTCCTGTCCGTCCTGTCCCTGCCATTTACGCGTCTGCAGGCGCCCCTCGATGTAGATCCGGGAGCCTTTCTTGACGTACTGCTGGGCGATCTCCGCCAGCTTGTTGAACAGCACCACACTGTGCCATTCGGTGCGCTCCTGACGCTGGCCGCTCTGGCGGTCGGTCCAGCTGTCGGTGGTTGCGATGCGCAGGTTGCACACCGGATTACCCGACGGCAGGAAGCGGACTTCCGGATCCTGTCCCAGGTTGCCGATCAGGATGACTTTGTTCACACCTCGGGCCATCGTTGTCTCCTCGCATTCCTGCGTTGCGACGCCGTCTTCAGGCGTCGGTTCGTTGCCATTGGTTGCCTGCAATTCGGGCCAGCGCCTCGACATCCAGGCGCTGACGGTCGACCTTGAGATAGGCGACCTGCTCTTCGGGTACGACTATCACGTCCTCAACTCCGGCGACCGAGGCAAAACGTTCGAGCAGTGTATCTAGCATGCCCATCGAATGCGCGTCGAGGGCGACGATTTCACTGGACAGATGCCGTGGTGCGGGCATCTTCCACACCAGCGTCAACCAGATCGCACCGATCACCGCGCCGCCGAGGAACACGCTCTGGATCCCGAACGCCTGCGATAGCGCGCCGCCCAGGGTGCCGCCGAGAAAGGCGCCAAGGAACTGGCTGGTCGAGTAGATCCCCATCGCCGTGCCCTTGGCCCCGGCGGGAGCGAGCTTGCTGATCATCGAGGGCAGTGTCGCCTCGAGCAGATTGAAGACCACGAAGAAGCCCCACAGCAGGGTCAGCAGGGCCACGCGGTCCGTGGCCAGCTCGCTGAAGCCGAGCAGGATCAGCGTCATTGCCGCCACGGCGCCGACGAAGACCGGTTTCATCTTGCGGTATTTTTCGGCCACCACGACCAGCGGGATCATGCCGATGAAGGCCAGCGCCATCACCGGCAGGTAGACCCAGCCATGATGCGCCGGCGCGAAGCCGAGCGCCTCCAGTCGAAACGGCAAGGCGGTGAAGCAGGCGGTCAGAATCAGATGCAGGGCGAAAATCGAGAAATCCAGCCGCAGCAGATCGCCCCGCCCCAGGGTCGCGCGCAACTGCCGACGATCGAGCCCGACGTCACGGTGGGGCATGCGCCGTGGCGCCTTCGGCACCAGCTTCCACAGGATCAGCAAGGCGCAGGCGGAGAGCGCCGCGGTGAACCAGAACACGCCGGCGAGCCCGCCGACGTCTGCGATCAACGGACCCACGACCATGGCCACGGCGAAGGCGACACCGATCGACAGGCCGATGGTCGCCATCGCGGCGGTGCGGATCTCCTCGCGGGTCTGGTCCGCCAGCAGCGCCATGATGGCACCGGCGACGGCACCGCTGCCCTGCAGGCAGCGCCCGACGATGATACCGACGATGGAGGTGGCATTGGCGGCGATGAGGCTACCGATGATGAACAGGATCAGGCCGAAGCCGATGACCGTCTTGCGTCCGATACGGTCGGAGAGCAAGCCGAAGGGAATCTGCAGGATCGCCTGGGTCAGGCCGTAGCCCCCCAGGGCAAGGCCGACGAGAAACGGCGTGGCACCATCGAGATGGTCGGCGTACAGCGCCAGCACCGGCAGCACCATGAACAGTCCGAGCATGCGCGAGGCATAGAGACTGGCCAGGCCGACGATGGCGCGTCGTTCGGTAACGAGAAAACGAGACGTCATGGTAACAATCGCACTGGTGGAAAACTCGGCGAAGCCGAGGATGGATCGGAACGAACGGGATATTTTACCGCTCGCCTGTGATGAGTGAAAGCAAACGGGGGCATGCAGTCGTTTATCGGCACTCTCCGCCTTTGCCGCGGATTTGACCGGGGACCTATAATGGTCGTTTACGCGCCATATCACGAGGTAGTCATGGACAGCATTCTGGTCAGGGGCGCACGCACCCATAACCTGAAGAACATCGATGTCGAACTGCCACGTGACAAATTGATCGTGGTCACCGGTCTTTCCGGTTCGGGCAAGTCCTCGCTGGCGTTCGATACCCTGTATGCCGAGGGGCAGCGGCGCTACGTCGAATCGTTGTCGACCTACGCCCGGCAATTCCTGTCGATGATGGAGAAACCCGACGTCGACCATATCGAGGGACTGTCGCCGGCGATCTCCATCGAACAGAAATCGACCTCTCACAACCCGCGCTCGACCGTCGGCACCATTACCGAGATCTACGACTACCTGCGCCTGCTGTTCGCCCGCGCCGGCACCCCGCGCTGCCCGGATCACGACGAGGAACTCGAGGCCCAGACGGTGTCGCAGATGGTCGACCAGGTGCTGGCACTGCCCGAAGGCAGCCGGCTGATGCTGCTGGCGCCGGTGGTCAAGGGACGCAAGGGCGAGCATCAGCAACTGATCAGCGAACTGCGCGCCCAGGGTTTCGTGCGTGCGGTGATCGACGGCGACACGGTCGAGCTCGACGACGTGCCGACGCTGGACAAGAAGCGCAAGCACGACATCAGCGTGGTGGTCGATCGCATCAAGGTCCGCCCCGACCTGCAGCAGCGCCTGGCGGAGTCGTTCGAGACGGCGCTCAATCTCGCCGACGGTACCGCGGTGATCCATTTCATGGATGGCGAGCAGGCCGACATCGCCTTCTCCTCGCGCTTCGCCTGTCCCATCTGCGGCTACTCGCTCTCCGAGCTCGAGCCACGGCTGTTCTCGTTCAACAACCCGGCCGGCGCCTGCCCGACCTGCGACGGGCTCGGCGTGCGCCAGTATTTCGATCCCGACAAGCTGATCAGCCATCCCGAGCTATCGCTCGCCGAGGGCGCGATCAAGGGCTGGGACCGGCGCAGCATCTACTATTTCAGTCAGCTCCAGGCCGTGGCCGAGCATTACCGCTTCAGCCTCGACACGGCGTGGAACGAACTGGCACGCCACGAGCGCGACATCGTGCTCAACGGCAGCGGCCGCGACGAGATCGCCTTCAGTTACGTCAACGACCGCGGCCGCAAGGTCGTCCGCGAGCATCCATTCGAGGGTGTACTGCCCAATCTGGAACGCCGCTACCGCGAGACCGAGTCGTCGATGGTGCGCGACGACCTGGCCAAGTATCTGGCCGTGCGCCCCTGCCCGACCTGCGACGGCAGCCGACTGAAGCGTGAGGCGCGCCACGTATTCATCGACGGCCATAATCTTCCGGCGCTCGTGCAGATGCCGGTGGGTGAGGCATGGGAGTACTTCGGCCAGCTGCGCCTGCCGGGGCGCAAGGGCGAGATCGCGCTCAAGATCGTCCACGAAATCCATGCCCGTCTCGAATTCCTGGTCAACGTCGGCCTCGACTACCTGACCCTGGAGCGCAGCGCCGACACCCTTTCCGGCGGCGAGGCCCAGCGTATCCGCCTGGCAAGCCAGATCGGCGCCGGCCTGGTCGGGGTGATGTACATCCTCGACGAGCCCTCGATCGGCCTGCATCAACGCGACAACGACCGCCTGTTGCGCACGCTGACCCGGCTACGCGACCTCGGTAACACGGTGATCGTGGTCGAGCACGACGAGGACGCCATCCGCGCTGCCGATCATGTGCTCGACATCGGTCCCGGCGCGGGTGTCCATGGCGGCACCATCGTCGCCCAGGGCACGCCCAAGCAGATCGAGGCCGCGTCCCACTCGTTGACCGGCCAGTACCTTTCCGGCAAACGTGCCATCGAAGTGCCGCCGCATCGCATTCCGGTCAACCCCGAGAAGCAGCTCCATCTGCGCGGCGCCAGCGGCAACAATCTGCAGAACGTCGACCTGTCGCTGCCGCTGGGGTTGTTCGTCTGCGTCACCGGCGTTTCCGGTTCGGGCAAGTCGACGCTGATCAATTCGACCCTGATGCCGATCGCCGCCCGCGAACTCAACCGCGCGACGACGCTGTCGCCGGCGCCCTATCGCAGCATCCAGGGGCTCGATCAGCTCGACAAGATCATCGATATCGACCAGAGCCCGATCGGGCGCACGCCGCGCTCCAACCCGGCCACCTATACCGGCATCTTCACCCCGATTCGCGAGCTGTTCTCAGGAACCCAGGAGGCGCGTTCGCGCGGTTACAAGCCGGGGCGTTTCAGCTTCAACGTCAAGGGCGGGCGCTGCGAGGCGTGTCAGGGCGAGGGCATGATCAAGGTCGAGATGCACTTCCTGCCGGACATCTACGTTCCCTGCGACGTCTGCAAGGGCAAGCGCTACAACCGCGAGACGCTGGAGATCCACTACAAGGGCAAGAACATCCATGAAGTCCTCGAGATGACCATCGAGGAAGCGCTGGAATTCTTCAGCCCGGTACCGGCGATCGCGCGCCGCCTGCAGACGCTGATGGACGTCGGACTCTCCTACGTGCGTCTGGGCCAGAGCGCGACCACGCTCTCCGGCGGCGAGGCCCAGCGCGTCAAGCTGGCCCGCGAGCTGGCCAAGCGCGACACCGGCCAGACCCTCTACATACTCGACGAGCCGACCACCGGCCTGCACTTCGAGGACATTCGCCAGTTGCTCGGCGTACTCCACCGGCTGCGCGATCACGGCAACTCGGTCGTGGTGATCGAGCACAATCTCGATGTGATCAAGACCGCCGACTGGCTGATCGACCTGGGCCCGGAGGGCGGCTCCGGTGGTGGCCGAATCATCGCCGAAGGCACCCCGGAGCAGGTGGCGGCACTCGAGCACTCGCATACCGGACGCTTCCTGGCGCCATTGCTGCCCGAGCCGAAGACTGGCAGGTCAAAGGCCCAACGCGCGTAAACCGATGGCGCCATCGGCGCCGTCAGACGCCACCGGCCCCTTTTCGTGACATGCAAGCAAAAGAAAACCGGCTGCCCANNTGGGCAGCCGGTTTTTGTCGTGCAAGAAGCCTGGGACTTATTCGTCGCCAGCGGCTTCCTGGACGGCCGGACGATCGACCAGCTCGATGTAAGCCATCGGCGCGTTGTCGCCAGTGCGGTAGCCGCACTTCAGCACACGGACGTAACCGCCCGGGCGATTGGCGTAACGCGGGCCAAGCTCGTTGAAGAGCTTGCCGACGGCTTCCTTGGAGCGGGTGCGGCTGAACGCCAGACGGCGATTCGCCACGCTATCCTGCTTGGCCAGGGTGATCAGCGGCTCGATATGACGACGCAGCTCCTTGGCCTTGGGCAGGGTAGTCTTGATCACTTCATGCTCGACCAGCGAGATGCACATGTTCTTGAACATGGCGTGCCGATGCGAGCTGGTCCGATTCAGATGACGACCACTCTTACGATGACGCATGATTGCTATTCCTTACCAAACTGGTGATTCGAGTCGGCACACGGGCTCTCGACCCAGGGCTCGAGCCCTCAGGCGGAAGCCTTGTCGTCCTTCAGACTCGCCGGCGGCCAGTTTTCCAGCCGCATGCCGAGCGAAAGACCGCGCGAAGCCAACACGTCCTTGATCTCGTTCAAGGACTTCTTGCCAAGGTTCGGCGTCTTGAGCAGCTCGACTTCCGTGCGCTGAATCAAATCGCCAATGTAGTAAATATTCTCGGCCTTCAAGCAGTTGGCGCTGCGAACCGTGAGTTCGAGATCGTCCACGGGACGCAGAAGAATCGGATCGATCTGATCTTCTTCCTCTTCGATTTCCTGCTCTCTGTCAGCTTCGAGGTCGACGAAGGCGGCCAGTTGCTCCTGAAGAATGGTCGCGCTGCGACGAATCGCTTCCTCGGGGTCCAAGGTGCCGTCAGTTTCGAGATCGATGACCAGCTTATCGAGATCGGTGCGCTGTTCGACACGCGCCGCTTCGACCGCGTAGGAAACGCGGCGCACGGGGCTGAAAGTCGCATCCAGCTGCAGCCGACCGATGGCACGGGATTCGTCCTCGTCGGAGAGACGTGCATCCGCGGGCTCGTAACCACGACCACGCACGATCTTGAGCTGCATTTTCAGCTCGCTGCCGTCGTTGAGGTGCGCAATCACGTGATCCGGATTGACGATTTCGACATCGTGATCGACGGCGATATCGCCTGCGGTCATGACACCGGGGCCCTGCTTGTTCAGGGTCAGGACGGCTTCGTCGCGACCATGCATCTTGATGGCCACGTCCTTGAGATTCAAAAGGATCTCGATGACGTCTTCCTGGACACCTTCGATGGCGCTGTATTCATGCAGCACGCCGTCGATTTCCGCTTCGACCACGGCACAGCCGGGCATCGAAGAGAGCAGGATGCGACGCAGCGCATTCCCCAGGGTATGGCCGAAACCACGCTCGAAGGGTTCCAGCACGATCTTGGCGTGATGTGCGCTGACCTCTTCGACCTTGATGTCGCGGGGACGGAGAAACTCTGTCACTGAACGCTGCATATGAACACCTTCTCAGGCTGCCAAACGAATATCGGTACTCCCGCCGGAATCGGATCGCCTGGGCGATCCGATCCTCAGGCTTACTTGGAGTACAGCTCGACGATCAGGTTTTCGTTGATGTCGGCAGACAGGTCGCCGCGTTCCGGGACAGCCTTGAAAGTGCCTTCCATCTTCTTCGAATCGACGTCGATCCACACCACGTCGCCGCGGTTGGCGGCGATGGACAGCGCCTGCTGGATACGGGCCTGGTTCTTGGCCTTCTCACGCACAGACACGACGTCGCCGGGACGCACCTGATAGGACGCCACGTTAACGGTACGGCCGTTGACCGCGATCGCCTTGTGGCTGACCAACTGGCGTGACTCGTTACGCGTGGAGCCGAAGCCCATGCGATAGACCACGTTGTCCAGTCGGCATTCCAGCAACTGCAACAGGGATTCACCGGTCGCCCCTTTCAGGCGAGCCGCTTCCTTGTAGTAGTTGCGGAACTGTTTTTCGAGTACGCCGTAGATACGACGCACTTTCTGCTTCTCGCGAAGCTGCAAGCCGTAGTCGGAAAGACGCTGACGGCGCTGGCCGTGCACACCCGGGATCTGCTCGGATTTGCACTTCTTCTCGAAGGGAGTCACACCGCTCTTCAGAAAGAGGTCGGTGCCTTCACGACGAGACAGTTTACACTTGGGACCAAGATAACGAGCCATGAGTCTGTCTCCTTAAACGCGGCGTTTCTTCGGCGGACGACACCCGTTGTGCGGGATCGGCGTCGCGTCAGTGATGCTCTGCACACGGAAGCCGGCGGCATTCAATGCACGCACGGCGGACTCACGGCCAGGACCGGGGCCCTTGACCAGCACGTCGACGTTTTTCACACCATACTCGGCTGCAGCGGTCGCTGCACGTTCACTCGCCACTTGAGCTGCGAACGGGGTGCTCTTGCGAGAACCACGAAAACCCGAACCACCGGCAGTCGCCCAAGAAAGCGCGTTGCCCTGGCGGTCTGTGATCGTCACGATCGTATTGTTAAAAGAGGCGTGGATGTGCGCGATGGCGTCCACTACCTGCTTTTTAACCTTTTTACGGTTACTACGCGGGTTAGCCATGTTGATGTTTCCTGATCTTAAACGCCGGAACGTTAATTACTTACGAATCGGTTTACGCGGTCCCTTGCGGGTACGCGCGTTGGTCTTGGTACGCTGCCCACGCAGCGGAAGACCACGACGATGGCGCAGACCACGGTAGCAACCCAAGTCCATGAGACGCTTGATGTTCAGCGTCACATCACGGCGCAGGTCGCCTTCTACGGTGTACTTACCCACTTCGGTACGCAGGGTGTCGAGCGCTTCGCCAGACAGTTCCTGAATCTTGGTGGTCGGTGCGATGCCGGCTGCGGTGCAGATTTCCTGCGCACGCGTACGGCCAATCCCGTAGATGTAGGTCAGCGAGATCGCCGCATGCTTGTTGTCCGGGATATTGACGCCTGCAATACGGGCCATCAGCTTACTCCGAATGTTGAGTGGCTTGCTCGTTAGTCGTCCACAAAGGGCGCGATAGCATACCCCTTGACCTCTCTCAAGGCAAGGGGAATGCCATGGCCCGCTTTAACTTGCAGCGTCGGGGATCAACCCTGACGCTGCTTGTGACGCGGTTCGGTGCAAATCACGCGAACCGCGCCGTTGCGCCGAATGATCTTGCAGTTACGGCACATTTTCTTTACAGAAGCTCGAACTTTCATCGTTCTCTCCAAATGCTCTCTCGCGGAGGCTCAGCGCATCAGGCCGCCGCTACCGTAGCCTTTCAGGTTCGACTTCTTCATCACCGATTCATACTGGTGAGACATCAAGTGCGATTGAACCTGGGCCATGAAGTCCATGATCACCACGACCACGATCAGCAGCGAGGTACCGCCGAAGTAGAACGGCACCTGCCAGGCCACCACCAGGAACTGCGGCATCAACGACACCAGGGTGATGTAGAGCGCGCCGAACAGGGTCAGTCGCGTCATCACCTTGTCGATGTAGCGAGACGTCTGCTCTCCCGGACGAATCCCCGGCAGGAAGGCACCGGACTTCTTCAGGTTGTCGGCGACATCCTTGGGATTGAACACCAACGCCGTATAGAAGAAGCAGAAGAACAACACTGCCGCCGCGAACAGGATGATGTACAGCGGCGCTCCCGGGGCGAGTTGCTGCGAGGCCACTTGCAGCCATTCGAGACCGTCGCCCTGACCGAGCCACTGACCGATCGAGCCCGGGAACAGCAGAATGCTGGACGCGAAGATCGGCGGAATCACCCCCGCCATGTTGACCTTCAACGGCAGGTAGCTGCTCTGACCGGCATACATCTTGTTGCCGACCTGACGGCGCGGATAGTTCACCGTGATGCGGCGCTGGCCGCGCTCGATGAACACCACGAACGCCACCGTGGCGATCCCGAGGATCGATAGCGCCAGCAAAGGCAGGACGTTCCAGGCACCGTCATTACGTGCCAGCTCGAACGACTGACCGATCGCGCTCGGCAGCCCGGCCACGATCCCGGCGAAGATGATCAGCGAAATACCGTTGCCGATCCCTTTCTCGGTGATCTGCTCGCCCAGCCACATCAGGAACACGGCCCCGGCCACGAAGGTGACGACGGCGGTGAAGTAGAAGCTGATGCCACCGGTATAGGCAACGCCCTGACTGACCAGACCAACTGACATACCGCTCGCCTGGATCAACGCCAGCAACACCGTGCCGTAGCGGGTGTACTGGTTGATCTTCCGGCGCCCGGCCTCGCCTTCCTTCTTCAGCGCTTCGAGCTGAGGCGATACCGCGGTCAGAAGCTGCATGATGATCGACGCGGAGATGTACGGCATGATCCCCAGCGCGAAGATACTCATGCGCTGCAGCGCACCCCCCGAGAACATGTTGAACATGCCCAGGATGGTGCCCTGGTTCTCCCGAAACAGGGCAGCCAGCTGGTCAGGATCGATGCCGGGGACGGGGATGTGGGCACCGATGCGGTACACCACGATCGCGATGAAGACGAAACGCAGGCGTGCCCACAGCTCGCTGAGACCACTACCCATGTTCGCCGGCATGTTTCCTGACTTAGCCATTTAGTCCTCTACCTTGCCACCGGCCGCTTCGATCGCAGCGCGTGCACCTTTGGTGACCTTGAGGCCACGTACGGTAATCGCCTTGTTCAGCTCGCCGGACAGAATGACCTTGGCGTACTCGGTGGCATCCTTGAGCACGTTGGCCTTCTTGAGGCTGTCGAGATCGGCGACGTCGCCCTCGACCTTGGCCAACTCGGCCAGACGAACCTCTTCGGACACCAGCGCCTTCCGCGAGGTGAAACCGAACTTCGGCAGACGACGCTGCAGCGGCATCTGACCGCCTTCGAAGCCCGGCTTGACCGAGCCGCCGGAGCGGGACTTCAGGCCCTTGTGACCACGGCCACCGGTCTTGCCCAGACCGGAGCCGATGCCACGCCCGACGCGCTTCTCGGCATGCTTGGAACCCGGAGCCGGGCTTAAGCTATTGAGTTTCATGGATTACTCTCCCTCGACTCGAACAAGGTAACGAACCCTGTTGATCATGCCGCGAACGGCGGGGGTGTCTTCCAGCTCGACCGAGTGCCCGATGCGACGCAGCCCAAGACCTTTCATGGTGGCCTTGTGCTTTTGCAGGACACCGATGGTGCTGCGGGTCTGGGTGATTTTGATCGTCTCTGCCATGGTCACTTACCCCGCCAGTTCTTCGACAGACAGGCCACGCTTGGCGGCGATGTCTTCCGGAGACTGCATGGATGCAAGCCCCTTGATGGTAGCGCGCACCACGTTCACCGGGTTGGTGGAGCCGTAGCACTTGGCCAGAACGTCATGCACGCCAGCCAGTTCGAGCACGGAGCGCATGGCGCCGCCGGCGATGATGCCGGTACCTTCGGAAGCCGGCTGCATGAATACCTTGGATGCACCGTGGCGGGCGCGAACCGGGTACTGCAGCGTGCTGCCGCTAAGGCTGACTTTGACCATGTTGCGACGAGCCTGGTCCATGGCCTTCTGGATCGCGACCGGCACTTCACGCGCCTTGCCACGACCGAAGCCGACCCGGCCGTTGCCATCGCCAACGACGGTCAGCGCGGTGAAACCGAAGATACGGCCACCCTTGACCACCTTGGCGACGCGGTTGACCTGCACCAGCTTCTCTTGCAGATCTCCGCCCTTCTGTTCGTTATTCGCCATCGTAAAACCCTTTAGAATTGCAGACCGCCTTCGCGTGCGGCATCCGCCAACGCCTTGACACGCCCGTGGTACTGGAAACCAGCGCGGTCGAAGGCTACCTGAGAGATACCGGCATCCTTGGCGCGCTCGGCAATCAGAGCACCCACTTTGGCGGCCGCATCGGCGTTGCCGGTGGCCCCTTCGCGCAGGCTCTTGTCCAGCGTGGAAGCGCTGGCCAGGACTTTGCCGCCGTCCGGCGAGATAATCTGCGCATAGATGTGACGCGGGGTGCGGTTGACGCACAGGCGGTACACACCCAGATCGCGGATCTTGGCGCGCGCGCGGCGGGCACGACGGAGACGGGATTCTTTCTTCGCGTTCATAACCCTGCCTTACTTCTTCTTGGCTTCTTTGCGGCGGACTTGTTCGTCGCTGTACCGAACCCCTTTGCCCTTGTAGGGCTCCGGCGGACGGAAGGCACGAATTTCCGCTGCCACCTGGCCGAGCTTCTGCTTGTCCGCGCTTTTCAGCACGATCGTGGTGTTCTTGGGCGTTTCCGCCGTAACACCTTCGGGCAGCGTATAGTCGATCGGGTGGGAGAAACCGAGTGTCAGATTCAGCGTCTTGCCACTTGCCTGGGCACGATAGCCGACGCCATTGATTTCCAGCGACCGAGTGAAACCCTCGGAAGCGCCGGTGACCATGTTCTGGACCAGGGCACGGGTGGTGCCGACCATGGCCCAGCTCTTTGCCTGCTCACTGGGAGCAAAGGTCAGCTGGCCGTCTTCCTGAGCGATCTTCACGTCGGGATGTACGGTCAGTTCTAGCGTGCCCTGGCCGCCCTTGACGGACAGTTGGTCGCCGTCGAACTTGACCTCGACGCCGCTGGGCAGTTTAACCGGATACTTGGCTACGCGAGACATTACTCACTCCTAGAATACGGTGCAGATGACTTCACCACCGACACCCGCCTGGCGTGCCGCGCGATCGGTCATGACCCCCTGGGAGGTGGTGACGATCGCCACGCCCAGACCGTCCGAGACCTTGGGCAGATCGCTCTTGCCCTTGTAGATCCGCAGTGACGGCTTGGACACGCGCTGGAGGTGCTCGATGACCGGCTTGCCCTCGAAATACTTGAGGGTCACGGTCAGCTCGGGCTTGGCGCCCTCGGTAACCGCATAGTCGGTGACGTAGCCTTCCTGCTTGAGTACGCGGGCCACCTCGACCTTGAGCTTGGAAGACGGCATGGTGACCGTCTCCTTGGTGGCCATCTGCGCATTGCGGATACGGGTGAACATATCCGCCAGAGTATCTTGCATGCTCATTTACATTGCGCTCCTGAATTCCTCGACGTGGCTTACCAGCTGGACTTCTTCAGTCCAGGGACATCGCCACGCATGGCAGCTTCGCGCAGCTTGTTACGGGCCAGTCCGAACTTGTTGTAGTAACCGTGCGGACGGCCGGTAACGCGGCAGCGGTTGCGCTGGCGGACCTGACTGGAGTCCCGCGGCAACTGTTGCAGCTTCAGCTGAGCGTCGAAGCGCTCTTCGTCAGAAGCGTTGACGTCATAGATGACGCTCTTGAGCGCGGCACGCTTGGCGGCGTATTTGTCGACCAGCTTCGCGCGCTTGAGCTCACGCTCAATCATGCTTTTCTTTGCCATGAATCCACCCTTATTGCTTGAACGGGAAGTTCAGCGCGCTCAACAGCGCACGGCCTTCTTCGTCGGTGATGGCGCTGGTCGTGATGGTGACATCCAGACCTCGAATCCGGTCGATCTTATCATATTCGATCTCCGGGAAGATGATCTGCTCACGTACGCCCATGGAGTAGTTACCGCGGCCGTCGAAGGATTTCGGGTTGAGACCGCGGAAGTCACGCACGCGAGGAATCGCGATGTTGACCAGACGATCCAGGAAATCCCACATCCGTTCGCGGCGCAGCGTCACCTTGACGCCGATCGGCCAGCCTTCGCGGACCTTGAAGCCTGCGATCGACTTGCGCGCCTTGGTCACCACCGGCTTCTGACCGGAGAGCTTCTCCAGGTCGCCGATGGCATTTTCGATCAGCTTCTTGTCGCTGGTCGCTTCGCCGATGCCCATGTTCAGCGTCACCTTGGTGATCCGGGGCACCTGCATCACGTTGGCGTAGCTGAACTGCTCTTTGAGCTGCGCTACGACCTCGTTCTGATAACGTTCTTTCAAGTTCGCCATTTTGCTACCCGACTCGCGTTAGGCGTCGATCTGCTTCTGCGTCGACTTGTAGATACGTACCTTGGTACCGTCTTCCTGCAGCTGGAAGCCGACGCGATCCGCCTTGCCGGTCTCCGCGTTGAAGATGGCCACGTTGGACGCATGGATCGGAGCCTCACGCTCGACGATACCCCCCGGGTTACCCAGCATGGGGTTGGGCTTGGTATGGCGCTTGACCATGTTCACGCCCGAGACGACATAACGGTCGTCTTTGAGGACGCGCTTGATCGTGCCACGCTTGCCCTTGTCCTTGCCGGCGATGACGATGACTTCGTCGTCACGTTTGATCTTGTGCATATCCGCCTCGCTCCTTACAGCACTTCGGGCGCCAAGGAAATGATCTTCATGAACTTCTCGGTACGAAGTTCACGAGTAACCGGCCCGAAGATACGGGTACCGATCGGCTGTTCGTTGGTGTTGTTCAACAAAACCGCCGCATTTCCATCGAAGCGAATCAGCGAGCCGTCGTTACGACGAACACCGCTGCGCGTACGCACGACAACGGCCTTGAGGACCTGGCCTTTCTTGACCTTGCCCCGCGGAATCGCTTCCTTGACCGTCACTTTGATGATGTCGCCAACGCGGGCGTAACGGCGATGTGAACCGCCCAGCACCTTGATGCACTGCACCCGGCGCGCGCCGCTGTTGTCGGCGACATCCAGCATTGTCTGAGTCTGAATCATTGGTTTTCTCCAAACCTAATCTGACTGCACTGGTTCAGAAGGCGCTGTCGGGCTCAGCCCTTGGCCTGCTCGACCACCTCGACCAACGTCCAGGCTTTCTTCTTGGACAGCGGACGGCATTCCTGAATGGAAACCGTGTCGCCGAGCCGTGCCTGATTCGCCTCGTCATGGGCGTGCAGCTTGGTGGAGCGCTTCATGTACTTGCCGTAGATCGGGTGACGCTCGCGGCGCTCGATCAATACGACAATCGACTTTTCCATCTTGTCGCTCACGACCTTGCCGGTGAGCGTACGAGCTTTGCTTGCTTCAGCCATTATTGGTCACCTGCCTTCTGGTTGAGCACAGTCTTGACGCGAGCAATGTCGCGACGTACCTGCTTGAGCAGGTGCGTCTGGCTCAGCTGGCCGGTAGCCTTCTGCATCCGCAGATTGAACTGCTCGCGGAGCAGTTCGAAGAGCTGCTCTTGCAGTGCATCGACTGACTTTTCACGCATTTCGTTGGCTTTCATCACATCACCGTCCGTTTCACAAAGGTGGTGGAGATGGGCATTTTCTGTGCCGCCAGAGAGAAGGCTTCACGCGCCAGCTCTTCGGAAACACCTTCGATTTCGTAGAGCACCTTGCCCGGCTGAATCTGCGCGACCCAGTACTCGACGGAACCCTTACCTTTACCCATACGAACCTCGAGCGGCTTCTGGGTGATCGGCTTGTCCGGGAATACACGGATCCAGATCTTGCCACCACGCTTGACGTGACGGGTGATCGCACGACGACCGGCTTCGATCTGACGTGCGGTGATACGGCCGCGATCGGTGGCCTTGAGACCGAAGTCCCCGAAGCTCACCTTGCTGCCGCGATGCGCCAGGCCGCGGTTACGACCTTTCTGCACCTTGCGGAACTTTGTACGCTTGGGTTGCAACATCGATCAGTCTCCCCTTACCTGGAACCTTTCTTCTTGGGTGCGGGTGCCTGAGCCTGCTGCTTCTGCTTGGCACGCACCTCTTCGATGCCCCCGAGGATCTCGCCCTTGAAGATCCACACCTTGACGCCGATGACGCCGTAAGTGGTGTGCGCTTCATAGGTGGCGTAGTCGATGTCGGCACGCAGCGTATGAAGCGGCACGCGACCTTCGCGATACCACTCGGTACGCGCGATCTCCGCACCACCGAGACGACCGGAGAGCTGCACCTTGATGCCGCCGGCGCCCAGACGCATGGCGTTTTGAACGGCGCGCTTCATGGCGCGACGGAACATCACGCGACGCTCGAGCTGACCGGCGATGTTCTGCGCGACCAGGGCGGCGTCGAGTTCCGGCTTGCGGACTTCTTCGATGTTGACGTGCACCGGCACACCCATCATGCGGGTGACATCCTGGCGCAGACGATCGACGTCCTCGCCCTTCTTACCGATCACGATGCCCGGACGGGCGGTGTGAATGGTGACACGGGCATTGTTGGCCGGACGTTCGATGGTGATGCGGCTCACGGAAGCGTTCTTCAAACGCTCCTCGAGATAGCGACGCACCTCCAGATCGTTGTTCAGTTTGTCGGCATAGGCGCCACGCTCGGCATACCAGACCGACGAGTGATCCTTGACGATGCCCAGTCGGATACCGACTGGATTGACTTTCTGACCCATCTGGTCGACTCCTACTTCTCGGCTACCTTGACGGTGATGTGGCAGGTGCGCTTCAGAATGCGATCCGCACGACCCTTGGCGCGCGGTTGAATGCGCTTGAGCGTCATGCCCTCATCGACACAGATGGTCGAGACACGCAGCTCGTCGATGTCCATGCCGTTGTTTTCTTCCGCATTGGCAATCGCGGACTGCAGCACCTTCTTGACCAACTTGGCGGCCTTCTTGGGGGAGAAGGTCAGCACGTCGAGCGCTTCGGCGACCGGCTTACCGCGCACCTGGTCAGCCACCAAACGGGCCTTCTGGGCGGATAAGCTCGCGCCACGCAACTTAGCAGCGACTTCCATCTCTTATTCCTCTTGGCTTACCGTTTGGCTTTCTTGTCCGCCGCATGGCCGCGATAAGTGCGGGTAGCAGCGAACTCGCCCAACTTGTGGCCGACCATCTCCTCGGAAACATGCACCGGGACATGCTGGCGACCGTTATGTACCGCAATGGTGAGCCCGACCATATTGGGCAGGATCATCGAACGACGCGACCAGGTCTTGATCGGTTTGCGATCGTTCTTTTCCGTTGCGACTTCGACCTTCTTCAACAGATGAAGGTCGATGAAAGGACCTTTCTTCAGTGAACGTGGCACAGCCGTTACCTCTTAATGTCTGGCGATTTCAATCAATTCCGGGCCTTGCGGCGACGAACGATGAGCTTGTCGGTACGCTTGTTCTTGCGGGTCTTGTGGCCCTTGGTAGGAATACCCCACGGGCTGACCGGGTGACGACCACCGCTGGTGCGGCCTTCACCACCACCGTGCGGGTGATCCACCGGGTTCATCGCGACACCGCGAACGGTCGGGCGTACCCCTCTCCAACGTTTCGCACCGGCCTTGCCCAGTTGACGCAGGCTGTGCTCAGAGTTACCGACTTCGCCCAGCGTGGCACGGCACTCCGACAGCACCCGACGCATCTCGCCGGAGCGCAGACGCAGGGTGGCGTAGTTGCCTTCACGAGCGACCAGCTGAGCGCTGGCGCCGGCACTACGCGCAATCTGCGCACCCTTGCCCGGCTTCAGTTCGATGCAGTGCACCGTGGAGCCGACCGGGATGTTGCGCAGCGGCAATGCATTGCCACGCTTGATGGAAGCGTTGACGCCGGACT
The DNA here is from genome assembly GCF_003206715.1 of Salinicola peritrichatus. GTDB lineage: Bacteria > Pseudomonadota > Gammaproteobacteria > Pseudomonadales > Halomonadaceae > Salinicola > Salinicola peritrichatus. The sequence continues at coordinate 20,944 of NZ_PZJU01000012.1, read as the reverse complement.
CCACCACGTCCCCGGCCTTGAGGCCCTTGGGTGCGATGATGTAGCGGCGCTCGCCATCCAGGTACTTCAGCAGCGCGATATTGGCGCTACGGTTCGGATCGTATTCGATGCGCTCGACGACGGCGTTGACGCCATCCTTGGTGCGCTTGAAATCGATCAGACGATAATGCTGACGATGGCCACCACCGACGTGACGCGTGGTGATGCGGCCATTGTTGTTACGCCCACCCGACTTCGACTGCTTCTCGGTCAGCGCCGCATACGGACGGCCCTTGTAGAGCTCGTCGTTGACGACCTTGACGAGGTGACGACGACCGGCGGACGTGGGTTTTGTCTTGACTACTGCCATGATCCGTACTCCTGCCTTACTCGGCGCCAGAGAAGTCTTCGAGCGTCTCGCCCGCGGCCAGGGTCACGTACGCCTTGCGGTAACCCTTGCGCAGACCAGTGCCGAAGCGAGTGCGTTTGGTCTTGCCCTTGACGTTGAGCACCTGCACGCCGGCAACCTTCTTGCCGAACAGCGCTTCGACGGCTTTCTTGATCTCGGGCTTGGTCGCGTCCTGGGCCACTTTGAACACGTACTGATTGTTCTCGGCGGCGCGCGCGGCCTTCTCGGTCATGTGAGGTCCGAGCAGAACCTTGTATACGCGTTCCTGGTTCATCCCAGCTTCTCCTCGAATTTACGCAGAGCGGAGACGGTCATCAGCACCTTGTCGAAGGCGATCAGGCTGACCGGATCGGCGGCCGCAGCATCGACGACATCGACGTTGGGGATATTGCGAGCGGCCAGATAGAGCTTCTCGTCGACCTCTTCGGTGACGATCAGGGCCTTTTCGAGTTCCAGCTCCTTGAGCTTGCCAACCAGCTGCTTGGTCTTCGGTGCGTCGACGGCGAATTCGTTGACCAGCACCAGACGCTCCTGGCGAACCAGTTCGGACAGGATCGAACGCATCGCCGCACGGTACATCTTGCGGTTGACCTTCTGCGTGTAGTCCTGCGGACGGGCAGCGAAGGTCACCCCACCGCTGCGCCACAGCGGCGAGCGGATGGTGCCGGCACGCGCACGACCGGTGCCCTTCTGGCGCCACGGCTTCTTGCCGCCGCCACGCACGTCGGAGCGGTTCTTCTGGGCACGGGTACCCTGACGACCAGCCGCCAGATAGGCGGTGACGACCTGGTGCACTAACGCTTCGTTGAATTCTTTGCCAAAGGTCTCTTCGGACACTTCGACGGTGCCAGCGGCACCTGCGAGATTCAGATTCATCGGTCTCAGTCCCCTCAGCGAGCTTTCACGGCACTGCGCACAACGACATCGCTGCCGGGTGCACCGGGCACGGCGCCCTTGATCAACAGCAGATTGCGCTCGGCGTCGATACGCACCACTTCCAGGCTCTGGACGGTGACGCGCTCATTACCCAGCTGACCGGCCATTTTCTTGCCTTTGAAAACGCGACCCGGGGTCTGGCACTGACCGATGGAACCCGGCGCACGGTGAGACAGCGAGTTACCGTGGCTGTTGTCCTGGGTACGGAAATTCCAGCGCTTGACGGCGCCTTGGAAACCCTTACCTTTGGAGGTACCGGTCACATCGACTTTCTGACCAGCTTCGAAGAGGGATACAGTGAAGGAACCACCCACTTCCGGAGTCTCGTCGTCTTCTGCAAGACGGAACTCCATCAGGGAACGGCCTGCCTCGACACCCGCCTTGGCATATTGACCAGCAATTGCCTTGGAGAGGTGCTTGGCTTTGCGGGAGCCGGTTGTCACCTGCACGGCGCGATAGCCGTCAGACTCAACGGTCTTGACGCCAGCGACGCGGTTAGGCTCAACCTCGATCACGGTTACGGGCACGGATGCGCCATCTTCGGTGAAAACGCGGGTCATGCCCGCTTTTTTACCGACCAAACCGATAGTCATGTTCAGTCTCCTATAGTGTACGGGGCTATCACCCGCTATGGCTGCCCTTTCCAGAGCATTCCACTAGCACATTGTGTGGCGTCTCTCGACGCGGCGGACGCTGTCGAATTCAGCTTCCGCTAGTGTCTAGTGTTGGTTTCAGTCGAGTTTGATCTGTACATCTACGCCAGCGGCGAGATCGAGCTTCATCAGCGCATCGACGGTCTTTTCCGTCGGCTCGACGATGTCGAGAACGCGCTTGTGCGTGCGAATCTCATACTGATCGCGCGCGTCCTTGTTGACGTGCGGCGAAATCAGGATGGTATAACGCTCGCGATTGGTCGGCAGCGGGATCGGACCGCGCACCTGAGCACCGGTACGCTTGGCCGTATCCACGATTTCCTGAGCCGACTGATCGATCAGGCGGTGGTCAAACGCTTTCAGCCGGATGCGAATCTTCTGGTTCTGCATTTACCTTATGCTCCACTGGATGCTGACGGCGCGAGCCGTCGACCCACGCGTTCAAAGGACGCGCATTATATGGGAGCCCTAATTCACTGTCAAACAGGGCTGTCGAACACATACAGAAAAAGGGGCGCCGGAGCGCCCCTTCCTTGTCAGATCATCGAGATCTTATTCGATGATCTTGGCAACCACGCCAGCGCCAACGGTACGACCGCCTTCGCGGATAGCGAAACGCAGGCCGTCTTCCATGGCGATCGGAGCGATCAGGGTCACGACCATCTGGACGTTGTCGCCCGGCATGACCATTTCGACGCCTTCCGGCAGTTCACAGGTACCAGTCACGTCGGTGGTACGGAAGTAGAACTGCGGACGATAGCCCTTGAAGAACGGGGTGTGACGACCACCTTCTTCCTTGGACAGCACGTAGACTTCGGCTTCGAACTTGGTGTGCGGAGTGATGGTGCCCGGCTTGGCCAGGACCTGACCACGCTCGACGTCGTCGCGCTTGGTACCACGCAGCAGCGCACCGATGTTCTCGCCGGCACGACCTTCGTCGAGCAGCTTGCGGAACATTTCGACACCGGTAACGGTGGTCTTGGTGGTGTCGTGAATACCGACGATTTCGACTTCGTCGCCAGTCTTGACGATACCGCGCTCGACACGACCGGTGACGACGGTGCCGCGACCGGAGATCGAGAATACGTCCTCGATCGGCATCAGGAACGGCTGATCGATGGCACGCTCCGGCTCCGGAATGTAGTCGTCCAGGGCCTTGATCAGGTTGGCAACGGCGGTGGTGCCCATGCCGTTGTCGTCCTTACCTTCCAGCGCCATCAGTGCGGAACCGATGATGATCGGGGTGTCGTCGCCCGGGAAGTCGTACTCGTTGAGGAGTTCGCGAACTTCCATTTCGACCAGCTCGAGCAGCTCTTCGTCGTCGACCATGTCGGCCTTGTTCAGGAACACGACGATGTACGGAACGCCGACCTGGCGAGACAGCAGGATATGCTCGCGAGTCTGCGGCATCGGGCCGTCAGCAGCGGAACAGACCAGGATAGCGCCGTCCATCTGGGCAGCACCGGTGATCATGTTCTTGACGTAGTCAGCGTGTCCCGGGCAGTCGACGTGCGCGTAGTGGCGCACTTCGGACTGGTATTCGACGTGAGCGGTCGCGATGGTGATACCGCGCTCACGCTCTTCCGGGGCGTTATCGATGGTATCGAACTGGCGCCATTCGCCGCCGAAGACTTCGGCAGAAACACGAGTCAGAGCCGCCGTCAGGGTCGTTTTACCGTGGTCGACGTGACCGATGGTGCCGACGTTGACGTGCGGTTTGGAGCGTTCAAATTTTTCCTTAGCCACTGCTATAACCTCTTTACGTTAGCTAACGGTTAACCGTTCTGATTGATGACGGCATCAACGACGCTGGAGGGCGCCTCTTCGTAATTCGCAAACTCCATGGTGTAGCTTGCGCGTCCCTGGGTCTGAGAACGCAGATCGGTCGCGTAACCGAACATCTCAGCCAACGGAACCGTGGCGCGAATGATCTTGCCGGAGGAAGAGTCATCCATGCCCTGGACAAGGCCACGGCGGCGGTTAAGGTCGCCCATGACGTCACCCATGAACTCTTCCGGGGTCACGACCTCGACCTTCATCACCGGCTCGAGCAACACGGCCTTAGCCTTGCGAGCACCTTCCTTGATCGCCATGGATGAGGCGACCTTGAACGCGGTCTCGTTGGAGTCCACGTCGTGGTAGGAGCCATCGAACAGCGTGACCTTGACGTCGATCATCGGGTAACCGGCGATGACGCCGTTCTTGAGCTGCTCGTAAGCCCCTTTCTCGACGGCGGGCACGTACTCTTTCGGTACCACACCACCGACGATCTCGGACGCGAACTTGAAGTGGACTTCTTCTTCGTCCTCGCCCTTGTCTTCGTCCGTCAGCGGCTCGATGCGAAGCCAGACGTGACCGTACTGACCACGACCACCCGACTGGCGAACGAACTTGCCTTCCTGCTCGACCGACTGGCGAATGGTCTCGCGATAGGCAACCTGCGGCTTGCCGATATTGGCCTCGACCTTGAACTCGCGACGCATACGGTCGACGATGATGTCGAGGTGCAACTCGCCCATGCCGGAAATGATGGTCTGGCCGGTTTCCTCGTCGGTCTGGACACGGAAGGACGGATCCTCCTGAGCCAGCTTGCCGAGCGCAACGCCCATCTTCTCCTGGTCGGCCTTGGACTTCGGCTCGACGGCCACCGAGATGACCGGCTCCGGGAATTCCATACGCTCCAGGACGATCTTGGCGTCCGGATCGCACAGCGTGTCACCGGTGGTAACGTCCTTCAGGCCGATACAGGCTGCGATGTCGCCAGCGTAGACCTCTTTGATCTCCTCGCGCGAATTGGCGTGCATCTGGACGATACGCCCGACGCGCTCCTTCTTCGACTTGACGGAGTTGAAGACGCTGTCGCCGGACTTCAATACGCCGGAATAGACGCGCATGAAGGTCAGCGTGCCGACGAACGGATCGGTCGCGATCTTGAATGCCAGCGCCGCAAACGGTGCGTTATCGTCGGCTTCACGCGTCGCGATGGTGCCATCCTTGTCGTCGAGCTCACCTTCGATCGCCTTGACCTCGGTCGGCGACGGCAGGTATTCGATGACGCCATCCAGAACGGCCTGGACACCCTTGTTCTTGAATGCGGAACCGCAGGTGACGAGAACGACTTCGTTGGCCAGGGTACGCGCACGCAGACCGGCCTTGATGTCGGCTTCGGACAGATCGCCCTCTTCGAGGTACTTGTCCATCAGCTCTTCGTTGGCTTCGGCGGCGGCCTCGACCATCTGCTCACGATACTTTTCGGCGGTCTCCTGCAGCTCGGCCGGGATATCGACCAGCTGGTAGTTCATGCCGAAGTTCTCTTCGTCCCACAGGATCGCCTTCATCTGAATCAGATCGATGACGCCCTTGAAGTCCTCTTCCGCGCCCCAGTTGATCTGGATCGGCACGACGTTGGCGCCCAGACGATCCTTCAGCTGATCCAGAACCATGTAGAAGTCGGCACCGGCGCGGTCCATCTTGTTGACGAACACCATGCGCGGGACTTCGTACTTGTTGGCCTGACGCCAGACGGTCTCGGTCTGCGGCTGCACGCCGGAAGAACCGCAAAGTACGACGACGGCACCGTCGAGCACGCGCAGCGAACGTTCGACCTCGATGGTGAAGTCGACGTGTCCCGGCGTATCGATGATGTTGATACGGTGCTCGTCGAACTGCTTGTTCATGCCCTGCCAGAAGCAGGTCGTCGCCGCGGAGGTGATCGTGATGCCACGCTCCTGCTCCTGCTCCATCCAGTCCATGACGGCAGCGCCTTCGTGGACTTCGCCTACCTTGTGGGACAGGCCGGTGTAGAACAGGACACGCTCGGTCGTGGTGGTTTTACCGGCGTCGACGTGGGCAACGATACCGATATTGCGATAACGCTTAAGTGGTGTCTTGCGTGCCACGATGAAAGTCCCCGTTGATTAGAAGCGGTAGTGTGAGAAGGCCTTGTTGGCATCTGCCATGCGATGCACGTCTTCACGCTTCTTCACGGCAGCGCCCTTGCCTTCGGCGGCATCCAGCATCTCGCCGGCAAGACGTTGCACCATGGTCTTTTCACCGCGGTTACGAGCCGCATCGACCAGCCAGCGCATCGCCAACGCCTGACGGCGAGACGGACGCACTTCGACCGGCACCTGGTAGGTGGCACCACCCACGCGGCGAGATTTGACCTCGACCATCGGCTGGATCGCTTCCAGCGCCTTGTCGAAGATGTCCAGCGGCGCTTCTTTACCGCGCTCGGCAACCCTGTCCAACGCACCGTAAACGATGCGCTCAGCTACGGACTTTTTGCCGCTGACCATCAGATGGTTCATGAACTTGGCCAGGCGCTCACTTCCGAACTTGGGATCGGGAAGGATCTCGCGCTTAGCGGCGACTCTTCTTCTTGGCATGATAAGCCCTCGATGTTAAGGGTCGTTCAGGTAAACCCGGCACCAAGGATCGCCACATGGGCGAAACCGGCCGACCTTACTCTTATCTGACCGATAATGAGTTTGAAAAACGCCCCGGCATCACGCCTTGGGACGCTTGGTGCCGTACTTGGAACGGCCCTGCTTACGATTCTGGACACCGGAGGTATCAAGAGCGCCGCGAACGGTGTGATAACGCACACCCGGCAAGTCCTTGACACGGCCGCCACGGATCAGGACCACGGAGTGCTCCTGCAGGTTGTGGCCTTCACCGCCGATGTAGGAACTGACTTCGAAGCCGTTGGTGAGACGCACACGACACACCTTACGCAGCGCCGAGTTCGGCTTCTTCGGCGTAGTGGTGTAGACGCGGGTACAGACACCGCGGCGTTGCGGGCAAGCCTGCAGCGCCGGGACGTCACTCGTCTCGACGGGGCGCTTGCGCGGCTTGCGCACAAGCTGGTTGATCGTTGCCATAGTGTTTAGCTGACTCCAATGGGTTGCCTTGCCTTACGCGTGGGCAGGTTGTACCGCCCCACACATAAAGGCTGCGCATTCTAATCAGTTGTCGCGAGACCCGTCAAGACCGCCCACCCGGGCTGGGTGGGCAGCCAGTGGTCACGACTTAGAGATCGTCGTCATCGGCATCGAGCGCGGTGAGCTGGGCACCCAGCTCCTGCTCGACGTCGAACGCCGACGGGTGCAACGTACGCTCGGATTCCTCGCGCTTGCGACGCCGCTCTTCGTGGTGGGCCAGACCGGTACCGGCCGGGATCAGACGACCGACCACCACGTTTTCCTTGAGGCCGCGCAGGAAGTCGCGCTTGCCGGTCACCGCCGCTTCGGTCAGCACGCGAGTCGTCTCCTGGAACGAGGCCGCGGAGATGAACGACTCGGTGGCCAGCGAGGCCTTGGTGATGCCCAGCAGCAGACGCTCGTACTTGGCCGGGAACTTCTCCTCCTGCTCAAGACGGGCATTCTCTTCGAGCACACGCACCAGTTCGACCTGATCGCCGGGAATGAACGTCGAATCGCCGGCATCGGTGATCTCGACCTTGCGCAGCATCTGACGCACGATGACTTCGATGTGCTTGTCGTTGATGCTGACGCCCTGCAGACGATAGACGTCCTGGATCTCGACGGTGATGTACTTGGCCAGCTCCGCCACGCCGAGCAGCCGCAGGATGTCGTGCGGGTTGCTCGGGCCGTCGGAGATGACTTCGCCCTTCTCGACCGTCTCGCCCTCGAACACGCCGATCTGACGCCATTTCGGGATCAGCATCTCCAACGGATCGCCATCTTCCGGCGTGATCGTCAGACGACGCTTGCCCTTGGTCTCCTTGCCGAAGCTGATCGTGCCGCTGATCTCGGCGAGGATCGCCGGCTCCTTCGGCTTGCGCGCCTCGAACAGGTCGGCGACGCGCGGCAGACCACCGGTGATGTCCTTGTTGCCGGACGCCTCCAGCGGGATACGCGCGATGACCTCGCCGACACCGATCTCGGCACCGTTCTCGACCGAGACGATGGCACGACCCGGCAGCAGATACTGCACCGGGGTGTTGGAACCCGGCAGCGTGACGTGCTTGCCGTCCTCGCCCACCAGCATGATCATCGGGCGCTTGTCGCGACCGGATGCCGGACGGCTGGCCGCTTCGATCACCTCGATGTTGGACAGACCGGTCATCTCGTCGACCGTGCGCGTCATGGTCAGACCTTCGGTCATGTCCGTGAACTGCGCCTTGCCCTTGACCTCGGCAACCACCGGGTGGGTGTGCGGATCCCACTTCGCCACCAACTGGCCGCCGTCGACCTTGTCGCCGTCCTTGACCGATAGCTCGGCACCATAGGGCAGCTTGTAGTACTCGCGCTCGCGGCCGTGATCGTCGGCCACCGCCAGGGCGCTGGAGCGGGAAACCACCACCAGCTTGCCATCGGCACGCTCGACCGACTTGATGTTGTGCAGGCGAACCGTGCCGCCATGCTTGACCTGCACGCTGTCGACCGCGGAAGCCCGCGAAGCGGCACCGCCGATGTGGAACGTACGCATGGTCAACTGGGTACCCGGCTCACCGATCGACTGCGCGGCGATGACGCCAACCGCCTCGCCGATATTGGCCTGGTGGCCCCGCGCCAGGTCGCGACCGTAACAGGCCGAGCAGACGCCGTGAGCGGTCTCGCAGGTGATCGGGCTGCGCACCACGATCTCGTCGACGCCCATGGTATCGAGCTTCTCGCACCAGGACTCGTCGAGCAGCGTTCCCTTCGGAATCAGCACGTCTTCGGTCTGCGGGTCGATGACGTCCCGAGCCACCACGCGGCCCAGCACACGCTGCGCCAGCGAGACGATGACGTCACCGCCTTCGATGACCGGATGCAGCGTCAGCCCTTCCTCGGTGCCGCAATCGTGCTCGGTGATCACCAGATCCTGGGCCACGTCGACCAGACGCCGGGTCAGGTAACCGGAGTTGGCGGTCTTGAGCGCCGTATCCGCCAGACCCTTACGCGCACCGTGAGTCGAGATGAAGTACTGCAATACGTTCAGCCCTTCACGGAAGTTGGCGGTGATCGGCGTCTCGATGATCGAGCCGTCCGGCTTCGCCATCAGGCCACGCATACCGGCCAGCTGACGGATCTGGGCGGCACTACCACGCGCCCCGGAGTCGGCCATGATGAACACGCTGTTGAACGAGTCCTGCTCGACTTCGTTGCCGTCGCGGTCGATCGCGGTCTCCTTCGAGATACCCGCCATCATCGCCTTGGCCACCTTGTCGTTGGCCTTGGACCAGATGTCGATGACCTTGTTGTACTTCTCGCCGGCGGTGACGAGACCGGAGGAGAACTGATCCTCGATCTCCTTGACCTCCTCCTCGGCCGCCTCGACGATCGCCTTCTTCTCGTCGGGAATGACGAAGTCGTTGACGCCGATGGAGGCACCGGACCAGGTCGCCAGACGGAAGCCGGTGTACATCAGCTGGTCGGCGAAGATGACTGCGTCCTTCAGGCCGGCACGGCGGTAGACCGCGTTGATCAGGCCGGAGATCGCCTTCTTCTTCATCGGCCGGTCGACCAGCTCGAACGGCATGCCCTTCGGCAGGATGCGGAACAGCAACGCACGACCGACGGTGGTTTCCTTGATCGACGTCGTTTCGGTCAGCTCGGTGACCTCGCCGTCTTTCTCGTCGGACAGCCACTCGGTCAGGCGCACCTTGACCCGTGCATGCAGCGACACGTTCTGGGTGGCGAAGGCACGGTCCAGCTCGTTCAGGTTGGAGAACGCCTTGCCTTCTCCCTTGGCGCCGATGCGCTCGCGGGTCATGTAGTAAAGACCCAGCACGACGTCCTGCGACGGCACGATGATCGGTTCGCCGTTGGCCGGTGACAGCACGTTGTTGGTCGACATCATCAGCGCACGCGCTTCGAGCTGGGATTCCAGCGTCAGCGGTACGTGGACGGCCATCTGGTCACCGTCGAAGTCGGCGTTGTAGGCCGCACAGACCAGCGGGTGCAGCTGGATCGCCTTGCCTTCGATGAGCAGCGGCTCGAACGCCTGGATACCCAGGCGGTGCAGCGTCGGCGCGCGGTTGAGCAGGACCGGATGCTCGCGGATGACGTCGGCGAGAATGTCCCACACTTCCGGCAGCTCGCGCTCGACCATCTTCTTGGCAGCCTTGATGGTGGACGCCTGGCCGCTCGCCTGCAGCTTGGAATAGATGAACGGCTTGAACAGCTCGAGCGCCATCTTCTTCGGCAGACCGCACTGGTGCAGGCGCAGGGTCGGACCGACGGTGATGACCGAACGACCGGAATAGTCGACGCGCTTGCCCAGCAGGTTCTGACGGAAGCGCCCCTGCTTGCCCTTGATCATGTCGGCCAGCGACTTCAACGGACGCTTGTTGGAACCGGTGATGGCGCGACCGCGACGACCGTTGTCGAGCAGCGCGTCGACCGACTCCTGCAGCATGCGCTTCTCGTTGCGCACGATGATGTCCGGCGCATTGAGATCGAGCAGACGCTTGAGGCGATTGTTGCGGTTGATCACGCGACGATACAGATCGTTGAGATCCGAGGTCGCGAAACGGCCGCCGTCCAGCGGCACCAGCGGACGCAGGTCCGGCGGCAGCACCGGCAGCACTTCCATCACCATCCACGCCGGCGCATTGCCGGACTTGTAGAAGGCTTCCAGCAGCTTCAAGCGCTTGGAGAGCTTCTTGATCTTGGTGTCGGAGTTGGTCTGCGGGATCTCTTCACGCAGACGCTCGATCTCTTCCTCCAGATCGATGTCCTTGAGCAGCGCCTGGACCGCTTCGGCGCCCATGCGCGCGTCGAAGTCGTCGCCGAACTCTTCCAGCGCCTCGAAGTACTGCTCATCGTTGAGCAGCTGACCGCGCTCGAGCGTGGTCATGCCCGGATCGATGACCACGAACGACTCGAAATAGAGCACCCGCTCGATGTCGCGCAGGGTCATGTCGAGGAACATGCCGATGCGCGAGGGCAGCGATTTCAAGAACCAGATGTGCGCGACCGGCGAGGCCAGCTCGATGTGGCCCATGCGCTCGCGCCGCACCGCCGCCTTGGTGACTTCGACGCCGCACTTCTCGCAGATGATGCCGCGATGCTTCATGCGCTTGTACTTGCCGCACAAGCACTCGTAATCCTTGACCGGTCCGAAGATCTTGGCGCAGAACAGACCGTCACGCTCGGGTTTGAACGTACGGTAGTTGATGGTCTCCGGCTTCTTGACTTCGCCGTAGGACCAGGAGCGAATCATATCCGGCGACGCGAGCGTGATCTTGATCGCGTCGAACTCGTCAGATTGCGCCTGTGACTTGAGGACTTTCACCAAATCTTTCATGGGATCGCTCCGTTGCGGAGTTGTCATGAGCGGGGCGGCGAATCACTCGCCCGCCCCGCAAACCGTCGCTTTCGATCGACTGTGCCGGTCTCAGCTTTCCAATTCGATGTCGATACCCAGCGAGCGGATCTCCTTCACCAGCACATTGAAGGATTCCGGCATACCGGCCTGCATGGTGTGGTCGCCATCCACGATGCTCTTGTACATCTTGGTGCGGCCTTCGACGTCGTCCGACTTGACCGTGAGCATCTCCTGCAGGGTGTAGGCGGCGCCGTACGCCTCGAGTGCCCACACCTCCATCTCGCCGAAGCGCTGGCCGCCGAACTGCGCCTTGCCGCCCAGCGGCTGCTGGGTGACCAACGAGTACGAGCCGGTGGAACGCGCGTGCATCTTGTCGTCGACCAGGTGGTTGAGCTTGAGCATGTACATATAGCCCACGGTCACCGGGCGATCGAATGCCTCGCCGGTACGCCCGTCGTAGAGCGTCATCTGGCCGGATTCCGGCAGATCGGCGAGCTTCAGCAGATGCTTGATCTCGTGCTCCTTGGCACCGTCGAACACCGGCGTCGCGATCGGCACACCACCGCGCAGGTTCTTGGCCAGGGTGATGATCTCGTCGTCGGAGAGCGAGTCGATGTCTTCCTGGCGCGTACCCGGCGTGTTGTAGACCTGCTTCAGGAACTCGCGGATCTCGCCGATCTGCTGCTCGCGCGCATCGCGCAGCATGCGGTCGATCTTGACCCCGAGACCGCGGGCGGCCATGCCCAGGTGGGTCTCGAGGATCTGACCGACGTTCATGCGCGACGGCACGCCCAGCGGGTTGAGCACCACGTCGACCGGTTCGCCGTTGGCGTCGAAGGGCATGTCCTCGATCGGCATGATCGCGGAGATGACGCCCTTGTTACCGTGGCGGCCGGCCATCTTGTCGCCCGGCTGGATGCGACGCTTGACCGCCAGATAGACCTTGACGATCTTGAGCACGCCCGGCGCCAGATCGTCGCCCTGAGTGAGCTTGCGCTTCTTGTCCTCGAAACGCTCGTCCATCTCCTTGCGGCGGTTCTCCAGTTGCTCGTCGGCCTGGGCCAGCAGTTCGTTGAGGCTCTCGTCCTGCAGGCGCAGCTTGAACCACTGCTGACGCGGCAGTTCGTCGAGATAGTCCTCGCTCAGCAAGTCGCCCTTCTTCAGCTTCGGACCGCCGTTGACCGGCTGGCCTTCCAGCGTGCGCTTGAGACGCTCGAAAGTGGCGTCCTCGGCGATGCGGTAGGTCTCCTGCAGATCGCGGCGCACCTCGTCGAGCTGCTGCTGCTCGATGGAGAGGGCACGCGAATCCTTTTCGACGCCGTCGCGGGTAAACACCTGCACGTCGATGACGGTACCGCGCATGCCGGTCGGCGCGCGCAGCGAGGTGTCCTTCACGTCGGAGGCCTTCTCGCCGAAGATCGCGCGCAGCAGCTTCTCCTCCGGCGTCAGCTGGGTTTCGCCCTTCGGCGTCACCTTGCCGACCAGGATGTCGCCGGCGCCGACTTCGGCTCCGATGTAGACCACACCGGCCTCGTCCAGCTTGGCCAGCGCCGACTCACCGACGTTGGGGATATCGGAGGTGATCTCCTCCGCGCCCAGCTTGGTGTCGCGGGAGACGCAGGTCAGTTCCTGGATATGGATCGTGGTGAAACGATCATCCTCGACCACGCGCTCGGAGACGAGGATCGAGTCCTCGAAGTTGTAGCCATTCCACGGCATGAACGCGAGGCGCATGTTCTGCCCCAGGGCCAGGTCGCCCATGTCGACGGACGGACCGTCGGCAAGGATATCGCCGCGCGCGACGACGTCGCCCGGACGAACGATCGGACGCTGGTTCTGGCAGGTGTTCTGGTTCGAACGCACGTACTTGGTCAGGTTGTAGATGTCGACCCCGGCCTCACCGCCGATGATCTCGTCTTCGTTGATCCGCACCACGATGCGCTTGGCGTCGACCGAGTCGATCACCCCGCCGCGGCGCGCCACGGCGCAGACGCCGGAGTCACGCGCGACGAAGCGCTCCATGCCGGTGCCGACGAGCGGCTTGTCGGCACGCAGGGTCGGCACCGCCTGGCGCTGCATGTTCGAGCCCATCAGCGCGCGGTTGGCATCGTCGTGCTCGAGGAACGGAATCAGCGCCGCCGCCACCGAAACCACCTGACGCGGCGACACGTCCATCAGCGTGACCTTGTCCGGCGCCATGAAGGTGGTTTCGCCCTTGTGGCGCACCTGCACCAGATCGTCGATCAGCTTGCCGCTCTCATCCACCGTGGCGGAAGCCTGGGCGATGATGTAATCGCCCTCCTCGATCGCCGACAGATGCACCACCTCGTCGGTGATCTGACGATCGACCACCTTGCGATACGGCGTCTCGAGGAAGCCGTAGCTGTTGGTCTTGGAGTAGGTCGCCAGCGAGTTGATCAGGCCGATGTTCGGGCCTTCCGGCGTCTCGATCGGACACAGGCGGCCGTAGTGCGTGGCGTGAACGTCGCGCACTTCGAAGCCGGCACGCTCACGGGTCAGACCGCCCGGGCCCAAGGCCGAGACACGACGCTTGTGGGTGACCTCGGAGAGCGGGTTGTTCTGGTCCATGAACTGGGACAGCTGCGAGGAGCCGAAGAACTCCTTGACCGCCGCCGCCACCGGCTTGGCGTTGATCAGGTCCTGCGGCATCAGGCCTTCGCTCTCGGCCATGGAGAGGCGCTCCTTGACCGCACGCTCGACGCGTACCAGACCGACGCGGAACTGGTTTTCCGCCATCTCGCCGACGCAACGGATACGACGGTTGCCGAGGTGATCGATATCGTCGACTTCACCGAAGCCGTTACGGATATTGATCAGTTCCTTGAGGACATCGAGAATGTCCTGATTGTCGAGCACGCCGGAACCGGTGTCGGACTCGCGGCGCAGGCGACGGTTGAACTTCATCCGGCCGACGCCCGACAGGTCGTAGCGATCTTCGGTGAAGAACAGATTGTGAAACAGCGTCTCGGCCGCTTCCTTGGTCGGCGGCTCGCCCGGGCGCATCATGCGGTAGATCTCGACCAGCGCTTCGAGTTCGGAGCGGGTGGTGTCGATCTTCAGCGTGTCGGAGATGAACGAACCGGCGTCCAGGTCGTTGGTGTAGAGCGTCTCCAGACGCGTGACGCCGCCCTGCCCCAATTTCTCGAGCAGTTCCGGGGTCAGCTCGGTGTTGCACTCGCAGATCAGCTCGCCGGTGTTGGCGTCGACCTGATCCCTGGCCAGGGTCTTGCCGAACAGGTAGTCCATCGGCACCTGCAGGCGCTCGAGACCGGCCTTCTCCAACTGACGGATATGCTTCTGGGTGATGCGGCGACCTTCCTCGACGATGACGTTGCCGTCATTGTCCTTGATGTCGAAGGTCGCGGTTTCACCACGCAGGCGCGACGGCACCAGCTCCACGTAGACGCCATCGGGCTCGATGTGGAAGGTGCTGGTGTCGAAGAAGGTCTCGAGGATCTCTTCGGCGTTCATGCCGAGCGCGCGCAGCAGCACGGTCGCCGGCAACTTGCGGCGACGGTCGATACGCACGAAGACGTTGTCCTTCGGATCGAACTCGAAGTCCAGCCAGGAGCCGCGGTAAGGAATGATACGCGCGGAGTAAAGCAGCTTCCCGGAGGAGTGGCTCTTGCCCTTGTCGTGATCGAAGAACACACCCGGCGAGCGGTGGAGTTGGGAGACGATGACACGCTCGGTACCGTTGACGACGAAGGTACCGTTCTCGGTCATCAGGGGGATTTCCCCCATGTAGACTTCCTGCTCCTTGATGTCCTTGATGGCCTTGTTCGACGACTCCTTGTCGTAGATGATCAGGCGCACCTTGACACGCAACGGAGCCGAGTAGGTCACGCCGCGCAGCTGGCATTCCTTGACGTCGAAGGCCGGCGTGCCGAAACGGTAGCTCACGTATTCGAGCGCCGCGTTGCCTGAAAAGCTCTCGATCGGGAACACGGACTTGAAGGCCGCGTGGAGACCGGTCTCGAGACGTGCTTCCGGCGCCCGGTCCTGCTGGAGGAAGTCGTAGTAGGAATCAAGCTGGATGGCCAGCAGGTAGGGCACATCCATTACTTGAGGCAGTTTGCCGAAATCCTTGCGGATGCGTTTTTTCTCAGTGTATGAGTAAGCCATCTGTATTCCCCAGCTTGTTCACCATGGGTGACCGGTGCGTGGTCGGCGCTCCCCAACGGGGGAAACCCCGTTAGGCGCTGACGGCAAGCCTCCCGCTGGGGGAGCTCGCCGTCGGAATTCGTCTAGTGGCCATACAGCCCTGAGTCAGAGAAATCTTGAGTCAGGAGTACTAACGCCAGGCTAGCAAAAACAGAAAAAGGCCGGCAGCGGGTAGGCCCGCCACCAGCCGTGGCGCTTACGCAGCGCGTGAAGCCGTGAACACAGGGTTACTTGAGCTCCACGGAAGCGCCAGCTTCTTCCAGCTTCTTCTTGGCTTCTTCGGCGTCGTCCTTGGACAGACCTTCCTTGATAGTCGCCGGTGCGCCGTCGACGGCACCCTTGGCTTCTTTCAGGCCCAGGCCGGTGATTTCGCGGACAACCTTGATGACGTTGACTTTCTTGTCACCAGCGGCGGTCAACACCAGCGCGAACTCGGTCTGCTCTTCGGCAGCGGCAGCTTCACCACCGGCCGGACCGGCGACGACGGCTGCAGCGGCGGAAACGCCGAACTTTTCTTCCATTGCAGAAACCAGTTCCGCGACTTCCATCACGGACATTTCAGCAACGGCGTTGATGATGTCTTCTTGAGTCAGTGCCATGTTATCTATTCCTAACTTTGCGGAGCGACGACCAGCAGGCCAGCCACTCGATGATGTTCAATTCAAGCCAGCGCGAGGCGGAAAGTCGGCTCAGGCCGCTTCCGCTTCTTCCTGCTTCTTGTCGCGCAGTGCCGCGAGGGTACGGGCCAGCTTGCCGGCAGAAGCTTCCTTCATGACGGACATCAGCTTGGCCAGTGCTTCCTCGTAAGTCGGCAGCGTTGCCAGACGATCGATATCGGAAGCCGGGATCAGCTCACCTTCGTAGGCCAGCGCCTTGACTTCGAATTCCTTCTCGTTCTTGGCGAACTCCTTGAACAGACGAGCGGCAGCGCCCGGGTGCTCGTTGGAGAAAGCCAGCAGAGTCGGACCGACGAAGCTGTCGTTGAGGCACTCCCAAGGAGTACCTTCCAAAGCGCGGCGTGCCAGCGTGTTGCGGACAACACGGATCTGGACGCCATTCTCGCGAGCCTGTTTGCGCAGATCGGTCATTGCGCCAACGGTGACACCGCGGGAATCGGCAACCACGACGGAGAGAGCGTCCTTAGCGGCTTCACTGACCTCAGCAACAATCGCCTTCTTGCCTTCGAGTCTTAATGCCACTGTATTCACTCCTTCGTGCCGGGGCGACGATGTCGCAACCCGGTGGTTACCATCTCTTCCACCTGAACCACGATGGAAGTCTTGGACGATGGCAGCGCACCTGATTCGGCGAGCCTCACCATCTGCGCAGGCATCCCGTGCGGACGAATCCCGGGAAATTAAGCCAGCTTAACAGCCAGCACCTGCGGTCTTTGACGGCGCCCCGCCCCTAACCACCCCTCTCGAGACAGCGCACGGGGACCGCAAAGTTACTGCCTGGTTTTCGCCGATCACGCGTAAGCGCTGTGATCGACGGTCAGACCCGGGCCCATGGTGCTGGACAGGGTCAGTTTCTTGAAATAGATGCCTTTGGACGTGCTCGGCTTGAGGCGCTTGAGGTCGTTGACCAGCGCTTCGAGATTGCCCTTGAGCGCGTCGGCAGGGAAGTCCACCTTACCGATCGAGGCATGGATGATGCCGTTCTTGTCGGTACGGAAGCGCACCTGACCGGCCTTGGCGTTCTTGACCGCAGTCGCCACGTCGGGGGTCACGGTGCCGACCTTCGGGTTCGGCATCAGACCGCGCGGACCGAGGATCTGGCCCAGCTGACCGACGACACGCATGGCATCGGGAGCGGCAACGACAACGTCGAAGTCCAGGTTGCCCTTCTTGACCTCGTCGGCCAGGTCGTCCATACCGACGATGTCGGCACCGGCTTCCTTGGCGGCGTCCGCAGCAGCACCCTGAGCGAACACGGCGACGCGCACGTCTTTACCGGTGCCATTCGGCAGCACGGTAGCACCACGCACGACCTGATCGGATTTACGCGGATCGACGCCCAGGTTGATGGCGACTTCGACCGCTTCCTTGAACTTGACGGTCGACAGCTCGGACAGCAGTGCCACGGCTTCTTCCAGGCTATAGACCTTACCCGGCTCGACCTTCTCGCGGATCATCTGAGCGCGTTTTGTCAGCTTCGCCATGATCAGAGACCCTCCACGTTGAGGCCCATGCTACGGGCGCTACCGGCGATGGTACGAACGGCAGCATCGAGATCGGAAGCCGTCAGATCCGGCTCCTTGGTCTTGGCGATCTCTTCGAGCTGCTCACGGGTCACGGTGCCGACCTTGGTCTTGTTCGGCACACCAGAGCCGGACTTGATACCGGCAGCTTTCTTCAGCAGCACGGCAGCCGGCGGCGTCTTGGTGACAAAAGTAAAGCTGCGATCGCTATAGACCGTGATCACGACCGGCGTGGGCAGGCCGGGCTCGACATCCTGGGTTGCAGCGTTGAATGCCTTGCAGAACTCCATGATGTTGACGCCATGCTGACCCAGCGCGGGGCCGACGGGCGGACTCGGATTGGCCTTACCGGCTGCAACCTGCAGCTTGATGTAGGCCTGAACTTTCTTAGCCATATGGGACTCCAGTTGGGTACGAACGCCTTGCGGCTCCCCGGTTCAGCCGGCACGCTGGCCAGCGTCGGTAGCGTGACACCGCGGACATCACGCCTTCTCAATGATGATTAGTCTTTGACAACCTGAGCGAACTCGAGCTCGACCGGCGTCGAACGACCGAAGATCAGCACGCTGACCTGCAGCCGGCTCTTCTCGTAATTGACTTCTTCGACCACGCCGTTGAAATCGGCGAACGGACCGTCGACGACGCGGACGGTTTCGCCCGGCTCGAAGAGTGTCTTGGGGCGAGGCTTGTCGGTACCGTCCTGCACACGACGCAGAATGGCCTCGGCCTCTTTCTGCGTGATCGGCGCCGGCTTTTCGGGCGTACCGCCAATAAACCCCATGACACGCGGCGTTTCGTTGACGAGATGCCAGGTCTGCTCGTTCATCTCCATCTCGACCAGCACGTAGCCGGGATAGAATTTGCGCTCGCTCTTGCGGCGCTTGCCGTCGCGCATCTCGACGACTTCTTCGGTCGGTACCAGAATCTCACCGAACTGATCTTCGACGCCATACAGTTTGACGCGCTCGATCAGTGAGCGCATGACCTGCTTCTCGAATCCGGAATAGGCGTGAACGACGTACCAACGCTTGGACATGAAAACTCCTAGCCAATGATTCCGGACATCGCCCAACCGAGGACGGTATCGATGAGCCACAGCAACAGACCGACGACCAGCACTGCCGCCAGAACGATCAATGTCGTCTGCACGGTTTCCTGCCGGGTCGGCCATACGACGCGCTGAATCTCGCGCTTGGACCCACGCGCGAGCTCCATCAGCGCCCGCCCCTTGGCGGTGGTCAGCGCTATGGCAGCGGCAACGCCGCAGACGACAACGACGCCCAGCACGCGATACAGCAATGCCTGATCGGCGAACCAGGCATTCCCCCCGACCGCGACAGCAAGCAGCAACACCACGACAATCCATTTCGGGATATCGTAGCGAGACTCCTGCACCTCGGCGTTGTGCTTCATGAAAACTCCTCGACTCAAGGCGCGGCAAGCGAACATGACAAGGTATCAAATATCAGCCAGCCTGGGGAAGACTGGCAGGCCAGGAGGGAATCGAACCCCCAACCTGCGGTTTTGGAGACCGCTGCTCTGCCAATTGAGCTACTGGCCTGCAACTACACTTCCGAGAAGCACCCGGAAATTTGGAGGGCGCTATGATAGCGAAGAGACACGGGTAAAAGCAATCCCGCCACAGCAATTTTCTCTTGCCACCAAAAAAGCGAGCCTCGGCTCGCCATTGACGCATCGTTCCGACACCAAGCAATGGAGCTCATGGACGGATTTGAACCGTCGACCTCACCCTTACCAAGGGTGTGCTCTACCCCTGAGCTACATGAGCCTTACTACCACTACCGCATCGAAATGGAGCGGGTAGCGGGAATCGAACCCGCACCATCAGCTTGGAAGGCTGAGGTTCTACCATTGAACTATACCCGCCTACCCGCTCTGGTTCCGGCTTGCCGAAACAGACCGGTAAAACTGGTGGAGGGGGAAGGATTCGAACCTTCGAAGCTTTCGCGGCAGATTTACAGTCTGCTCCCTTTGGCCACTCGGGAACCCCTCCAGGCTGGCGGCACATTCTACTATGCCGCACATCGATGTCAAGCCTCTGTTTTTACTGGACTAACAGCGCCGAGCAACGATGGCCTTGCGTTCAAAGCGGGGCGCATTGTGTCAAAGCGGCGATAGGAATGCAAGCCTGGACAACGCTTTTTCTTCCGAGCCCCACAGTCTTCAACCTACGCGGGCAGCGTCATGCACCGGCACGTGATCATTCAAGGCGAATACTGATCTCTCCGCCCATCAGGGCTCGTTCTCCCGCGTCGGTTACGACGATCAGATTGCCGCTAGCATCAACGTCGGTCGCCCTGGCAACGTAGCTGGTCTTGCCTTGGTGGACCCTCACCAAGCACCCGGAATAGGCATGACGCCGATTCCATCCCTCTCGCCAGGCGGTGAATCCCCGGGATTCGAAGGTGGGCAGCATCGTCAGCAATGCTTCAATCAAAGAGGCAGCCAACCCATTGCGCGACGGCGTCCCCATGACATCACTCAGCGCACCCGCAGGCTGTCCCGCGGCTTGGCGTCCAGCATCACTCAGCGCAACATTCAACCCGATACCGATCACGACTTCGCAGGGCCCTTCGACGTCCCCTGTAACCTCGAGCAGGATCCCGGCGAGTTTTCTCCACTCGTCACCGACCTTGAGCAGGACATCATTCGGCCACTTCAACGCGACCTCGGCTCCGCTATCCTCGAGCACCTCGGCAAGCGCGACGCCTACGGCCAGACTCAAGCCCTCCAGCGCCCCGACACCCGAATCGAAGCGCCAACCCAGCGACAGGATCAGACTACGCCCCCAGCTCGTGCTCCAGGACTTGCCTCGCCGCCCTCTGCCCGCGGTCTGGCTTTCGGCCAGGCAGACCTCGCCATGCCCCGCTCCGTGACGGAAACGCTCACGCAGGAAGGTATTGGTGGAATCCAGTACATCTTCGATGAACAGACGCTTGAGATGGTGACGAGGCTCTGCCGAGAGCCGAGAGACGATACGGGCGCCATCCAGCGACTCCAACGCATCGACCAGACGGTAGCCGCGCCCCTTGACCGCCTCCAGGGGAAGGTCCATCGCTTCTAGCTTCTTGAGCTGCTTCCACACGGCCGTGCGCGACACGCCCAACCGCTCACCCAACTGCTGCCCAGAGTGATAGTTGCCATCGCCCAGAAGACGAATCAGGTCACCGATGCTCATTCAGAATCGCCTAGCGAGAAAAGCGCCATTCTAGCGAAAATCAGGCCTCACCGATAACGACCCGAGCGAGCGTCGAGGCCGAGCCTCTTGCCCGCAGCGGGATT
>NZ_PZJU01000109.1 GCF_003206715.1 Salinicola peritrichatus | reverse complement strand
GTCCACTTCACCGGCGATCAGCGCTATCACCACGTCCGCGGTCAGGTAGTTGATCGAATAGACGCCAAAGACCACGATACCGATGACCACTGGATACAGTAGCGACTTGGGCAAGAACACAATGCTGGCCAGCACCGGAATCATGGCGATGGTCAAGAACACCAGCATCAGATTCCCTGTCCAGAAGGTGCCGAATACCGTCCATACGAAGTCGGGATTGTTGGTGAACAGCAATGGGCCCGGCTGGAGGCCGATCATCAACAATCCACCCAACAGCACCGCCGTGGTTGCCGACCCGGGAATACCCAGGGAAAAGAGCGGGATCATCGAGGCATAGGAGGCGCTGTTGTTTGCCGATTCCGGAGCCGCCACGCCCCTGACGTCACCCTGGCCGAAGCGCTCGGGTGTGCGCGACATCTTCTTGGCCAGGGCATAGCACAGCATCGTGGCGGCAGTGGCGCCGACCCCGGGCAATACACCCACGAAGAAACCGACCAGAGCACCGAAGGCGAATATCCACTTGCAGTCCCAGATATCCTTCCAGCTCGGCAGCAGGGACCGGAAACTGTAACTGATGGTCTCGCCCGTGGTCTTGCCGGCCAGGCTGACGAACATCTCCGAGAGTCCAAAGAGCCCGACGGCCACGATCGTGAAGTCGATCCCTTCGAACAACTCCATGAGTCCAAAGGTATAGCGGGGCGGACCACCAATGGGGTCGAGTCCGATCATTCCCACCCAGGCCCCGATGAACAGCGCAGCGAAGCCCTTGAACATGTTCCGGCCGCTGAGGACGCTGACCAGCGACAGCGCAAACAGCATCAGGGCGGTCATCTCGGAGGGACCGAACTCCTGAAGTGGACCC
>NZ_PZJU01000011.1 GCF_003206715.1 Salinicola peritrichatus | reverse complement strand
TGAATAATGCGGGTTAATGCCGTCACGTACCGGCCCTGCGAGCTCATCCACTGGCACATCGATCATCGTCAATGGCAAATGTTGTAAGTAAGCAGTCAAACTATCAATCAAATGATGTCGATTGCCAGCGCCTTGCCACTGACGGAAAACCATTACTTCACACATGAGGTTTCTCCTCATTATCAAGTCACTGAGACGCCTAAAACAGCCCCAACTGCTGATCAACCAGGCGCTCGAAATCGTCGTCGACGAAGGGCAGGATCCCGTCGGCCACCGGCTGTAGCTGGCGGCTGACGTAATGCTGGTAGTCGATCGCCGAACGCCTCGCCTCCAGCGGCTCCGGCCCGGCCACGGTGATGACATAACGAATCCAGCCGCCGTCCTGATACTGCAACGGTCGCCCCAGTTGGCGGTTGAGTTCGTCGGCCATGCGCGCGGCACGTACATGCGGCGGCACGTTGCGCTGGTAATCGTCGAGCTTGCGCCGCAACCGCTTGCGGTAGATCAGTTCGTCGTCGTACTCGCCGGCGAGTGTGCGCCGAACCGTATCGCGCACGTAGTCGCGATAGGGCTCGCCGTTGAAGATGCGCCGATAGAGCTCGCGCTGAAAGGCCTTGGCTAGCGGCGACCAGTCGGCACGTACCGACTCCAGGCCCTTGAAGACGAGCTTCCCGCCGCCGTCGGCGTCGCGCACCAGCCCGGCATAGCGCTTCTTGCTGCCCTCTTCCGCGCCGCGAATGGTCGGCATCAGAAAGCGGCTGAAATGGGTCTCGAACTGCAGCTCCAGGGCGCTTTGCAGGTCTAAGCTTTCGCGCAGGTGATGGCGCCACCACTCATTGACCTGCGCCACCAGATGCTTGCCGATCGTCCGTGCCCGCTCTTCTCCGTGCGCTTCGCCCAACCACACGAAAGTCGAGTCGGTATCGCCATAGATAACGGTATAACCCTCAGCTTCGATCAACTCGCGAGTGCGCCGCATGATTTCGTGCCCGCGCATGGTGATCGACGACGCCAGCCGTGGATCGAAGAAGCGGCAACCTCGCGAGCCGAGCACACCATAGAAGGCATTCATGATGATCTTCAGTGCCTGGGCCAGCGGTGCGTTGCCCTCGCGCTTGGCGGCTTCTCGTCCCTCCCAGACCCGAGCGACGATGGCCGGCAAGGCGTGTTGAGTACGAGAGAATCGCGCCTCCAGAAAACCCGGCACCGAGTGCACGTCATCGGGCTGGCGCAGCCCTTCGATCAACCCGACCGGGTCGATCAGAAACGAGCGGATGATCGAGGGATACAGGCTCTTGAAATCGAGCACCAGCACCGAGTCGTAGAGCCCGGGGCGGGAGTCCATCACGTAGCCTCCGGGACTGTCGTCGCCCGCCCGGCTTCCCAGTGTCGGTGCGACGAAGCCGAGCCGGTGCATGCGCGGCAGATAGAGATGCGAGAACGCCGCCACCGAACCGCCGCTGCGATCCGCGGCCAGCCCGGTCACGCTGGCGCGCTCGAGCAGAAAGTCGATGATCCGGGTGTGTCCGAAGATTCGCGTGACCAGCTCGCAATCCTTGAGGTTATAGTGGGCGAGTCGCGGCTTGTCCTCGGCGAACATGCGGTTGATTTCCGCCATCCGCTGGTAGGGATTATCGACCGCTTTGCCCTCGCCGAGCAGCGTCTGGGCGACGTTCTCCAGGCTGTAGGAGGAAAAGCTCCAGGTCGCCGAACGCAGCGCCTCGATGCCGTCGACGATCAAGCGGCCCGGCGCCGAGGAGAAGAAATAATCCGGTTTGCTGCCATGGGCATGCCATTCCAGTGCCGTATCGCCGCGCCCCAGCAATAGCGGCACACCGAAACGCTCGGCGTGACGCTGTAGCTGACGCAGGTCGAACTGGATCACGTTCCAGCCAATGATCGCATCGGGGTCGAAGCGCGCGAACCAGGCATTCAGCGCCCGCAGCAGATCGACTCGCGACTCGCAGTAGACCAGTTCGAAATCTCGCTCGCGATCCGCCGTGCCACCCTCGCCGACCGGTGGCCCGAGCATGTAGACGTCGCGCCGGCCGCACCCTTCGAGGGCGATCGAGTAGAGTTCGCCGTACTGGTCGGTTTCGATATCCAGCGAACAGAGACTGAGTGCCGGGCGATAATCCGGTGCCGGCCTTAGCTGCCCATCGACGATCGTGCCATCTTCGGCCTCTCCTCCACCGACGATGACCGGCGCGGTAATGAAGCGCTCCATCAGATAGCGATCCGGCGGCCTGACATCGGCCTCGAAGACGTCGACGCCGGCCTCGCTCAGCCGACGTTCCAGCTTCATCAGTTGGCGATGAGAGCGGCAATAGAGACCCAATACCGGCCGCCGATCAAAATCCTCGAGCTCGAGTTCACGCAACTCGATGTCGCGCTCCGCCCGCAACACATGCTCGGCGGCCTCACGCTGCTCGGCAGGGATGAACGCTACCGAGGTCTGCACAGGCAGGTGGACCAGCCGCGCCCCCTCGTCGGTCGCCAGCCAGAACCATACGTCGGTACCGGCCGGCGTGTCCTGCCAATGACGGGTGAGAATAAAGCCCTGTTGCTCCACACGTGCCCCTTGGGTATCCAATCCGCAAGCGAATTGTCCCTTGTCGAGCCACGCATCGCTATCCCTTGACACCTCCTTGGGCCAGGCCGGAAACCAGCGCACGCTGTAGCAACACGCCAATGATCAGTGGCGGCAACGCGGTCAACAGGCCTGCCGCAGACAGCAACCCATAATCCGAAACACGACCGCTGGCCAAATTGGCGATCGCCACTGTCAGCGTCTGGCTGCGGTTGTCGTTGGTCAGAATGAACGCATAGAAAAACTCATCCCATAGCAACAGGATGGCGAACAGGATGGCCGTCGCCAATGCCGGTTTCGCCATGGGAAGCGTAACCTTGCGCAACACTGCCAGCATGCCAGCACCATCCACAAATGCCGCCTCCTCGATCTCGTGAGGCAGATTGTCGAAATTGCTCTTCAAAAGCCAAGTCATGAACGGCATGACGATAGAGCAGTCGACCAGCACCAGGCCAAGTTTGGTATTCAGTAGGTCGAACGCGTTCAGCAGCGCGAACAGCGGCACGATCAGTGCCACCGGTGGCAACATGTAGGTCGCAACAACGACATACAGCAAACTGGCATGTCGGCCGCGAATGCGGGAAAAGGCCCACGCCGCCGGTACCGAGACACACAGCGATACCGCCGTGGCACCAAAGGCTACGATCATGGTGTTCTGTAAAGCTCCGAGAAACAGGTCTCCGCGGCTGTTGTCGGCGAGGGAGAGCAACTGCCGATAATTGGACAGATCCAGATGGTCCGGAATCCATTCGAACGGCAGCGTGGTCAGATGCTCCGTCGTACTGATGCTAACCAGCAGCAGCCAAACAATCGGCGCCAGCGTCACGATAGCCACCAGAATGGCGGCCAGATGCAGCAGAATCCGAAGATACAGAGGCTGTTTCATTGACTGGCCTGCCGACGCAACAATGCAATGTATACGTTGATCATGATCATGCTGACGAGCACGATCAGCAGCCCTTGCGCCGCGCCGGAGCCAGCTCGGAAGTTGGCGAAGGCCTCCTGATAGACCTGAATGCTCATGGTTTTGGTGCTGTTGACCGGTCCACCACGGGTCATGACCCAGATGAGGTCGAAGACCTTGACGCCTTCAATGGTCCGCAGCACGGCCGCTACCGTCAGCGGCCCCAGGATGGCGGGCAAGGTGACCACTCTGAAACGCGCCCAGGCGGAAGCGCCATCGATGCGTGCCGCTTCCAATAGCTCTCGGGAAACTCCCTGCAGTGCAGCCAGTGTGATCATCGCCACCAGAGGTACGGTCTTCCAGACATCCGCCACGGCAATGGCATACAATGCAGTGGATGGCGAACCAATCCAGCTCTGATAACTGTCGATCAGCCCAATCTGGGTCAACAGAGCATTCAACCCACCGAAATCGGGATTATAGATCAGTCGCCAGGACATCGCATTGACAACGGTCGGCAGAGCCCAGGGCAGAATCAGCAGAGCGCGAAAGACATTGCGTCCATAGAGCGGCTGATCCAGGAGCAAGGCGATCAGCACACCCAGGACCACTTCCGCCGTGACGGTGATTGCCACGAAAATGATGGTGGTCTGCAATGCCTCTCGCACCTGAGGGGAATGGAAGGCGCGAACGAAATTGTCCAGCCCGACAAACGGACCGGTGTACTGAGTTAGCTGTGCCGAGGTCAGACTCAGCCATAGTGTGTCGAGAAACGGCCAGCCGATGATGATCAAAACCCCGAAAGCCAGGGGAGCAATCATCATCCAGGCAGTATGGCGTTGGCGAGCGTGGTAAGTCGATTGAGGAAACCGCATGTCGCACCCCAGGCGGTTACTGCAGATTCGAGATCTGATCGGCAGCAGAATTCAGGGCGTCCTGCGGCGGCGAGTCTCCCAGCAGTGCTTGCTGGAGCGCCACCTGCAGCAAGTTGGATGCTTCCTGATAATTGGGCAGGGTCGGTCGCGCGATCATGGCGGTAAAGGTCTTCTCGGCAGCCGACATCAAATCGTCCCGGCCGGCGACCACGTCAGGATCGTCGAAGGAACCGACCCAGATTGGCAGACTGCGCTCGGCATGCGAGTTCTGCATTTCCGGCGAGGCCATGTGCTGTACATACTGCCAGGCAAGATCCGGGTGCTGACTGTTGCTGGTCACGCCCAGCCCCATGGATCCGTTGACGCCCGAGGCTTCGCTTACCCCTTCGACACCTGGAGGTGCCATGATGCCGACATCCCCCACGACACTAGACTGCTGTGGATCGTTGGCAAGGTCGTACATGTAAGACCAGTTCAATGCAAAAGCTGCCTTACCGCTGGAGAAGACCCGGCGCACGTCCTCCTCCAGATACTGCGTCGAGTTTGGGTTGGTGATTCCATTGTCCAGTGTCGATACCATGTAGTCGAGAGCCTTCAGACCGCCCCCTTTCTGGAACGCCGGCTTGCCAGCGTCATCCAGGAAACGACCTCCGAAGGCATCCAGCAATGTGGTGTAGTCGCAGACCACTGCCTCGGCCTGCGGCCAACTCCATACCAGCGGATATTCGACGATTCCCTTCTCCTTCATCGTCTCGGCCTGATCAGCCACCTCCTGCCATGTCCGGGGTGGGTGATCGAATCCCGCTTTCGACAACATCGCCTTGTTGTAGAAAAACAGCTTGGAGTCGTTGGTCCAGGGCATACCGTAGTACTTGTCGTCGTAAACGACAGTCGTCCAGGCTCCAGGGAAAACCTTGTCCTCGACAGCGGGATCGATGCGCTCGGAAACGTCCTCGAGGAGGCCGCGCTGGGCGTACTCGGCGGTCCAGATCACGTCGAACAACACGACGTCATAGCCATTGCTGGAGTTGCTCGCCAGCAACGTCTTGTTCCTCAAGCCTTCATATGGAACGAACTCCAGGTTGACATCGACACCGGGATGCGCCTGAGTGAAAGCCTCTGTCATGCTGCGGATATCATCCTCGTTGTAGGAGGCCTGAGACATGAACAAGGCATTGAGCGTTTCAGCCGAAGCAACGGTCGGCATCAGGCCACCCAAGCTCAGCATCAGGAAAGCAATACCAAAAGACTTGGAGCGAGCGAACATTTCAGGGCCTCCTCTACTATTGTTGTTGTCCCCGTTAACGAGTCTCGGCAAGGGAATCTGCCAGTCATTAATTCAATTTGTTTTCCGAATTAAGCAAATCGACATTGCCTTGTCAACCAACCAAAAATCGTGGATTGGCCAGTCTCAACTCGTCGGCTCACCAGCGAAGAACGGAATATCCGCAAATCCCGAAACCCCAAAGGTATTGGACGAGTTGGATCCGCTATTCGTGTCGCTAGCGTGCAATGCAAGCCGCTCCTGGGTCGCGGGGTGTAGCAAATAGGACATCGGCAACGCCGCCGCACCGATCGACGGTGTATCGACCACCACCTTGCCTTGGGCAAGGCGAGTTAGATCCGAACCGGAGCGCGACACGATACTGGGCTTCAGCGGTCGGACCTTGTCGATCAGCGCTGTTAGAATCGGCCCCGGCAATACCCCTCCCATCACGACGCCCCCTGGATCCAGCATGTTTTCCAACTGATTGACGGCAATCCTCAGATAATAGGCAGCATCCTCTAGCCAACGCTCGAGCGCCGGATTTCCCTTTTCGAACTCGGCCAGCAGATATTCCGGAGTCGCAGCTTCCAGTTCGCTCTCGCTGTGCAGGAAAGCTTCGTAGGCGCTGAACAGCGAAATGTATCGCTCCAGACAGCCGCGACTGCCGCATGCGCAGACTTTTCCGCCAGGATTGACGATCAGATGCCCTACTTCAGCGGCTCGCTGATGCACTCCGGCATAGGGCTGCCCATCCACGATGATGCCGCCCCCCACGCCGAGACCGAAGTAGATATAGACAAAGCTGCGTAACTGGTGGCCCCAGCCATAGAGACTCTCGCCGACAGCGGCAGCCGTGGCATCGTTGTCGACATAGACTGGCAGGCGCAGCCGCCGCGACAGCTTCTCCCCGACAGGGAAGTCCAGCCAGCCCTCCATGCTCAACGGTCCGTAGGAGACAAAGACACCGCGCTCGAAGAAACCAGGCATGACGACGCCAACTCCCAACAACCTATTGCGCCGCAAGGTATGACTAGGCACCAGTGTCTCGACGACCCGCTCGACCTGTCCCAACACTTGTTCCGGGTTCTGGCTGGCGACCAATACCTGAGCACGCTCGACGATTTCGCCCAGCACATTGACCACGATCCCGACGATACGTTGCTGATCAAGATGCACACCGATGGTATAGGCCCCTTCGCCATCGACGGCGTACTCGAGTGCGGGCTGCCCCTTGCCACCTTTGCGCCGCCCCACTTCCCGAATCAATCCGGTATCGACGAATTCGGCAGTAATGTTGGAGACGGTCTGCGGTGTCAAACCGGTCATGCGAGCCACCTCGGCGCGAGATACCGGTCCATGTCTCAGCACTACCTCGAAGGCCACTCTCCGGTTACGGCCACGAGCATGTTCCAGATTGGTTCCCATCAATGACATGCCTTCCACTCCTCCCCCTTGAATTTCGCAAATGTTTTGAATTAGTTTGTAGCAAAATTCGCTGAAATGTCACCTGAGCGCAGGGCCACGACAATGACAATCGCACAATTCATCACCCAACAACCCACCATCATCCATCACTCCCTGCACGACCTGCCCGATCAGATTCGGGCCGCATTACCAGCCATCCCCCCCGAGCATATCTATCTGATCGGCACGGGCAGTTCCATGAACGCCTTCCAGGCATCGATCCAAGCTTTTGTCCGGACGGCGGCCAACCTGCATCTATGCAGCCCGCTGACTTTCCTGGCGGAAAAGACATGTAGGCGACGCCACAACAGTCTAGCCATCATCCTTTCCCAGTCCGGTCAGAGTCGCGATACGCTGGCCGCCACCCACCAGGCACTGGCCGAGCAGATGAAGGCCATCGTGGTCACCGCCGGCAGAAACACCGACATGGCCAAACTAGACGTAGGCCTGGTTCTTCTCCCTGCGGAACGGGAAACCGTCGGCCCAAAGACGATGGGCTACACTGCCAGCGTCATCGCGATCCAATTGATCGGCGTCCTGCTTTCCGGTACGTCTCCATGCATCGACGACGCCCCTTTCGTCGACGACTACGCACGTTTCGTCACCGCGGCCCGGAATTGGTCGCTGAATGCCTTGCCGACATTCGCTAACGCTGACGTCATTCTCGTGCTGGGTCAGGGGCGCCATCTGGGTTCGGCCCAGGAAGGTTCACTGAAGATTGCCGAGATGAGCGGCATCCCCTCCTTCGGCTTGGAAACGGAGGAAGCCAGTCACGGCCGCCTGCACGGCCTTACCCGTCACTCTCGGACCGTCCTGCTGGCCTCCACCGCCGACGAGTTGGATTTTGCCCACCGTATTGCTCGAGCCATGACACATTACCATCTGCATGCCCTCGTTTTTGATCTGACCGGTACATCGATGCCCACAGAAGCCCCCACCTTCCGCATGAATGGGCTCGACATCCCATTGCTCCATGAGGATACGCTGACGGCAGTCGTTCCATTCCAATGGCTCGGCGTCCATCTCGCCGAGCAACGAGGCATGGTGCCGGAGGCCATGACCTACCCTGACCTGACCGCCCGACTCGGCATCAAACTCGATGGAACGAATCACTGACATGGAGCATGTATTCGGGATCGACATCGGCGGCTCGGCCATCAAATTGGGGATCGTCGACGACAGTGGTCATGTCGTGGCAAAGGACACATTCCCATTATCGGATATCGACACGCTCGACGAACTCGTGTTCGGTACGGCCAAACGACTCACTTGCCTGGCCAACATCCATCGCCTTTCTCCCGTGGCAATCGGGATTTCCGCACCAGGGCATTGCGACCGTTTGACCGGAGAGGCCATTGACGGTACCGGCAATGTTCCGCCACTGAAACGGGGATCGTTTCCAGTGCGGCTGAGCATTGCAACAGGGCTACCCAGCACCATCGACAATGATGGTGTCTGTGCCACACGGGGGGAGTTGGAATACGGCGCCGGACGACATGCCAACAGCTTCGCTCTGATCACTATCGGCACGGGCATCGGCGGCGCCTTGGTCATTGATCGGCACATCGCCATCGGCGCGAATGCCAAACCACCCGAGTTCGGCGCCATGGTGCTGGAACCCGGCCACTCCTCAATCCGCCATGGTTTGCGAGGCACCCTGGAGGATCTGGCCAGCGGGAAAGCCATCATCAGTGCCTACGCCCATCGGACTGGCGAGCAGGTTCAATCACTCGATGTCGACACGATTCGCCGACGCGCTCTTCAAGGGGACAGGCATGCGCTGGCGGCCTTCGATACTATGGCGCGTTATGTCGCCCAGGCTTTCGGCACGATGATCAACCTCACCGCCATCGACCTGTGCCTCGTCGGTGGTGGCGTCTCGCTGGCCGGCGACTTCCTGCTGGACCGTATTCGCCGGAACCTGCCGAACCATGCCTGGCCCTATCTGGTTCAGGACGTGACCATAGCACCGACCGCACACGGCAATGATTCTGGGCTGATCGGTGCGGCGGTCACGATACGGCAGCGACTTGGCCGCACCAACGACGGCGAGGACGGCATTTTCCATCCTACGGGACACAGTGAATCAGGTGGTCGGTGATGTCACACTCAAACCAAGTCGAACTATTGGGCATCCGCAAGAAATACGGTACCAGCGAAGTGATACGAGGCGTCGATCTGAACGTCGGGCGCGGTGAATTCGTCGTATTCGTGGGGCCATCCGGCTGCGGCAAATCCACTCTGTTGCGCATGATTGCCGGTCTGGAAGAGATCAGCGACGGGGACCTCCGAATCGAAGGGCGTTCGGTCAAGAACCTTCCCCCCGCCAAACGAGGCATATCCATGGTCTTTCAGTCCTATGCCCTCTATCCCCATCTGAGCGTCGAGGACAACATGGGCTTCGGCCTCAAGCAGGCCAAGACTGACAAGGCCGTCATCAAGAACAAGGTGGCCGAAGCCGCCAGGATGCTGCAATTGGAGGAACTACTGACACGCAGGCCACGACAGCTCTCCGGCGGACAGCGTCAACGCGTCGCCATCGGCCGCGCCATCGTCAGAGATCCCACCGTCTTCCTGTTCGACGAACCGCTATCCAATCTGGATGCCGCCCTGCGTGTCCAGATGCGACTTGAGATCGCCCGTCTGCACAAGGAGATGAATGCCACCATGATCTATGTTACCCACGATCAGACCGAAGCGATGACGCTGGCCGACCGTATCGTGGTACTGAATCAAGGACGCATCGAACAGGTTGGCACGCCGCTCGAGCTTTACACCGCGCCGCTGACGAAATTCGTCGCCGGTTTCATCGGTAGCCCGAGGATGAATTTCCTGCCAGCACTCATCACCCGTTCAGATGACGCCACGGCAATCGTGGAGCTGCCAAACGGGACCCGACTCAAGGCACCTCGCCTATCCATTCCCCGCGACACCGAACAGCGGATCATCCTGGGAGTCCGGCCACACGAGATCACTCTTCCCGATCGCTCGGAAAGCATAGCAACCGATATCACCCTCGGCGGGCGAATCGAGGTGATCGAAAACCTCGGCAACAGCACATTACTGCACATCCGAACCGGTGGGGACACTCTGTTGACCGTCGAGCGCTCCGGCATCGCACTGCACCGTGCCGACGAGATCATCAACGTCGGTATCGATCTGGCACATTGCCATTGCTTCGATGGCAACGGCAAACGCCTAACATTGCTATAATGCGGACCATTATCGGTCGCCAGCCAGAACGACACCTGCGTGCCGGCCGGCGAGTCCCGCCAATGGCGGGTGAGAACGAAGCCCTCGAGCTTCATGATGGCCTCGGAGACGATGAGTAACCCACCAATGGTACGGAGAAATGGAAAGCTTGTCGCGACAGACGCTTGTCGCTTCCCATGGGGCTCCAGTTCCGAGACCCGCTTGTCGACTACGTTTCGTAGCCGATGAAACGTATCGTTCCTGGGACCGCAAACCCATGTTCGATGGTTGGCGCTTCCCCGACGGCACGACCGCCTCATCACTGCGGCGAGGCCTTACCCACACAAATCGTGCAGCCTTTTTTCGGGATAAAGGAGATGTGATATACGGAAACTTAGAGCAGGCACTTAGTGGTCGAACCAGCGATGGGTTTCGAAACGCCTACCTAGTCATTCACCTCAGCCTCGTGAACAGGCGGCGAAGTCGGCAATACATCATTGGCCAAGGACCGATAGCGAGTTCCTTTCAACAACCTTATCGCCTCATCGCGATCCGCGTTACCCAGCATCTGCTTCAGCAGTCCGACGGCTTGACTCGCGCGGTGTAGAATTGCAAATTTATCTTGTTCGACCAGCTCTTCGATATCGAGCGCCTCTATAAACTGACGTTTCGTTTTATCGTAAGCGCCGAAAGATTGCTTGGGCCATGAAAAGCCATAACGGGCGGATACGTTTTCATGCGATAGGTGACCAGGACGGTTGGTTTTCAACTGTTGTTTTTGAGACGGCCGTCCCCGCAGCAGAAGCGCTAGATACTCATCTTCAGAACGATACATTCGGTGAACGACGTAGGCCCTTTTGGGTTTTATGACCGACTGGCAGGCCAACTCGGGATGGTCTTTGCTGAAGATCACGGGCCAGCCATCCGTATCGTAGGGAATCACATTGCGGCCAAAGATGGGATGATGAATTCTGACGTGCTTTATTTCCGTATCCTGGATTGGAAAAAGCGTCTTGAGGTGAGAGGATAATACATAACCCGTACTGATATTCAGAAAAGAAAATGCCTCGCCTTGACCCAGCTCACAATGCCATAAATGACAGATGGGGCGTCGCTCTCCATCACTCACCATAGATACCAATTGGCCGACGTGGGCCGTAAAGTCTTCTGGTACCCAGAATTCATCAATGTCGAGAAACATCAACCAATCAATGCCCTCCTGACGGGACGCTTCCAACCCCTTGGCATAGGCGATGGTCTGTATTTTACGCCCGACTCCCGGATCACACAGATCGATTCAGTCAATATATTCATATGTTACTTGAAAATGATTTCGTGCAATACGATCCAGCACTGCGGCTGATGCATCAGAAGTACGATTGAGATAGACGTGAATTCGGTCAAATCCAAAATGCAGATGATGAAAGACCCATTCAGCCAAGTAAGGCCCTTCATCCTTGGCCACCGCGCATATCTTGAACAAGGGTTTTGTCATATTATCTTCTCCCCATCAAGAATAACAACATGCGATCAACTCTATTCGATACTTAACCAAAATAGCCCCATGCAAAATATCGAGCCTTTTATGACTATAGAGATACTGAGTATCTCTTTTTCAAGGCTGCCGTAGCGAAAAACAAACCACAAGATGATTTAACTCAAACTAAAGTCAATACGTTCGTGCGGACATGCCGACATGCCGGTATCAGGAGAGTCATATGCCAAGGGTCGCGTCACTCGCCAGCCACAACCTGTGCTGGCGACAGACCGAATTCTCGCTGGCACCGAATCGGCCGCTATCGATAGATATCGGCCAGTACCATGCCTCCCAACCATAGCGGAGAACAACATGACAATGGGAGTAGGGCTATTACAGGCGCCGAAAGTGTGAGTGGCAATCCATCATGGTTTCGTCATTGGCTTGTCATTTTTAGCGCTTTTAATTACTCGACGAATCATTACCTATCTCTTTTCACCTCAGCCGACATGACGCGACCATGGCATCTCCACTACTGAACTTCGAGCCCCATCCGGTAACTGAGTCCATTCCGGAAATGCCAACCGTCGCTCAAGACAAAATCTTGTCCGTGAGTGGACTCGAGAAAGCTTACGCGTCTAATAATGTATTGAAATCAATTGATTTATCTCTTTCCAGAGGTGAAATGGTAGCCGTTATCGGACGCTCCGGAGCAGGAAAGTCGACCTTGTTGCACGTCATGAATGGCAGCACACCGGCGACTGGCGGACAGATTCTCTATCATGGTTACAAAAGCCATGGTC
This sequence comes from Salinicola peritrichatus, assembly GCF_003206715.1. Classification (GTDB taxonomy): domain Bacteria; phylum Pseudomonadota; class Gammaproteobacteria; order Pseudomonadales; family Halomonadaceae; genus Salinicola; species Salinicola peritrichatus. Next base: position 99,525 of record NZ_PZJU01000011.1, on the reverse strand, counting down.
ACGAAGGTAACGGTCGGGACATCCTGTGTTCCAATGCCCGCCAATGGCGTCAGTGGCGCAGTGAATACGGCATGATTTTTCAGGACTTCTGTCTCGTTCCCCGCCTGGATGTGCTCACCAATGTTCTATTGGGCCGGTTGAACCACACATCCACGGTCAAGTTCTTTTTCAAGATCTTCTCCGACGAGGATCGTACCCGAGCCATTACGCTACTGCAGTGGTTGGGGCTGCTACCTCAAGCTCTGCAGCGCGCGGAGAACCTTTCCGGCGGCCAGATGCAACGCGTGGCGATCTGTCGCGCGTTGATGCAGAACCCGCAACTATTGCTGGCAGATGAACCCGTTGCCTCGCTGGATCCAAAGAATACGCAGCGAATCATGGAGGTGTTACGCCAGATCAGTGAAAACGGCATCACCGTCATGATCAATCTGCACTCGATCGAACTCGTGCGCCAGTACTGCACGAGAGCGATCGGCATCGCCCAGGGTGAAATCCTATTCGACGGCCCTCCCGATCGACTGGATGAGTCCCTGTTACGCCGACTCTACGGCGATGAAATGGAAACGCTTCATTAATTCCAATACCTCGATTAGGTGATCAACGATGAAGAAAACGCTGCAGGCAGCTTCCTTGCTGGCCAGTGTACTGCTTTCCGCTACCGTTCACGCGGCCGACGCCCCACAGGAATTGAATCTCGGTATTCTCGGCGGGCAGACCGCGACACAACAGATCGGCGACAACCAGTGCGTCAAAACCTTTCTCGACGACAAACTGGGGGTCGACACCCAGCTGCGTAACTCCTCCGACTACGCCGGCGTCATCCAGGGCCTGCTGAGCGACAAGGTCGATCTCGTGCTCAATATGTCGCCTTCTTCCTATGCTTCGGTCTACATCGAAAACCCCGATGCGGTCGATCTGGTCGGTGTCACGGCCAACGACAGCGACAATGCCAAAGGTTACTACTCGGTCGTTGTGGTCAAGGCGGACAGTCCCTACCAGAAACTCGAGGATCTCAAGGGCAAGACGTTCGGTTTCGCCGACCCCAATTCGACCTCCGGTTACCTGATCCCCGACCACGCCTTCCAGCAGCAGTTCGGCGGCAACATGGATGATCGGTACGATCACTTCTTCTCCGACGTGACTTTCTCCGGAGGCCACGAGCAGGACATTCTTGGCGTTCTCAACGACCAGTTCGACGGCGCGGTGACCTGGGCCTCCATGGTCGGCAACCGTGAAGATGGCTACTCGGCGGGTGCTTTCCGCCGGCTCAAGGAACTCGACCATCCGGACCTGATGGATAACGTCCGTATCATCTGGCAGTCGAACCTGATCCCCAACGGCCCGCTCCTCGTGCGTCACGATCTGCCTGAAGACTTCAAGAATCGCCTGGTCGCCACGGTCCACGATCTCGACAAAAACGATCACGACTGCTTTGCCAAAGCCACTGGCGGCAAGTATCACATCGAGTCCACCTCGATCGATGAGTATCGGGACATCATCGACATGAAGCGCGAACTGACCTCGCGTCGTTAAAGGCACATGCACCGATGGCGCCTTTCCTCGCCATGCTTAGGGACACGGGCAAGGCTCGTGTCCCTAATGCATTTGCGGCGGTACGCTCGCCAATGCGCCCGAATCGCCAATTGGGTTCAGCGGCCAGGATCAATCATGAAGACTCAGCCTCCCAATTCCGAGTTCGATATCTACTAGCGGCAGATGCGCCGCATTCAACTGCGCGAATCCACACTCTGGTCCCTGACGCTACTGGCGCTCTATCTCGGTTCCACGCACTTCTCCGAGTTCGACCTCGCCACGCTCTGGAATGCGATTCCCCATTTTTTCGATTACATCCTCAAGACCCTGCCGATACTGCATCTGACCGACCTGTTCGCCAATGTGCATACCGAAGGCTCGTTGGCCTACTGAGGGTATCGGCTCGATATACAGCTCCCATTGATCTGGGAGACACTGAATCTCGCCGTGGCATCGACGATCCTCTCAGCTCTGATTGCCATCGTGCTGGCCTTTCTCGCCGCCAATAACACACGTAGCCCGCTCTGGCTTCGCCAGGTCATTCGTACTGGTGCCGCCTTTCTGCGTACCATGCCCGAACTCGCCTGGGCCGTCATGTTCGTCATGGCGTTTGGCGTTGGCGCCATTCCCGGCTTCCTGGCACTGGCGCTGCATACCGTAGGCAGTCTGACCAAGCTGTTCTACGAGGCGATCTCGACCGCTTCTCCCAAACCGGTTCGCGGCCTGGTGGCCTGCGGTGCGGGACCGGTTCAATCCGTGCGTTTCGGGCTGTGGCCACAGGTCAAGCCGATCATTCTCTCCTACGTTTTCATGCGCCTGGAGATCAACTTCCGCCAGTCCACCATTCTCGGGCTGGTGGGGGCCGGCGGCATCGGCCAGGAGTTGATAACCAACATTCAGCTCAGCCGCTACGACCAGATCAGCATCACGCTGCTGTTGATCATCGTGGTGGTCTCGCTGCTGGACAGCGTCTCGAGCCGCGTCCGCCGCCAGATTCTGGAGCCTCGATCATGACCATCGACCTGTTGGAACGGAGCGATCCCGATGTCATCAAGCGCGAGCACGCTACGCTGTTCCGTGTCCAACGGCGCTACCTCCTTCGGCTGGCCCTGCTGGTCGCCGCCGTGTTCGCCTTCTACGTTCTCTTTTTCGTCCAGTACGGCATCAGTCTCGAGCAGACCCTGACCGGGCTCGGCAAATTGGTTCAGTACTTCCTACACATGTTCATCTGGAGGGATTTCCAGAATTGGCCGTTCGGTTACTATCTCGAGCAGATTTTCATCACGGTGGCGATCGTCTTCACCGGCACCTTGACGGCGACAGTGGTCGCGCTGCCTTGCTCGTTCTTCGCGGCGCGCAACGTCATGGCGCATCCATTGCTGCGTCCCGTCGGCTTTCTGGTCAGGCGCGTTTTCGACGTCCTGCGCGGTGTGGACATGGCCATCTGGGGGCTGGTGTTCGTCAGTGCCGTCGGCCTGGGCCCGCTGGCGGGTGCGCTGGCCATTCTAGTTCAGGACACTGGACTGCTCGGCAAGCTCTATGCCGAGGGGCACGAAGCCGTGGAGAAGGCGCCGACCCGTGGTCTGACGGCAGTGGGGGCCAACAGCCTGCAGAAATACCGCCTCGGTGTGTTCACGCAATCCTTCCCGACTTTCCTGGCACTGAGCCTCTACCAACTGGAATCCAACACGCGCTCCGCCGCCGTGCTTGGCTTCGTCGGTGCCGGAGGCATCGGTCTGGTCTACGCCGAAAACATGCGTCTGTGGAACTGGGACGTGGTGATGTTCATCACGCTGCTGCTGGTCATCGTGGTGATGCTGATCGATGGGCTCTCCGCGCAGCTGCGCAAACGCTATATTCTCGGCAAGGAGATACCGCTTTTTCAGCCCGAGGCCCAATCGACGTGACCCCATGCCGGCATGTAACGGTTCAAATGAGCTTCTCCATCAGTACATGCGCCACGGCGGTTTTGGCGGATGGATAAGGCTCCCCCCCGCGTCTCAAAGCCTTCCTGGCGGTAGAAAGGAATCGCATGCGTTCTAGCGCTGAGTTGCACTTTCGAGGCGCCATGGTCTCTGGCAATCGCTATCAATTTTCTCAGGATCTGGCGCCCCACGCCTTGCCCTTGAAACGCGGACGCCACCACCATCTGCGAGATACCATATAGCCGTGAGTCAAAAGCATTCAGACGACCATAACCCAACACTTCGTCATCGCGCATCGCCACCAGGTGCCAGGCACTCTCTTCCAAGCCGTCATCCAGAATCGTCGACGCTAGGCCATGTTCGGCGAAAAACAGCGCATACCTGAGTTCACGCGCCCGAGCCTACTCAGGGCTGAGCCTACCGACCAGATGTAACTCCGGAGTCTCTCTCGAGGGCATTTCCGATTCCCTTGTCCGCCTCGTCCACCAAGGCTCTTCGCCACACCGAGCGATGGGCATCACCACACGGTACCGATACAAGCCATGCTACAATCACCGGCCAAGTTTTCACCTATCCACCCGAGGGGCTTTGCTACTGCGCCGCCTCGGGGTTCGTTACGGGAATCTTCCAGTCGCCATGTCGAACAACGCCTCGCTTTCGCGCCAGATCCTCGTCACCAGCGCGCTGCCCTATGCCAACGGCTCGATCCACCTGGGCCACCTGCTGGAATACATCCAGACCGACATCTGGGTGCGTTTCCAGAAGAGTCGCGGCCATGAGTGCCACTACGTCTGTGCCGACGACGCCCACGGCACCGCGATCATGCTGCGCGCCGAACAGGAAGGCATCACGCCGGAGCAGTTGATCGACAAGGTCAGCAAGGAGCACCAGACGGACTTCGCCCGTTTCGGCGTCGCCTTCGACAATTACCATTCGACCCATTCGGAAGAGAACCGAATCCACAGCGAGCGCATCTACCTCGCCCTGCGCGACGCCGGTCACATCAGTACCCGCGACATCGAACAGATGTTTGACCCGGTCAAGGGGCTGTTTCTCGCCGACCGTTTCATTAAAGGAACCTGCCCGAAGTGCGGCAGCGAGGGGCAGTACGGCGACAATTGCGAAGTGTGCGGCGCCACCTACACCCCGGCGGAACTGATCAATCCCGTCTCGGCGATCAGCGGCGCCACGCCGGAAGTGCGCACCTCGATCCACTACTTCTTCAAGCTGCCGGATTTCGAGGCGTTCCTGAAACAGTGGACCCGCTCCGGCCGCGTGCAGCCGCAGATCGCCAACAAGCTGCAGGAGTGGTTCGAAGCCGGCCTCAACGAGTGGGACATCTCTCGGGATGCGCCCTATTTCGGCTTCGAGATTCCCGATGCCCCGGGCAAGTACTTCTATGTCTGGCTCGATGCGCCGATCGGTTATCTGGCCAGCTTCCAGAACCTGTGCGACCGCGAAGGCATCGATTTCGACAGCTACTGGAAGCAAGACTCGACAGCCGAGGTCTATCACTTCATCGGCAAGGACATCGTCTACTTCCACGCGCTGTTCTGGCCGGCGATGCTGGAAGGCGCCGGCATGCGCACACCGACCGGCGTCAACTGCCACGGCTTCGTCACCGTCAACGGGGCGAAGATGTCCAAATCCCGCGGCACCTTCATCAAGGCGCAGACTTACGCCGAGTATCTCAATCCGGAATACCTGCGCTATTACTTCGCCGCCAAGCTGACCTCGCGGGTCGACGATCTCGACCTCAATCTCGAGGATTTCGCCGCCAGGGTGAATTCGGATCTGGTCGGCAAGGTGGTCAACATCGCCAGCCGCTGCGCCGGCTTCATCAACAAGCTGGCCGGCGGCCAGCTCTCCGCGACCTGCGCCGAGCCGGAGCTGGTCGCCAAGTTCATCTATGCCGGCGATGAAATCGCTGCCGACTTCGAGGCGCGCGAGTTCGGCCGCGCCATGCGCAAGGTGATGGAACTCGCCGACGAGGCCAACACCTACATCGCCGACAAGGCCCCCTGGGTGCTGGCCAAGGAAGGCGGCCGAGAACAGGAAGTGATCGATATCTGCTCGGTTGGCATCAACCTGTTCCGCACGCTGATGGTCTACCTGCAGCCGGTGGTACCGGCGATGGCGGAACAAGCACGGATCTTCCTGCAGGTCGACAGCCTCGACTGGGAGAGCCGCCAGCACGTGCTGGAAGGCCATGCCATCGGCAAGTTCAAGCCGCTGATGACACGAGTCGAGAGCGACAAGATCGAAGCCATGATCGAGGCTTCCAAGGAAGTGCTCGAGGAGGAGAAGAAATTGACCGGCAAGACTTCCTCCGACTCAAACCCGAGCGACCCGCTGGCCGACGAACCGATTGGCGACGAGATCGCCTTCGACGACTTCATCAAGGTCGATCTGCGTGTCGCCAAAATCAGCAAGGCCGAGTACGTCGAAGGCTCCAACAAGCTGCTCGAATTGACACTAGATCTCGGCGGCGAGACACGCACGGTATTCTCCGGCATTCGCAAGGCCTATGCGCCGGAAGCGCTCGAGGGCCGGCTGACGGTGATGGTCGCCAATCTCGCGCCGCGCAAGATGCGCTTTGGCGTCTCCGAAGGCATGGTGCTGGCCGCCGGCGATGACGACGGAATCTATTTGCTCTCGCCGGATAGCGGTGCCAAGCCCGGCCAGCGCGTGACCTGAGCGGCGCTGGATCGAGCCATTGTCAGGCCAGGAATCGGGACGTGGATGCTGACAAACGTCACGAGCGAAGGCCAGACAAGGCGCAACGACCGTAGGGAGTAACAGCCAAAGGCTGGCCCGAAGGGGGAGCGTAGCGAATCAAAATCGGCGCAAGAACGGAGTTTACGTAGTTGTAAATGAGTATCTTGAGCCGATTTTTAACGCCGTATGGTCGAGCGCAGTAGTTTGTCAACATCCTCGGGAGTCGTCGTTTGTCCCTCGCAGCCACAATCACCGTCGAGCGTATCGATGCCGAACTGCCGCAGACCCAGTGCGGCAAGTGCGGTCATGATGGCTGTCGCCCCTATGCCGAGGCGATCGTCGACGGCGAAGCGATCAATCGCTGCCCGCCGGGCGGCGAAGCGACCCGGGATCGCCTGGCAGCGTTGACCGGGCGCCCCGCGCTGCCGTTGATCGAACCGGCGCAGACGCCGCTGCAGGCCGTCATTCGCGAGGCCGAGTGCATCGGCTGCACCAAATGCATTCAGGCCTGCCCGGTCGATGCCATTCTCGGCGCGGCCAAGCAGATGCATACCGTGATCGAATCCGAATGCACCGGCTGCGAGCTGTGTGTCGCGCCTTGCCCCGTGGACTGTATCGATCTGGTCGCGCATCCGCGCTGGGCCGAGGCACAAAACGATGCCGAGCGGCAAGCCTATCTCGACTGGCGCGCGCTCAACGGTCGCAGGCGTTTCGAGGCGCGCAAGGCTCGCCTGGCGCGCAAGGAAGAAGAGAAGCGACGCAAGCGGGAACGCCGCCTGGCCGCGACACGACGCCCCTCGCCCGTCTCTTCCGAACGACAATCCGTCGATAGCGTGACCGACATCACGGCGCTCAAGGCCAATCGGGCGACGCTGGTCGCGCGCCTGAAACGGATCGAGAAACAGCTCGCCAAGGCCGCCGACGAACAACGCTCGGCGCTGCGCGATCGCGCGCAGAGTCTCGAGGCGCAGCTCGAGAGCGTCGAGTGCCAACTGGCAAGGGACGCATCCCAGGGTGATACCGCCGCGCACCAACATCGCCGCATTGCGGTGGCGGCCGCCGAGCAGGCATGGCGCAAGGCACGGCAGCAATTGACTCGGTTGGAGCGAGAGGGAAAAAGTGCCGAGGCCCTGGAGGCACGCCGACAGCTCGCCGCGGCCGAGCGTCACCTTCGACACGCACGCGGGTCCAGCGATAGCGAGATATCATCATGAATGCCAGCAAGCGCGAGCAGATCTTCGCCCGCCTGAAGGAACATAACCCCAACCCCACCACCGAGCTGAACTGGACCACGCCGTTCGAACTGCTCGCTGCGGTATTGCTCTCGGCGCAGGCGACGGACGTCGGCGTCAACAAGGCGACGGCGCGGCTGTTTCCGGTCGCCAATACACCGCAGGCGATCATCGACCTGGGTATCGACGGCCTCAAGGAACACATCAAGACGATCGGCCTCTACAACACCAAGGCCGAAAACCTGATGAAGACCTGCCATATTCTGGTCGACAAGTACGATGGCGACATTCCGCGCACCCGCGAGGAGCTGGAGGCGCTGCCCGGCGTCGGCCGCAAGACCGCCAACGTGATTTTGAACACCGCCTTCGGAGAACTGACCATGGCGGTCGACACCCATATCTTTCGGGTTGCCAACCGTACGCGAATCGCGCCCGGCAAGAACGTACTGGAAGTCGAGCGAAAGCTACTGCGCCACGTGCCCAAGGCTTATCTCAAGGATGCCCACCACTGGCTGATACTGCATGGGCGCTATACCTGCCTGGCACGCAAGCCGCGCTGCGGCAGTTGCGTGATCGAAGACCTGTGCGAGTTTCCCGACAAGGTGGATATCGCCTGATCAGGGACTGGACTCCGGTTCCCGAGCCGTCTCGTCCTCGGCCGGTACGGCGTCGCCGCTGGATTCCGGCAACGAGTCATCGCTGCCCGAGGTGGCATCCGGTGTCGAAGCATTCGCACCGTTCTCCGCTTCGGGCGCGCTCATCTCGGTAGCGCCTTCGCGACTGTAGACGACCTTGCGCGTGCCGCCGTCGCAGCTACCCACGACCTCGGCTCCGGCGTACGACTCCCCCGCTTTGACGACGCCATCCTCGACCTGTGCGTTATCGACGATCTCGAGCAGGAAGTGGCGCGCGCCGTTGTCACGAATCGTCCGGTCGATCTGTGCCTTGAGCCGATCGCAGGCCAATCGCGTCTCGGGCTGGTGATCGAATGGCGAATCGCCGGGCTCGGCTTGCCCCCAGACCATCAACGAGCTCAGGTATAGACTACCCAATCCCATCGTCGCTGCCATTTTCCAGCTAAACACACGCATAGTGACTCCTTAACCACTACCCCAGGTACGCCTCTGGAGCGCAAGCCTACCCATTCACGAGCCATACAAAACCACACGTGCTCGTTCCCTAGATCCCCGGTAGATGGTGAATGACGGTCATGAAGCGGCATCCTTGCCTTGTAATTGGAAGCTTTTCTAACGATAGGGCGTTATCGTCAAGGCCGCCAACCGTAAAAACGGCGCTGTATCAGCGCCGTTCGGTCAGTTGCTCGACCGGCCTGCCTGGCCAGCCGATAACGAGTCAATGTTGCTGTTCGAACATTTCGTCGCCGATGTCATCGATGTAGCGCTGGCTCTTGGCGATGGTCAGCTCGACGCAGGCGTCTTCGCCAGCAACCACATCCGAGCGTTCGAAGCGACGCTCCCGCGTTTCCCCACCTTCCACGGGCTTGCGAATCCAGCCACTGACCCGATACTGACCACCGGCGTCCTGAGGCTCGGGCACGATCAGGAATCCCTTGTACTCGATCGGTTCCCGTTCTTTCTTCTGGGCGGCGGGCTTGGTATCGCTCCCGCCCATCAACCCGGAAAACAGTTTCTTCAGCATGACGACTCTCTACGAATGGTCCCGATACGAAATGTTCGACCGCTGCCATCTAGCCTCAACTGGCAGAGCGCCCCTTGCCGGCCGCGATGCGCAGACGCAGCGCGTTGAGCTTGATGAAGCCTTCGGCGTCTTTCTGGTCATAGGCGCCGGCATCATCCTCGAAGGTCGCGATCGATTCGTCGAACAATGACTGCTCGGACTTGCGGCCAACCACGCTGGCACTGCCCTTGTAGAGCTTCATCCGCACCACGCCATTGACGAACTTCTGGGTCTCGTCGATCGCCGCCTGCAGCATGCGGCGCTCCGGGCTCCACCAGTAGCCGTTGTAGATGGTCTTGGCGTACTTCGGCATCAGTTCGTCTTTCAGATGGGCGGCTTCGCGATCCAGCGTGATCGATTCGATGGCGCGGTGGGCACGCAGCATGATGGTGCCTCCCGGGGTTTCGTAGCAGCCACGGGATTTCATGCCGACATAGCGGTTCTCGACGATGTCGAGGCGGCCGATGCCGTTGTCGCCGCCCAGCTTGTTGAGCCTGGACAATACCTCATGCGGCTTCATCGGCTGCCCGTCGATGGCGACGATGTCGCCTTTCTCGAACGTCAACTCGGTGTAGGTCGGCTTGTCCGGCGCGGCCTCCGGAGAGACGCTCCAGCGCCACATATCCTCTTCCGCCTCGGCCCACGGATCCTCGAGAATCCCGCCCTCGTACGAGATGTGCAGCAGGTTGGCATCCATCGAGTACGGCGACTTCTTCTTGCTCTTGGAGAAGTCGACCGGAATGTCGTGCTGCTCGCAGTAGTTCATCAGCTTTTCGCGGGAGTTGAGATCCCACTCGCGCCACGGCGCGATCACCTTGACGCCCGGCTTCAGCGCGTAGGCACCGAGCTCGAAGCGCACCTGATCGTTGCCCTTGCCGGTGGCGCCGTGAGAGATGGCGTCGGCGCCGGTCTCGTTGGCGATCTCGACCAGCCGCTTGGCGATCAGCGGCCGCGCGATGGAGGTGCCGAGCAGATACTCGCCTTCGTAGAGGGTATTGGCACGGAACATCGGATAGACGTAATCACGCACGAACTCTTCTCGCAGGTCCTCGATGTAGATCTCCTTGACCCCGAGTGCCTGCGCCTTGGCTCGCGCCGGCTCGACCTCTTCGCCCTGGCCGATATCGGCCGTGAAGGTGACCACTTCGCAAGCGTAGGTTTCCTGCAGCCACTTCACGATCACGGAAGTGTCAAGGCCGCCGGAATAGGCGAGGACGACCTTTTTGACATCGGACATGCGGCAACTCCTTGGGTATGCGTCGGCTAGTTGATTGTGCGTCGACCGTCGCGGCCGGCGGCGGTCTCGATGGTATCCGTGGGCGCCATAGTCTGAAGAATGGAAGCCAGCGGCGAAGACCGTGGAGAGATCGGATTATAACGCCCTCGCCGCGCCGAGAATACCGAGCGACGGGACGCTTGCGGTCTGAACTGCTAGACTTCATGTCATTCGCCGCACGGCACAACGCGGTCGATTCCGCCGAATGGCACCGCTAGAAGCAGCGCGATCGAGGATCGCCATCACGTCAAGGGAACGGGAGTATTGCATGTCGGACGCCAGCACGAGGGAGCTGATGGCGCAGCGTTTTCGCGGATATCTCCCGGTGGTGGTCGATATCGAAACGGGCGGTTTCAATGCGGCGACCGACGCCCTGCTGGAGATCGCCGCAGTACCGCTGACGATGGACGATCAGGGCAACCTGCTCCCGCTGGAGACCCTCTCCTTTCATATCGAGCCCTTCGAGGGCGCCAACGTCGAACAGGCCGCGCTGGACTTCACCGGCATCGATATCGCGAGCCCCTTCCGCAAGCAGATCGCGGTCAGCGAGCGCGAGGCGCTGGATGGCATTTTCAAACCGATCCGCAAGACGATCAAATCCCACAACTGCTCGCGGGCCATCCTGGTCGGCCACAACGCCGCCTTCGACCAGGGCTTTCTCAACGCAGCGGTCAATCGCTGCGCCATCAAACGCAACCCGTTCCACCCCTTCTCCTGTTTCGACACCGCTACGCTGTCGGCACTGGCCTATGGCCAGACGGTCCTGGCACGCGCCTGTCAGGCGGCGGGTATCGAATTTGACAATGCCTCGGCGCACTCCGCCCGCTACGACACCGAGCGCACGGCGGAACTGTTCTGCGCCATCGTCAACCGCTTCAAGGATCTTGGCGGTTGGAGACTGGCGATGAAGGAGCAGGGCTTCGACGAGCCCTGATTCGCGCCACAGCGACAGGCTCGCCTGCGCGCCCTAATCGAAAAACGCCTCATCCATCGGATGAAGCGTTTTCGTCGACGCAGAGGTTGGGAACTGCCCCTCGTCCTCAGCTGTCGCTGGAAGCTTCCGGTGCCTTGGCGGCGGCGTCCTTGATCATCGGCTCGAGCTCACCGTTCTGGTACATCTCGACGATGATGTCGCAGCCCCCCACCAATTCGCCGTTGATCCACAACTGCGGGAAGGTCGGCCAGCTGGCGTATTTCGGCAACTCGGCACGGATGTCCGGGTTGTCCAGGATGTTGACGAAGGCGAACCGCTCACCGCACGCCATCAGTGCCTGCACCGCTTGTGCCGAGAAGCCGCACTGCGGCAGCTGCGGGGTGCCTTTCATATAGAGCAGGATCGGGTTCTCGCTGATCTGCTGCTTGATCGTTTCGATGGTGTCGCTCATGAGACTTCCTTTAACGGGAAGAACGCAGCTAAACGCCCTTCGCGTGTAGGCGAAAATGGAATGAACCGTGACTCCATTCTACTGATGACGCGAAGTGAAAACACCCCTGCCGTCGGCCACCAGTAGATAACTGACCGACGGAGCATCGACGCCTAGTACGGGCGCGCAGTGGACTCTCGCCACTCGATACATGTCTCGAGATACTGACGCGCATCAGCAGAGAGTCGGCTGATCCCCGCCAATCGAGCCAAATCGAGTACAGGATCGTTGCTGGCTTCCAACGTCTTACTATGCTCGTCGTAGAGCCAAGCAATCTCCGCGCAGGAAATATCACGAACGCTGCGATTTGCACCGTGACGGAATGCCACGCGCTCTCCATGGACATGCTGGGCCCAGACGAAATCGACATCACCTTCTACGTGCACCTCGACTTGGCCCAGCGACTGTCGAACCCTATCCGAAATGCGACGCCCAGCACGCTGCCAGCCATGTAGAGCCGCAACCCTTCTCGTCAATAGCGCGAGCGGTAGCGGCCCCTCCTTCTCAACCACCCTCGCGACAAGACCTGCGAGAATCGAATCGTAAGCTGGATCGAAAAACTTGTCGGGCTCAATTGACGCATTACTCTCTTCGAGTTTTTCGACATTCAGGTCAACGGCACGTGGAAGCGCCACTCGGGCAACCATCGGCTCGGCCCGCCGCCACTCCCCAGCATCGACAGTAGAAGGCTCCTCTGAGGTCTCATCTGAAATAGTCATGCGTCCGTCGCTTTCGTATAACGGCTCTTGGTCATCCTGCGCCGGGCCGGATTCCAGGTATGCTTGCTCCGGCGAAGCCCCGGGCTCATGAAGATCATCCGCCAGGGATGCCCGCTTGGCTCGATCCGCCTCGAGATGCTCCATCAGCAAGGCCTGAATACGTTCAACCACCGGTTGGCGCTGCTTGAACCAATCGGTCGACCAAATTCTGAAGATCATCCACCCCAACCCTTCCAGTACCGCCTGCCTGACCTTGTCACGGTCTCTGGCCGTTGCGGACCCATGGTAGGTCGCGCCATCGCACTCGATGCCTGCAAGGTAGACACCGGCATGATCCGGATGTACTACACCGAGGTCGATCCGAAAGCCGGAAACGCCGATCTGCGGCCTGACTTCCCACCCCAGGGCCTCGAGCGTCGATTTCACCGCGGCTTCAAAGGGACTGTCCACATCTCCCAGAGCCCCCTCGTCCATTGCCGGCAGTGCTACGGCGCCGCGCGCTGCGTAGTCAAGAAAGTTCTTGAGGTGTTTCACCCCCAACGCGTTGGTACGGTTCAGATCGATCTGGTCCGCCGAGAGGGAGGCAAACACGTGCATCTCCTGGCGCGCTCGCGACACGGCGACGTTCAGCCGCTTTTCGCCGCCGTCACTGTTCAGGGCACCGAAGGCCATCGACAGCTTGCCAGCGTGATCCTTGCCAAAGGTGATCGAGAAGAGAATGACATCACGTTCGTCGCCCTGGATATTTTCCAGGTTTTTTACGATGACCGGTTCTTCCCGCTCGTCTGCAAAGAACCACTCGAGCTCTGGATTCCGCTGGCGCTCTTTATCCAGGAGATTGAGAATATGACTCTGCTGCTCGGCATTGAACGTGATGATGCCTAGCGTTTGACGCTTGGCCTCCGGCTGTTTCAACCACTCGGTCATCCGATTCACGGCCAGAGTAACGATTGCCCGCGCTTCATCATCATTGGTGCGTCCCTGTCCACGCGCATAGAGACCGTTGATCTGATGTAGCATGACCGCGCCGGTGGCTGTCGCAGGAGAAGGAAAAGTGATGAGGCGGCCGCCATAATAGTGCCAGTTGGAGAATGCAATCAGCGACTCGTCTCGACTGCGATAGTGCCACTCCAGCTGTCGTGTAGGGATGCCAGCCGCCACGACTTCGTCGAGTATCGAGGCCAGGTCTCGCTCGCTGTCAGGGATCTCCTCCTCCGGTTCGTCGTTGCGACCAAAAAAGTTGGTGGGTGGCAGCTGTTTGGGGTCGCCGACGATGATCGCTTGCCGGCCGCGCGCAATCGCCCCTATCGCATCCCAGGTCGTGATCTGCGAGGCCTCGTCAAAAATCACCACGTCGAACGCAGCCTGTCCGGCAGGCAGATATTGCGCAACTGACAGTGGCGACATCAGTACGCAGGGGGACAGCTTCGTGAACGTGCTCGGCATCTCCGCGATGAGACTGCGAATCGGCAGGCTAGGCCGTTGCAAGCCCAACTGATGCCGTAGCGTGCCAAGCTCCGAGCGCCTGGCAACACTATCCCGTGACGGCAGGCCGTGCTGGATTCGCCGCAACACCTGACTTGCCGCGGCCTCCATAGCACGCTCGTCAGCGGCTCGAAACTGCTTGATCAGAGCTTCATGTTCCCAGTGAGAGAACCCTCTCAACACCGGCTCGGCATCCATCGCCAAGGGTAACCACCAGGTTGCGTAAGCGGCGACAAAGGCGTTTTCACCACCGCTAGACGGGTCATGCTCCAACGCCTTAACCATTCCGCCCAACCCTGATCCAACGGCTTGGTCTCGAACTTCGACCCAACGCGTCCAGTCTGACAAATGCACCTTGTTGTCGATAATGTGCTGCAGTTCCACGGTGAGCGTTTGTAAGGGTTGGCATTCTGGTTCGGCGCCAGCTATCTCACTAAACCTTTTTGCAGCGTCGCACCAAACGTGGTGGTGATCTGCAAAAGCCGTGATGAGCTCCAGCAGGTCAACATTCTCTCGATCCGCCAGCTGACGGGTGGCAGCTCGCCAAGCATCGGCGTTTTGTACTTCAGGTCTAAGACGTTCCAACGCCTCGCGCAGAGTATTGGCTTGCTCATGCCATTGTCTCAGACGCTTGCTATCCGTTCTGATTCCCTCAAACAGGGGACACTCTTTCAGAGGGTGGCACTGGATTTCTTTCTCTAGCTCCCGGAGCTGAATCAGAAGCGTGATATCAACGGCGGGATCAACCTGCCCAGTGACGGTGTAAGTCTGCAAAAGCTTACGCACCGATAATTTTTTGAGGCTGGAGAAAGGCCATAGTTTCGTCTGCGCCTGACGCCAATCGGCATCGAGGCTATCGATTGGAATCGACTTGAGACGGTCGAGCGGGTACTCGGCGGACAGTTTCGAGGCCGCGACGCGGTAGTCATCGAGTTGCGAGAGCAAATGCGCCAAGTCCCGGTCCAGTACTTCTGGCTCGAGCGATAACGCCCATGCCACTTTCTCTTGCGTATGAGGGATAGCCGCTAATGCTGCCAGCTTTTCGATGCGCTCGGGCGACAGCTCCGCATCCATGACGAGACCCAGCGCACTGGACAATCGCTCTGTCGCTGCTATGAGATCACCCGTAGACGATTGAAGATTGCGCGTTTGCTGCAGCAACTGCGCTTGCCAACTGAAAGACCATTCCCCTACTCGAACGAGTTTCAGCTCGGGACAGTCTGCCACCACGGCCCGGCAGCGCGTCAGATTCTCCGCGAGACGACGGAGATAGGTATAACTCTGCTCATCATGAGCATCCTTGTTGTTGAACGTGAGCGTAAAACCAGGCTCCGTCGACATCGCCTGCCCAATCGCCTCGTAGACACTAAAGCCTTGAGTATTAGGCCGATGAAGCGCTTCGACATAGGCATCCAACTGATCACGTGTTAAGACAACTTCGTCAGTCAGCCTAATCCACTCTGCCTCAGACAATGTATGTGCGCGACTCCAACTGCGCCCTAGCTGCTCGAGAACGGACTTTCTATCCGCTTTACTGGAGTGCAGTTCCAGCACCGCGTCAGCCAGCCCATTCGCCGCCAACCGTCTGTGAACGACGTCGAGAGCCGCCGCTTTTTCTGCCACGAATAGAACAGTCTTACCAACCGCCAGGCATTGTGAAATCATATTGGCGATTGTTTGGCTCTTTCCTGTCCCTGGTGGCCCGATCAAAACGAAGTCATGCCCTTCTTGCGCGGCAAGGACGGCAGCGAGTTGAGAGGAGTCAGCCGGTAGCGGCGTGAAGAGCTCTCGTGGAGCGACTCTGCGGTCGATCTCGATCGGCTCGGGCAAGTCAGGCGCGTCCTGTGCTCGAAACGGCTCGGTCGGATTATCGACCAAATGCCTCACCAGCGCGCTCTCGCGAAGGCTGTCCGTGCGATCGACCAGATCTTTCCACATCAGGAACTTGGCAAAGGAGAAGGTAGAAAGTGCCAACTCCTCCACGACCTCGAAGCCAGCCACATCCCTGACCCTGCGACGAACGGCCTCGAAAATTCTTGGCAGATCATGGCCGCTTTCGTCTCGAGGTAACTCTCCTTGGAACTCCGGCATTTCCAGATCGAAGTCCCTCTTCAGAAACTCCAAAAGCGTTGCATTGAAACGCAACTCATCCTCGTGCGGTTCCAGGACGAATTCTGACTGCGCCGAACGTCTGGTCACGTTGACGGGAATCAGTAAGAGCGGCGCTCGATAACTTCGTGTGTCCCCCTCGGTTCTTTTCCAGCGCAGAAAGCCTGCGGCGAGGAAGAGCGTATTGGTGCCACCCTCCTGCATATCGCTCCGGGAACGTCGATAGAGTTCCAGCAGGCGGTTACTGGCCTCTCTACCGGAGAGCGGCGTCGCGAGTTGAGATCGGGCGAAGGCATCTCGCGCGACATCCTGAAAAACCGCCGCTCGCTCATTGGCGGAGAGATCACGTCGACCGGCCGGGTCCTCATCAGCGAGCGGCAACACCTTAAACTTTTCGCCCTCCGCAAGCCGATCCTCCAAAGAGGAAACATCCGGACAGAGCAGCGGCAAGGTCTGCTTCGTATCCTTAAAGTTCAGCAATCTATTGCGTAGAGAAAGATCCAATAACTTGCGTTGCCACCGGGCAATTCTTCCTGCGGCCGTGTCAGGCGTTTCTTCGATCAGATCGCCGGGTAGAAAACCGAAGTCCAACGGTTTCGGAAGCGCTGCCGGCACAGCGGGCGTCTCTGACTCGTCAACACTTTCAAGTATACGGTGATTGGCAAGAGGTCTGATACGGGCGGCTCGCGCTCGACGAACATCGACCGCCATTAGAAAAGCGTGCTCATTCGGCTCTGCCGTATGCTCCTTGCCCTCGGCTGCTGCCTGTTCGAAACCGACCGATGGGCGACGAGTCAACGCAGTGGTTTCTAGCAGCACCAGCTCCCGCGCATCAACAGCCTTTCTTACGCTCATGACATCGGGCTCAGTTATCGAGCCGAAGTCGCGATCGACCAGCCAGACACCGGCCCAGGCATGCCCCTCGGAAAACATGACAACCGGATTGAGCCCTGCAGCCTCATAGCAACCAGCGAGGAGCAATGCCGAGTCCAGACAGGTGGCGAGACCTTCAGCGCGAATCCGCTCAGGGCTACGAATTTTTTGTCCACGCATCTCGAAAGATGCAGGTGGCACGGCGTAGGTCAACCCCATTCCGGTCAGCGCCGACCAGATCGCACCTGCCACCATCCATACCCTCGCGGGATCATTGGCTTGGTAGCCATCGATAGCCCCGCTCTTACCAGTCGCCTCAAGCAGCCGACCTGCTTCTTTAAGAAGAGTGGCTATAACCGACTCGTTGGGAGAGATGTAGGCTGCGAGAAGGTGCGCCATCTCTCCCACCCCGCCCCACTCATCTCTTGCGAGCAGCTCTATCGGTCGCACCTCCTCATGGAGCATGACACCCCCTGCCTTCACCGTCAGCTCCAGGTTGCCAACCTCGGCCTCGTTAAGGCCGGCAAGTAACGCGTGATCAAGTGACGTCTCCAACTGAGGCAGTGTCTGTTGGTCGCCAACAGCCAGGCGATCAATCTGCCAGGTTTTTTGCCTGATCAAACCCGGAGTACAGGTAACCTCTACGGTCAAATTCTCCAGAGGTTTATCGCCGACGTTTTGCACCGCCAGCTTTTTGAGAATCGATATTCCGTTCTGAGAGGAAGAGAAATTGACCTTGGCAACAGTGTGGAATTCGATTTCTATAATGGCCCGCGGCTCACTGAGGCTCGTTACCTGCGATGAGGGTGACATTACGTTCTCCACACTGAATCGATGTTTACTCAATAACTTCACATAGCCGTGGCTGTGTCAATATATGTAAGCATGAATTACACAATTCTTAGGCGGTCGCTAGCTAGTAGTGCCATATAGGTGCCCCAACTAGCCGTTGCGCCGTCCTGGGGCTGTGGTTAGGATGATTGGCTTTCGCACGGATCGGCCCGTACCGTGAAACACACGGGCCGATCACGGCGCCGTCTCGCCAAACACCTATGCAGGCGTTTGGGACGCGGCGCTTTTTTCGTTGTTTTCCGAGTCGACCGCGCGGATAGCCTGCGATTGCGGCCGACGACCGATTTCGCCGTGCGGCGCGCCTGGAGATTGCCGCATGCCTTGTGCCAAAGCCACGACAGGAATTCGCCCATGAGCGTACGCCATTTTCTGACCCTGCTGGATCTTTCCGCCGACGAACTCTCCTACCTGATCCAGCGCGGCATCACGATCAAGAACCGCCTGAAGACGCAGGGGCCGACCTATACCCCGTTCAGCAATCGTACGCTGGCGATGATCTTCGAGAAGTCCTCGACACGAACCCGAGTCTCGTTCGAGACGGCGATGGCGCAGTTCGGCGGCCACGCACTGTTCCTGTCGTCGCGGGATACCCAGCTCGGCCGTGGCGAGCCGATCGGCGATACCGCCAGGGTGCTATCGGAAATGGTCGATGCGGTGATGATCCGCACCTTCTCTCACGCTGGCCTCGAGGAGTTCGCCGCTGCCAGTTCGGTACCGGTGATCAATGCACTCACCGATGACTACCATCCCTGTCAGCTGCTGGCCGACGTCATGACCTGGACCGAGTGCCGAGGTCCCGTTCAGGGCAAGACCGCGGTGTGGATCGGCGATGGCAACAACATGTGCCACTCCTGGATCAACGCCGCACGCCAGTTCGATTTCCAGCTCCGCATCTGCTGCCCCGAGGGCTACGATCCCCGCCAGGATATCGTGGAAGCCGCCGGCGATCGTGTCACGCTCCTGCGCGACCCGGCCGAGGCGGTGAGCGGTGCCGATCTGGTCACCACCGATGTCTGGGCTTCCATGGGTCAGGAAGAGGAACAGGCCAAGCGCGAGCGCGACTTCGCCGGTTTCCAGGTCACCGAGGCGTTGCTAGACCGGGCTGCCGAGGATGTCGTCTTCCTGCACTGCCTGCCGGCCCATCGCGGCGAGGAGATCAGCACCACCCTGCTCGACGACCCGCGCGCCGTGGTGTGGCAGGAAGCCGGCAACCGCCTGCATGCCCAGAAGGCACTGATCGAATTCCTGCTGCTGGGCCAGGTGGCCTGAAACCTGTCCCAAGTCGAGTCCCTGCCATACGGCTTCGGCCCTACTTTGCGGGCCGTGGCCGCTTCACGACATGACGTGGCGTGCGCGCTGGCGCCGCCAGGCCAGGATCGAGGCGGCGATCAACGCCAGCGCACCCAACGCCATCAGTGCCTGGCCAAGATCGCCCTTCAGCGCGGATTCCCCCAGCACCACGAAAGCCGCGCCATAGGGGCCCGTGGTGACCAGTGCCACGCTCAGGTAGATCGAACGCGGCACGCCCGCCGCCCCGAGGGCGTAGTGCTTGATGAATATCGGTACACCCGGCACCAGCTTGACCAGGAACGTCACCCGCCAGGCGCTACGCCGGTCGGTATCCAGCCCGGCCAGCGCCGCAAAGCGCCTCTCGATGAAATCCCGCAGGAGCGGCCGCAGGCGGCCGTGGGCGATCCAGTAACAGAGCAGCAGATTGGACAGCGCGGCCAGTGCGGAGATCGCCAACCCGCCGGCGATACCGAAACGCAGGCCGGCGATCACGAAGAACGGTGTCATCGGCACACCCAGTGCCGGCAGAATCGCCATGGCGGCGAAGAACGGCAGCGGACCGAGCGTTTCGAGCCACACGCCGGGCTCTCCCCCGAGCGCAGCGACTACCATCCAGATGGCAACGAGCACCAGCGCCCCCGACACCACTCGAAGCCAGCGTGGCCATGAAAGCCCGCTGGGCATCGACGTGGCGTGGCGGCGCGAGACGGCGCAGAAGCGGGACAAGCGGGAGTCGGTGTGCGGCATCTTTCCGATGAAAGCCGATCATCGTGAAAGCTCGATGACAAACCCGATGGGCGGGCCCGAATCCGGCCCGCCCGATAGGTTCAAGCCAGGTTGTCGAGGCCCTTCTCGGCCATCGCCACGGCACGGAACAGCGCACGACGCTTGTTGAGCGTCTCGTGCCATTCGGCATCGGGGTCGGAATCGGCGACGATGCCACCGCCGGCCTGAACGTGCAGCTCGCCATCCTTGAGCACCGCGGTACGGATGGCGATCGCCATGTCCATGTTGCCGTGCCAGGAGAGATAGCCCACCGCGCCGGAATAGACACCGCGCTTGACTGGCTCGAGTTCGTCGATCACTTCAAGAGCGCGAATCTTGGGCGCGCCGGAGAGCGTGCCTGCCGGGAAGGTCGCCCGCAGCACGTCCATCGCCGACATCCCCTGGCGCAGCTTGCCGGTGACGTTGGAGACGATATGCATGACGTGGGAATAGCGCTCGATCGCCATCTTGTCGGTGAGTTCGACGGTACCGACCTGACTGATGCGACCGATGTCGTTGCGCCCCAGGTCGATCAGCATCAGATGTTCGGCGATCTCCTTGGGATCGGAGAGCAGCTCCTCTTCCAGCGCTTTGTCCTCCTCTTCGGTGGCGCCACGCGGACGGGTGCCGGCGATCGGCCGCACGGTGACCTCGTCGCCCTCCAGCCGGGTCAGGATCTCCGGTGAGGAACCGATCACGTGGTGATCGTCGAGGTTGAGGAAGAACATGTAGGGCGACGGGTTGAGGCTGCGCAGCGCGCGATAGAGATCCAGCGGCGGAGCCTGATACGGAATCGACATGCGCTGCGAAGGCACGCACTGCATCAGATCCCCCGCCAGCACGTACTCCTTGATCTTGGCAACCGCATCCTTGTAGCCCTGCTCGCTGAAACTGGCATGAAAGTCGTCTTCGGCGACATCCGCCCGTCCGGTTCCCGGACTCAGCGTATTGAAGGTGGCGCTGCGCAGCTTCAGTTCCAGCGTCTCGAGCCGCTCGACGGCGTTGTCGTAGGCGTGAGGCGTTTCCGGGTCGGCGTGAGTCCACAGCTGCAGACGGCCGGAAAGGTTGTCGAAGACGACCAGATCGTCGCAGACCATCAGCAGGATGTCCGGAACGCCGATCGGATCCGGCTTGTCGGCGGCCTGCCTGGTGCGCAGACGCGGCTCGATGTAGCGGATCGTGTCGTAGCCGAAATAGCCGACCAGGCCACCATCGAAGCGCGGCTGGTCGTCGAGATCCGGTACCTTGAAGCGGGACTGGAATTGCTCGATCCAGCTCAGCGGATCCTCGACTTCGGTGACACCCTGCTGCTCGCCGTTGATGATGTGATAAACGGTGAAGCCGCGCACCTCGATGCGCTCACGGCATGGCAGGCCGATGATCGAATAACGGCCCCATTTTTCGCCGCCCTGCACCGATTCGAGCAGGAAGGTCCAGGGCGAGTCGGCCAGCTTGAGATAGGTGGAAAGCGGCGTATCCAGATCGGCCAGCACCTCGCGGGTGACCGGAATACGGTTGTAGCCGGCTTGCGCCAGCTCGGCAAAGCGCTCGGGGGTCATCATCATGAGACCGGAACTCCAACAGTGAAATCAGCGATCGTGAGGGCGGCTGCGCAGGTAACGGCTGACAATCACCATCGCCAACGCTTGACGTGGCGCATCAAGGCGCTAGGGATGAAAAAGCGTTGGATATCCGGTCGCATGTCGAAGCTCGGTCGAATGTAGAACAGAAAAGGCACGGCAGGAAAACGAAATCGATGCCGGCTTGGCAGCGGTTCGGAAACCCTAAACGAGTTCCCTCAACGATTCAACCAGAGCATCCGGGTCGCTACGGGACACCGGTTCGCCATGATTGTAGCCGTAGGGAACGGCCAGCGTGCGGAACCCGGCGCGCTTGCCGGCCTCCACATCGTGGCGCGAATCCCCCACCATCAGGCAACGGGCGGGATCGACATCGAAATGCGCCGCCAGATGCAACAGCGGCGCCGGATGCGGCTTCTTCTCGGGCAACGAATCGCCGCCCAGGGTCATGGCGAAGAAGGTCCGCAGGGACAGCGCCTCGAGGATCGGGTCGATGAACGCCTTGGGCTTGTTGGTGATCAGCGTGAGGATCAACCCCTGTGCGTGCAATGCCTCCAGCGCTTCGCGCACGCCCGGGAATACCCGTGTGCGCTCGCAAGGTGCGGCGTGATAGTGGGCCAAGAAGCGTTCGTGGGCCGCATCGAGCGCCGAGGCGTCAGGGACACGCTCGAGCGCGAACGCCAATGCCCGTTCGACCAGCTTGCGTGAGCCATTGCCCACCCAATCGCGCACCTTCGCCTCCCCCACCGGCGCCAAGCCGTGATCACCCAGCATGGCGTCCACCGCCGCCGCCAGATCGGGAACGGAGTCGATCAGCGTACCGTCGAGATCGAAGGCGACGAGACGAATGTCGTGAAGCATGGGGTGCATGACGAAATCCTTGATCCGGAGGCGCGTTGGCGCACACCTTACCATGATGGCGGGTGCGTAAGTTTACGTCGTGGACGGGTGCCAAGCGCCAGCGAACGGCGTATCCTATCCGGCAATCTTTCGTCGGATCGACGGGTGCCCCTTTTCGTGACCGCGCAGTCCCATAGTGTCGTCCCTCATTCGCCCACGTCTACTCTCACTGTGCCCGCGCCACGCCACGGTCAGCCTCCCGGGTTTCCTCGCCTTTCGATTCGACGATTCACCGTCTTCACCCTTCCTTTTCGCACTATTCGATTTTTCACTTCCGATTGGAGAGATTCCCCATGACCACTCCGCGCATCGTCGTGGTCGGTGGCGGCGCCGGCGGGCTCGAACTGGCGACCCGTTTGGGTCGCAAGCTCGGCAAACGCCAACGCGCCGACATCGTCCTGGTCGACCGCAACCCGACCCACATCTGGAAGCCACTGCTACACGAGATCGCCACCGGCACCCTCGACTCCGGCCTCGACGAAGTTTCCTACCAGGGCCACTCGAAGCACAACGGCTACCGCTTCCAGCGCGGCACGCTGAGCGACATCGACCGCGAGGCGCGCACCATCACGCTGGAAGCGATCCTCGACAGCGACGGTGTGGTGATACTGCCGGCTCGCCAGATCGAATACGACTACCTGGTGCTCGCGGTCGGCAGCGTTTCCAACGACTTCGGCACGCCGGGCGTGGCCAAGCATTGCCACTTCATCGACAGCCCGCAGCAGGCGGAAAGCTTCCGCCGCAACATGCTCAACACCTTCCTGCGCTACAGCGATCCGGAACGCCGCGTGCATCCCAAGCTGACCGTGGGCCTGGTCGGCGCCGGCGCGACCGGGGTCGAATTGGCCGCCGAACTGTTCGGCGCTTCGCGCATGCTGCACAGCTATGGCTTCACCGCGCTGGACAGCGGCAAGCTGGAAGTCCACCTGATCGAGGCGGCGCCGCGCATTCTGCCCGCACTGCCGGAGCGCATCAGTCGGGCCGTTCATGGTGAACTGGAGCGCCTCGGGGTCAAGATCCACGTCGACACCCGCGTCACCGAGGCCAATGCCGAAGGCTTCGTCACCGCCGACGGCACATCGCTGGAAACCGACCTGAGCGTCTGGGCCGCCGGCATTCGCGCGCCGTCGTTTTTGTCCGAATTGGGGCTTTCGACCGAGCGCAACCACCAGATCAAGGTCAACCAGACACTGCAGAGCATCGACGACGAGCGCATCTTTGCCTTCGGTGACTGCGCCTCCTGCCCGCAGCCCGACGACAAACGCGTCCCGCCCCGGGCCCAGGCCGCCCACCAGCAGGCCAGCCTGCTGTACCACAACCTGCGCGCGGCGCTCGATGGCAAACCGTTGAAGCCGTTCGTGTTCCACGACCGCGGCTCGCTGATCTCGCTGGCCCACTTCGAAGCGGTCGGCAGCTTGATGCGCGGCGCTTCGGCGCGCAGTCTGTTCATCGAAGGCCGGCTGGCGAAGTTGTTCTACGCTTCCCTCTATCGCATGCACCAGATGGCGATTCACGGCATCTTCAAGACCGGAATGACCGTGATCGTCGACGGCCTGAACCGTTACCTGCGCCCGAAGATGAAGCTTCACTGATTGCGACCAAGAGCCCGTTCACGGTCTCGCGAGCTAGAGTCAAACTAGGCGAAAACGGCTTGGGACACGGAGTTTACATCGGGGTAAATGAGTATTCCGAAGTCGTTTTCAACAACGTTTGGCCGACGCGCAGCAGATTGTGGACAGGCTCTTAGGCAAGCCCACGGAGAAATAACATGGAACGTTTCTACAACGCCCCCGACACTGTCGTCGACGAGATACTGAATGCCGTGGCGACCACCGCCCCACTGCGGATTGCCGAGCCCGAGAGCGGCCTGCGCATCCTGATCCGGCGGGATTGGGACAAGCAAAACCAAGGGCAGCGCCAGGTGGCGGTACTCTCCGGCGGCGGCGCGGGTCACGAGCCGGCCCACGCCGGCTATATCGGCGCCGGCATGCTCACCGGAGCGATCTCCGGCAGCCTGTTCGCCTCGCCCAGCGTCGAGGCGGTGCTCGCCGCCATTCGCGAGGTCTGTGGCGAGGCAGGCTGCCTGCTGGTGGTCAAGAACTATACCGGCGATCGTCTCAATTTCGGCCTGGCCGCGGAACGCGCCCGGGGAGAGGGTTTGAAGGTGGCCATGGTGATCGTCGCCGACGATGTCGCGCTGCCGGATTCGCCCCAGCCACGCGGGATCGCCGGCACCGTGCTGGTACACAAGCTCACCGGCTATCTCGCCGAACAGGAAACACCACTCGAAAAGATACAACAGCGCGCCGAAGCCTTCTGCCGGCGCATGGGGTCGCTGGGCATGGCGCTGAGACCCGCCGCGCAGCCGGGGCAGCCCACCGCCGAGCGTTCACCGGAACTCGGGCTCGGCATCCATAACGAAAGCGGCACCCGGGAGGTCGCCCCCCAGGATGCCGATGCAGCGATGCAACTGGTGCTCGAACCGCTGCGTGACGCCCTCGCCGACCGTCATCTCGACGCGCCCTGGATCGCCGTGCTCAACAATCTCGGCAGTTGCTCCACCCAGGAGATGGGCGTGCTCGCCGCCAGCCTGCTGCGCCAGTTGGGCATCGAGCAGGTGACGCATCTGATCGGTCCCGCGCCGCTGATGACCTCGCTCGACATGCACGGGTTTTCGGTCACGCTGCTGTCATCCGACGACGACATCGTCACCGCGCTGGACGCACCGACCAGCGCTCCCGGCTGGCCGGGCCTGCGACCGGCAAACCGACCCGACACCTTCAGCGCGGATACGCATCAGGATCACGAAGCGCTGGCCGACGACGCACCGCAGGACGACACCAATGTCCGCACGCTGGAACGCGTGATCGATACGCTGCGTCAGGCACGCGAGGCGCTCGACGAGCTGGACGCCAGGAGTGGCGACGGCGACGCCGGCGCCAGCATGCAAAGCGGCGCGGAGGCGATTGCCAAGGCACTCGCCGCCAAACGCCTCAATACCGCTGCCCTGCCGCAACTGTTCACCGGCATCGGCCAGTTGCTGTCGCGCGACATGGGCGGCTCCAGCGGCGTGCTGCTGTCGATCCTGTTCACCGCCGCCGGTGCCTCCCTCGATCAGCGTGGCGAACTCAACGCCGCGCTCGCCGAGGGCGTCGAGCGCATGCAGGCCTACGGTGGCGCCAGGCCCGGCGATCGCACCATGCTCGATGCGCTGATTCCCGCGGTCGACGCATTGAAGCGTGGCGAAACGCTTGCCCAGGCCGCCCAGGCCGCGCGTGACGGCGCCCAGGCCACGGCAACGCTGACCCGCGCCAATGCCGGCCGCTCCGCCTATGTACCGGAAAGCGCGCTCAAGGGCGTGGTCGATCCCGGCGCCGAGGCGGTGGCAAGAGTGTTCGAGGCGCTGGCCAAATCTGGTTGAGTCACGCCGCGTATGAGCCGATGCGGCCCACCACGATCGAATGAGCCACCCCGACGCCTTCTGGCCCGCGCTGAACTGCGATGCCTAAGCCGGGTCTTGTGACATGGATGTCACAAGAGGCACGCCCGGACAGGGATGTCCTTGCGCGCCGACCCGAAGCGCAAGACATCGCTGTTCAGGGTTTCGTGGGCCAGCGGCGTCAATCAAGAGGGGGAGCGCGAGGGGGCGAGCGTTAAGCCCCCTCGCAGTCACAAGCGATACGATCGTTAAAGCGCCATCAGTCGTAAGATGAAACCATTGAAATTCGTTGCCTTGCCAGGTGAGGCAGCCAGACAACCCCAATACTCAGTCAAAGCTTGCTCGCGGCCACCAATCCGGCAGCAGCGCCTGCGCCTCGCGCCGCGTAAACCGATCGTCCAGCAGATGAATGATCCCTTCGTCGGTGCCGGAACGAATCACGCGGCCGGCGGCCTGGACCACCTTCTGCATGCCGGGAAAGAAGTAGGCGTAGTCATAGCCTCGGCCGTAGAGCGCCTGCAATCGGGCACGCATCTGCTCGTTGACCGGGTTGACCTGCGGCAGCCCAAGCGTGGCGACGAAGGCGCCGATCAGGCGCTCGCCCGGCAGGTCGATCCCCTCGCCGAAGATCCCGCCGAGCACGGCGAAACCGATACCCTCGCCGCCAGTTTCGAAACGCGCCAGGAACGCCTCGCGGGCGGCGTCGTCCATGCGCGCCGCCTGACGCCACAGCGGCACGTCGGGATGGCGTTCGGACAGGCAGTCGGCGACCCGTTCGAGGTAGGCGAAGCTGGAAAAGAACGCCAGATAATTGCCGCGCCGGGCGCGAAACTGGGCCGCCAGCCGATCGGCGATCGGCGCCAGCGATGCCTCGCGGTCGGCGTAGCGGGTCGACAAGCGGGCCGCGACGCGCACCGCCAATTGGGAGTCATGGAACGGCGAGTCCAGCGACAGCCACGGCGCATCGGCGGGGACGCCGAGCAGATCACGATAGTAGCTTTCCGGCGCCAGCGTGGCGGAAAACAGCGTGCCGCCGCGAGCGGCGGCGAAACGCGGGGCCAGGAACGGCGCCGGCACCACGTTGCGCAGGGTCAACCTTGCCCCGGGGTTGCGTTGGCGTCCGCGTGGCGGTTGGCGTACCACGTCGCAGATCGAATGCTCGCCGAACACCTCGGCCACGCGGCAGAAGTGCTGGGCATCGAAGGAGAAACGCTGGAGTTCGCTGTCCAGCGCGATCGGCTGCTCGCTCTGGTAGTCGACGATGCGTGAAACCGCCTGCTGCAGTGCGGTGATCAGCTTGCCGGGCAAGGTTTCGAGTACGCGATAATCCTCCTCGTTCTCGTCGGCGAGTGCCTGCCATAGCGAGGCCACGCGTGACATCGGCCGCTTGAGCGGCGCCGGCAACGTCGGGCGCAGGCGTCGAAACGCCGCGTGATCGAGTTCGGCGCTGTACATCCCCCGGCCGCGCTCGACCAGATTGTGGGCCTCGTCCACCAGCACGCCGACCTGCCACTGCTGTTGCTGACTCAGCGCGTAGAGCATGGCGTGAAAATCGAACCAGTAGTTGACATCGCCGATCACCACATCGGCCCAGCGCGCCATCTCCTGGCCCAGGTAATAGGGACAGATACCGTGCTCGAGAGCCGTGTCGCGCAGTGCGGCGCGATCGAGCCAACCTCGCTTCACGGCCGCCGCACGCGCATCGGGCAAGCGATCGTAGAACCCCGCCGCCAGCGGACAGGAGTCGCCGTGACACGCCTTGTCCGGATGTTCGCACGCCTTGTCGCGGGCGGTCAGCGTCAGCACGCGCAGCGGCAACGGCCTGGTGTCGCCGGCTTCGTCACCTGCGGTGCCCAGCGAACGTAGCGCGTCGAGCGCCAGACGCTGGCCGGTATTGCGGGCGGTGAGGAAGAAAACCTTGTCCAGCGGCTCGCCCGGCATCGCCTTGAGCATCGGAAACAGCGTTCCCAGTGTCTTGCCGATCCCGGTCGGCGCCTGCAGCAGCAGCCAGCGCCGGGTATGCACCGCCTTGTAGACCGCTTCCGCCAGCGGCCGCTGGCCCCGGCGAAAACCGTCGAAGGGAAAGGCCAGCGCCTGCAGTGCGTTGTCGCGCCGACGCCGGTGCGCCAGTTCCTGCTGCGCCCAGGCCAGAAACGCCTGGCAGTGACGCTCGAAGACTTCCCGCAACGCATCCGCCGAGCAGACTTCGCTCAATGGCGTTTCCCGCTGGCTGACGATATCGAAGTAGACCAGCGTTACCGTCAGTTGCTCTAGCCCGCGCGCCTGGCACAGCAGATGAGCGTAGACCTTGGCCTGGGCCCAGTGCAGCGCGCGCTGATTGGCCGGTTGGCGCGAGAGATCGCCGCGATGGGTCTTGATCTCTTCGAGCCGATTGGCGCGCGGATCGAAACCGTCGGCGCGTCCCCGCACCTGGAGGTGGCCATATTCGCCGCTCAAGGCGATTTCACGTTCGTAGCCGTCGCCGCGACGTTCGGTCACGATCTGATGACCGGCGATGCCTTCCTGGGCCGACGGCGATGGCGTGAAGCGCAGGTCGAGATCGCCGGTCTTGGCGGCGAACTCGCACAGCGCGCGGACCGCGATCCGATAGCTCAAGGCGCGCTCCGGGCGGAAGTGTCGCCGTCGCCATGGGTGGCCGACGTCGCTTCCGGCTTCCAGCGCACGTAGCAGACACTGACCGGCATCGCGTGGGCGGCGCAGAATTCGAGCCAGCGTCGTTGATTGTCCTGCAATCGGTCGCCCGGCCCTTTCACTTCGATCATGCGATAGCGAGGTCCATCAATATCATCGTCCGGCCAGAACTGGATCAGGTCCGGCATGCCGGCGCGATTGGCGCGGATATCGCCGAGCAGACGCTCGAACCACAGCCGCAGATGGCTCGGCGGAATGCAGTGGAGGGCAAGCTCCAGTAGCGCTTCGTCGAGTCCTTCCCAGAACACGAACGGCGACTGGATTCCGAACTTCTGGTGAAAGCGCCGGCGGATGATATCGCGGTAGTCCTGTGTCGCTGGATTGCCGTCCTGCTGCAGACGGGCCAGGCAGTCGTCGAAGATCTCGCGGCGGCGGACATGGAAGTCCGCCTCGTGCAGATCGGCCGGCCCGACATGGAACGGATGAAAGAAGGCGCCCGGCAACGGCGCGAAGATCGCCTCCCAGCAGAGCAGGCCGAACAGCGCATTGATCAAGGTGTTCTCGACATAGTAGACCGGCGCCCGTGGCGTCGAGAGGTGGCGCGCGGCGGCCAGCTCGACGCTCGGTGATCGCGATAGTTCCAGATCGAGCCGGGGCGCCTCTGGCGCCGGGTCGGGCTTGCCTCGGGGCCGGCCGAGCTTGCGCTTGAGACGCGGCAGAATCCGCTCCAGGCATTGACTCTCGGCGGCATTGAACGGCGCTGCCGCGGCTTGCTCCGCGAGCTTCAATGCCGCTTCGAACCTGGTCTGCGACTCCAACACCCGCACTCGCCTGACGCGGGCCTCCGGTGCCGAACTTTCCTCATAGAGCGCCAGCGCCTGCGCCAGCTCGCCCTGGCGCTCGAGGCGATAAGCCAGCTTGTAGACCAGGCGACCGCGGCGGCGCTCCAGCCAGACGTTGTCGAAGGCGTCGCGCGGAATGTCCGGCAGCAACGTATCGAGCGGTTCCTGCGCCTCGAAGCGCTCGCGGCAGGCGTACAGACGATGGTAGGCCTCGAGTTCCCCGCGCCGGGAAAACGCCCGCGAAGCGGCATCCAGTTCCACGGTTTCGAAACGGTAGACGCCGAGATCGGCCAGCACGAATTCGGACCACTGCTGGCGCAGGTTGCCGAAGAACATCAGCCGAAACCGCTCGCACAAGGCATCGACACCGAGACGGTAGTGACGGTCGTCGCTCATCGGCAGCCAATCGGCGAAGGGGCGTGGCTCCCACGCTCGCGCCTGCAGCGCGGCAAGCCAGTCGTTCTTGCCACGACTCTTCGCCACCCCGGACTCGGCCAAGTCGGCGGAAAAACGCACGCCCAGCTCCGGCTTGGTGGTCAGTGCGAATAAGGCCTCCAGCGCCAATGGGGCGCCGTCCTCGACGAAGCCCGCTTCGATCAGCGGCGTGACGGCGACGGTCGGATCGCCGATCTCGGCATAAACCAGGCGGCTGGCACGGAAGTCGATGCCCTTGCGCATGACCATGCGCACCAGCAGCGCCTGGGAGGCTTGGGGCAGCGTTCCGAAGGTAGCGATGAAGGCGCGCTCGTCGGCGGCAAGAAGATCGGCGTAGCGAACCTTCAGCCAATCGAGAACGGTACGGAAGTTGACGAGATAGTAAAACGGATCGTCGAGCGTTGGCAGCGCCATGCAGTCGCCATGAGAGACACGAAAAGACTGATCAAGGATACAGGTTCATGAGGCCGTTGCCGAACCCCGATGTTACCCGTCCAGATCCGCCTTGAGCTCCTGCCACAGCCGACGGTAAGCCTGGGCCGCCCGGCTGCGCGGTGCCAGATCCGCCAGCGGCCGGCATTCCAGACTCATGCGCTCGACGTCACTGGCGTAGGGAATCCAGGTCCGCATCGGCTGGCCGATTTCGGCCGGGGGTGAGTCGATCCAGTCACGATGCAATGTGCGACGCCGGTCGACCAGATTGAAAAAGGGAAAAAGTCGCTCACGCTGACGCTTCTTGAGGTCGAGGTGATCGATCATGCGCGAATATGCCTGCACGGAGAGCGGGCTGGGAATGGTCGGCACTAGAATACGGTCGGCGGCACGGATCAGTTGCTCGGCCAGGGTCGACAGGCCCGGCGGACAGTCGAGCACCATCAGCGCGTACTCCTCGCTGAAAGGCTCGACCAGGCGCTTGAGATGCTTGTCGCCATCGGCCTTCTCCCCCAGGATGCGGTCGAGATCGCGCAGGCGGATGTCGGCGGGCAGCAGATCGAGTCGTTCCCACGCCGTATGCTGCACCTGCTCGCCCAACGGCGACTTGCCCGAGAGCAACTTGTCGACCTTGCGGCTCAAACGGCTCTCGCCGCCCAGAATCCAGGTGGAGGCGCCCTGGGCATCGAGATCCCAAACCAGCGTCGGCAAACCATTCCGGTTGGCTTCGCGGGCTAGGTTGACCGCCGCCGAGGTTTTACCGACGCCCCCTTTGAGGTTATGCAGCGCCACGACCTTCATACCATTGAATTCCTTGGTAAGTTTACGTTCGGAAATTCTACGCGCAGCGCTATCACCTTATGATGACATTATCGTGACAATCACTCGTCGTTAGGGAAGCGCTGAATAAATCGGCGAGCAGGATGAAGTGGGCGGCACTCCGTCGCAAGGCGCCCGGAGCGCAGCAACCGGAGCNNGGTATAGGTGAGGATTCGACCGGGCTGGCGCTCCAGCACCGCGTAACGCAGCGATTCGCCTGCGCAGCCATTTAGGCAGTGTTTCCTTAGCTTTTCTTTTGTCTGCCGACCAACCACTTCCGCTTCTCGACTGCGGATAACCGCTTGATCGCCGCTTCGAGCCGCAAGGCATCGCCATGTCCACCGACGCACTCGCAATGACGCAGCCTCAATGGCCCCTTGCCGCGCAACGATCGCGCCCCCTTGCCGCGAACGTGCTGGGCGAAGCGACGGGAGACGTCGGTGGTGACGCCGGTATAGAGCGCCCCGCTCGCGGTCTCGATCAGGTAGAGATACCACCGGGGTTCTGCCACCGCTGTGCCCGTCCCGCTCACGCAGCAACCATTACAGGCTTTCGAGGGCCGTGCGCATCTTGCCGATGACGCCATCGTAACGGTGCGGGTCATCGAGGCTGCGCGCCTTGAAGATCGCCGAGCCGGCGACGAAGGTATCGGCCCCGGCACGGGCGATCTCGGCGATGTTGTCGGGGCCGACACCACCATCGATCTCCAGGCGGATCGGCAGCCCGCTGGCATCGATGCGCCGTCGCGCCTGCCTCAGCTTGTCCAGTGCGGCGGGAATGAACGACTGGCCGCCGAAACCGGGGTTGACACTCATGATCAGGATCATGTCGACCTTGTCCATGACGTAGTCGAGATAGGAGAGCGGCGTCGCCGGGTTGAAGACGAGCCCGGACTTGCAGCCATGGCTGCGGATCAGTTGCAGCGAGCGGTCGATGTGCTCGGACGCTTCGGGATGAAACGTCACGTAGCTGGCGCCGGCATCGATGAAATCGCCGATCAGCCGATCCACCGGTTTGACCATCAGGTGACAATCGATTGGCGCGCTCACGCCATGCTTGCGCAGTGCCTCGCAGACCATCGGCCCGATGGTCAGGTTGGGCACGTAGTGATTGTCCATCACGTCGAAGTGAATGATATCGGCGCCCGAGGCCAGGACATCGTCGACTTCCTGTCCCAGGCAGGCGAAGTTGGCGGAGAGAATCGAAGGAGCAATCTTGAAGTTACGCATCAGCGGCGAATCCTTGCATTGAGGAAACACTGCTTAAATGACTGCACAGGCGAATCGCTGCNNCTCACCTATACCCCATAGGTTCCGGTTGCTGCGCTCCGTGCGCCTTGCACTTCATCCTGCTCGCCGATTTATTCAGCGCTTCCTTGAGTTTGAGCGGTTGCCGTCCATTCTAGCGTCCCTTGGCTGACGAGACGTAAAACAAAACGCCTCGCCGGCGGGACCGGCGAGGCGTCGTTCGCTCAGGATCTCGTCAATCCTGGAAATCGGGTTTGCTGCTCTCCAGGTCTTGCGGCAGATTTTCACGCACCTTGGCCACCTGGTCGGCGCTCACCTCGCCGCCGTGGTTGCCCCAGGCGCCGCGCACGAAGGTCGCCAGCTGGGCGGCTTCGTCGTCGGACAGCCGCCAGCCGAAGTCCGGCATCGCCAGCGCTTCCGGCTTGCCGGGCGTCGACGGCATCCGCGCCCCGGCCAGGATCACGTGGATCAGCCCGGTCGGATCGTCGGCGTTGACCAGTTCGTTGTCGACCAGTGACGGGAACGTCTGCGGCGCCCCTCGGCCGTTGGCGAAGTGGCAGGCGTTGCAGTTGTCCAGATAGAGCCGCGCGCCCGGCTTGTCGGCGACGTCGGCGGCGGTCAGCATCTGCTCGGTCTGCTCCGGCGTGGTCTCGCTCTGGGCCTCCTGCTCGTCGTCGGCACCACGCGATAGCGACTTGAGATATGCCGCAATCGCCTGCAGGTCATCGTCGCTCAAATACGAGGTGCTGTTGGCGACCACCGAGGTCATCTCGCCGGTCACGGCGCTATGATCGTTCCGCCCGGTCGCGAGATAATCGACGATGTCGTCGGCACTCCAATTCTGCAGACCACTGCCGCTGTCACCTCCGCCACGCAGATTGGGCGCCCACCAGCCGCCCAGCGTCTCGCCGGTCAGATAGGCGTCGTCGCTGTCGTCCAGCGCCTTCTCCTGGAACAACAGCCCACGCGGCGTATGGCAACTGCCGCAGTGGCCCAACCCCTGAACCAGATAGGCACCGCGGGCGAGCTGCTCGCTCTGCCCTGCTTTCGGTTCGAACGCTTCGGCGTCGGCGAACAGCCAGTTCCACAGGCCGATCCCCCAGCGCTGATTGAACGGAAAGCCGATGTCGCTCTCCTTCGCTTTCTCGGATACCGGCTCGACGCCCTGCATGAAGTAGGCGTAGAGCGCGTCGATGTCGTCGTCGCTGAGCTTGGCATAGGACGGGTACGGCATCGCCGGGTAGAGATTGGCGCCGTCGGCGCGCTTGCCTTCGCGCAGCGCCGCCGCGAACTGGTCCCGCGAATAGTTGCCGATGCCGGCGTCCGGATCCGGTGTGATGTTGGTCGAGATGATGGTGCCGAACGGGCTCTCGATCTCCAGGCCGCCGGCGAACGGCTTGCCGCCCGGCGCGGTATGACAGGCCACGCAGTCGCCGGCGCGAGCCAGGTACGCGCCGCGTTCGACTTCGGTCTGCTCGGCCGCCGTGGCGCTCGCCGCCACTCCCGCTAGGCCACAGCCAAGGAGCGCGGCCAGCCAATATCGATGGGTCATGATCGCTCTCCTCAGGCTTGAACCAAGGGTCCGGGATTGGGCAGGTACTGCTCGCGAATCGCCTTGGCCGCCCAGTAGGTCAGACCGCCGACCAGCCCGGTCGGGTTGTACTGAATGTTCTGCGGGAAGGCACTCGCGCCCATCACGAACACGTTGTGCACGTCCCAGGACTGCAGGTAGCGATTGAGCACGCTGGTCGAGGGATCGGTCCCCATGATCGCACCGCCGACGTTGTGGGTGGTCTGGTACGGGCGCACGTCGTACTGGGAGTCGAAGTCCTTGAACGACAGCTTGTAGTCGTCCGGGCCGAGTGCCTTGGACAGCACATCGATCTTCTGCTTCATGAACTGGGTCATGCGAACGTCGTTCGCCTTCCAGTTGAAGGTCATGCGCATCAGCGGGCGGCCGTAGTCGTCGGTGTAGTTCGGGTCGAGGTCCAGGTAGCAGTCACGGTAGGACATGTTGCTGCCGTGGGAACCGATGGTCATGGTATGGCCGTAGGACTCCTGCACCGCCTGCTTCCACTCCGCACCCCAACTCGGCGCGCCCTTCGGCAGCGGCATGTTGCGGATCGGCTGGCCATTGGTCATGGCGGCATTGAAATAGGAACCGCCGATGAAGCCTTCCTGACCGAAGTCGATCTGCTCGACGCCGAAGTCGTTGAGCGTCTCGCCATTGGCCCCGGCGCCGATGAACGGGTTGAACTCCTTGTCCTTGAAGTAAAGCGTCGCGCCGCCATTCATCTGGTAGGCATAGTTCTTGCCGACCACCCCCTCGCCGCTGATCGGGTCGTAAGGTTTACCGATACCGGATAACAGCAGCAAATGAACGTTGTGCAGCGAGTACGCTCCCAGGATCACCAGGTCGGCCGGCTGAATGACCTCGTCGCCGTTTTCGTCGATATAAGTCACGCCGGTCGCCTTCTTGCCGTCGCTGTCGAGGTTGACTTTCATCACCTCGCAGTTGGCGCGGTAGGCGAAGTTCTTGCGCTGCTTGAGTGCACCCAGCACGCAGGTCTGCGGCGACGACTTGGAGTAGTTGAGACAGCCGTAGCGTTCACAGAAACCGCAATAGTTGCACGGTGCCAGCTGCATGCCATAAGGGTTGGTATACGCCCCAGAGGAATTCGCCGCCGGCAGCGGGAACGGATGCAACCCTTGATCCTTGGCCATGTCGTGGAACAGGGTATCGTTGAGCGTTCGCGGCATCGGCGGTTGGGGATACTCGCTGGAGCGCCAGCCCTCGAACGGATTGCCACCTTCCTGAATTTCGCCATTCAGGTTCCCGGCCTTGCCGGAGATCCCGGCAACCTTCTCGAAGAAATCGAAATGCGGCTCGAGTTCATCGTAGCTGACGCCGAAATCCTGAATGGTCATCTCATCGGGGATGATGTCGCTGCCAAAAGCCTCCCCGACGTAACTCTTCAGCCGCAGCTCCTGCGGCTGCGGCCGCCAGGTATGGCCGTTCCAATGTGTACCGGCGCCACCGACGCCGTTACCCGGCAGGAACGACCCCAGACTGCGATAAGGCACCGCCGTGTCCTTGACCCCGTGGCGCACGGTCAGGGTGCTCTTGGCCGGACGCTGCATCAGCTGGTAGCGCACACCGTAGGTCAGTTCGTCGGCCATCTTGGGGTAGGCGAAGTCGGGAACGGTATCCTGATCCGGCCCGCGTTCCAGCGCCAGCACGCTCAAGCCCTCGTCGGTCAGCTCCATGCCCATGATCGAACTGGTCCAGCCCAGGCCGACCAGAACGACATCGACGTGCGGATTGGTCTTGGCCATGGTTTATCCCCTCTCGCCAGTGAGGCTGACCGGACCGAGCGGGTAAGCCTTGTTGTGTTGATCGACCCATTCGAGATAGGACGCGCGGGCACCCGGGAAGCCGATGAACTTCCACGCTGCCATGTGCTTGTTGCCGCCGTGGATCGGGTCGGCGAAATAACCCTCTTTGGTGTTCTGCAGCAGGAAGGCGAAGAACTGGCCGGAGGAGACATCGTCGAATTCGAGTTCGCCTTTCTCGAGTTGGGTCAGCACCTGCTCGCGGGTCTTTTCATCGAGCGCTGCGAAGTCGTTATCGTGATTGTCCTGGCAATACTGGCGCGTCGCGGCGATGCCCTTGCGATAGACCTCACGCGGCGTCAGCGGTGACTGATAGCCGAACAGCGACGAAACGTCGTCAAAGAACGGCCCTTTCATGTACCAGTCCGCTGCATGGCCGAATTTGCCTTCCATCTGCTTGTCGATGAAGATCGGCACGTTGGTTTCCAAAGCGCCCGGTCCCTCGCCGTCGCTCGGAATCAGACGGTCGCAGGCAGCCAGGATGAATTTCCATTCATCGGCATCGAAAAACGTCGGCTGGTAGTCGTTCAGGTCGGCGGGGGGTTCTGCGGCGGCGGCGGTCAGCGAAACGCCACTGCCCACGGTCACCGCCGGAATCATCATCAGGGAACCCTTGATGAAACCGCGACGGGACGCGTTCTCGAGCTCTGAGCTCATGATTATCTCCTTCACAGTCCGGGTGAAGCACAGCTTTCGGCTCGTTCTTGGTCGAGCCTTTGTCAGGCGGCGTCCGGGGAAGGTCTGAACACGCGCCGGTTTTCATCCGTCATTGGCGGTGCTCGCCGCGACGGTTTTTCTTTGCCACACCTGCGGCAAACTATCACACCTCGGAATGCTTAGCACGTGAACGAAAGCCGTAACTCGTTCTTTCTTCGGCTAGGTTTCTATAACTGGAAGCCAAGCACAACCACCTGAATCAAAGAGGATCCCGCATGCCCTGGCCCTGCTCTCGTCCTGTCAAGCACCGGTTCGTCACGTTACTGGCAACCCTGTGCATCACGGCGGCCTTCTCCGCCTGCGCGCTGGCCCAATCCGCCATTCTCGAGGGAGAGCGCTTCCATCCCGAAGTGGGCGAACACGGCATGGTCGCCACCAGCCACTATCTCGCCTCGCAGATCGCCCACGACGTGCTCGCCGACGGCGGCAATGCCGTCGACGCCGCCGTCACCGCCGGTTTTGCGCTGGCCGTGACCCAGCCCCGCTCCGGTAATATCGGCGGCGGCGGTTTCATGCTGATTTCGGATGAAAAGAGCGGCAAGGTCATCGCCATCGACTATCGCGAAAAGGCGCCTTCCAAGGCCTACGAGACGATGTTTCAGGATGAGGACGGCAATGCGGTCCCCGAGCTGTCGCGCTATACCCACAATGCCTCCGGCGTGCCGGGCACCGTGGCAGGCCTGGCACTGGCGCTGGACAAGTACGGCACGCTGAGTCTGGCCGAGGCGCTGGCGCCCGCCATCAAACTGGCCGACGAGGGATTCGTGATTCCGCCCCGCTTCGCCGAAGGCAT
Source organism: Salinicola peritrichatus (assembly GCF_003206715.1). GTDB lineage: Bacteria > Pseudomonadota > Gammaproteobacteria > Pseudomonadales > Halomonadaceae > Salinicola > Salinicola peritrichatus. Next base: position 62,377 of record NZ_PZJU01000011.1, on the reverse strand, counting down.
TCGAGATGCTCGCGAACGCCTGGAAAAATGGGACTCCACGCGCAAGGTGTTCTTCAAGCCGGATGGCTCGCTCTACCGCGCCGGCGAGCGCTTCCGGCAACCGGACCTGGCGGCCACACTCAAGCGCATTGCCGAGCATGGCCCGCGTGAGTTCTATGAAGGCGAAACCGCCAAGCTGATCGTGGCCGAGATGCACAAGCATGATGCCCTGATGAGCGCCGAGGATCTGGCCAGCTATCAGCCGACGATTCGCGAGCCGGTGCATGGCACCTATCGCGGCTATGACGTCTACGCCATGAGCCCGCCCTCCTCCGGCGGCGCCCACATCGTGCAGATGCTCAATATTCTCGAGGGCTATGACATCGGCGCCATGGGCTTCAATTCGGCGCGTACCATTCACGTCATGAGCGAAGCGATGAAGCGCGCCTACGCCGACCGCGCCGAGTATCTTGGCGACACCGATTTCATCGACGTGCCGCTCGAGGGCATTACCTCGAAGGCCTACGCCGACGAACTGCGCAGCCAGATCGATCTCGACCGCGCCACGCCGAGCAGCGAGATCGCCGCCGGCAATCCGCTGCCTTACGAATCCAACGAGACCACGCATTTCTCGATCGCCGACGACAGCGGCCTAGCGGTCTCCAATACCTATACCATCAATTTCAGCTACGGCTCCGGCATCGTCGTCGACGGCGCCGGTTTCCTGCTCAACAACGAGATGGACGACTTCTCGGCCAAGCCCGGCACACCCAACGCCTATGGCCTGATCGGCGGCGAAGCCAACAAGATCGAACCGGAGAAACGCATGCTCTCCTCGATGACGCCGACCATCGTCAAGAAGGACGGCAAGAACTTCCTGATCACCGGCAGCCCCGGCGGCTCGCGCATCATCACCACCACGCTGCAGGTGGTGATGAACGTGATCGACCACGGCATGAACATCCAGAGCGCGGTCAGCGCGCCGCGCATTCACGACCAGTGGCTGCCCGACGAGATTCGCATCGAGGATGGCATCAGCCCGGACACCGTCGCCCTGCTCGAGGCGATGGGACACAAGGTCAGCCGGCAGGAGGCGATGGGCGCGGCGCAGTCGATCCTGATCGGGGACGACGGCACCTTCACCGGTGGCGCCGATCCACGGCGTTCGACCTCTTCCGCCATGGGGCTGTGATGTCCATTCAGGACGCCGCCGGTGGCGGCCACCCTACGGGGCCGCCATGTACGCTCGGGATCCGGTTGAAATATTTCCGGCCACCCATAGTTATTAAGTCGTTTTGGATATCGGAGCCGGTCTCGATGAGCCCAGCCAAGCCACCGGAACCTGCCGCGACCGAGACTGCCTTGTTTCTGGATTTCGATGGGACACTGGTACCTCTCGCCGCGCATCCGGATGCAGTAACCTTGCCCCCTCGCCAACGCCGCCTGTTGAGCGAATGCCATGCTCTCTGGGAAGGAGCCGTCGCACTCGTCAGCGGAAGACATCTCCAGGATCTCGAACACCTCACCACACCGTTGCCCATGACACTGGTCGGCTGCCATGGCGCACAATGGCGAACCTTCGACGGCAATCGCCATGCTCTGAAACGCGAGCATCATGACGCCTCGCGCATCGCAACAGTCCTCGGCGAGTTCTGCGACCGCCACCCCGGAACCTTCTTCGAAGACAAAACCTACGCCTTTGCGCTGCACTACCGGCAAGCGCCGCAATGCCAGGATGCTTGCCGCGACATCATGCATCGTCTGCAGCAGGCGCATGGCAGGCATTACACGCTCAGCGAAGGCAAGTGCCTGTTGGAGTTGCGTCAGGCGGGCTGCCACAAGGGGCGCGCCATCGAAGCGTTGCTCGAAACGCCCCCTTTCCGGGACCGCACGCCGATTTTCATTGGCGACGACAGCACGGACGAGGACGCCTTCCCCATAGTCAACGCACACAACGGCATCTCCATCCGCGTGGGAAAGACCGTCGGAAGCAAGGCCCGATATCATCTGAACAGCGTGGAGGAAGTTCTGACATGGCTGGAATCCCTGTTGTCGACTCAGTCACGTTGAACCATCTCCAACACCGATTCGATATCGCATTCGAACCCAACGGAGGGAGGAGAAGAATCATGAGAGACCTCGTCATCGTTTCCAATCGCGTCTCGGTGCCTCAGGCGGGGCGGCAGCAGGCGGGTGGCCTCGCGGTTGCCATCAACAATGCACTTGCCAGCCATGGAGGCATCTGGTTCGGCTGGAATGGGGAAGTCAGCGATGCGCGGGAAAGTGCACGTTGCACGCAACGTGGCAACGTCACCTATGCCACCCTGCCACTGCAACAACGAGAACATGATGAATACTATCTGGGCTTTTCCAACGAAGTGCTGTGGCCGATCTTTCATCTAAACCTCGGCGCCATGAACTTTCACCGCCGCTTCGCCGAGACCTACTACGCCACCAACGAGCGATTTGCCAGTGAGATTACCCCGCTACTCAAGGGCAACGAACTGATCTGGGTGCATGATTACCACCTGATCCCGCTAGGCAATGCGCTGCGTCGTCGCGACGTCGACACACCGATCGGCTTCTTTTTGCATATCCCTTTTCCCAGCGCGGAGTTGCTGCGCTGCATTCCCGGCCACAAGCGACTGCTGATGCAGTTTCTCGACTATGACCTGCTGGGTTTCCAGACACCGCGCGACCAGGAGTCCTTCCGCGACGCGGCGACACGCATTCTCGGCGCCACGGTCAAGGGAAACGTACTGTTCCACGGCGACCGCCGGGTGCGTCTGGGAACCTATCCCGTGGGGGTGGATGTCGACACGCTGCAGCAAGAATCCCAGCATAGCGAGACCAAGCGAACCCTCATGAATCTACGCGCATCGCTCGGCCACTGTGCGTTGATTGCCGGCGCCGACCGACTCGATTACTCCAAGGGTCTATCCATGCGTCTGGGTGCCATCCAGGAACTGCTCGAACACTACCCCGAGTATCGACGCAAGGTACTGTATACCCAGGTCGCCAGTCCCTCACGCTGCGCGATCAATGAATACGATGAGCTGCGCCAGAAACTCGAAACCCAGGCGGGCCATATCAACGGGCTTTATTCGGATCTCGGCTGGGCGCCGGTCCACTACATCAACAAGACCTACCCTCGAGCGGTACTGATGGGACTTTTCCGTGCCGCTCGAGTAGGCTTGGTGACCCCTGTGCGCGACGGCATGAACCTGGTGTGCAAGGAGTTCGTCGCGGCTCAGGATCCGCAGGACCCCGGCGTCCTGGTGCTGAGCGAATTCGCCGGCGCGGCACAGGAGCTGGATGGCGCCTTGCTGGTCAATCCCTATGATCCGCATACCATCACCCAGGCACTTCATCAGGCGTTGCAGATGCCGCAGGAAGAACGCCGGCAACGCCATGCGAGCATGCTGAAGAATCTCACCCACAATAGTCTCACCCAGTGGTGGCAACGTTTCGTCGAGGATCTTCGATACACGCTCCCGCACGCTCTATCCACGTTGCCTCCTGCCCGAAGAAGCATCATCAACGGCTGAGCGAGACAGCGATTCGCCGAATTCCAAGTCAGCGGTGCGGAGCTAGCCTCCGACAGCTTCCGCACCGCTGACGAACGCATACGGCTCCTTCATGTGCTTCCCCTTTCCCGGCGCAACCACGGGCTCCTTGAAGCATGGCTTATTGATCAGTCTCACCTTTATAGAACAAAAAGTTCTATTTTAACCGATTGTCATTCCATTAAGGTTTATTTAGCCTTGCCGCCAACGCGAATAATCCGTAGGGAACTGACACATGAACTGGTTGACCGCTACCCGCTCTTGGCTCACCGCTTCCGCTCTTGGCCTGGCACTCTCGCTGGGCACGCTAACGCCGGCACAGGCGCAGGAACCGTCGCGGGAGCTGCTCAACTCCTCCTACGACATCGCCCGCGAACTGTTTGCCGCCATCAACCCGAAGTTCATCGACTGGTGGCAACAGCAGCACGACGAGACCGTCAGCGTGAAGCAGTCCCATGCCGGTTCCTCGACCCAGGCCCGCTCGATCATGCAGGGCCTGCGCGCCGACGTGGTCACGTTCAACCAGGTCACCGACGTCAACGTATTGGCCGACGCCGGCCTGGTAGCGAAGGATTGGCAGGATCGCTACCCCAACCATGCTTCGCCCTACTACTCGACCACCGCCTTCCTGGTACGCAAGGGCAACCCCAAGCACATCGAGAACTGGGACGATCTCGCCCGCGACGATGTTTCCCTGGTATTCCCCAACCCCAAGACCTCGGGTAACGGCCGCTACACCTATCTGGCGGCTTGGGGCTACGCCGATGAAGCCTTCGACGGCGATCGGGACAAGGTCGAGAACTTCATGAAGACCTTCCTCGGTAACGTCGAGGTATTCGATACCGGCGGCCGTGGCGCGACCACCACCTTCGTCGAGCGCGGTATCGGCGACGTGCTGATCACCTTCGAGTCCGAGGTCAACAATATCCGCAACGAATACGGCAAGGACGACTACGAAGTCGTGGTGCCGCCGGTCAGCATTCTGGCCGAGTTCCCGGTCGCCGTGGTCGACGAGTATGCCGAGCGTAACGGCAACGAGGATCTGGCCAAGGGCTACCTGGACTATCTCTACACCGAAGAAGCACAACGCCTGCTGGCCGGCTTCAACTATCGCGTCAACGACGAAACCGTCGCCGCCGAGTTCAGCGATCGCTTCCCCGAAACCAAGCTACTGCGCGTCGAAGACCTCTTTGGCAGCTGGCCCGAAGCGATGGAGACCCACTTCGCCAGCGGTGGTGAACTGGACCAACTGCAGCGCCAATGATCGCTTCCACCCTACGCATGGGTCGCCAACGCCGAGTGTTGCCGGGTTTCGGCCTGTCGCTCGGCGTCTCGCTGACCTTCATTTCGCTGATTCTGCTGCTGCCCTTGACCAGTCTGGTGGGGCAGCTTGCGCAGTTGAGCGCCTCGCAATACTGGTTTCTGATCACCGATCCGCGCATCGTCGCCAGTTACGGCGTGACGCTGATGGCGGCCGTCATCGCCGCGCTGTTCAACGCCGTGTTCGGCCTACTGATGGCATGGGTACTGGTGCGCTACGAGTTCCCCGGCAAGCGTCTGGTGGATGCCTTGATGGATCTCCCCTTCGCCCTGCCCACGGCGGTCGCCGGCGTCACGCTGGCCACGCTCTACTCCAGCAGCGGCTGGGTCGGGCAACTGCTCGAACCGCTGGGCATCTCGGTCGCCTATACCTGGGTCGGCATCGCGCTGGCGATGGCCTTCACCAGCATCCCGTTCGTGGTGCGCACGGTGCAGCCGGTGCTGGAGGACCTGCCGGCCGAGGTGGACGAGGCGGCGATCACGCTGGGCGCCAAGGACGCCCACGCCTTTCGGCGGGTGATCCTGCCCCATCTGTGGCCGGCGCTGGTCACCGGCACGGGCTTGGCCTTCGTGCGCTCGCTGGGTGAGTTCGGCGCGGTGATCTTCATCGCCGGCGGCAAACCCTACGAGACCGAGATCACCTCGCTGATGATCTTCGTCAAGCTGCAGGAGTACGACTACGCCGGCGCCTCGGCGGTGGCCTCGATCGTGCTCGCCACCTCGCTCGCGCTGCTGCTGGCGATCAACCTGTGGCAGGGCCGTTTCATCAAGCGACTGCACGGAGGGCGCGGCTGATGGTCAGAATCGGTGACGCACCGCGGGTGAAGCGGCTGTTGATCGGCATCGCCCTGGCGCTGACCGCGCTGTTTCTGGTGTTGCCGCTGGTGGCGATCTTCGCCCAGGCGCTGATGCGCGGTATCGATGTCTACTGGCACAATCTGAGCGATTCGTACACCGTGGCAGCCATCGGCCTGACGCTGCTGGTGACCCTGCTGACGGTGCCGGTCAACCTGATCTTCGGCGTCTTTCTCGCCTGGCTGGTGACGCGCTTCGAGTTCCCCGGACGCCGTCTGCTGCAAACGCTGATCGACATCCCGTTCGCGGTGTCGCCGGTGGTGGCCGGTCTGGTCTATCTGCTGCTCTACGGGCGCAACGGCTGGCTAGGCGGCTGGCTCGACAGCCATGACATCCAGATCATGTTCGCCTGGCCGGGCATCGTGCTGGCGACGATCTTCGTCACCTGTCCGTTCGTCGCCCGCGAACTGATTCCGTTGATGCAGGCCCAGGGCGCGCGGGAGGAAGAGGCCGCCGTGACGCTGGGCGCTTCCGGCTGGACGATCTTCCGTCGGGTCACGCTGCCCAAGATCCGCCACGCCCTGCTCTATGGCGTGATTCTGACCAACGCCCGCGCGGTGGGTGAATTCGGCGCCGTCTCGGTGGTCGCCGGGGCCATTCGTGGCCAGACCAACACCCTGCCGCTGCAGGTCGAGCAACTCTATCAGGACTACAACACCGTCGGTGCCTTCACCAGCGCCTCGCTGCTGGCGTTGCTGGCGCTGCTGACGCTGGCCGCCAAGGCCGCACTCGAGTGGCGCGCCGCGCGCCGGGAGACCGCGACATGAGCATTCGCATTGCGCAGATCGACAAGACCTATGGCCGCACCCGTGCCCTGGAGCCGATCGATCTCGACATTCACGACGGCGAGCTGATCGGCCTGCTCGGCCCCTCCGGCTCCGGCAAGACCACGCTGCTGCGCATCGTTGCCGGTCTCGAACAGGCCGATGGCGGCACGATCCACTTCGGCGAACGCGACGTCACCCACGTTCACGTACGCGAGCGGCGCATCGGCTTCGTCTTCCAGCACTACGCGCTGTTCCGCCACATGAGCGTGTTCGACAACGTCGCCTTCGGCCTGCATGCCCTGCCCCGCGCCCAGCGCCCCTCGAGCGGCGAGATCCGCACCCGTGTCATGCAGTTGCTGGAGATGGTCAAGCTGAGCGATTTCGCCGCGCGCTACCCCGCCCAGCTTTCCGGTGGCCAGCAACAGCGCGTGGCGCTGGCCCGTGCCCTGGCGCTCAAGCCGGACGTGCTGCTGCTGGACGAGCCGTTCGGCGCGCTCGATGCCAAGGTGCGTCAGGAGCTGCGCCGCTGGCTGCGCCACCTACATGAAGAGTTGCACTTCACCAGCCTGTTCGTCACTCATGACCAGGAAGAGGCGCTGGAGCTCTCCGATCGCGTAGTGGTGATGAGCAACGGCCGGGTCGAACAGATCGCCACGCCCGACGTTCTCTACCGCCAGCCAGCCAACCGCTTCGTGTTCGAGTTTTTGGGCGAGGTCAATCGACTGGAAGGCGATGTCGAGGACGAGTTGCTGACCTGCGGCAACGCCCGGGTGGCGGTACCCGAGGTCGGCGACGGCCGCCATGAGCTGCTGCTGCGCCCTCACGAAATCCGCCTGGCGGAACACGCCAACGATCGCGCCCACCTACCGGTAACGGTGACGGCCATCGTCCCGGTGGGCGCGGAAGTTCGCCTGGAACTGGAGGCGGACTGGCTCGGCGAACCGTGGCAGGCCGCCGTCAGCCATGCCGACTTCGATCGCCTGGCGATCACCCGTGGCAAGCGGCTGTTCGCCATTCCCAGCCAACTGCACCGCTTCGACACCGCACGTCCCCAGACGCTGGCGCCCAGCTTCTGAGCTGACGGTCGTGACGCTTGCGTATTACGGATCGTCGTGAACGATGTCTATAATGGGCATCGTTTAGGAAACGCTGAATAAATTGGCGAGCAGGATGAAGCGCACGGAGCGCAGCAGTCAGAGCCTATGAGGTATAGGTGAGGATTCGACCGGGCTGGCGCTCCAGCACCGCGTAACGCAGCGATTCGCCTGCGCAGACATTTATGCAGTGTTTCCGTTGTTTCATCGACTCGAGAGGTTAGCTTTTATGCGTCAATGGTTTGCGCTCAAGTGCGTGGCGGCGCTGGTGATGGTTGGCGTGCTGGCCGCTTGCGCCCAGAGTCCACAGATTCTGTCGGTGAATCCCAAGGTCAGCGGTGGTTTTCCGCATACCGGCAACGGCCAGCCGGTCACCCTGAACGTGGTCGATGGTCGCGACAGCAATGTCATCGGCACCCGCTCCGGCTCGACCTCGGCGACCTCGACCATTACCGTCGAAGCCAATGACGTGATTCCGAAAATCCAGACCCAGGCCGAGAACGCGCTGCGCAGCATGGGCTTCACGCCGACCCAGAATGGCGGCGGCCCGACCTTGACGCTGACCCTGGCCGAGCTCGCCTACGCCCGTGGCAGCGCGGACGAACCGCTGCTCGGCGCGTCACAGCTGCAGGCGATCATCGAAGCCAAGGTAGAGAATGGCACCAACACCTACACCGGCCGCTACACCTCGAAGCGCAAGCAGAGCTACGCCTTCAAGCCGGACTGGGACACCAACAATCGCATGGTCAGTGACCTGCTGGGCGACGCGCTCGACCGCACCTTCCGCGATCAGCAACTGGCCAACCTGCTGGCGCAGTGATCAACGCGACCGGTCGCCGCCGGTCGCAGCCAGCCAGGCTGCCAAAGACAAACCCGTTCGAGACCGGCTCTCGAACGGGTTTTTTCTGCGGTGGGCGCCGTCATTCAAGCGCAGGCGGACTGCCAAATGACCGGACCGGTTCAATCCGTTGGCCCGCGCCTTCGCAGACGCCAGACGCTCTCCTGCAAGCCTTCGGCGTCAGGTTCGGCCTGCGCGCAAAGCGTCACTTCGAAGTTGGGCGACAGCAGTCTGTCGACCTCGTCAGGCGTCACGCTGAATGGCGGGCCGCGCTCGGGATCGTCGTGCGTCAGCGTGATCAGCAGCCCTCGGGTGCCGGGTAGCAGCAGGTGTGCCAGATGGTGCGCGTAACGCTGACGCGTCGCCGGCGGCAGCGCAATCAGCGCGGCCCGGTCGTAGAACCCGGCCAGTTCCGCCGCCTGCTCGACATGGAAATGAAAGAAATCGCCGCGCCATAGCTCGATGCTGCCCTGGCGAGTGCACTCGAATCCCGACTGACGGTAGCGCAGTGCCGGCTGGCCGCCCTCGCTGACGAACTGTTCGATCGCCAGCGGCGACAGTTCGATTCCCAACACGGGATTGCCGCGGGCGGCGAGCCAGCGCATGTCGTGGCTCTTGCCGCATAGCGGTACCAGCACCTTGGCGTCCGGGTCGAGCGCCAACTCGGGCCAGTAACGCATCAACGCGGGATGCGGTGCCTGGCGATGAAACCCGATGCGCCCCTGCCGCCAGCGCTCGAGCCAGTCGGTTGCCGACATGCTTGCCTCCGCTCGCCGCGATCAGAACCAGCGGTCGCGCTTGCGCCGACGGCGCGGCAGGTGCGGTACGATCAAGCCGACGACCAGCCCCGCCCCGGCGACGCCACCCCCGTACATGAAATAGCGCATCAGCAGATCTTCTTCCTGGGTGTCCAGGCGCGCCTGCATCTCGCGCATCTTGCTCTCGGCCTGGGAATAAGCCTGGCTGAGCTGATCGTTGGTGGACTGTAGCTCTTCGACCTGCTGTTTTCGGCTCTCGAGTTCGCTGCGCATGTCGGCCACGCGCTGGTTCCATTCGTCGTCGATACCGTCCAGGCGCTGCGTCAGCTGGTCGACTTTCTGCTGCAGGGCCGGCAACTGCTGCTGGGCGCTGGGCTCGGACTGCACGAACTGGGATTGAATCCATACCGTGTCGCCGTCCGGTCCGCGAACCTGAGTGTAATCGCCCTGGGTCTGGAGCACCGTGACCGGGTCGCCGCTCTCCAGCGTCCCCACGATGCGATATTCGTCGGTCGGCCCACTGCGGACGAAAGTGGGCAAATGGTCACTGACCCAGTGGTTGTCCTGGGCCATGGCAGTGACGGAAAACAGGGCCGCGCCGAGGGTGCAACCCATCGCAACAATTCGAATTTTCAACATATCGTCGTGATCTTAGTGGCTAATCGATAACGGTTCGGCATCTTCGGAGACGCTGAATCGGGATTTCAGTGATCCTTTTCCACGCGACGATGAGAACGGCCCGCGCTTCCTGCGAGGGTGGTCAAATCAAGAATCCACACTTTCTGTGGATAACCGTTGGGACAACCTGCGCAGTGATGGCGCGATCCTCCGGTAGTCCCAGCGCTGACGACAAATTGGTGAAATTCTGACCAGTCGTCATCGCTTCAGCCGTCTTCCCGCGGCGGCCACGCCATCGGCCGCGGGAACTCGGCGACGTTGCCCTCGGCCTTGACTGCCTTGGCGGCCCCGCCGCGTTCGACCTCGTCGATGCGGATGATGGCGTTGTACGGGATATAGCTACGATTGACGCCATCGAAGGTGCGGCGCAGCTTTTCGGCACCCGGGTCGACGACCACCTTGGAGTGATCCTCGAACACGAAGGCTTCGACCTCGATGAATCCCCACAGGTCGCTCTGGAAGATCTCGCGTGCGTAGAGCTCCCACACTTCTCCTTGATTGTGAAACACCACCCGATAGATCGGCTTCAACGACATAAACGAACGACTCTCTCAAAAATCATCGGCACCACCGGCCGCCATCGTAAATAGGCGCAAGGGTACCACAGCCACCGCCCCATGCGAGCAGCCCGGGTTGGCTGTTTCCCGCCCACGCCCGTATAATGTCGCGTTCTCAAAACGGTAGTCGGCCCCTCCGGTCCGGCACCGCTTCGGTCTTTTTCCCATTGTTTACTTCACGGGCATCGGTGACGCGCGCATGGCCGCAACGCAACCTATGACGAAGAAGCTCTTCATCAAGACGCACGGCTGTCAGATGAACGAGTACGACTCCGCCCGCATGGCGGATCTGCTGGGCGAATCCCATCGTCTCGAACTCACCGACGACGAGGGCGAAGCCGACGTCATCCTGCTCAACACCTGCTCGATCCGCGAGAAGGCACAGGAGAAGGTATTCCACCAGCTCGGCCGTTGGAAGAAGCTCAAGGCCGCCAAACCCGATCTGGTGATCGGCGTCGGCGGCTGCGTGGCGAGCCAGGAAGGCGAGAACATCCGCAAGCGCGCCCCTCATGTCGACATGGTATTCGGCCCGCAGACGCTGCACCGCTTGCCGACCATGCTGGATGCGCGCAACAAGAGCGCCACGCCGATCCAGGCGGTGGACGTCACCTTCCCGGAAATCGAGAAGTTCGACCATCTGCCCAAACCCAAGTCCGACGGCGCCACGGCGTTCGTCTCGGTGATGGAAGGCTGCTCCAAGTACTGCACTTTCTGCGTGGTGCCCTATACCCGCGGCGAAGAAGTCTCGCGGCCGTTCGAGTCGGTGATGGAAGAAGTCGTCCACCTGGCCGAACAGGGCGTGCGCGAGATCAACCTGCTGGGCCAGAACGTCAATGCCTATCGCGGTCTGGATCAGGCCGGCGACGAGATCGACCTGGCCGAGTTGATCGCCTGCGTGGCGGCGGTCGACGGCATCGATCGCATCCGTTTCACCACCTCGCACCCAGTGGAGTTCTCCGACAGCCTGATCGAAGCCTATGGCGAGATTCCGGAACTGGTCAGCCATCTGCATCTGCCGGTGCAATCGGGCTCGGATCGCATCCTGGCGGCGATGAAGCGCGGCCACGGCCGTGACATGTACATCGAAAAGCTCGAGCGCATCCGCGCCCTGCGCCCCGACATCAGCTTCTCGTCCGACTTCATCATCGGTTTTCCCGGCGAGACCGACGCCGACTTCGAGGACACCATGGACCTGATCCAGCGCATCGGTTTCGATGCCTCGTTCAGCTTCATCTACTCGAAGCGCCCCGGCACGCCGGCTTCCAGCCTGCCGGACGACACCCCTCACGAGGTCAAGAAGCAGCGCCTGGCGATTCTGCAGGATCGGCTCAATCAGCAGACCCAGCGAATCAGCCGGCGCATGGTCGGCAACACCGAGCGCATTCTGGTCACCGGTTTTTCGCCCAAGGATCCAGGGCAGCTTTCCGGTCGCACCGAGAACAACCGGGTGGTCAACTTCCGCGCCGACGACCCCACTGCCCTGATCGGCTATTTCGTCGACGTCACCATCACCGAGGCGCTGCCCAACTCGCTGCGTGGCGAACTGGCGTCCCCGGAGCGCCATTGAGTTCCGATCTTTCGTCCCCACTTCCCTATCGGGCACGGCCTCGAGGTCGTGCCCGCGCGACTTTCGCGACATGCGCCGAGCGCCCTGGAACATTGCTCCGACGGGAAGCGGCGCAGTAAGCTGAAGCCTTCCATTTTCCAACATCGACGGATCTCTCTGCGTTGACCCAAGACCAACAGTCCGCCAATCGCGTCGTTTCCCTGACGCTCGAGCCCAACGATCCCATGCGCCTGGCCAGCCTCTGCGGCCAGCGCGACGAACATCTGAAGCTGATCGAAACCCGCCTGGGCGTGACGCTGCGCAATCGTGGCAATACCTTTCAACTGGCGGGTCCGGATGCCAGCGTCAAGGCGGCAGCCAACGTGTTGGAGCACCTTTATCGCGAGACCGAGGCCGAAGAGCTGCTGCCGGACACGGTGCACCTCTACCTGCAGGAGTCGGGCATCGAGGCGCTGGAAGAGGAAACCGGCGACGTCGAAGCCGGTGGCCTGTTGATCCGCACCCCGCGGGCATTGATCAAGCCGCGCGGCTTCAACCAGCAGGGCTATGTCGCCAGCATCCGCCGCCACGACATCAATTTCGGCGTCGGCCCGGCGGGCACCGGCAAGACCTACCTGGCGGTGGCGGCGGCGGTCGAGGCGCTCAATCGCCAGGAAGTCAGGCGCATTCTGCTGGTGCGCCCGGCGGTCGAGGCCGGCGAGAAGCTGGGTTTTCTGCCCGGCGATCTGGCGCAGAAGATCGACCCCTATCTGCGGCCGCTCTACGATGCGCTCTACGAAATGCTCGGCTTCGAGCAGGTCAACAAGCTGATCGAGCGCCAGGTGATCGAGATCGCCCCGCTGGCCTACATGCGCGGACGCACGCTCAACAACGCCTTCATCATTCTCGATGAGAGCCAGAACACCACGCGCGAGCAGATGAAAATGTTCCTGACCCGTATCGGTTTCGGCTCGACCGCGGTGATCACCGGCGACGCGACCCAGGTCGACCTGCCGCGCGGCTCCAGTTCCGGTCTGATCCATGTGCTCGAAGTGCTGCGCGATACCGCGGGGATCGGCATCACCCAGTTCGCGCCCAAGGACGTCGTGCGCCATCCGCTGGTCCAGCGCATCATCGAGGCCTACGATCATCACGAGGCCAGCGAGGAAGCCGCCCTGCGCCAGCGCCGCGAAGAGCGTTTGCAGGCCCGCGCCACCAAGGACGATAACCGCTCGTGAACGTCGAGATCGACCGCCAGGTCGCGATTGATGAACGCGCCGAGGCGAGATTGCCGTCGCAGTCCGAGCTCGAGCGCTGGGTCGCCTGCGTCCTCGACGCGGAGGACGAGCCGCGCCGCGAAGTGACGATCCGCTTCGTCGAGCGCGCGGAGAGCCAGCAGCTCAACCGCGAGTATCGCGGCAAGGACAAGCCGACCAATGTACTGTCGTTCCCGTTCGAGGCACCACCGGGTCTCGAATTGCCGCTGCTGGGTGACCTGGTGATCTGCCACGATGTCGTGGTCGCGGAGGCTAACGAGCAGCGCAAGTCAACCCGCGATCACTACGCCCATCTGGTAATACATGGCTGCTTGCATTTATTGGGCTACGACCATATAGATGATGAGGAGGCGGAGCAGATGGAGGCGTTGGAACGTGCTCTGCTCGCCCGGTTCGACATCGCGGATCCCTATCGCGCCGACGATTCGGGCCTGGATGTCTGAATGACCCTTTTCGAACACTGATGCCCAGCGCGACGATCAAGCCCAGATATTGAGCCCTATGCCGACGTCAACGAGATCTTCCTGCCACCGGGAACGATCGAGCGAGACCCCGACCCTGACGGCCGAACACCCCGACGAGCCTCCGCCTAGCCGATCCCGGATCGCGGAAGGCCGTACCCGTATACCGATGGATGCCGCGCCAGTCGCCGGCATCTCCCATCCTTATCGTTTCCCCTTCCGTGCGTCATCCGAGGACAAGAGACCACAGTCATGAGCGAAGACCGATCGAGTAGCCAGAACAGTCGATCCTGGCTGGAAAAGCTGATCAGTACCTTCTCGAGCGATTTCGACGAACCCAGCTCCCGCGAGGAGCTGCTCACCTTTCTGCGCGAGGCCGGCCCCAGGCTGAACCTCGATCAGGACGCCCTGACGATCATCGAGGGCGCCTTTCAGATCAGTGACCAACAAGTTCGCGAGGTCATGATTCCCCGTTCACAGGTCACCGCGATCGGCGTGACCCAGCGTCCGGAGGACTGCCTGCCGACCATCCTGGAGACGGCGCACTCGCGCTATCCGGTGATCGACGACAACCTGGACGACGTGCTCGGCATTCTGCTGGTCAAGGATCTGCTGCCGCTGCTCAAGCGCAGTGCCGAGGAGCGCGAGGCGTTCTCGCTGCGCGACGTGCTGCGCCCGGCCATGTTCGTGCCGGAATCCAAGCGGCTCAACAGCCTGCTCAAGGAGTTCCGCGATACGCATAACCACATGGCCATCGTGGTCGACGAATATGGCGGCACGGCCGGGATCGTCACCATCGAGGACATTCTCGAGCAGATCGTCGGCGACATCGAGGATGAGCACGACATCGACGAGGAGGAGGATATCCGCGATCTCGGCGATGGCACCTACGCGGTGCGTGCACTGACCCCGATCGAGGATTTCAACGAACAGTTCGGCACCGAGTTCTCCGACGAGGAGTTCGATACGGTGGGCGGGCTGATCATGCAGCGTTTCGGCCACCTCCCGCGTCGCAACGAGTATGCCGATCTCGGCGACTGGCGTTTCACCGTACTCAACGCCGACAATCGGCGCATTCGTCTGCTGCAGGCCAAGCCCGTACCGGCAGAGGTCGCAAACGCGCCCGCGCGGCGAGTCGAAAGCTGATTCCACGTAGGCGTATGCGGTTTTCAAGCACTCAAGAAGCCTCCAATTAACGTCATGAGCGCAGGCTAGACAAGGCAAAAATCAACGACAAATCGTCAGGATTGACGATTTGGGCAGCTCCGCTGCTCGAAGAGCGAGCGACAGGGATGTCGCGAGTCAAAAGCGGAGTTTACGGGGGTAAATGAGCATGTTGAGTTGATTTTTAACGCAGTATGGCCCAGCGGAATAGTTAATCGGAGGTTTCTTAACGTATTCGTGCGGCAACTTTGCTATAAGGGGCACTTTCTGCAAGGAGTGCCCCATGCCGCCCGCCAAGCCGTTGATTTCCGCCCGTCGTCCCTGGCCCGGCTATCTGGCCGCGCTGATCGCCGGCGGCTTCTCCACCCTCTCTTTCGCGCCTTTCCACCTATGGTGGCTGGGACCGATCGCCGTTGCCCTGATGTATCTGGGCCGGCACCGTCTGACGGTAGGACAAGCCGCCCTGCACGGCTGGCTATTCGGCGTCGGCCTGTTCGGCACCGGGGCGTCCTGGGTCTACGTCTCGATCCACGATTATGGCTATACCGGGGCACCGCTGGCGCTGTTCCTGACCGCGCTGTTCGTCGGTACCCTGGCGCTGTTTCACGCCTTCATCTTCGGGCTCTATCGTCGCTTCACCTCGCCCCGCCTGGCTTTTCTCAGTTTCGCCGGCGTTTGGGTATTGGGCGAAGCCTTCCGTAGCTGGGCGTTCACCGGCTTCCCATGGCTTTTGCTGGGCAGCGCCCAGGTCGACTCGCCGCTGGCACCCTGGGCACCCATCGGCGGCGTCTACCTGCTGTCGCTGATCGTTGCACTGAGCGGCACGCTGCTGGTCGAGTTCTGTCGCCGCCGCTGGTGGGCCGCGATGCCTGTCGCCGCGCTGTGGCTGGTGCCGCTGGCGCTGCCGACACACTGGACACAACAGGCCGCCGACCCGCTGCGCGTGGCGCTGCTGCAGGGCAATTTGCCGCAACTGGCCAAATGGAGCGCCGATGGCCAGCGCAACGCGGTCAATACCTATACCCGCATGAGCCGCGAGCTGCCGGACGATGTCGACCTCATCGTCTGGCCGGAGACCGCACTGCCGATGTTCGAGGAACAGGCGCGACCGTTCCTGGAGCGCTTGCAAACCACCCTGGCGCCCGAGACGGCGTTGCTGACCGGGATCGTCCAGCGCGACGCAAGCGGCCACTACTACAACGCCATCGTCGGCGTTGGCGAAACCCGTGGCGAATACCGCAAGGCGCATCTGGTGCCGTTCGGCGAGTTCCTGCCGCTGGACTTTCTGTTGCGCGGCATCATCGATTTCTTCGACCTGCCGATGTCCGATTTCGCTGCCGGCGCCGATTCGCAACCGCCGATACTGACCCACGGTATCGCCATCGGCAGCGCCATCTGCTACGAAATCATCTATCCCGATCTGGTCGCCGGGCGCGCCCGCGATGCCAACGTGATATTGACGGTCTCCAACGACACCTGGTTCGGTCGTTCCATCGGTCCGCTGCAGCATCTGCAGATGGCGCGCCTGCGGGCGCTGGAAAACGGCCGATACGTGATTCGCGCCACCAGCAACGGCGTGACCGCGATCATCGACGACCAGGGCCGCCTCCAGGAGCGTGCACCGCAGTTCGAGGCAACCAGTGTGGTCGGCAATGTCGCACCGATGACCGGTCTGACGCCGTTCACCCGTACCGGCAGTTGGCCGACCTGGCTGTTGGCGCTGCTGATGCTAATGCCCGGGCTGGCATGGAAGCGACGCCAACCACGCTGACCACACCGCCGGCGCCCGCGGAATTCGGCTGCCGGCGGTCTTCCCCGCCGCTTCCGCGCGACTTTTATCAATGCGACACGAGATTGTCGATTGGTCTCAACAGGTGCCTCCGGCTCTTGCCAGCGCTGGCGCGATAGCGTTGCATGGAGTTCTATTTTCCGGCCACGAGTGCGCCATGACACTTTCCCTGGTCTCCCCCGACGACATCCGCAGCGCTTTCTCGCAGGCGATGTCCGATATGTACCGGCAGGAAGTCCCCCAATACGGCACGCTGCTCGAGCTCGTCGGCGCCATCAACCGGCGAGCCATGGATGCCGATCCTCGGCTGGCGGCACGCTTGCATGCCGATGACGAGACCGCGCGGCTCGACATCGAGCGCCACGGTGCCATCCGCGTCGGCACCGCCGAAGAGCTGGCTACCCTGCGCCGTGTCTTCGCGCTGATGGGAATGTTCCCGGTCGGTTATTACGATCTCTCCCCCGCCGGCGTGCCGGTGCATTCCACCGCCTTCCGTCCGATCGACGAGGCCTCGCTCAAGCGCAATCCGTTCCGTATCTTTACCTCCCTGCTACGCCTGGAGCTGATCGAAGACGACACCCTTCGACGCCAGGCGGCGGCGATCCTTTCCAAGCGCGACATCTTCACGCCCGGCGCACGCGAGCTGATCGAACTCGGCGAACACCAGGGCGGCTTCGACCACGAGCAGGCCGGACGCTTCGTCGCCGAAATCCTGGAGACCTTCCGCTGGCATCGTGATGCCACCGTCGATCACGACACCTACCGGGCCTTGCACGATGCGCATCGTCTGGTCGCCGACGTGGTCTGTTTTCGCGGCCCGCACATCAATCACCTGACGCCGCGCACGCTGGATATCGATGCCGCCCAGGCCGCCATGCCCGACTACGGCATCACGCCCAAGGCGGTGATCGAAGGCCCACCACGGCGACGCGTTCCGATCCTGCTGCGCCAGACCAGCTTCAAGGCGCTCGAGGAACCGATCCGCTTCGCCGGCGCCGAAGGCGGTACGCACACCGCCCGTTTCGGCGAGATCGAACAGCGCGGCGCCGCGCTCACGCCGAAAGGCCGGCAACGCTACGATGAACTACTCGCGCGTTCACGTCAGGCACCTGCGGCCACCGACAACCTGGCCCACCAGCGCCAACTGGGTGATATCTTCGCCAACTTCCCCGACGACGAAGAGACGCTGCGCCGTGACCAGTTGGCTTATTTCCGCTACCGGCTCAGCAAGAGTGGCCGCGAGCGGCTGGCCGCCGGCGAGCCTGCTCCCCGCGAGGCCGAGGCGCTGATCAGCGAAGGCTGGGTCGAGGCTACGCCGATCACCTACGAGGATTTTCTGCCGGTCAGCGCCGCCGGGATCTTCCAGTCGAACCTGGGCGATGCTCGTCCCCGGGCCTATGCCGGTGAATCCAGCCGCAGCGCTTTCGAACTGGCTCTCGGCCGCCCTGTGTACGACGAGTTCGAGCTCTACGCCCGATGGCAGAACGACTCCTGGGAACGCGTGCGCCAGCAATTGGGCCTGTGAACCAACCTGGAGCCCCCGGAAACCGCCGGCGACACCGACGACAAGCGTTCCGGGAGCGAAACAAAACCTCAGCGGCAGACATCGACTCATGCAGATTTCGAATCGACACCCCAGCGAAGCGGCATCCCCTATCGCCATTGTCACCGGCGGCTCACGCGGCATCGGCGCCAGTCTGGTCGAGCGCCTGCACCGCGACGGCTGGGGCGTACTGTTCACGCATGCCCAATCGCCCGAGGAAGCGGATGCGTTGGAGCGCACGTTCGCCGATGGCGGCCCGGTGGTTCGCGGCCTGCGCTGCGACGTCGCCGAGCGCGACGCTCCGGCACGCATCTTCGCGGCCGCCGAAGCGCTCGGCGATCCCGTGGCTCTGGTCAACAATGCCGGCATCACCGGCGGACTGGGGCCGCTCGCCGAACTCGGAGACGACGAGTTGGAACGGGTCATTGCCGTCAACCTCGCCGGCCCGGCCAGACTGTGCCGGGAAGCCGCGCGCCGCTGGCAGGGCCGCAGCCTGCGCTCGTCCATCGTCAACGTCTCTTCGGTCGCCGCCCGCACGGGCTCGCCCAATGAGTACGTCGTCTACGCTGCTGCCAAGGCCGGCCTGGAAGCGCTCACTCGGGGACTGGCCAAGGAGCTGGCGGGGGCGAACATTCTCGTCAATGCGGTCTCGCCCGGCACCACCGATACCACCATCCATGCCCGCTCCGGCGAGCCGGATCGCGCCAGGCGAGTCGCCGCCAACATACCGCTCGGTCGCCCCGGCCAGCCCGCAGAGATCGCCAACGCCATCGCCTGGCTGCTATCGGCGGAAACGAGCTATGTCACGGGGTCGGTGATCGAAGTGACCGGCGGGCTCTAGTCGCCCTTGCCTGACGGAAGGCGCGTCGTAAGCACGCAAACTCCTGTCGCGGGCAGGGCATTGCTCCGCCTACTGACGCCTTAGGCTGAAGTCTTCCTCTCTCCAGCCCTGGAGGCTTCGGCATGGCCCGACCCAACAACAATGACTTCGCCACCGCGACCTCGTCGATACCCCCCTCGCCAGACGAAGTCGATCTTTCCATCCTGCGCAAGGTGATCGCCGCCTCGGCGATCGGCAATTTCGTCGAGTGGTTCGACTTCGCCGTCTACGGCTTTCTCGCCGTGATCATCTCGCACCACTTCTTCCCGCCCGGCGACGATTCACTTGCCCTGCTGCAGACATTCGCCGTGTTCGCGGTGTCGTTCGCGCTGCGCCCTCTCGGCGGCATCTTCTTCGGCATGCTGGGCGACAAGATCGGGCGCAAGCGAGTGCTGGCCATGACGGTACTGCTGATGGCCGGTGCCACCACATTGATCGGTCTACTGCCGACCTATCAAAGCGTCGGCCTGTTGGCACCGCTGGCATTGGCGCTGGCACGCTGCGTCCAGGGCTTTTCCGCCGGGGGCGAGTACGCCGGTGCCTGCGCTTTCGTCATGGAACACGCGCCACGCCGGCACAAGGCACGCTACGGCAGCTTCGTGCCGGTCTCGACCTTCACCGCCTTCGCCACCGCGGCGGCACTGGCCTATGCCGTCAGCGCCCTGCTTTCGGAAGAAGCTCTGGCTGCCTGGGGCTGGCGCATTCCCTTTCTGATCGCCGCGCCGCTGGGCCTGATCGGACTCTACATGCGGCTGCGGCTCGATGAGTCACCGGCGTTCCAGGCGCTGAAGGCACAACACGACGTGCCCCACTCGCCACTCGCCGAGACGGTCCGCTCCCACGGTGCCACCATCGTCTGTCTCAGTGCCTTCATCTCGGTCACGGCACTGTCGTTCTATATGTTCACCACCTATTTCACCACCTACATGCAGGTCGTCGGCCAGGCCTCGCAGACCACCGCGCTGCTGGCCAGCCTGGGCGCGCTGGTCTTCGCCGCTCTGCTCTGCCCATTGATCGGACGCTATGCCGATCGCGTCGGCCGCCGCAAGACGGTACTGAGCGCGGGTATCAGTCTGATCGTGGCGGTATTCCCGGCTTACACGCTGGCCGGTAGCGGCGAGTGGCTGGCATCGATGACCGGTGCGGCGTTGATGGCGGTGGGCGCGGTGATCTGCGGCGTGGTGACGGCGGTGCTGCTGTCGGAGCAGTTCCCGACGCGGGTGCGCTACACCGCTTCGGCACTGTGCTACAACCTGGCCTATACGATCTTCGGCGGTACCGCACCGCTGGTGGCGACCTGGCTGATCGAGCGCACCGGAAACAATCTGTCGCCGGCGTTCTACCTGATCGCGATCACCCTGCTGGCGATGTGGGGCGGACTGCGGCTGCCGGAGTCGGCCCATCGCGCGCTGGATGCCGACGAAGCCGAATGGCAAGACATGCCACGGCCGGCGGCCCAACCGCTGGCATAAGAGCGCGCCGACGGTGCGAAGAGTCAAGGCTGACGCGCGTAGACCCGCGCGCGCCACTCCGCTACCTCGTAGTCGGTATCGAAGTGGCAGCTGCCGCCGTAGATAGACACATCCCGCTCTTCGCACTGCTGCGCGACGCTATCCGGAGTCGGCTTCTCGCCGTGCTCGACCCAGCTATCCAGGGCTTCCAACGCCGCCGCGTACTGCGGCGTCGATAGTTTGCTGTGCTGGGCCTCGTCGGTATACAGCTGGACCAGCGAGTCGGCGGTACCGCTATCCTCGCGCGCACGACGATAGAGCCATTCGTTCTCGACGAAAATGATCGGATCGTTGATCGCGTGCATGGTGACGGTGGGAATGTCGGTGTCGCCCGTCAAACCGGCATCCTCGCCCAGTTTCTCGACCGCCCGCGCATCCTCGTCGAAGCGCGAGATGCCCTTGTTGAGCGCGTCGTCGTCGATCGAGCCGACATAACGCACGCCGCGGTTGGAGAACGGGCTGGCGCCCTCCAGACGCTGCTCGACCATGTCCTGGAACAGGAAGGTCGCCCAGCGCATGTGGGCTTTCAGCGTGTTGGACGGAATACGGACGACATCGACGATGTTGTTCAGCATCTGCTGTTGCAGCAAGGTGCGCTGCTCGGGCGGCAGATCGACGCCGGTGCAGGCATCGACACGGGCATTGAGTTCTTCGGGCGTCATCTCACTATCGTCCGGCAGGCCCTCCCACAGCGGGTACTGCTCTTCGTCGGGATAGGGGTGGTTGGCGCAGTAGTATTGATAGACCGCGCGCAGGTCGGCGCGAAACTGATAGGCCTGGGTACCGCCACCGAGCACGCCGCTGGTGAGCAGCGCGCCATCGTAGCGACGCCCACCGTCGGCGGTTTCGCCATACAGCTCCATGGTCTTGGCCGCCACGTTGCCGCCCCAGGACTGGCCGTGCAGATAGATCCGCTGCGGCCGGCCGAACCGCTCGACGAACAGCCGGCGCAGGTAATCGGTGTCCTCGGCGGCCATGCGCACGCCGTAACCGCCGCGTCGATAGCTGGAACCGGCCCAGGCATAGCCCTCGCGCACCATGACGTCGTATTGACGCAGGTCGATGTCGACGGGGTCGTCGGGATGCGGCGCATTGGGGCGCGGGCCACCGTGGCTGTGAAGTACCAGCTTGTGGTTCCAGCCGTCGGGAATGGCGATCCAGTAATAGGCGCCATGGGTGTCCTGGCCGGCGTAGCAGCGGGTGGCCTCGGGCAGCCAGTCAGGGCACTCGGCATCGGCCATCGATTCGGCATCCTCGGCAACCGTATCGGCCAGCGCCGCCGGTACGCCGAAGGCGCTCATCAGGCAAACGGCACCGAACAGCACGCTCTTGGAGGACTTGGGCACGCTTCGCTCCTCATCGCGTTGGGTCGAGAGACTGCTGTTACGACTAACGTCGACGATGAAGGTTCCCGGACGACGACGTGCCCACGCCGCCGTGAAATGACGGCGGCGTGGATCGTTGCCTGGATCAGTCGCTTGCGGTCGGCTGCGGCGCGCCGGACTCGCGGTGGAAATAGCGGTGGCCACAGGCATGGCATGGCTCCAGGCGCGCCACCTGATTCAACACGATACCGGCGCCGCAGTGAACGCAGCTCATGCGCCCGGGCAGCGCCACCTCGCCGGCGGTGTAATCGGCCCGGGCCGCTTCCAGATCATCCTCGAAACGTTCGCGGTCGATGCTGGTGCGGTCGGCGATGGAAAACAGCGCATCGCTGACCCGTCGCGACAGCACATCGAGATCGATGCCGAGCCAGGTGGCGATCCCTTCCCCGCCTTTGGCCAGGAACTGGCGGAAATCGCGCATGTCCCGCTCGACCCAGGCGCGCAGAAGCGCGGCCTCGTCCTTGGTGAACTCCTCGAACTCCGCCTCGAAGGCCACCGCCTCGTCGAGCTCGCGCTGGAAGCTCTCCCAGGAGAGTTCGCCGCCGCCGTCTTTCAGCCGCGTCAGGATACGCTCGTAGGCGTCGGCGAGACGGGAACGTTCCTCGGGTCGTGGTTGACGCTGGTCCATGGCTACCCCCTTTCGTTTGCTGCTCGTCGTGTACTTCATCGAAGCGCATGCCCCGATTCATCAAAACGCGTGCCCCTACCTGCGACATCGGGTCTGGGGTATGCTTGGTGGCCTGAAAAATCGACGCCGCCCCCGCACTTTACCGTCTGTTGCGAGTATAACCATTCGCGGGGACTCTGGCGCTCCCCCATGCCGAACGCAAGGTGCCTGACCGAACCGATGGACGCACAGTACAACCCGCACGCTATTGAAACCGCCGCACAGCAATACTGGGACACGCATCAGAGCTTCAAGGCCGTCGAGGAGTCGACGCGCGAGAAGTTCTACTGCCTATCGATGTTCCCCTATCCCAGCGGCAAGCTGCACATGGGCCACGTGCGCAATTACACCATCGGCGACGTGGTCTCCCGCTTTCAGCGCATGCAGGGCAAGAACGTGCTGCAACCGATGGGCTGGGACGCCTTCGGCATGCCGGCGGAAAACGCCGCGATCAAGAATCGCGTCGCCCCCGGCAAGTGGACCTACGACAACATCGACTACATGCGCGGCCAGCTCAAGGCGCTCGGTTTCGCCTACGACTGGGATCGCGAATTCGCCACCTGCGACGTCGACTACTACCGCTGGGAGCAGTGGTTCTTCGCCAAGTTGGTGGAGAAAGGCGTGGTCTACAAGAAGATGTCGACGGTCAACTGGGACCCGGTCGACCAGACCGTGCTGGCCAACGAGCAGGTGATCGACGGCCGTGGCTGGCGCTCCGGCGCGCGGGTCGAGCGCAAGGAGATTCCGCTGTGGTTCCTCAAGATCACCGACTACGCCGACGAACTGCTGGCCGATCTCGACAAGGTCGAATGGCCGGAGCAGGTCAAGACCATGCAGCGCAACTGGATCGGCAAATCGCGCGGGGTCGAGCTCAGCTTCGATGTCCAGGATAGCGACGAGCGCCTCGACGTCTATACGACTCGCCCCGATACCCTGTTCGGCGTGACCTATGTCGCCGTCGCCGCCGGCCACCCGCTGGCCAAGCGTGCCGCCGAAAACGATCCGGCGCTGGCCGAGTTCCTGGTCGAGTGCCAGCAGGGCGGCAACTCCGAGGCCGAACTGGCGACCATGGAAAAACGTGGCCGCGATACCGGTTTCCGCGCGATTCATCCGCTGACCGGCGGTGAAGTGCCGATCTTCGTCGCCAACTTCGTGCTGATGGAATATGGCACCGGCGCGGTCATGGCGGTTCCGGCCCACGATCAGCGCGACTGGGAATTCGCCACCAAGTACCAGTTGCCGATCGCAGCGGTCATCGCCGATGCCAACGGCGAGACGCCGGATCTGTCCGAAGCGGCCTACGTCGAGCACGGCACGCTGATCAACTCCGGCGAATTCGATGGCCTGGCGTTCGAGGCCGCCTTCGATGCCATCGCCGCCAGGCTGGAATCGCTCGGGCGCGGCAAGGTCAAGATCAACTTCCGCCTGCGCGATTGGGGTGTGGCCCGTCAGCGCTACTGGGGCGCGCCGATTCCGGTCAAGTACGGCCCCGAAGGCCAGACCGTGCCGCTCACCGATGACGAACTGCCGGTGGCGCTGCCACAGGAGGTCGAGGTCGACGCTTCCGGTTCGCCGCTGAAGAAGATGCCGGCGTTCTACGATCTGGGCGATGGCTGGACGCGGGAAACCGATACCTTCGACACCTTCATGGAGTCCTCTTGGTACTACGCCCGTTTCTGCTGTGCTGACAACCCCGAGGCCATGCTCGATGAGCGCGCCGACTACTGGCTGCCGGTGGATCTCTACATCGGCGGTATCGAACATGCCATCCTGCATCTGCTCTATGCGCGCTTCTTCCACAAGCTGATGCGTGACGAGGGACTGGTGCGCAGCGACGAGCCGTTCCAGCGCCTGCTGACCCAGGGCATGGTGATTGCCGAGACCTTCTATCGCGAGAGCGAAAACGGCGGCAAGGAGTGGTTCAACCCGGCGGATGTCGAGGTCGAGCGCGACGACAAGGGTCGCCCGATCAGCGCCAGGCTGATCAGCGACGGCCAGCCGGTGGAGATGGGCGGCATCGAGAAGATGTCGAAATCGAAGAACAACGGCGTCGACCCGCAGGCGATGATCGACCGCTTCGGCGCCGATACCGTGCGCCTGTTCATGATGTTCGCCGCCCCGCCGGAGCAGTCGCTGGAGTGGTCGGATTCCGGCGTCGAGGGTTCGCACCGCTTCCTCAAGCGGTTGTGGAGGCTGGTTGCCGAGCATCTCGCGGCCGGTACGCCCGCGACGCTCGAGGTCGGCTCACTCGACGACGCGCAGACCGAGCTGCGCCGCAAGACCCACGAGACCATCGCCAAGGCGGGCGACGATATCGGCCGCCGCACGACTTTCAATACCGCCATCGCCGCGGTCATGGAGCTGACCAACGCGCTCGGCCGTTTCGACGATACCTCTCCGCAGGGGTTGGCCGTCGCGCGCGAGGCGATCGAGGCATGCGTGTTGCTGCTGGCGCCGATCACGCCGCACACCTGCCATGTATTGTGGCAGGCGCTGGGCCACGACGAGCCGGTGATCGACGCCACCTGGCCCCAGGTCGACGAACGCGCCCTGGTCAAGGCGAGCATCGAGCTGGCGGTACAGGTCAACGGCAAGCTGCGTGCTCGCCTCGAAGTGCCCGCGGAAGCCGACAAGGCAGCCATCGAAACGCAGGCCATGGCGGCCGTGAACGTCCAGCGTCACCTGGAAGGCAAGAGCGTGCGCAAGGTGATCGTGGTGCCCGGAAAACTGGTCAATATCGTCGCCAACTGAATGCCGCGGCGCCGTGGAGACGGCGCCGTCATCCGACAGGGAGCTTTTTCATGACACGCCGTCCCGTTTTGATCGGCTTGATCGCGCTGGCGCTGACTGCGCTGGCGGGCTGCGGGTTCCAGCTTCGTGGCTTGCACCAGCCGGAACTTGCCCTCTCCGAGATCAGCCTGAGCGCCAACGTCTCGCCGTTCAGCGAGGAAGTCCGGCGCACGCTCGAAAGCGCGGGGACGGATGTCGTCGACGATGCCGATCTGCGCCTCAACCTCGGCGATGAGCGGCTCGGCGAGAGCCGCCTGACGCGCTCCGACTCCGGTAGCCGCGAGACCGAAATCACCCTGACCGCCCCGTTCTCGGTCCAGCGTGCCTCGGACAGCGCCTATCTGCTGAACCAGCAGCGACTGGAAGTCTCGACCACGGTCCTGCTCTCCACCGACGATCTTTATTCCGTTGACCAGGTACGTAGCGAGGCGATCCAACGCCTGCGGCGCGACGCCGCCAACCAATTGATCGATCGACTGACGGCCCTTAAGTCTCAATGAAGGTTTTCCCCGACAAGCTGGAAGCCTCGCTGCAAAAGCGTCTGCCACCGGTGGTCATGGTCGCCGGCGACGAGCCGCTGATCCATATGGAAGCTTGCGACACGGTGCGTCGGGTGGCACGCGAGCGAGGCATCGAAGAGCGCGAAATCCTGCACGTCGAATCCGGCTTCCAGTGGACCCAGTTGCTGGAGTCCGCTTCCAGCCTGTCGCTGTTCGCTTCGAGCAAGCTGATCGAAGTCCGCCTCGGCGGCCAGTCTCCCGGCCAGGAAGGCGGCAAGGCGCTCGAAGCCTATGCCGAGCAGGCCGGCGGCAGCGACAACGTGCTGTTGCTGTCGAGCCAGCGCCTGGACCGCAAGGCGCAGTCGAGCAAGTGGTTCAAGGCGCTCGACAAGCTGGGCCTGTTCGTCCCGGTGTGGCCGGTCGATCATCAGCGACTGGGGTTCTGGATGCGCGACCGGGCCAGTCTGCACGGACTCAATCTGGACATGGATGCCGCCCGGCTGCTCGGCGAGCGCACCGAGGGCAATCTGCTGGCCGCCGACCAGGAGCTGCAGAAACTGGCGCTGCTGATGCCGCCGAATGCGCGACTCGACGTCACCGCTATCGCCAGCGGCGTCGAGTCGAGCGCCCGCTACGACGTGTTCACGCTGACCGATGCCTGCCTGCGCGGCGACCGCGACCGGGTCGTGCGGATCGTGCAAGGGCTGCGTCAGGAAGGCATCGAGGCGCCCGTCGTGTTGTGGTCGCTGACGCGTGAACTGCGCACGTTGCTGTCGATCTTTCAGCACCTCGACCAGGGCCAGAGTCTCGAACATGCCTGCAAGGCACAGCGCCCGATGATTCCGGAAAAGCGCCGGCCAGGCTATCAGCAGGCGCTCAACCGGCTGCCGCAGCGCCGTCTGCACAAACTGCTGATGTTCTCGCAGCGGATCGATCTCGCGATCAAGGGCGCCATCGCCCTGCCGGTATGGGACTGCCTGCAGGATCTGGCACTGACGCTGGCGGGGGGGCGTGGCATCCTCGCCGAGATGGCCTACGCTTATCGCGTTTCCTAGAACTTTTCCAAGGCACTGACCACCGAAACCATGCGGCTAAAGTCGAGCTTGTCATAAGGCGTGCATATAGTTGACTTCGTCAACCATATAGCCCCGTGAATCGTAGGTCTCCATGTCTCGAAACTACTCTTTTGCCTTGCCGCTGGTGCTGGCCATCACCATGGCGCTTGGCCCGTTGTCGACCGACGCTTACCTGCCGGCTTTCCCGGCCATGGCCGACACCATGGGCGTTGGTATCAACGAGGTCTCGCGAAGCCTCTCGATCTATATTTTTCGGCCTGGCAGTCGGCCAGCTGGTCGGTGGACCGTTGTCGGATCGCATTGGGCGGCCACGGGTCATATACGCGGGGCTCGGCATCTTCCTCCTTGCCAGCCTGGGCATTACGCAAACCGAAGAGCTTCGATGCTGCTGGTACTACGGGCGCTGCAGGCTTTCGGTGGCGGCTGGATCACGGTGTTGATCCCTGTCCTGGTTCGCGACCGGGCTCAGAGACGCGAAGCCGCCAAGCTATTCAGCATGATCGGCCTGATCATAATCGTCGCGCCGGGTGTCGCCCCGAGCATCGGCAGCGCACTGCTGGCAATGGGGGACTGGCACACGATTTTTCTGGTTCCTGGCACTCTATGCCCTTGGTGTCATTCCACTTCAGGCCTGGGTGGTGCTGCGTCACGCCAGACCGACGGCCAATACGCATCAAACGGATTCGTTGCTGACGCGTTATCGCTTCGTCTTCGGGACCCGTTCCGCATTGCCGTTCATCGCCCTGCAGGCGTTCGCCTTTTCGGTAATGATGCTTTTCATTACTCATTCCTCGTTCATCTATCAGGCCCACTTCCAGGCCCACTTCGGCCAGTTGGAAGGCGCCTTCTCGCTGATGTTCGGCGCCAATATCGCCGTCATGCTGCTGGTCAACCTGACCAACCGCGCACTGCTCAATCGTTTCAGCTCGTGTCAGATTCTGGTCACTTGTCTGAGTGTCCAGTTCGTCGGCGTCTTGCTGCTGAGCCTGACGACCTGGGCCCAAGCCTCGGTCTGGTTGTTCCTGCCCGCCATGATGCTCACGATTGGCGCTCAAAGCGGTATCGTGCCCAATAACCAAGCCTGTTTCATGGAGCACTTCGAACACCACGACGGCACTGCGTCGTCGTTGCTCGGCGCCTGCCAATTCGACATCGCGGGCGGGCTGAGCGCTTTCTCGACACTACTGCCGGAGACGCTCGGTTGGGTCATCGCCTCGATGTTCGCCTGTTCGCTGGTGTGCATAAGCGTGATCCTGTTCGTGCTACGGCCCCGCTTCAAACTGACCAGATGATGCGCCGAAAAAACCCGGGGTCGGCCGGCAGCCGTCCCCGGGAGGGCGAGCACCGTTGATGGCTCAGGCGATCTCGGTGGTCTGAGGCTGGTCGTCGACGCCGGTGACCGCAACGTCATCGCTCATGACCGGTAGGTTGTCGATCGTGGCGGCCAGGCCGTCAATCTGCTCCTCCAGTGCCGCCATCAGCGGCGCCGACGACTGCGTGGTATTCGCGGTCGGCGTCAACGTGAAGGAGGCCAGGTTCATCGAGCCACCGTTGAAGGTCAGGCGAAGCACCTGCTCCCCCGCCGCCAGGTCCAGCACGATACCGTCATTGGCCTGATAGTCCTCCCAGTCACCGGTGTTGGTGACCGCCTGCGGGTCGGCGCTTTCATAGACTTCGCCATTTTGCGCGACGCTTGCCGTCACCGTGCGGTCGTCGAACATCGTCGCGGCGGCAAAGGAGAGTTGATAGGTACCGGCTTCGGCGACGTCGAGAGTGTACTCGACCCACTCGCCGTCGCTGATCCAGCCGATGGCTTCACCCTCGCCGCGAATATCCACGCCTTCGCCACGGAAATCGGTACCCAGTTGCTCTTCGCTGCTGTCAGCGTAGGCTACGTACTGGCCGCCCTCGTCGTATAGCGCGGCGTCCAGCGTCAGGCCGTCGCCGACCTCCCAGGGCGTGCCGGCATCGTTGAATGGCGTCTGCTCCGCCGGCGTCAGGCTGAAGGATTCCAGATTCTGCGACCCGCCATTGAAGGTCAGCCGTAGCGTCTGCACGCCGGCCTCGAGCAACACGCTCTGACTGTCGGTCGGCAGGAAAGTATCCCAGTCTCCCGTGGAACCGACATCGATGTCGGCGACGGCGTAGACCCCGGCGCCGCTATCGAACGTGGCGGTGATCGAACGTGCGTTGCCGCTCTGCGTCCCCAGCGCAGAGAGGAACGACAGATCGTAAACGCCAGCCTCCTCGACATTGAGGGTGTACTCCACCCACTCGCCGTCCTCGACCCAGCCGATGGCATCGCCGTCGCCGCGGATGTCCACGCCCTCCTCGCGGAAGTCGCTGCCCAGCTGGTCCTCGCTGGAATCCTCGTAGGTCAGATAGGGTGCCCCTTCGTCGAACAGCGCCGCATCCAGGGTCAGGCCGCTGTCGTCATCGACCACCCAGGGAGTCCCGGCGTCGTTGAAAGGCGTACGCGAAGCCGGCTCGATCCCCTCGACGAGGAAGACGTTGTCGTTGTAGTCGTAATTGATACCGGTGTAATCCATGACCACGAAGTAGGTGTTGGCAATGGCATTGCCATCGCTGTCGTAGGCCTGGAACGTGCGTACCGTGTAACCCCGCTCGATGCCTTGGTCCTCCGCCGGCGGCGTGCCACTGCCATGGGGATTGAGCGATGGGTCGGTGGAGAGGTTGGCTATCGAGATGCCGAACACGTCATCGCCCAGCCAGGCGTCGGGAATCTTGTTGCGCCCGAAGCTGGCCGTGGCGTAGTTGCCGTTGGCGAGCTGTGGCAGGAACGACTGGCTGTACAGGCTATCGTGATTGGTCAGTGACGTTCGAGTGCCCTTGTCGCCGGGCTCGTGCAGCGCGAGCAGGGCACCGCTATAGCTATGCAGTGCCGCCAGCTGAGTGACCGTCGCGGTCTCGACACCATCGGCGATCTGCCAGTAGCGCGACAGCACCTCTTGATCGTTGGCGGCCTGATACAGATCGAAGTTCTGCAACACCGACTGGCCCCCGCCATCCAGCGTCGACAGCCCGTCGATATGGTTGCCGAAGCCGAAAACCTGCCATATCTCGTTGAGATTGGGCTCCCAGCCGCCCTCGTCGCGCGCCTGCCAGAAACCGGCCAGTTGGATTTCGGTGACCGGCTGGTCGAGATCGTCCGAGGTTACCGTCAGGGTACCCTCGAATACGCCGTCGTCCGCATTGTTGGCAGGCGGCGTGTAGGCATCCCGATCGAACAGTACTTCGACCTCGACCGATTCCCCCGACGCCAGCACCAGGTCGTCCAGCGAATCGGGGTCCGCCAGCATGAAGGGACCGCTGACACTGACGTCGCTGACGTTCAGATCGCCGGTACCATTGTTGCTGATGATCACCGAGCCGCTGTCCTTGTATTCCCGCGGCGAGTCGGCGGTACTGGTGGCATCGTTGTCCTCGAGATAGTTGAAGACGATACGATCGCTGAAATAAGCCGGGTCGGTACTCACGACGCTGATCGCCCCTTCGGACGCCGTCTCGACCGGTTCGTCGGGTATCTTCAACAGGTCGACATCCGGACCGACGCCATCCGGTGCCGTCACGGTGACGGTGTTGGCGCCGGCAGTCAGCGCCACCTGAACGGTCTGGTTGACCCAGTCGCTGGGGGTCTGGCTCTGCCCGGTGAAGTTGACGCTCGGATAGCTGACGCCGTTGATCGTCAGCGCCATCGGCCGGTCGGCCTTGCCGCTTGTCAGCGAATAGCGGAAGCTGATCTCGTAGACGCCGCTTTCCGCCACGTCCACATCCCAGGTGACACTCTGATCGCCGCTACCGACGAAATCGACGTAACCGCCACCCGAGGCGTCGTGGTCGACTTCATCCGAAGGGACCATGACGGCACCGCCGGCGAGTGTCGCACTCTCCGCCTCGTAGACCGAGTAACCCGGCGTGGTGTCCTCGATCAACACTTCCAACTGATCGATGTTGGGTCCGGTATCGTTCACCGCCTGGAAGCTCACGCTGTTGGCGCCGGCAAGCAGTTCCGCCGGGATGTCCAGCGTCTGCCAGGTGTTCCAGGCAGCGCCACCTTCGGCCGGCGAGAAACCGAAAACACCGATGCTCTCGCCATTGACGAATACCTCGAGCGGACGATCGGCGCCGCCGCCATTGGCATAGCGGACCCGTAGCACCGCATCGCCGGCATCGGCTGCATCGACGTTGAAGTTGAAGGTGATGGAGTCGGCATTGGTATTGCCGAAGTCGGCATAACCGCCGACGGTACCGTCGCTGTCGTCGGTATTGCCATCCATGCCATAGGCGCCCGGCCGGACGCCATGCTCGAAATTCGCGGCATTGGGCTCGGGATTGTCAGCGTCCCGGATGACGATCTGGGCATCCCCGCCGGAGGCAATGACGGCCTGGGTCTCGTCCTCGGCCTGTATGGTCGCTATCGTCTCCAGGTTCTCGCCCGGTTCGATGATCGCACCGGGGACAGGATCCAGACGTATCACCTGGCTCTCTCCCGTGCTGCGGTTAAGCGTCATGAGATAAAGCTGTCCAGTCAGCGGGTTCTCGATGATATCCAGCGGATCGACGTATTTGATGACGTTGCCGTCGACGTCGCGCAGCACCGTGTCCGAGGAAACGTTGCCGTCTTCGTCCAGCGAGATCCAGCGAATGTCGTCTCCCCCGGAGTACTCCACAAACAGCAGGCTGCCGTCCAGCGTCGCCCCGAACACGTTGCTGGTGTATTCGATGGCTCCGTTCGGGGAGCGATTGGTGCCCAGGGAGTAGGCATCGTCGACTCGGTAGTTGCTGTCGGGATCCGTGCCAACCTGGTACTCGTCGGTCTCGTTGGGATCGTCGCCGGCGGTCGGATTGCCACCGTTGAGAATGTATTCGTCGCGCGTCGAATTGGGGTGCCCGTAATATCCTCCCTCCTCGACCTTGAACAGCCAGTCGTCCTCGATGCCGACATTGATCAGCGCTTCATTGTAAGCAGTCGAGGGATCGTCCGGCGTCGTCCCCCCCGCCGCGGAACCATTGGTCGAGGCATACAGGTTACCGTTGGAGTGCCATACCAGGTCGTAAGCGTTGCGAATGCCGGTGGCGTATATCTTGAGAACGGCGTCTTCGGCAAAGGGGTCGTAGTATTCAATCAATACATTGCCGTTGGCGTCCTGCATCGTCGCGGTGCCGTCTTCGGCGAAGACCAGGTACTGGCCGCCGCCCATGTCGATTGGCCCGTTTTTGAGATCCCCGTCGTCATCTTCGTAGCGGGTATTGGAGCCGTCGGTCGGCAGGGGTTCGGTCGAGACGTCGAAGCCGCCCTCCGGCGCATCCCGGGAGGGGTCGACTTCGAGCACGGCGGCATTCAGCAGGCGCTCGGGACGATTGCCCCAGGCACTGTCGTCGCCTCCCATCGCGGTGTTGGCACCCTGAGAGACATACAACAAGTAAGGAGGGACATCGGGGTTGGTGTCGGCGTCGTATTCCGGATTGGCGTGGAACACCAGGCTGTTGGTGGCATGGTCACCGTTGGAGCGCGGCAAGCCGGTAATGTAGGTCTCCGCCGTACCGGTAAACGTCTCGTCACTGTCGCCGATGGTGATCTTGCTGATACGACCGCTGAAGTCCGGCACGCCGTTGTCACGCCCGGTCAACGGAATTGGATAGTTGTCGGTAACCCACAGTACATTGGGATCGGTGGGGTCGAAAGTCAGCCCCAGAATACCTCTGGCGCCGGCGTCCTCGCTCTGGAAATAGTCGAGCGCCAGGGTCTGCTCATTGGATAGCGATCCCGTGACAGGATCGATGTCGTAGCGCTTGATCTCCCCGTTCATGGTCGAGATGTAGATCTTGCTGTTGTCCGGCGACATGGTGATGGAAGTGAACATATAGGCGCCGTCTGCGGCCCCGTTCAGTTCCACCGTGGTATCGAACGCGACCTCGCTGTCCTGTGCCGCGGGCTGGGCACCGGTGACGAAGGTAGTAGAAAACTTCTGGAATTCCCGCGTCGGCGCACTGGGGTCGTCGTTGTCGCCGCGATCCTGGAAACCGTCGATCACCAAGGTATAGCTGGTATATTCATCCAATCCACCGACAGGCGAAATGGTCAGTGAATCGAAGCCGCCCGTCGTGTTGATATCGAACGCTACCTCTTCACCGGTGACGGTATTGAACAGCTTCACCGAGCCGTCGTTCAGGCTCTCGAGCAGCGCGCCACCACGCCCCTCGACCACCGAAATTCCGATGAAGAAGTCCGAGGAGGGGTCGATACCGTCCGGGATGCTGCCGTCGTCCGACTGTAGATGGACCTCGACCTGTTCCTCGCCCACGCCCGCTACGGCACGCGGATCGGTGAAGTACGCGTAGTCCTCCGGCGCCGCTCGGTCGTCGTCCGGGGTCAGATCGGGCAGCGACTCGATCTCGATGTACTGGATTTCAGTGTTGGCGCTATCGAGACCGATCGAATCCAGGGTCAGGCGGCCATCGGTAACCTGTACCACGCGGGTGACCAGCGTCGAGCGGAAGCCCTCGCTGTCATTGGTGGGATCGGTGTCGGTCGGGAAGTCATCAGGGCGTGCGGGGGTAAAGGGGGTATTGAAAGCTTCGCCTTCGGCATTGATCACGTTCACGCTATCGTAGGCGCCGCCGCTATCGCCGATGGAGATGGTGACTTCGTAATAACCGTCTTCCAACTCGATCTCCCAGCCCGCGTTCTGTGCGTAGCCAGGTTTGGCGAAACCCGCATAGGTCGCCTGCAGCGGATCGACATCATCCAGAGTGCCGCTGCGATCGCCCAGGGCATCCGGGTCCTGCCCCTGAATACCCATGGGCGTCGTGCCGTTGGCGGTACCATCGGCAATGGAATCCTCGGTGACCCAACCGTACTGATAGGTTTTGCCATCGACTTGCAACGACTGCTCGCCGAATGCCTGGCCGGTATCGGCGATATAGCCGTCGGGAGTGGCGGAAGACGCGGGCTGGAAGTTGATCTTGACCGCGAAGCGATCTCCCGGCTCGACTGTGGCGCCACTATCCGACGTCACGCTGTGAACGGCCAGGCTGTCGATGTTGGGCCCGGTGTTACCGATATTGGCGAGCCGCACGACGTTGTCGCCGGCATTCAGCTCAATTTCGATCGAAGTCTCGGTCCAGTTCTCCCAGCCGGCGCCGCCGGTACCGGTCGAGTCGAAAGCGATGATGCCCTGGGCGTCGCCATCCACGGAAAGCGCCATCGGGCGATCCGCCGTTCCGCTGTTGGCATAGCGAATCGTCAGCAGGTAGGTGCCGGCCTCGGACACGTTGACATTAAAGGAAGCGGCGTCTCCGGTCTGCGCGCCCATGTCGAGATAGCCACTGCCGCTGTAATCTCCCCACAGACCATCGCTGCCAGCCGCGGAGCTGGCTTCCGGGTTCGACGCGTCGCGGACCACGGTATCGGCAACCGAGACACCATCGTCGATCGTCATCGCCTCCCCTTCGGTCTCGAACAACAGCGAGAGATCGGCGGGCAGCGCATCGGTATATTCGTAGGAGATCTGATCGATATTGGGCCCGTTCGACGCACCGCCTTCCGCCGTGGATGGCAATGTCAGCGACACCGCGTTGTCACCGGCAGACAACGGCAGCGTTATCTCCACTTCGCCCCAGGTACTCCAACTCCCCGTCGGGGGAAACGAGACCAAGGTCGGGGAGAGATCCCCGACGGCAACCAGTAGCGGTCTATCGCTGGCGCCACCGTTGGCATAACGGATCGTCGCGGTATAGAGCCCCGGCTCGGAAGGCTCGACCTGGAAGGTCAGGCTGTCGCCGGCATCGCTCCCGAAATCGACATAGCCACCGCCGACCGCGCCATCCCGATAGGCACCGTTGGCCTCAGGGTGCGCGGCGTCGACGAAGCGGGTCAGCGACGGGTCGTTGGATGCCCCCACGTCGCTGATGGCGGCTAGGCTGGTATCTTCCGCCTGAATCACCAGCGGGACGGCATCGGCGGTGACCGAATTGTCATCCACATCGAGGATCTCCAGGTCCTGTGCCTGCTCGCTCCCGGCCAATGGCGCGCCCTGCGCGTCCACTCCTTCGATCAGCAGGGCCGCCAGGCCGCTCGCCCATTGATCGGAGAGTGAAAATCGAAATGGGGCCTCGTTGGCGGCCTGTTCAGAGATACTGCCCTTGGCGTCGGTCACGTTCACGACGATGCCGGCAGCATCGCTGGCATCGAAACCCGCACTGTCGATGGGCGTCACTTCGAGCAGATAACCGTCGCCGAGAAGCTCCCGAGTCACGGCGTCTCCGGGCTCCAGCGTTTCGATAACGGCACCGGTCTGAGCATCGATAATGGCAAGCGTGAACATGGATATAGCCCCTACGCGTTGTGGTGATGACAATAGACGTTTGGTAACGGATCGTCCTATGCCGACGATTTGAAAAGGATGAAACATCCCGCTCGGTCCATGGCGGGCCAATCTTTCTGTCGAGACTGTTACCTGAAAAACCTTGAATGATGAGGCTCAGGACTAAAGTCTTACCGGAAGGAAACTAGCGCGTCTCGGCAAAAGCGAAAAGTTGAAACTTTTCCCACCGGAAAAACGAATTTCAGGAGTTCCTTTACATCGAGTCACGCGTCCTTCTATCGATTCCAAAGACATAGCATCGATTTATTGGCACTGACAAGAACAGCATAATCTCCATCCTGTTACAAAACGTATATTTGCTGGCAATACTCATACCACTGGCATGAAAAAAATTCATGTTTTGAAGTCATCACTGACTTTGTGCAGCAGTTAATAAGCACTGATTTTATTACTCACCGAAAACAAAAACGTGCCAGAATATTTTCTTTCATATACATTATCCAGTTGATACACATAGGTTATTTATAAAACCTGGGCATGAGAAATGACACGCCATGCCTTGAACAGTCACATCATTGCGCTTGCAAGTTTCTTCACAATTTACGCATGCTGGTGACGGCCAAGCTGATACTCCACCATGACATCAAGAGCGCTTCCGTGAACAAATTCCAACAGCCAGCGGAACTTAAAAGGGCATTGGCCAGCTGTCGCCAGTCGTTCTTGTTCGTTCTGTTATTCAGCCTGTTCATCAATCTGCTGATGCTGGCGCCTTCACTTTATATGTTGCAGGTGTATGACCGGGTCATTACGACCCGTAGCCCGGAGACCTTGGCGATGTTGACCCTGGTCGTGCTTTATCTGTTTTTCATCATGGGTTGTCTGGATCTCGTTCGGTCGCGGGTTTTGGTTCGTGTCAGCAATCGATTCGACAGCCAATTAACAGACCGGCTCTATCGCGCCACCTTCCAAAAAGCATTGATTAGCCCCGGCAAACCTTCGGCCCAGCCATTCAATGACTTGTCGACGCTACGTCAATTCATCGGCGGCAACGCATTATTCGCATTTTTCGATGCCCCTTGGATTCCGATTTACATTGCCATCCTGACGCTGTTTCATCCCTGGTTCGGGATATTCGCCGCCAGTGCCGGCATCGTGCTGATCGCGCTGGCCTGGATCAACGAAAAAAGCACTCAGACGTTGCTCGGCGATGCCAACCGCGAGCACGTCCTGGCCCAGGAACTCGCCTCGAGCAATCTGCGCAACGCAGAAGTGATACAAGCGATGGGGATGCTGCCCAGCCTGTTCGCACGCTGGGATCGTAAACATCATGACTACCTCGCCCATCAATCCCGCGCCAGCGACCGCGCCGGCACGCTGAGCAATCTGTCGAAGACGCTGCGCGTTACCTTCCAGTCGCTGATTCTCGGTCTCGGTGCCTATTTGGTCATCGAGGGCAGCCTGACTGGCGGCATGATGATCGCCGGCTCGATTCTAATGGGAAGAGCGCTGGCGCCAATCGATCAGATGATCGGGGGCTGGAAGGGCTTCGTCAGCGCGCGCACGGCATACGCTCGCCTGAATTCCCTGCTCGTAGCACTTCCCCCGGAACCGGCCCGGATGCCGCTCCCGCCGCCCAAGGGACATGTCCTGCTGGACGCCGTTGTCGCTGCGCCTCCCGGCGAGCGCGTACCCACCCTGCAGGAGGTCTCGTTTCGCTGTCAGGCCGGCGAACATCTCGCCATCGTCGGGCCCAGCGCGGCGGGAAAGTCGACACTGGCGCGGGTACTGCTCGGCGTATGGCCGATCCAGCACGGCTGCGTACGCCTGGGCGGCACCGACATCAGCCAGTGGCCACGGGAGAGACTCGGCCCACATGTCGGCTATCTGCCCCAGGACATCGAGTTGTTCGACGGCAGCATCAGCGAAAACATTGCGCGATTCGGCCATCTGGAGCCGGACCGGGTACTCGAGGCCGCGCGCAAGGCTGGCGTCCACGACATGATCCTGCACCAACCCCAGGGTTACGACACCATCATCAGCGGCAGCGGCGGAGTACTCTCCGGCGGTCAACGTCAACGCCTGGGCCTGGCCCGTGCGCTGTACGACAACCCGGTGCTGGTGGTGCTGGACGAACCGGACGCCAACCTGGATCTCGCTGGCGAACATGCGTTGATCGACTGCCTGCGCCAGCTGAAGCGTGAGGGAACGACCGTTTTCGTCATCAGCCATGCCCCCGCCATTCTCGAGCACGTCGACCGCGTGATCACCCTGCACGACGGCCGGGTCGCATCGATTGGGCCCTCTCATAAAGCCACCATGATCAAAGCTGGCGCCGGCATGACCGACGGTAGCGTCGGCGTGCATTCGGTTCGAATGCGGGCTCGTGGCAAGCGTGACGAGCCCCGCCCACCCCGCCCCGCACCTCAGGAGCCGCCGACACAATGAACGCTCCCCAAAGCCTGCCCATGCCTTTGGCCGCGGCGCTGCCCAGTGTGCCCACCAGCGATCGCGCCGCCCGCCGCTGGGGCCTTTGCATTCTGATCGTGGCCCTCGGGGGATTCGCGCTCTGGTCGGTCACCGCCAACCTGGCGGTGGCAGTCGTGGCACCGGGTGCGGTGGCCGTCGAGACCTCGACCAAGAAGGTTCAGCATTTCGAGGGAGGCATCGTCAAGAGCATCCTGGTCGAGGACGGCGATCGGGTCGATGCCGGTCAGACGCTGATCGTGCTGGACGATACCCAACCGCTGGCCAAGCTGGCGATCGCACAATCCGAGTACCGTATCGCGTTGGCCAGCGAAGTGCGGCTGCTCGCCGAGCAGAGCGACAGCGACCAGCTGACCTTCCCCGACAGTCTGCTCAACGACACCTCGCCACGGGTCCAGGCAGTGGTCGACGTTCAGAAACGCCTGTTCGAAGTCCGCCGTCAATCGCTCAAGGATGCGCTCTCCTCGCTCGATGAAAAGGCTAGCCAGATGCGCCAGCAGATCGCCGGGCTCGAGTCGCTGCAACAGATCAACCGTTCACGCATCGCGTCGTTGACCCAGGAAGCCAACGACTACCGAACGCTGTTCAAGGAGGGGCTGGGTGACAATCAGCGGCTGCGGGAACTCGAGCGCCAGATCCTTCAGTATCGCGGCGAGAATGCACAGCACGCCGCCGAGATCGCGCAACTCGGTTCGCAGATCAGCGAAAACGGTCTGCAGAAGGAGATTCATGTGCAGGAGTATCACCAGAAGGTCGGCGAGGATCTGAAGGACATCCAGGCGCAAGTCACCGATGCCGAGGAGCGCGTCACCGCCCTGCGGGACCAGGTCCGGCGGACCACCATCACGGCACCGGTATCGGGCACGGTGGTCGGCATGCAGATCCATACTCAGGGCGCCGTGATTCGTTCCGGCGACACGGTGATGGAAATCGTGCCCGACAACGAAGCTTTCATCGTCGAAGCGCGTATTCCGGACCGCGACATCGACAACGTCCATGCCGGGCAGGTGGCGGAGATTCGCTTCAGCGCTTTCAACCAGCGCCTGTCGAATGTCATCGAGGGCGAAGTCGTGCATGTGTCGGCGGACAGCTTCGAGGACGAAGCAACCCACGCGCACTACTACAAGGCCCGCGTTCGCGTCACCGATGCCGGGCGTGACGAAATGACCGATTCGATGCAGTTGCTCGCCGGCATGCCGGCGGAAGTAATGCTACAGACCGGCGAGCGCACCTTCGCCAGTTACCTGTTCAAGCCGTTCAGCGACATGCTGGCCCGGGCGATGCGAGAAGAGTGATGTCCAGCGCACGCCATCTACTGCTGATAGCGGTTTCCGGGCTGACCTGGCTGTCGTCGGGACCGGCATGGGCTCAACCCTTGAATACCGCTCCACCGGTGACGCTGCCGACTGCGAGTCATGAAGCGTCCCCGCCCCGGGCCCAGCCCCTGCCCTCGCTGACGCAATTGGTGGCGTTGGCGCTGGACTACGACAGCGGCCTGAAGAGCCGGCGGCTCGACAGCCAGTCCGTGGAACAGGAAGTGCCGATGGCCCGGTCGAGGCTGCGTCCTCGCCTGGAAGCCAGCGCAGCCTATCGCTACACGGACGCCGACAACATCTATACCGAAAATCCCGATGCCTATCCCGACGAGGTCTACGACGACCGGGTCTCCGGCAAGACCCATGACCGCAGCTGGGAAGTGAGACTGACCCAGCCGCTGTTCAGCCTCGAGCGCTGGCGCCAGGTGGACAAGGCCCATGCGCAGGTCGACGCCGCCACCCTGGAGGTCGCCGTCGCCGAACGCGACCTGGCGGTCAAGGTCATCGAAACCTATCTCGACGCCTACCAGGCTTCTCGCAAGGTCGGCCTGCTGATCGCCCAACGCGAGTCCCTGGTACTGCAGCAGCGCCAGGCCCAGCGCGCCTATGATCTGGGCCTGGGCAACCGTATCAACCTGCTCGAGTCACAATCCCGTCTGGACCAGGCGATCGCCGACCAGACCGCGGCGGAGAATGATCTGGCCAACGCGCTGAGCGATCTCGAACGCTTGACCGGAGCGTCGCTGACGTTCACGCCGGCGTTGATCGAGCCACCCGACACCCTCGATATCGGGCCCGACTCTCGACCGCTCGAAGCCTGGCTGGCGCTGACCGACAGCAACGTTCAGGTACAGTTGGCGGCCCAACGCCAGCAGGTCGCTCGAACCGACACCGAGGTGCGACGCGCCACGCGCTATCCGCAGGTCGATCTCGTCGTCGGCTACAGCGATCTCGACAGCAACGATGCCTTGAGAACGAGTCAAGACTTCACCGTCAGCGTGGAGATGAATGTGGCGCTCTACCAAGGCGGCTATACCAGCGCCAGCATTCGTCAGGGCGAACTGAGCGCGCTGGCCGGCGCGGCGAGTCTCGACAACGAGCGCCGGCTCGCCCGGCAGGAAGTACGCAAACGCCTGCGGGGAATGCAGGGCGATCTGAGACAGCTCGAGGCGCTGCAGCGTTCGATCGACTCCGGCAGCCTCTTCCTGCAGGCCGCCATACGCGGCGAGGCGCTCGGACTGCGTGATCTGGTCGATGTCCTCGACGCGCGCTCCTCGCTCTACGACTTGCGAATTCGCTACGTCGAGACCGTCTGTCTCTATCTCAAGGACCGTACCTACCTGGACGCTGCGGTCGGCCGACTCGACTCCACCGCGCTGCGCGACATTGCCACCATTCTGCAACGGATCGAGAATACCGGCCTCAGTGAGACCGCGCAGTAACTCTCGTCCACGCCCTGCGGCAATGGTTGCCATGAGTCATCCTCATCAATACGCCTGACCACCTGCGTTAACATTGCAGCGACATTTTTCCTTTCAAAGACAACAACGCCAGGTGATGACCTAACAATGAAACAAGCGCTGAAAGCTCAGCTAGCTGCCTTGGGGGTGGCCTCTCTGGTAGCAGCACCTTCGATTCACGCCGACGAGCCGATCGTCGTCGGCGGGCTCAATTACACCGAACATCTCATCCTGACTACGGCGACCACCGATCTTCTGGAAGCCAACGGCTACGATGTCGAGCAGCGTGACGGCATGGGCACCAGCGTCTTGCGCCGCGCTCAGGAAAACGGCCAGGTCGATCTCTATTGGGAATATACGGGGAACTCGGTAATTCTGTTTCACAAACAGGATCAACCGGTGGGAGCCTCCGCCACCTATGACGAGGCCAAACGGCTGGATGCCGAGGAGGGCCTGGTGTGGCTGGATCCATCCGACACCAACAATACCTACGCACTGGCGATGCGCGCCGATGACGCCGACAAGCGCGACATTCATAGCTTGTCGGACCTCGCCCGGGCCATGAATGACGGCGCCGACCTGGTGCTGGCTTCGAATGCGGAGTTCTATGCTCGCGACGATGGTTTGCGTCCACTGCAAGAGGCCTATGGCTTTCGCTTCCCCCGCGAGGATGTCAAGCGCATGGACACCGGCCTGACCTACAATGCCCTGCAAAGCGGCAACGTGGATGTCGCGCTGGTATTCGCCACCGATGGCCGCAACGGCGCCTTCGACTTCGAGGTACTCGACGACGACAAACAATTCTTCCCGGTCTATCAGTTGGCGCCGGTGGTACGTCAGGAGGTTCTGAACGCCCATCCGGACCTGGCCTCATTGCTGAATCGAATGTCGGCCGCCCTCAACGACGATGTGCTGATCGACCTCAACAGCCGCGTGGATGTCGGCGAACAGTCCATCGACAAGGTCGCCCACGATTTCCTGGTCGAACACGACCTGCTTTAGCCTCCGATGTCTCCCATCATTGTTTCTCGCGGCTAGTGCCTGGCACTGGCCGTGACTCGTAGTCAAGGAGCCGACATGTTTCCCAGTGGCGCGCGTCCCGACGCTCAGGAAGTGAGCGACTTCCCCTATTCGGTCGTCGAACATCCCAACCTCTGGATACCGCTGCCAGATGGCACACGACTGGCGGCGCGCCTGTGGCTTCCCGAAGTCGCCGAAACACAGCCGCTACCCGCTATCATCGAGTGCATTCCCTACCGCAAGCGTGATGCCACCAGCGCCGATGACGAGCGCATGCACCCCTACTTCGCCGGACACGGTTACGCCGCACTGCGCATCGACCTGCGCGGCAGCGGCGATTCCGATGGCATCCTCGAAGATGAATATCTCGCCCAGGAGCAGGACGACATCGTCGCCGCCATTGCCTGGATCGCGCAGCAGCCTTGGTGCGACGGCAATGTCGGCATGATGGGCATCTCCTGGGGCGGGTTCAATTCCCTCCAGGTCGCGTCCCGCCAGCCCCCCGAACTCAAGGCGATCATCGCCATCGGTGCCACCGTGGATCGCTACCACGACGACGTTCATTACAAGGGCGGGGCCATTCTCAACGAGCACTTCGGCTGGGCGGCCTCTTCGCTTTCGTTCATGTCGCGCCCGCCCGATCCGTCGCTACGCGACGATTGGCGCGAGCAGTGGCGTCATCGTCTCGAACAGCAGCCGTTCGTCGCCGAAAACTGGTTTTCCCATCAGACTCGGGATGACTACTGGCGCCATGGCTCGGTTTGCGAGGACTACTCGCGACTACAGACGCCGATCCTGACCATCACGGGCTGGGCCGATGCCTATGTCAACTTCGTCGCCGAACTCCTCGAACATGCCGAGTGCCCGCGTCTCGGCATCGTCGGTCCCTGGCCACATGCCTATCCGCACGTGGCGATGCCCGGCCCGACGATCGGTTTTCTGCAGGAGGCCGTGCGTTGGTGGGACCACTGGCTCAAGGGGATCGATCGCGGCATCATGCGCGAGCCGGCCTACCGCGTCTTCTGCCAGCGTTTTTCCGGTGCCGACTCGCATGCCCTGGAGACTCCGGGCGAGTGGATCGCGGTAAACCGTTGGCCCTCCCCACGCGTCGTCAGCCGGACCTGGCATCTGGGCGCGGGCAAGCTGACCGCCTCCTCTAATGCCGCCGCAGGCTTGGCAATGCTGAAATCTCCGCAGGACACCGGATGGCAGTGTGGAGAATACATTCCACACTGTAGCGGACCGGAAATCGCCGGCGACCAACGTCTCGACGACGCCCGCTCGCTCTGTTTCGAACTACCGGCACTGGCCGAGGATTTCGTGCTTCTCGGTCGTCCGATAGTGAAGCTCCGTGTCCGTGTCGATCAGCCGCAGGCCAACCTGATCGTGCGCCTCTGCGACGTGTCGCCCGATGGTACGTCCGAGCGCGTGTCCTATGGCGTATTGAACCTCTGCCATCGCCACAGCCACAGCGACCCCGGCGACGTACCGGTCGGAACACCACTGGACGTGGTGGTTCCGCTCAATCAATTGTGTCACCGCTTCCTCGCCGGGCAGCGCTTGCGCGTCGCCATCAGCACCGCCTACTGGCCTTTGGTCTGGCCGAGCCCCAGGGCGGTGACGCTGACCCTGGACGAAGCCGCCAGTCGACTTGTGTTACCGGTCCTTGACATCGACGAGACATCCACGCCCGTTTTCGAACCGGCGGTGTTCTCGGGGCCGGCAGGACACCGGGTAACGCGTGACGGAGACCATCAGCGACGCATCGTTCAGGCCCTGGACGAGGCTTGGACACAGCATGAGATCATCGATGATTTCGGCGAAATCACTTACGATCACGGGCTGGTCAACGACGCCCGTGCCGAAGAGTATTACGGCATCGACCCCACCGATCCCGGTACAGCACGCATGAGCAAAAACTGGGTTCAGCGTTTTCGCCGCAGCGACTGGGAGGCGCATACCGAAACGCGCGCCGAGCTCCGTTGTGATGCCGAATGGTTCTATCTGGAAGCTTGGCTCGACGCCTTCGTCGGCAATGAGCCTCTGGTCAAGAGGCATTGGCAGCGCCGCATCAGGCGCCACCACGTCTGAGCACCAGCCGTCGTCATGAGCCAGACGGCGTCACCACGACGGGCTTGCGTTCAGTGCCCGATCCGGGCATGGCCCGCCATCAAGGAGGCCACCAGGGGCGTATCCGCGTCGCGGTGCGTCGGCATCGCAAAGCGGGCGCGAGCGATATCCGCCTTGTCGATGGT
Organism: Salinicola peritrichatus; assembly: GCF_003206715.1. Taxonomy (GTDB): domain Bacteria; phylum Pseudomonadota; class Gammaproteobacteria; order Pseudomonadales; family Halomonadaceae; genus Salinicola; species Salinicola peritrichatus. The sequence goes on along the minus strand of NZ_PZJU01000011.1, from coordinate 18,493 downwards.
GGCGCTGACGATGCCCCGCCCCGGCTCGGCCCGGGCCAGCGGGTGGCCGTCGACGCCGACGATGCAGCTGCCACCCCAGAAACGGCTCGCCCCCTCGCTGCCGTCCCGATGGGCCATGACGATGGGCGTGCCATAGACCAAGGCGTAAAAACGCAGACAAGCCAGCCAGTTGGATTCGTCGTCGAACTCGCCCTCGACCATGCCGAGCGCCGAGTTGATGGGGGCGACGATCACGTCCGGGCGCGCCAGCATGGCGACATGCGCCAGGCCTGGATTCCAGAGATCGGCACAGACAAGCACGCCGGCGCTCAACCCACCGGCGTCGACTTGGGTCAACACGCGCCCCTTGCTGAAAATCTTGCCTTCCGCATGGCCGCCGTACGTGCATAGGTTGATCTTGCGATGAATCGCGATCACGCGTCCCTGGCGCAGGCACGCCGCCGCGTTGGCGTATTCACCCGGGGCCATGCATTCGACGAATCCCACCACCGTAAGCATGTCCCCACTTTCCCGCGCCAACTCAAGCAGACGCGGGTCGTCGCCCGTCATCGCCACGTCGATGACGGCAGCACCAAGGTCGTAACCCGTCAACGAAAGCTCGGGAAAGACCAGCAGGTCCAGATGCCGTCGGCGCCCCTCGCGAATCATTTCTCGATGTACGCCCAGGTTGGCATCGATGTCGGCAAGATCGCAGTTCATCTGCGCCGCCGCCACCTGATAGAGAGAAGTATGGCTCATGCAGGTTGTCTCACATCCTCGGGGGCCAAGCCGCAACATACGCCGGTGCTCATGACATTGCACAATAGTTCGATGAGAATCCGACATGGATCGCATGACACATTACAATGCCGGGTTCCGATGGTTCTCCGGCCAAGCATGTTATTATCGTAAGCATAAGCTGAATTTATAAAAATAATCGTTAAACCAGACAACTTCTCGCAAAATAACTCGCTGTCTGACTAGCAAAAGACAGAGGAATTGCCTGTGGAATTACTGCAATATGCTCTAGATAATTTAGGGCTGCTCGGCACACGCACGCTCGAGCATATCTCGCTCGTCGGCGTCGCCGTCGGCATCGCGACCCTGACCGGCGTCCCCATCGGGATCGCCATTACCCGCAATGAACGCGTCGCCCGTGCCGTGCTCTATCTGGCTTCGATCATCGTCACCATTCCATCGGTGGCCCTGTTCGGCGTGATGATTCCCATCCTGTCGTTGATCGGTCAGGGAATCGGCTATCTACCGGCGGTCATCGCCGTACTCCTCTATTCGCAACTCCCCATCATCCGCAACACCTATACCGCGATTCACAATGTCGACCCGGCCTTGCGCGAAGCGGCGCGCGGTATCGGCATGAGCCATGGGCAGCGCCTGCGGATGGTCGAGATTCCATTGGCGGTGCCGGTGATCATGGCCGGCGTACGCACCGCTGTCGTCCTCAATATCGGGGTCATGGCGATAGCCGCCTACATCGGCGCCGGCGGACTCGGCACTTTCATCAGCCGGGGCATCTCCCAGTCCGATCCGCGCCAGTTGATTCTCGGCGCCGTCGCCGTGAGCCTGCTGGCGATCGTCGCCGACTATGCCCTGCTGGCACTGCAGAAACGCATGACGCCCAAGGGCATGTCCGTTTCGGCAGCCACGGCCTGACGCCCGGGCAGCTTCGATAACGATCACATTTTCTGCGCTTCGTGGTACCGCCCTGCGCGCGCCACGCCATAAGGATGATCCATGATTCGATTGGACAATCTGACCAAGGTCTTCGATACCCCCGACGGCGCGGTGGTCGCCGCCGACCATATCAGCATGGAGGTGCCACGGGGGGAGATTTGCGTGCTGCTCGGCCCCTCCGGCTGCGGCAAGACGACCACGCTGAAGATGATCAACCGCATCGTGCGAGCGACTTCCGGCAAGGTCTTTCTCGACGGCGAGGACACCAGCGGGCTGAATACCGAGACGCTGCGTCGGAATATCGGCTACGTGATCCAGCAGATCGGCCTGTTCCCCAACATGACGATCGAGGAGAACATCACCGCCGTGCCACGCCTGCTGGGCTGGGACAAGGCCCGCTACAAGGCCCGCGCGCGCGAGTTGATGGACATGATCGCCATGGACGCCGAGGCCTTTCTCAAGCGCTACCCCAGCGAGCTTTCCGGCGGCCAGCAACAGCGCATCGGCGTCGCCCGCGCGCTGGCCGCCGACCCGCCGGTGATGCTGATGGACGAACCTTTCGGCGCCATCGACCCGATCAACCGGGCCGTGATCCAGGACGAGTTCCTGAAGATGCAGGCGCAGCTCAACAAGACCATCATGTTCGTCAGCCACGACATCGACGAAGCGATCAAGATGGGCGACCGCATCGCCATCTTTCGCCAGGGCAAGCTGGTGCAATATTCGGTGCCCGACGAACTGCTCTCGGCGCCCAGGAATGCCTTCGTCGAGTCGTTTCTCGGCGAAGACCGCGCGCTCAAGCGCCTCAATCTGGTCCGGGTCAGAGAGGTCGTCAGCGGCGAACTCGGCACGGTCAATCCCGGCGATACGCTGGCCACGGCCCGCGAACGGATCGACGCCCACGGTTATCGCGACGCCATCGTCATGGTCGATGACCACCGCCGCCCGATCGGCGTCATCTCGCGTGACACCGCCTCCAGCCGACAAGGTTACTGCCGCGACCACACGCGGGGGCTCCCGGCGATCGTCCAGCTCGATGACGACCTGCGCAAGGTCGCCTCGCTGATGTTCGCCCACGACACCACCTGGCTGCCCTGCGTCGACGAAACGGGACGTCTGTGCGGACAGATCACCCAGCGCGACATGACCCATCACCTCGGCTCGCGCTACCGCTCGCATCGCCGCGAGCCGACCGCGAACGGCGAGCAACCGAGAGGAGACTGACCGCATGCCGATACGCTCGCTCTCCAGCGCCGTGCGGCTCGGCGCGGCGGTCGTGATCTTTGTGGCCGGCGTCTGGGCACAGGCCAGCGGCCTGATCGACGACTTCCTGTTCTACTGGCCGGACGTGCAGTATCTCGCCATCCAGCATCTATGGCTGACGGCGGTCTCCGGCAGCCTGGCGATCGTCGTGGCCATCCCGCTGGGCATCGTGCTGTCGCGCCCGAGCGTGGCCCGCTGGGCCGAATCCCTGATGCAGGTACTCAACGTGGGCACCACCATCCCGACGCTGGCGGTACTCGCGCTGTCGATGAGTTTCCTCGGTATCGGCACGCTGCCGGCGGTGTTCGGTTTGTTCGTGGCGACGCTGCTGCCGATCGCGCGCAATACCTATGTCGGTTTGCGCAGCGTCTCGCCGGCACTCAAGGAAGCCGCCGCGGGCATCGGAATGTCCCCGCTGCAGCGACTGCTGCGGGTCGAGCTGCCCAACGCGCTCTATGTGATCTTCGCCGGCATTCGCACGGCGCTGGCGATCAATGTCGGGACGGTGCCGCTGGCCTTTCTGATCGGTGCCGGCGGGCTGGGTGAGCTGATCTTCACCGGCATCGATCTCTACGACACGGTGATGATGCTTTCCGGCGCCATTCCCACCGCGCTGCTGGCGGTGGTCGTCGATCTCGTCATCGCCGTCGTGGCTTTTCTTGTCGTGCCACGGGGTGTGAATCCCGCCCGTCAACGCTGACCCCAAACAACATTCACTCAACGATCCGATAGATGAGGGAGAGACCATGAAACACCTGATGACAGGACTCATTGCCGCAACGCTGCTGGCCTCGGGGGCCGCCAGCGCCGAAGAAATCACCGTCGGCGGCAAGAATTTCACCGAGCAGCAGATACTCGCCAGCATGACCGATCAGTACCTGCAGGCGCTGGGTTACGATGTCGACAAACGTGCCGGCATGGGCTCCGCGGTGCTGCGACGCGCCCAGGAGAATGGCCAGGTCGACCTCTACTGGGAGTACACCGGCACGTCGCTGATCACCTACAACGACGTGACCGAAAAGCTCTCCCCCGAGGAGACCTACCAGCGCGTCAAGCAACTGGACGCGGAAAAAGGCCTGGTCTGGCTGAACCCATCGGAGGCCAACAACACCTATGCACTGACCATGCGCGCCGATGACGCAAAATCCCGCGGCATCGCGTCGATTTCGGATCTGGCCGAAACCATTAATGCCGGCGAAACCCTGACCTTCGCCTCCAACGCCGAGTTCTACGCCCGGGAAGATGGACTGCGCCCCCTGGAACAGACCTACGGCTTCGAATTCGGCCGGCCCAACATCAAGCGCATGGATTTCGGCCTGACCCTGCCGGCACTGCGTGACGAACGGGTCGACGTGTCGATAGCCTACTCCACCGACGGCCGTATCCCCGCCTACGATCTGGTGGCGCTCGAGGACGACAAGCAGTTCTTCCCCAACTACGCGCTGACGCCGGTGGCCCGCCAGGAAACGCTGGATGCCAATCCCGATCTCGCCGAGCAGATGAACGCCCTGTCGGCACTGCTGGACGACAGGACCATGGCGTCACTGAACGCCAGCGTCGACGTCGACGGCGACAATATCGAGGACGTCGCCCACGATTTCCTGGCAGAGCACGATCTGCTGTGAAGACGTTGTCTGTTCAAGCGACGAAGCCACCGCTCAGGCGGTGGCTTCGCATGACCGGGAGGCAAACATGACGACCCAGGACACACTGCGGGTCGGCGCCATGCAGATGAACGCACGACTGGGCGATGTCGCGGGCAATCTGGAACAGCACCGGGCAATGATCGACGAGGCACGGCGAGACGAACTCGACCTGCTGGTGTTTCCCGAACTCTCCCTCACCGGCTATGCGCTGGGCGAACGCGTCCGCGAAGTGGCGCAGCCACGGGATGGCGCGGCGCTGAACGAACTGGCCTCGATCGCCGGAGACATGCGGGTCATGGTGGGCTTCGTCGAATCCGCCGGCCCCGGCGAGTACTACAACGCCATCGCCGTGCTGGCGCACGGTGGCGTCGTTGCCGTGCACCGCAAGCTCAATCTGCCCACCTACGGCGGCCTCGAGGAGGGCAAGTGGTTCCATGCCGGGCGGGAGCTGACGTTCGCGCAACTGGCCGGCGGTTGGCAAGCGGCGCCGCTGATCTGCGCCGACCTATGGAACCCCGCCCTGGTGCATGCCGCCATGCTGCGACGACCCGATCTATTGTGCGCACCGATCAATTCGGCGTCGCATATCGTCTCCAGCGGTTTCTCCAACGAGGACAACTGGCCGCTGAACCTGCGCTTCTACGCCATGACTTATGGCACGCCGGTGATCATGGCCAATCGCCATGGGCCGGAAGGCGACCACCATTTCTGGGGCGGAAGCCAGATCCTCGGCCCGCGTGGCGAACGCCTGGCAAGCGCCGGGGAAGGCGAACGGCTTATCACCGCCACACTCTCCCGCGCCGACATCGCACGGGCACGCTTCGAGCTACCCACGCTGCGCGATGCCAATACCCCCTTGATCCGAGATCTTCTACAACAGGTGCCTTAGATCCGCCATGCCAACCTTCGATTTGATCGACTGGATCCACCGCTTCGATCCCGACACCCTGGACGACGCGCATCTCCCCCAGGCCAAGCGCTGCCTGCTCGACCTGTTCGGCGTCGCCGCCGCCGCCACGCAGACCGAGTTGGCCACTATCGCCACGCGTTACGTTCGCAGCCAACACGCGGGACAGCGCCCGCTGCTGTTTTCGGCGGGCACGGCGTCGGAGAGCGGCGTGGCCCTGCATGGTGCCTGGCTGATCGACGCCTTCGATGCGCATGACGGCCAGGTGTTGACCAAGGGACATGCGGGCGTTGCGCTGTTGCCCGGCCTGCTGGCGTTCGCCGAGACCGAAGCGCTCTCCGGCCGCGCGTTTCTCGGCTTGCTGACGCTTGGCTACGAGATCGCCACGCGCGCCGGCATCGCCCTGCACGCCACCGCCTGCGACTACCACACCTCGGGGGCCTGGAATGCGCTGGCCGTGGCCGCACTGGGCAGCAAATTGCTTGGGCTCGATCGCAAGCGTCTGCAAGAGGCACTCGGCATTGCCGAATTCTATGGTCCGCGCAGCCAGATGATGCGCTGTATCGATCACCCCACCATGGTCAAGGACGGCTCGGGATGGGGAGCAATGAGCGGTGTCGCCGCCAGCCTGCTGGCCCGCGACGGCTTTACCGGCGCGCCAGCGGTGAGCGTCAACGACGATGCCGTCGCATCGATTTGGGGAGACCTCGGCCAGCGCTGGTATGTGCACGAGCAGTACTTCAAGGCCTACCCGGTCTGCCGCTGGGCGCAGCCGGCGGTGGAAGCCGTGTTGTCGCTGCGCGAATCGCTCGGCGGCGCGGCGCGGATCGAGAGCATCGATATTCATACCTTCCATGAAGGGGTCTGCCTGGCGACCGCCAACCCCGACACTACCGAGCAGGCGCAGTACAGCCTGCCCTGGCCGGTGGCCTGCGCCGCCGCCACCGGTAGCGTTGACGCCGCCAGCGTCACCCACCGACTCCGCGATCCCGCGCTGCGCGCTCTGGCGCGACGCGTGACGATGCATCGTCATGCCGACTACGACGCGCGCTTTCCGGCCGAGCGCTGGGCCCACGCCGTCATCACCCTGGACGACGGCACGCGCCTGACCAGCGCCCCTTGCGAGGCGCGCGGCAATCCCACCAACCCGCTGAGCGACGAAGAGATCGGCCAGAAATATCGCCAACTGGCCGAGCCGGTTCTGGGCCGCAAGGCATCGGGTCTGCTCGAAACCGTCATGACGCTGGAATCGCAGCCTGCGCGGGATCTGCTACCTTGGCTGAGGCAATCGGTCTGAGGCCGGGAGAGTCGACGATGAGCCTGCCGCTATGGTGTTTGCTAGTGACGTCACTGCTGCCTTTCTGGCTCGCTTTCTGGGGCAGTGCCGTACGTCGGCGCGAGTTCGGTCGACTCGATAACCATCATCCGCGTCAACAGTACGCCCGGATGAAGGGCCGCGGCGCCCGACTCTGGGCCGCGCAGCAGAACGCGTGGGAGGCACTGGCGCTGTTCACCGCCGGCGTCGTGGCCTGCGAGGTCTCCGGCGGTGGCGGCTGGCTCGCGGGAACGGCAAGTATCATTTTCGTGCTCGCGCGCATCGCTCACGGCACCTGTTACGCCCACGATCTGCCGACGCTACGCTCGAGTATCTTCGTCGTCTCTTTTCTTGCCGTGCTGTGCCTCTTCGCGACAGCGATGGTATGACAACGCGGATATCGCACGCCCTGACCGTCGACCGCCCTCCTTTCCATAGCGCCCGAACGCGATCAGTATCAAGTCTATCGGCGACGGGCCGATAAAGGCCATGACCGGGGTTTGCCCCGCCTGCTGCAAGACTGCGATCGAGATCACGCTGCGATGCACACCAACGAACCCCGTGGCGGCCCTTCACTGGACGCCAACGAACCGGTCGACGTCTCCGTCGTGGATGACACCGGTCGACATCGGCCGTGGGCAACGCAAGCCCTGGCAGCGACCGGACTCTCGCTATGGCGATGGGTAACGCCCGATGCCTTTTGCCGCAGCCAGACTCCGTCCCCCCAAGGAGCCGGCTTGCGCGACGAGACGACGATCGGGTTCCGCTCACTTTTGAGAGCGATGGCGCCCCGCGAGCGGTCGCGGCTCGCCAACCAGTGGCGGCATGTGGCGTGGGGCCACAGCGACCGGTTGGACGTCACGCTACAGCCGGATGCCGGCGATCCTCATACCTGGTGGCGAGTTCGCGGCACCGTCACCCGGCGCGCCCCTCAGGGACGGCCGAGCGCGGCACTTGGCGTATGGGAGGCGGTCGCCGCTCCCGGGCGGCACGACGCCAGCAGCCGAGTCAGAGCCCATGCCTTCGTCGCCTCGCGCGATCCGATGCTGGTCGTCGATGAGCGCTGGCACATCCTCGAAGCCAACGATGCGTTTACCGAACTGGGCGGCGCCCGGTTGAGCGGTATTCTGGGGCAGCGTCTGCAGCGCTATGTCGAAGCCGATGCATTGCGCTTCGCGCCGTCGACCATCGCCGACAACGATCGCACCCATCACCATGAGGGCGTCTTTCATGCCGGCTGCGAGCTGCATATTCCTATCGAGCTCACGCTGAGCGATTTCACGCTGGACGATGATGGCGATGTCCATTACATCGCCGCGCTGCGCGACATATCCGCACGCAAGCGCTCCGAACGCGAGCTGGAGCACCTCGCCAGCATCGATACCCTGACCCAGCTACCCAACCGCGCCACGCTGCAATACACCTTGAAACGGCAACTGCTTCGGGTGACGCCCCACACCGCACTGGCGGTATTGTTCATCGACCTCGATGGTTTCAAGCACATCAACGATTCGCTGGGTCATCAGGCCGGTGATGCGCTACTGCGTATCATGGTGAAACGACTGCGAGCGACGCTGCGCAGCAAGGACCTGGTCGCTCGCTGGGGTGGCGACGAGTTCGTGGTGATCATCGACGTCGGCCGCGACAGCCAACTCGCCGACAAGATCGCCCAGCGGCTATTGGAAGCACTGTCACAGCCGATGGTCATCGGCGGCCATCAGATCAGCGTTACCGCCAGCATCGGTCTCGTTCACGCCCCGGCCGACGGCCGCGACAGCGAAACCCTGCTCAAGCACGCCGATGTCGCGATGTACGCGGCCAAGGACAAGGGCAAGAACACCGTCGTCGCCTATCACGACAAGCTGAAGCACCACAACCTCGAGCAGATGTCGATGCTGTCGCAACTGCGCGAAGCGATCACCAAGGAGACGCTCGACTTCGTCGTGCAGCCCAAGTTCGACGGCCACAACCGGGTAATCGGTGCCGAGATACTGGCACGCTGGTCCACTACCGATTACGGACAGGTGCCGCCGAGCACCTTCGTGCCACTGGCCGAGCACAACGGCATGGCATCGCTGCTGGGCAACCTGGCGATCGAGCATGCCGCCCGCTGTGCGGCAAGACTCGCGGCAGACGGGCACCCACTGCCGGTGGCGGTCAACATCTCGGCACTTCACGTCATGGACGAGAGTCTGGCCGAAACGCTCCACGCAGCCTGCCGCCGCCATGCCATCACCACCGATCAGATCGAGCTGGAAGTGACCGAGTCGGTATTCCTCGAGAATACCCGCGCCCCCGAGGCCCGGATCGAACACCTTCGCCGCCAAGGGTTTCGTGTGGCAATGGACGATTTCGGCTCCGGTTATTCGTCGCTCGGCTATCTCAAGCGCCTGCCGTTCGACACCATCAAGATCGATCGTAGTTTCATGAAAGATCTCGAAGCCGACATCCGCTCGCGTCACCTGCTGGCCGGCATCGTCGGGCTGTGCAATCTATTGGGTATGGAGACGGTTGCGGAAGGCGTCGAAACCCTGGAGCAGTGGCAACTGCTCCAGGAACTCGGGGTCAAGCAGTATCAGGGATACTATCTGGGCCGCCCGATGGGCATGGAGCAACTGCTCGAACGCCTGACGGGCTAGGGGCGGTTGACGTTCATACACACGGCCGCGCCGGACGTACGGCGCGACACGCGGTCTCAGTATTCGCGCCCCAGCAATGCGTCATCGAACGGATAGCGCGACAGTTTTTCGATCCCGGTCTCCGTCACCAGCACTTCCTCTTCCAGCTTGACGCCGTCGGCGGCGCCCACTTCGCCGATGTAGCTCTCCACCGAAACGACCATGCCCGGCTCCAGGATGCCATCCTTGGAGAAGCGATCGAAGTCCATGTGATGGGCGACCAGCGGCGTTTCGCCATGCATGCCGACGCCGTGGATGATCGATGGATAACGCCGATCCAGGAAGCGCTCGGGGATCTTCCATGCCGATTCCGCGATCTCGCGGTAGCTCATGCCCGGCTTGAGGATACCCATGTTGTGGTGGACTTGCTCATAGGCCATGCGGTAGAGATGGCGCTGGTAGTCGGATGGCTTGCCCGGCCCGACATGGAAAGTGCGCGAGAAGTCCGAGTAGTACCCGTGACAACCGATGGTGTCGGTATCCAAGGCGACCAGTTCGCCGGGGCGCACGACGCGATCGCTGGCCTCGTTGAACCAGGGATTGGTGCGAGGGCCCGAGGAGAGCAGCCGGGTCTCGATGAATTCACCACCCTGCTCGATCACGTTGCCGTACATGATCGCGAACAGTTCATTCTCGGTGATCCCGGGATGAATCGCCTCCTCGACCTTGGCCACGGCGGCTTCGCTGGCCGCCATCGACTGCGCCAGGCAGGCGACTTCTTCCGGCGTCTTGATGCGGCGGCAGTGCAAGGTGTCCTGCATGCAGTCGAACACATCGAGCCCCTGGGCTTCGAGCGATCGCGCCAGGTTGAGCGTACAACGGTCCAGGCCGACCTTGCGATTGCCGTTGCCATGCCGGGCGACGAGTTCGGCGATCTCCAGGCCAAACGGATCGCTGGACATATCGTCCCGCTGATTCACCGCCGACCATACCACCTTCGAGGTACGCGCCTCGTCGATGGTCTCCAGCCAGGTGGAGACATGCGCGCTTCCCGGATATTCGAACAGAATCACCGGGCCTTCGAGGGGCACGTAGATATAGCGCGTGGAGTTGCGCAGAAAGTAGCCGAACATGTTGCGCGAGCCGGTCGCGTAGCGCTGGTTGTTCGGGTCGAACAGCACCACGGCGGCGTATTCCTGTTCACGCATCATGTCGCGCAAACGCGCCAGCCGACCCGCGCGCAGCGTCTTGGGATCGAACGCGGTGGGGATACTGTCGCCATTGGCCATGGGCGCCGAGGGCACCACGGGGATGCGTTCGGGCTCGTTATCGGAGAGCTGTTCGAATTCGATGGTACTCATGATAGGGAGCGGTTCCTGAACCAAAGAGCGCAGTGTGCCTTGCGGCGAGGACCGCGCCCGAGCGGGAATGGATGTGATGTGAAGGTCAATCGGCAAGGCTGTCGGTACGCCGGGCGTCACCGTCACGCAGCATCTGCTCGTGAATCGGCGCCATGCGGCCGAAGATGCGCTGCGCGCGTTCGGGACGTCCGACGAAACCCGGCTCCTTGGCGTAGGCGAAGATCACGGTATGGCGCTCGCGCTCTCCGACCACCGGGGTGACCCGATGCAGCGAATAACGACCGAAGAAGATCTGCAGATCGCCCAACTGGAGGTCAAGCGATTTGAGCCGGCTGTCGTCGCCGTCGAGCACGGCCTGCACGCCTTCGAAATTCTCGCCTTCGGGGCTGCGAATACTCGGCGCGTACTCGAACCGGCCACCGCCATCCGGCTTACGCGTCAGCAGCGTCACGATGAATTCGTTGGTGTCATAGTGCCAGGGATGCTGGCAGCCTTCGCGCAGGACGTTGACCACCAGATCCGCCAGCGGGTCGGCGTATTCGTAGATGGCATCCCGGCCGACCACGCTGGCAATGAAACGCTGGAACTGCGGATCCCGATAGATCTGACGAATGATGGTGTTGTCGCCGATGCGGTCACCGGCCACGAACCCATTGGTGCGGTCGTCGAAACGGTTCTTGGGATGGGTGTCAGGCAGCGTCGGGTCGCCGTCGGAGTTGTAGGGATTGGTCTCGTTCTGGTTGTAATGCGCCTCGGGAGATAGCCGTTCGGTTTCCCGCTCCAGGCGTGCCAGCGCGGCTTCGGGAACGAAGCGCTTGAGCACGACGCAACCATCCTCGGCGAGTTGCTCACGACACGCGTCGATCAATTGCCTGCCGTCGTCACTGTCGAGATCGTGTATCGGAAAACGTTGGAGATCGACCAGCCCCTGCAAAGAGCGCGAAGAAGTGTCGACGGCATGAGCGGACATGACAGCTCCTGAAATCCAGAGAGAATGTCTGGACAGACTAGGTCGCTGGGTTCAACAATAAAAATGAATAGTTAACATCAAATCTATTTTCCAGAGTCATCAATCATGGATCCCGATCTCCTCCGTGCCTTCGTGGCCGTCGCCGAATGTGAGGGCTTCAGCGCCGCCGGTCGCATTCTCAACCGCACCCAGTCCGCCGTCAGCCTGCAGATCAAACGGCTCGAGGATCGGGTGCGCGAGCCGCTTTTCGAGCGTACCAGCCGAAGCGTGACCCTGACTCCGGCAGGCGGACGCCTGCTGCCGTATGCGCGCCAGATTCTCAAGCTGCAGGATGAAGCCAAACGCGTCATGCACAGCCAGCGTGAAGGACGCTTGATCCGCCTGGGCATCTCCGAGGAGCAGGCCATCGCCTATCTGCCGCTGTTGCTGCCCCAGTTCGCTGAAGGTTTTCCTCACGTGCGGATCGAAGTCGTCTGCGATATCAGCAGCAACCTGGTTCAGCGCTTTCAGGAAGGTCTTCTGGACGTCGTTCTCGCCGTGCGCCACGGTCCGACCCAGACGGGCCAGTTGCTCGGCCGCGAGCAGATGGTCTGGGTCATCGCCGCGCATCGCACCATCGACGACTGGGATACGCTGCCGCTGGCGCTCAACCCCGAAGGCTGCATCTTCCGCGCGCACGCTTTTGCCGCCCTGGGTCGGGAACAGCGCCAGTGGGACGTACGCTATACCAGCCCTTCCCCCACCGGACTCAATGTCGCGGTGCAGGCCGGACTTGCCTTGACCGTGAAGACGCCTCGCAGCCTGCCACCTGGCTGCCGCATCGTGAGCGACGACGCCGGATTGCCCGACCTCGGCTACGTGGAGATCGAGCTCCATCGTTCTCCCGGCGAGTTGAGCGAGGAGTTCGAGGCGTTCTGCCGGGCCCTCTCGAATCTGGTGGTCAAGGCAGAAAGCGTGGAAGAGGTCGAACCGGTAGCGGCACTGGCCGAAACCGGCGCAGAAGGATAAGTTTGTGCTTCAACCCCTCGCGCCAGTTTCCTCCATGACCTTGACCTTCAGCCTGATAGCGCCCGCCTCCTTCACCCAGCCTGCCATTCTCGAGCGGGCGGCACAGGCGCTGGGCACGCTGGGCATCGCCGTGCGCTTCCCGACCCGATTGCAGGCCCAGACACGCTATCTCGCCGGTAACGTCGAGCATCGCCTGCAGACGCTTTACGATGCCTATGACGATCCCGAGACCGACGCGGTATGGGCGGTTCGTGGTGGCTATGGCTGCGCCCATCTGGCCAACGAGATCGACTGGTCGCGGCTAACTCGCAAGCCCTTGATCGGCTATTCCGATCTCAGCGTGCTGCTGGATCAGTGCCATCGCCACGGCCTGCCGGCGATCCATGGCCCGGTGATGAAGGAAGGGATCAAGCTCGACTCGGACGATCCCGAGCTGCGGGCCGCCGGACACCGCGACTTCCGGGCATTGCTGAGCCTGTTGCGCGGCCAGCCATCGCAGGGCGTCGCGATCACGCCGGTGACCGCGAGCGCGGACGCCATCATCGAAGGTCCGCTGGTGGGCGGCAATCTGGCTACCCTGGCCAGCATCGCCGGCACCTCGCTGGCATTCCGCGCGCCGGCCGGCGCCATCGTGATCCTGGAAGATGTCGGCGAGCCCTACTATCGCCTCGAGCGCGACCTGTGGCAGTTGCTCCATTCGGGCGCGCTGGACCAAGCGTCGGCGGTGTGCCTCGGCACTTTCGAGAAGTGCGAGCCCTATGGCGACCTGCGTCTCGAGATGCTGTTCGAGACATGGCTGCGCCCGCGCGGATTGCCGCTCTATGCCGGACTGCCGATCGGCCATGGCCGCGACAACCTGCCCTGGCGCTACGGCGCCACGGCCAGGATTGCCGACGGGATGTTGCACTTCCTGGATTGATAGCGGGATGGAACGACACCGCCTCGCCATGACGAGGCGGTAGGATTGGGCATAGTGAATTCAGCCGAACTTAGAGCCTGTTCACGATCTCGCGAGCTAGGATCAAACTAGGCGAAAACGCTTGAGGGAGCGGAGTTTACACGGGGTAAATGAGTATCCCGAAAGCGTTTTTAACGACGTTTGGCCGACGCGCAGCAGATCGTGAACAGGTTCTTAGAGGCGTTCGAAAACCGTCGCCACCCCCTGCCCCATGCCGATACACATCGTCGCCAGGCCGAGCGTTGTTTCCTGCTGGCGCATGACGTTGAGCAGCGTGGTGCAGATGCGCGCGCCGGAGCAGCCCAGCGGATGCCCCAGGGCGATGGCGCCGCCGTGCAGGTTGACCGCCTCGTCGAGCCGATCGAGCAGTTCGAGATCCTTCAGTACCGGAATCGACTGGGCGGCGAAGGCCTCGTTGAGTTCCACCGTCTGGATGTCGGCGATCTTCAGTCCGGCGGCCTTGAGCGCCTGCTTCGAAGCCGGCACCGGGCCGTAACCCATGATCGAGGCGTCGCACCCGGCCACGCCGGTCGAGACGACCTTGGCCAGCGGTGTCAGACCGAGCGACTTGGCCCGCTCGTAGCTCATCACCATCAGCGCCGACGCGCCCACCGAGAGCGCCGAAGACGTCCCGGCGGTGACGGTACCATTCTTGGGATCGAAGACCGGCTTGAGGGAGGCCATCTGTTCCAGGCTGGCATCCTCGCGCACCACCTCGTCGTGCTTGACCAGCATGCGGAATCCCTGCTGATCGTGGCCCTCGATCGGCACGATCTCGTTGTCGAAGTAGCCCGCCCGGTTGGCCTCGCTGGCGCGCCGATGCGAACGCAACCCGAACCGGTCCTGCTGCTCGCGGGTAATGCCGTGCATCTTGCCCAGCAGTTCGGCGGTCAGCCCCATCATCATCGCCGCCTTGGCGGTCGTCTTGCTCGCGGCCGGGTTGACGTCGACACCGTGGGTCATCGGCACATGCTCCATGTGCTCGACGCCGCCGATCAAGTAGCAGTCGCCCATGTTGGCGCGGATATTGGCGACGGCGATGTGCAGCGCGCTCATCGACGAGCCGCACAGCCGATTGACGGTCTGCGCCGGCACCGAACGTGGAATGCCGGTGAGGATCGCCGCGTTGCGGGCGATGTTCATCGCCTGCTCGAGAGTCTGGTTGACGCAGCCCCAGATCACGTCGTCCACCGCCGCCGAGTCGAGCGCCTGGTTGCGGGCGAACAGCGCCTGCATCACGGCGGCGGAGAGGTTCTCCGCGCGCACGTTGCGGAAGGCGCCATGCTTGGCTTTGGCCATGGGCGAGCGAACGGCATCGACCACCACGGCATCTCTGGCATGCAAACTCATAACGGTGACTCCGATTGGTGGTGAATTCAGGCTTCGCTAACGTTCGGATAAAACCGCTTACCGTTGGCGGCCATGTCGCGCAGGCGCTCCGTCGGCGCATAGAGCGCGCCGAGTTCGGCCGCCAGCCGTTCGGCCAGCTTCACGAACTCGGCCACGCCCATGGCGTCGATATAGCGCAGCGCACCACCCCGGAACGGCGGGAAGCCGATGCCGTAGATCAGCGCCATGTCGGCCTCCGCCGGTGACCCGACGATGCCATCCTCCAGGCAGCGCACCGTTTCCATGCACAGCGGTACCATCAGGCGAGCGATGATCTCGTCGTCGCTCAGTTCGCGCTGTTCCTGGATCACCTCGGCCACCAGCCGGTGCGCCTCGTCGTCGTGAACCTTCTTCGGCTTGCCCTTCTTGTCCTCCTCGTAGAGGTAGAAGCCCTTGCCATTCTTCTGGCCGAGACGCTGGTTGTCGAGCATCACCTGAATCGCCGACTTGCCTTCCCGGCGCATACGATCGGGAAAACCCTCGGCCATCACTTCGCTGGCATGCACGGCGGTATCGATACCGACCACATCGAGCAGATAGGCCGGGCCCATCGGCCAACCGAAACGCTCCATGGTCCTGTCGATGCGCTCGAAGTCGACGCCGTACTCGACCAGCCCGCTGAAGCCGCCGAAATAGGGGAACAGCACGCGGTTGACCAGGAATCCCGGACAGTCGTTGACCACGATCGGCGTCTTGCCCATCCGGCGGGCGTAGGCGACCGTGGCTGCCACTGCCGCGTCGGACGTTTCGGCGCCACGGATGACCTCGACCAGCGGCATGCGATGCACCGGATTGAAGAAGTGCATGCCGCAGAAATTCTCCGGGCGCTTGAGGCTGGCTGCCAGCCGGTCAATGGAGATCGTCGAAGTATTGGAAGCGAGAATGGTCTCCTCCGCGACTTGCGATTCCACTTCTTGTAGCACCGCTTCCTTGACCTTGGGATTCTCGACCACGGCCTCGACCACCAGGTCGACGTGGCCGAAATCGCCGTAGGAGAGCGTCGGGCGAATGTTGCCGAGCGCTTCCGCCAACTGGGCCTGACTGAGCTTGCCGCGCTCGAGCTGCTTGGCCAGTAGCTTGTGCGCCTCTTTCAGCCCCAGCTCGATCGCCTCCGGCTTGATATCCTTCATCAGGATCGGCGTACCCTTGTAGGCGCTCTGGTAGGCGATACCGCCCCCCATGATGCCGGCACCGAGCACCGCGGCCTGAGCCACCATTCTGGCGTCGCGCTCATACTGTTTGGCCTTCTTCTTGACCGCCTGGTCGTTCAGGAACAGGCCGACCAGGTTGTAGCAGACATCGGTCTTGGCCAGCTTGGCGAAAGCGAGGGCTTCGATGCGCTGGGCCCGCTCGCGTCCTTCGCCGGCCCCCTTCTGGATCACCCGGATCGCCTCGATCGGTGCCGGATAGTGCGGCCCGGCCTTGCCGGCGACATAGCCTTTGGCGGTCTCGAACGCCATCATCTGTTCGACCGCGTCGAGCTTGAGCGGCCCACGCTTCTCTTCGCGTCGGGCACGATAGTCGAAGTCGCCGGCAGTGGCCTTGTCGAGCAGATCGCGTGCCGCCGTCATCAGCGCTTCCTGGGGCACCACCGCATCCACCGCTCCTATCTTGAATGCCGTCTCGGCATCGTTCTGGGAACCGCCGGCGATCCATTCGATGGCGTTGTCGGCACCGATTAGTCGCGGCAGGCGCACGCAGCCTCCCCAGCCCGGCACGATCCCGAGCTTGGTTTCCGGCAAGCCGATCCGGGCGCCGTCGGCCATGACGCGAAAATCCGTGGTCAGGCTGAGCTCGCAACCACCGCCCAGCGCCAGGCCATTGAGCGCCGTAACCGTCGGGAACGGCAGATCCTCGATGCGGTTGAACAGCGCGTGAATGCGGCTATTCATGTCCACCAGAAAGGCTTCGTCCTTAGCGAACATGGCGTGGAATTCGGTGATGTCGGCGCCGACGACGAACACGTCCTTGGCGCTGGCGATGATCAGGCCCTTGAGGCCCGGGTCTCCTTCGATCGCCTCGACAGCGCCTTGCAGCTCGCCGATCACCGAGGAAGAGAGCTTGTTGATCGATTCCGCTTTCAGGTCGAGCATCAGGACAGCAATGTCGCCATCCTGGCGCTCCACCCAAATGGCATCGCCTTGATAGAGCATGCGGGTTCTCCGTGCCATGACTGCGAAGGCATCCCACCGTGACGCCGGCGGGACGAATCATACGAGCGTTTGAATGGTTCCAGCTTGAGCCGTACCGCGGGGCGCGTCAAGCTCAACCAAAGTCGCGGCATGACGACGGACAAGGGTACCGGTATCCGTGAGCCCGGCTTGCCGAGATGATGCGAACGACTGCGATGCGTCCACGCGCAAAGGCGTCTTTCAACCGCTAGAATGGCGCATCTCGTGATGCCCGCGCATTTGCGTTTGGCAGTATCCACCGAAGGGAGTCGCAAGTGGCTGTGAGGGACGTGGTGCCGCCATCCAAGCTGGCCTGGCTGGAACCGGCCATCGCACGGATTCGCAAGTATCTCTGGTTGTGGCCGCCGGTCGCCTTCGTACTGGGATTGCTGGGGTTCTTCCTGGTCAATCGCCAGCAATGGCTGGGTACCGTGTTGGCGGTGGGCCTGCTGCTTACCTGGATGCTGTTGATAGCCGAAAGCGTGACCAGCAAGTGGCTGTCGCGACGCGGCCGGCGATCCGGGCTACCGCGAGTGGTGACCACGTTCGTGGCGCAGATGGTGCACCAGGAGACACTCTTCTTCTGCCTTCCTTTCTTCCTGGCTACCACGATCTGGAACAGTGGCCAGGCACTCTTCACCGGCCTGCTGATCGTCTGTGCTCTGCTGGCGATTCTCGACCCACTCTACTTCGGACTCTCGAATCGCCATCGCTGGCTCTATTTCCTGCTGCATGCGCTATGTGTCTTCGTGGTGATGCTGGTGACCCTGCCGATCATGCTCAGCCTGACGACCGGTGAAAGTCTGGTTCTGTCGATACTGGTGATGACCTTCTTCAGCCTGCCGAGCCTGATCGGCCTGTTGAAACCGACCGGAGCGCTCCGCTGGCTGGCGATGTTCGGACTGCTGATCGTGCTGGGAGCCGTGACCTGGGCCGGTCGCGCCTGGATACCGCCGGCCACGCTGTGGCTCTCGGGCAGTGCTCTTTCACCGGGTTTCGACAGCGCCGCCCGCGAGCCACGCGGTCAGATGACGCTGACATCCCGGAATCTGCAATCCCGCGGGCTTTATGTCTACACCGCCATTCGCGCCCCTCGTGGTCTGCGCGAGAAGATCTACCACGTGTGGCGCCACGATGGCCAAGTCGTCGAACGCATCGCGCTGATCATCCATGGTGGACGCGACCAGGGTTACCGCGCCTGGATGAGGTGGTCCCC
>NZ_PZJU01000108.1 GCF_003206715.1 Salinicola peritrichatus | reverse complement strand
TGATCAGCGATTCCCTAGATTTCTATATTCTAGACGCGGGTATATCATCACTAACAAAATCTCGGCTCGAGAGCCTTGTAGCTGACTATCAGTCAACGCTGACCTGGTTGACACCAAGTAGCAAAAAATTTCGAAAATTCCCGATAAAGCGATATGGCATTGCCACCTACTACCGGTTAGCCGTGGCAAGCCTTCTTCCACAACACCTTGATAAGGTTATCTATCTCGACTGCGATATGCTTGTTGCAGACGATATCGCTGAACTTTGGCGTGCTACACTGTATGGCAATATTGTAGGAGCAGTCGAAAATCTCGGCATTGCTCCCAAGGGCGTTGATATAGATCGACAAGAATATTTCAATGCAGGCATGTTAGTGATCGATTTGGCCACGTGGCGAGCTAATAATGTCGAAGCTGCATTGTTTGAATGTATGGCTACGTTCAATGAGAGCTTGCAGTATCTAGATCAAGATGCTCTTAATCTAGTACTTCGCGGCCGGTGGAAACGCCTACCTCTTCGCTGGAACTTGCAGCCTAGCGCCTGGAGCAAAGTCGAAAAAAATAGGACCTCCCAAACCGGATATACGCATCAGGAATTCGTTGACGCCTTGCAATCTCCCGGTATCATTCATTTCCTGGCCAAAAGCAAGCCTTGGGAGTTGCTCACTTTTCATCCCTATAAAAAGACTTATATGGAGCTTGCCGCTCAGCTCTTTCCTGATACCGTCAGCAGAAACCATGCAACTTTTCAAGAAAAAGCAAAACGCCTTTTTCAGCTGGAAAAGCATTTCAAGGACTTTTTTCGGCGCAAAACATCATGCCAACTGAGCTATAATAAACCCGGGATATTCATG
>NZ_PZJU01000107.1 GCF_003206715.1 Salinicola peritrichatus | reverse complement strand
TCAGATGGTTGATAGATCGACTCCGTAGTTGAGTTCCTCTGCGAAGTCCGGCAGTCCGTAACCGATGGTTTTCTTGTAGAAAGGAGAGACCTTCGCAGTCGGTGCCTTCTTCTTGTGCTTCGTGGTGTAGAGCATTCGTGCCCGCATCACCTCGAAGGAGTAACCGCGCCCTTCACGGTTCTTGTCCTTGGCCAGTCGGTTGATGGACTCCGTGTAAGCGTTGGTGACGGGCATGTCCGTCTCGAAGTAGGTCATGGTCTCTTCGCGCCAGTTTCCCACTGCCCTGACCAGATCGCTCCAGACTTCCTTTTGGCCCTTCGGGATGGTGGCTATCCACTCGTCCAGGGCGGCTTCTGCCTGGAGCCGTGTGGTGGCGTCCCAGATGCCGTAGAAGCGCTCCTTGTGCTCGTAGGCGGCCAGCAGTTGCGGGAACGCGCCTGTCCAGGTCTCCATGATGAGGCGCTCCCGGTCTGAGACTTCGTGAGCGCGTTTCAGCAGGATTTTCCGGTCTCCCTTGAGAGTCCGGCTCTGGGACGGTTTCAGCTCCTTTCTGAGGCCCTTGCGCACTCTCTCTAGGGCATCGTTGGCCATGCGCACCACATGGAACTTATCGACCACGATACGGGCCTGGGGCAGCACAGCCTTGACCGCTGCCCGGTAGGGGTTCCACATGTCCATGCTGACGATCTCGACCTTCTGCCGGTCTTTCAGCTTCATCAGGTAGTTGGTCACCACGTCCTGGCGGCGGGTGGCCAGCAGGTCGAGCAGGGT
>NZ_PZJU01000106.1 GCF_003206715.1 Salinicola peritrichatus | reverse complement strand
GTCGAACTCGGGGGCTCTGATCGATAGAATGCTTTGCCTATGCAATCGCTTTGGAGGTGAGGTGGCTGCATGGGGACTTGGTCATGATGTCATGCCAGCGCTCTTGAAGAAGTCTTTCAACGTGTGTTCGCAACCAGACAATACCGGGATCACGATCGTGCCGAGCATGCCAGATTAGATACAGGCTGGTAGGATCCACGCTGAAAGGAAGCTCACCCATCCACAACCCGTTCACAAAACCGTAATCCTGACTGATCAACTCGGGTACTGCCGCAATCAAGTCTGACGCTCGCAATATTTTCGGTACAATCGAAAAATGGTTTACCGTCGATGCTATACGCCTGCTATGTCCCTTCTGATTCAGATAACTATCGACGAACCCGTGCGCATCCCCTGACATTGTTACAATTAGGTGACGGGCACTCAGAAACTTATCCATGATAATTGTTCTTCCGGCAAGCGGGTGGTCTCCACGCATAGCGAGCAAATAGCTACCCTCGAATAACCACGTACTTCGTAGACTATGGTCGTGCTGAGTGAGAACACCTATAGCCAGATCAACATGAGCTTCCCTAAGATCATGGTGCGTTCCCTCCAGCGTGTACGGAACGGCATGGACGTCCACTCCCGGCGCCTCACGCTCAAGCAGTTCAATCAGCTGAGGCCAGACCAACTCCACGAACATATCGGTTACTGCAATTCGAAACCTGCGTTTCGAGGTTCCTGGATCAAACTGTGTCGCACTGACCGCGTTGATGAGCGCAAACATAGGATCACTAACCAGGTCCCAGTGTAGTGGTCAAG
>NZ_PZJU01000105.1 GCF_003206715.1 Salinicola peritrichatus | reverse complement strand
GGTGAATAATGCGGGCTCAAGTGTCAACATCGATGCCACGCAGACCTTTTCTTCCATATCATTGGCTTACTTCGTTTCAATTGACGTGGTTGGCCTTTTCTTCCCTGGCGTGCAAAACACGGCGAATGCCGTTCATCTACTTATTACCTTAGTATTTACTAGGATCAGTATTTTCTAGCCTCTTTACTTAGTAGTATTGGATTTTCCGCCTACGGACTATCCGGAGTTGGATTAACCGCATTCGGAAAACCCGAACGTGGTGGATCAAGCTCAAAGTCGCCTGGCCGGTCAGTGACTAACCACGTGGTGCGCACGAACTTCCCACATTCACCACGCTCCCGCTGAATGCACAGATACCCGGCTTGTTGAAGTTCCTTAAGCCCCGCTCTCGTAGCATCTCGACCAGAGCCAACCTCCTTCTCTTTTGAAAGGTGAGATAGCCTGAGCTGCCAGTTATCGGGCAGAGAAAGCACGAACACCAGAATGCCCAAAGCTTTCCAGGAAATTCGTCGATCTCGAATCAACTCATTGTTGAGCGTCGTGAAGTTTGATCGCACCCGACGACGGATGATTGCGGTATCGTCCACGGTACCCCCCTCAGGACTCGTCAATCAGCCCAGCAACGTCAGTTGCACGGAAATAGACACGCCTTCCAACCTTCCTCTTGGCGGCATTCCACTTCAAAGCAAATTCTGATTGGCTCTGCAAAGATATTCGTAGCCCATCGGGGCTACGCTTCAATAATTCCGATAAATCGGTTAAAGAAAGCAAAGGACCATAGCGTTCAAGCAACTGCTCTTCGGTTGTCATAAACATCTCCAGATAACGCAAACAAAGACTTCACTCCCAATATTTACGTCATCTTGAGAAAACTTTCAACACTTTGATTTTATGGTTAAAAAGTATAGCTATACGCCTACCTAAAGTTTATCTATACTTTTCCAACAGCACCTTTCATAAAACAAAATAACCAAAAATTACGCATATAAAAATCAAACAACAACCAAGTCGACCCTACCCCTCAAGTGTCAATAAACAGCTTAAGTTGATCACCTTGTGCACGGGACTTGGTCAATGCGCTTTATTTCATTGACACTTGAGGGGCACTTTTATAACCACAATCCTTCAGGCACATGAGCACATGGGAAAAGGTGTCCATCATGAGGAATGCTAGGCAGTAGAGGATGGCAATGAGTAGCGCACCACTGAGGTCACACCAGAAAGGCAGAAGAAACTTTAGCCGCTAAATTTTCCCTATTCATTGCTGAAGAGATAATCACCTTTCAACAAATGTACCCGCATTATTCAC
>NZ_PZJU01000104.1 GCF_003206715.1 Salinicola peritrichatus | reverse complement strand
CGGCGGGTCTGCACCTGCACGCCATGGCGGGCGTCGATCAGGATCACCGCCAGGCTGGCGGTGGAGGCGCCGGTGGCCATGTTGCGGGTGTACTGCTCGTGTCCTGGGGTATCGGCGATGATGAACTTGCGCTTGTCGGTGGAGAAGAAGCGGTAGGCGACATCGATGGTGATGCCCTGCTCGCGCTCCGACTGCAGGCCATCGACCAGCAGCGCCAGGTCGACCTTGTCGCCGGTGGTGCCACTGGTCTTCGAATCCCGCGTGATCGCCGCCAGCTGATCCTCGTAGATCATCTTGGAGTCGTGCAGCAGCCGCCCGATCAGGGTCGACTTGCCGTCGTCGACGCTGCCGCAGGTGATGAAGCGCAGCAGGTCTTTCTGCTCGTGCTCGCGCAGGTAGCTCTGAATATCGTCGGCGATGAGCGATGACTGGTGTGACATAACGAAACCTTAGATATAAGAGAGAAGAAGGAAGAGGAAAGAAACCAGGGATTACGAAGGAAGAGACAAGAGAGAAGTTTTCTTCCCTCTTCTAGCCGCGAAGCGGCGCTTACCACTTCCCTCGTCTCGCTTCTAGC
>NZ_PZJU01000103.1 GCF_003206715.1 Salinicola peritrichatus | reverse complement strand
TGTCGAACTCGGGTGGTATGCCTGGCGTGCATAGACCGTTGCCTGCGAGCGGACTTTTCGGACAAAACCTAGAACTCATCCCGGGACTATTGATTGGAGTTCACTACTGACAGTGACCTCATAATGCCTCATGAGGTCACCGACGTTCACTCCAACCACTTTCCTCACGGCCCCCAAGGAAAAATTGAGCTCTTGGATGTCTGGATTATCAGGCGTTGAATTCATATAATGGCGGCAAGCGCGAACGATAGATTCGGCAATGATGGCTAGGGGGGAATCTGGAGAAATTTCAGCCCGGACTCCTGTTACGAGTAGCCGCAGCTCCTTAAGAGACTCCAAGACCCTTTTAGGATCCTCCTGATCATACGGTTCAAAAAGGCTGCCTTTATCTTCCAACAGACAAATCACTCGTTTCGCTAACTTCTCGTCCGGACGGTGAGGAAGAATTTGAAACACCACTCTTTTCGCGCCCTCGAGACATTCTTTCATTAGTGACTCGTGATCACGTTTCCACTTTCGAAGATGTTCTGCGGGATAACCATGCCCACCATTCTTATCGACCAAATCCGCGCAGGCACTACAAAGCCAAATTGCATTGGCTATTCCACTTCTTTGTTGGTCTGTTTGTGACATGTCATAGCGAGGGCCGCCCGGACTGGCGGCGCAGATATGAGCAGCCTCCCCAGTTTTAATCGAAAGATTCGACGCGGCTTGGTCAGGCCCGATGGTAATCCTGCGACAGTAAGGATTGCTGCATATGTACGCAGCGCGCTCAGCAACCTTTCGCACCACAGCCACTTTGAAGTCGTCCCGTTTAGCCATTTTTATGAGCTTTCCTCAAATGAGTTCTAATGCCTGGATTAAGCCGCGCCGCGAAGCGGCGTCGGCTTGAATGAATTGTTAGACCTCGGCATGAAGGTTATGGTCATCTAGGCGCCCCAGCATTACAAGAAACGCATCAAGTGCGTCCTGTACAAAGGGTTGGTGATCAGGATAGGGGAACACAAATAGGTACGCTCGCATGAGCGCCAGAACGTGTGACTGCTTTATCGCCAAAAACTTCGGCTTTACTTCGTTGACAGTCGGATATCCCGCTGGACTTGCATACAGTAGCTCGTTGCGAAGGTTGGCCTCTCTCTTCACATAGCTTGTCATGTTGGTGAATCCCTCGCTCTGAGCGTGGCGTTCGATCTGACGCCTATATGACGGACTTCGTCCCTCGCTCTTGACCGAGAAGTTCAGAGGAGGAATAGGGTACGCGTTAATGGCGGAGCCGTTAACCTGCATCGGGATTGCAACTGTCAGCCGCCTCATTCCATTGTCTATCTTAATGTGTAGGGCGGGCTTGAGTCCGTTCGCTCCAATTGTTTCCTCAAAGAAAGATCCAAGTACCCGGAAGAACGGGATCATTGCGCTCTTGTGCACGTGGTTCCGGGGATTGAGCTTCTCCGAATTTTGATACCCGAGCTCTTGTAGGCAAAACATCAGTCCGGAGGCGGCTTCTTCTTCAGCAGTGATGCCGCGGAAGATCGCCATTGCGGGGTCAACTGCGACGAGAGCCTCTGCGAGCTCTAAATGTTTCAGCGCAGAGCGAAAGCAATGGCGGGATCGCTGATTGGGCGCATCGTCTACTAACGCTATGCAATTCCTGTCGAATCCCGTCAGTTCCATGGCACTCACATGAGGTCTAACGCTAATGGTAATGGGCGGCAACGGAGCGCAGCGTAGTTGGCGTCCCGTTGACCGCATTGTTAGGCCTCCTGTTACCCGCGTCTACCAGAAATGTCATAGAAGACTCCCTCCGTGTATTCAAGGGGATCTCGCTCATCTATTCCTAGTTGATTAAGCAGTTGAGAAGGTGACAATGGAGGGCAAGGCAGCTCTGACCGATTCGTTTCAGTCATCACACGAATGAATTTTTTATCAATTGTTAAGAAACAATCTGCACCATTAACCTCAGCCGTCCATAGGTGAAATGCATCCGGGTACTGTTTCTCAGACAACCGCTTGCAAAGCTCGCCGAATCTTTTAACGTTCCGTAGATTGGCCACTAGAAAGCTTGGCAAATCCTTTACTTGAGTGACTTTTTCAATTAAGAAATTCGGATCGATAGCCAATAGCCATTTGCAAAATTTTATCATGCTCTGGCTATCAATATACTCATCCAATGAGGAGTGAAAAAAGTACGATCTCTCAACGGCGGCATCTACGTGCTCAACCTCTACCCCGTTAAAGACATTGCCAATGGTGGTCGCAGGAAATGATCCAGAACGCTTCCACCCCTCAAACATGGTTTCCATGTAAGACGACAAAGCGATAACGTCCTGTCTTGCCAGTCTGCCAATTGTCGTCATGCATTTAACCTGCTCTCTCTTCCAAGGTTCAGATTCCTTAGGCAATGGCTTTCCCTCAAACCCAGAAATCTGCACTGTATGCTTTTCTCCACCCCAATAAATCTGATGAGGTTTTTGCGCGCCTTGCACAGTGTCGCTGATACTGAAAATACAGTTATCGAGAAAGACCCTTTTCGGAGTGCTATGTTCCATATACCTGCCTAACGGGTATTAGGTAGCCCGCTCCCTTTGCCACTTGAACAAGCTCGAGCGTTCAACAATCTTATCTAGCTCGCCACTTCACGCTTAACTAATTGATTTATAACAATGTAGTGGCACAGT
>NZ_PZJU01000102.1 GCF_003206715.1 Salinicola peritrichatus | reverse complement strand
TCGAAGTCGGGGGAGATATTCTCCTTGCTTGGATTTGCACTTTTCCACTAACGCTCTAATTTGCTTCTGTTTGTTCTTTGATATTTCCATTTATACTCCAAGCAACTAACGCCGCGTTCACCGGCTTGTCCGGTGCAACGCTTTGTTAGCTGCGCTGCACATGTTTCGAAAGATTCGAGACAATTACTTTAAGGTGGCCTATCAATGAGATAACATCATTTTCAGTAATTAAAACTTTCTTCCCCAACTGTTCTGGGTGACTGCCCGTTTTCTTTATGTATTCTTCATCAACTACACCCATTTTATGCGCTAGAAGATGGCGTTTTTGAAACTGCTTTACGACGAACTCCCACTCGGTGCTATCGAGACCTTCAGCAATATTAATTCCGGATTCATCGAGTTTTTTCCTGGCTACGTAAATATTCTGAAAAGACAGCTTAGGATATCGGTCACGACAACGTTCTCGTGAAAATCCATCAAACGCTGAAATGCAGTCCTCCAGCCCATTTTCAATTAGCTTGCTTTTTATATCTGATGGTGCTTCTTTAGCCAGATCAAGTATTTTTATGACCAGATCAAAATTTGCATCGGCTATCTGTTGTGAGTTGTGCTCTGCACAATCAGGACAGTACCCGAACGCACCATAGATAGCATACTGCAAGGTGCAGTTTTTACATTCGACTTTTTCTTCAAGTTCTTTTTCAGAATAGTAGGTAATGGGAGTTGGCTTTCCCTTTACGGTTATGCCAATAGAGATCAGCTGATTCTTTTTTGGTTTCGTCTCCATCTTCTTGATCATTTTGAGAAGATCGCCAGAAACCTTATTAAGAACAACCGACCGAGCATACTCAATCTGCTGTTTTGTCCAAAAATGGTCTTGCGGCCCCAAGTGTTGACAATAGGGGCAATAACAATCGGAGAAATCAGGGATACCTGTACCCGGCTTTATCTTGAAGTACTTTTCGCACTCGGGGCACTCTCTACCCAAATAGCCTTCATCGTCTTTTTTAATATCCACTGAGTAGGTTTCCACTACTGATTCCTTTTTTCAGCAAACAGTGATTATACGCCCCTCGACATAACGTCAATGAACCCGGCAGCGCGTTCACTCAGGTTATACCGCCTATCATTCACGACCTCTTCCATTGAAATTATAATAAATTAAGTATAAACAGTAAGCATAACATATATTATTGTGCCGGCTTCATAACTCGGCTGAACCAACATGCCGCTTTCGCCGACATAGCCGCTCAGGGTCGGAATCCGCCTGATCGTTCTGCCTAGTTTTCTCAAGCTATTAATGTATTAGACCTCCCTTAGGAATCGCTGATCAA
>NZ_PZJU01000101.1 GCF_003206715.1 Salinicola peritrichatus | reverse complement strand
CGACGAGCGCATGATCCGGGCCTCGGGTTCACCGGTGACGTGATGATGGATCCCGAGCCGTTCCATGCGCTCGCGGCTGTCCCGGGTCTGGTCACGCAGGGTCTTGAGCCGTTCGAGTGATCGACGACGCTGGTCATCGTCGGGCCCATCCTGGTGCGCTTCCTCGCGGTCGGTCTCGTCGAGGCCTTCCAGCCAGGCGTCGATACGCGCGTTCAAAGCCTGTTTCTCACGGGCCAGCGACTTTCGACTCACCACGCGCTTCTTGCTGGCCACGGCCCCGAACTTGCTGCCATCGATGACCACTTCGCGGCTCGCCAGCCAACCGGCGTCACGGCAGAAATGCACGCAGTGACGGCACAGCTGACGAAAAGCGTGCGGATGCTTGCGTCGAAACTCGGCGATGTTGAAGTCAGGGGTCAGCCGATTGAGTAGCCACATCAGCTCGATGTTGCGCTGACATTCGCGTTCCAACCGACGTGACGAACGGATCTGCTGAAGATAGCCGTACAGGTAGAGCCTGAGCATATCGGCGGGATGGTAGCCCGGACGCCCGGTCGCGGCAGGCCGGGCCCGTTCGAAGCCCAAGGCATCGAGGTCGAGGGAATCGACATAAAGATCGATGACGCGAACAAGATGCTCGTCGGGGATGAGGTCATCGAGGGACGGTGGCAGCAGGTCGAGCTGCTCGCGAGACTCGCCGGTGATATAGCGTGCCATGATGAAAACTGCCCATCAGGAAGCCTGATGGGCAGTGTGCCAGCCGAGGCTGTGTTTTGACACAGCCTGCGAGGGCCGGGTAAGTACGCAGGAGATTGTCACCCATGCCACTATCGGGCGCCTGCCGCTCAGCAAGAGGCTGAGATGACTAGTAAAAGAGGTGTAGATCGAAAAGTCTGATCCAGAAACACGATGCTAAATGACTCCACCGCGATGGCGCGCCTTGGCTCGGAAACCCCGAATATCGTGTCACTTCGTCGGTGAGGGTCATCAGGGAACAAGAAGAATGCGGCCGAAGGGATGGCCTTCTTCAGCATGTCTATGGGCCGCCGCCGCCTCCGCAAGCGGGAAAGTCCGGTCGACAGGCATTGAAATACGGCCTGTCGCCATATCGTCGAATATACCTGCTATCATTTCATGAACACGCGCTGTATGCAGTTCCTTGCCGAAGAGCATGCCGAAAACCGCCAGACTTTCGGGTGCGATGTCGCTGAATTCGAAAGTGCCTCCTCCCTCGCCGCTCGCACCGCCAACCGCAATGAGCCGGCCACGATAACGCAAGGCCTGCAGCAAAGACCGCAATGCGTTGCCACCGGCAAGATCGACGACGAGATCGACACCAACGCCATCCGTCAATTCGCGGGTGCGCACTCCAATGTTCTCCTGCCGGTAGTCGATCCCGTGAGTCGCGCCAAAGCTTTGCAGCCGGCCGATGCGTTGAGCGGATGACGCTGTCGCTATGACGGTGGCTCCCGCCCGATTCGCCAGTTGCACGGCAGCCAGCCCGACGCCACCTGCCGCGCCTTGAACCAGAACCGTCTCACCTGGTTCGAGCCTGCCGAACTCGAACAGCGCGTCATGCGCGGTTCCAAAGGCGATCAGTCCCACGGCGGCCACCTTGATGTCGAGTGCATCCGGCACGGGGAAGACAAAGGGCACGGGCACTGCGAACAGCTCGGCATGCGAGCCTTGCCAGTTGAAGCAGGCCACGCGCTGTCCAACCGCCAAATTGGTCACGCCTGAGCCGACGGACTCGATCACCCCTGCAGCAGCATAGCCTCCAACATGCGGAGGATGCCGAGGTGGATTGTTCCGACGACCGAGAACGTCTCCACCTTCGAGACTAATCGCCTGTACCCTGACGAGCACGTGGCCGTCCGTCGCGGTCGGGTCAGGCAGATCGCCATAATCCAGGACGTCAGGTCCACCATTGATGTCGTAGTAAGCCGCTTTCATCACCTACTCCTTGCAGATTGTGCCAAAACGATAGCGTAATTCTCCGCGACCCACAGTACTGAAGCAGCCATCTTATCGAAAGGCTCTCCGTCCTCCTCCGCCATAAGGATTGGTATCGTACTGCCACTCGCTCCATGGACTTGCTACCCATCTCTTTCGGAAATGGTGCTTGCTTCTCTTCCTCGTCTTCCGACTCGAATCGGGACTCAAGCCTAGGGGAAAGCTGAGCGTGGGTTGTACCGGTCATACGACGAAACATTGATATAAACGCTGAGGAAGGGGTGATGTACTCCGGCCGGGTGGCATCCGAAAATGGCAACGTGGCGGGGATCAGCCACGAAAAAACCACCCTATACAGGCTGTGTCAAAACACAGCCTCGGCTGGCGCATGGAACGGCTCGGGATCCATCATCACGTCACCGGTGAGCCCGAGGCCCGGCTCATGCGCTC
>NZ_PZJU01000100.1 GCF_003206715.1 Salinicola peritrichatus | reverse complement strand
CCTGAATAGTTACGTATAAAAAAACGCGGCGGCACCTGAGTGCCGCCGCGAACCAAACACGACGATAACCAACCTACCCCATAACAACGCCCCATCTACCCCATAACAATGACTTCAAACGCTCCTTCCGACCAGATAGTCTCCCAGAACCCGATCCACGACGGCTTCGATAAAGCCCTCATCCATCTCGCTGAATGACACCGTCAACCGGTAATAGACCGCGCCATAGATGAGGTCCATGCTCAAGTCCGGATCGATTTCCGGATCGAGTTCTCCTTTCTTGACGGCCTCGACGATGGCTTCCCGCCCCATCTGGCGCCGGGGCTCGATCCAGCGACTGGCAAAAGCCTCACCCAGTTCCCGGTCGGACTGCGCGGCTCCCAGCAAATGCTGCAGCAGCCGGCCATGAGGCCCGTTGAAGACCTCCACCAGCGCCATGACGCTATGGCGGAAATTCGTCTCGATGGGAAGACTCGAGTCATAGGCGATGATCGGTCCGATCTTGTCCAGGAACGCATCCATGACAATGGCGGAAGCATTCGGCCAACGCCGGTAAATGGTCGACTTGGCCACCCCCGAAACGGCGGAAACCCGTTCGATGGTGGCATGGTGGATTCCCCCCTCGAGCGCCAGATCCAGCGCCGCCGCCATCACCTTGAGCGAAGCCGTCGCGCTACGGGGTCGGCCGGGCCGAGGAGAAGAGGAAACTGCAGACATCGATGACATCCTTGTCGAGAACCACTCCTGAGATTAGGATACCATTGGATACGAAACGATCCGTATCGACAATTGGTCTTTACTCGTGCCAACGATATCACAAAGGTGTTCCATGGCGGCCTTTTCTCTTCCCGATTCCGGGATCGAACCACTACAACGACACGGACACTCGAGGCCAGCGATCCATGGAGACCTATGATGTCGCTATCGTCGGCGCAGGCCCCGCCGGCTTGGCCGCCGCACAGAAACTTTCCCGCCAGGGCCTTCGGGTTCTTCTCATCGACCAGGGCCAGGAGATTTCGCAACGAGAGA
The DNA here is from genome assembly GCF_003206715.1 of Salinicola peritrichatus. GTDB lineage: Bacteria > Pseudomonadota > Gammaproteobacteria > Pseudomonadales > Halomonadaceae > Salinicola > Salinicola peritrichatus. Next base: position 2,214 of record NZ_PZJU01000100.1, on the reverse strand, counting down.
AAGAGGCGGAAGCCGAGCTGACCCAAGGCCATGGCGGCGCCGGGCTCTATTCGGATGGCAAGTTCTCGTTCTTCCCTTCCGCGACGCATCTGTGGCGTCTGCCCAAGCGCGAAGCGCTGCGAGAGGCCTATGCCTGGACGTGTGACCTACTCAACGGCTATGGCCTGGATACCCCACCCTTTCCGGAAAACGCCAACGCCTATACACCGGGCATCGGCAACTGGGTGCTCAAGGACTACCCCTCCGACTACCTCTCGCTCCAGGCCCGTCTGGAAATGGTATTTGGCCTCGTAGGCAGTCTCGACACCGAGATCGCCAGCCGGACCGAGGTCACTGCCCATCGCTACGAGGCGTCGGCACGGCAACACCATCTATGGCTCCAGCGCGACAGCCACGCCTTCGAGATCAGCGCCCGGGCACTGATCCTCGCGACGGGCCGTTTCGGCGCGCTCGATATCGGAGACGACGTCGGCAGCATCTTCCGCAGGCTGGAAGTCGGTTTTCGCATCGAGCAACCCAGCGAACAGGCATTCTTCCAGCATCTCACCAACCTCGACCCCAAGCTGACGCTGCGGAACGCTTCCGACGCCCTCGAATGGAGAACGTTCTGCGCCTGCCGCAACGGCCGCACCGTCCTTACCCGGACACAAGGTCTATGGACGGTATCCGGACATTCGGACGGCCCACCCTCGGCGCGCTCCAACGTCGGATTCAATACACGCATTCTCGATGAAACGATGGCGCGCCAGGCCATCGAATCGATCAAGGCCGCACTGCACAAGCCGAATTCGCATTTCGCGATCCCGCTCAAGGCGTGGATCGAAGGGCAAGAACACGCCACATCGATCATGAACGCCACTTACGGGGAGAACGTGGCCAAGGCCATGCTGCAAGGCTTGAAACGACTCATACGCAACTTCCCCGCGATCGAACATGACGACACCCGACTGATCGGCCCCACGCTCGAAGGCATCGGCTGGTACCCGCAAGTCGATGGCGAACTACGCATTCCCAACCGCCCCAGCTGGGTCGTCGGCGATGCCTGCGGGCTGTTCCGTGGTATCGTGGCGGCATTCATCAGCGGCCACTACGCGGCCAGTTCCATTCTGGAAACCCTGGAGCGCCCTTCCTGATGGCACAGCCTCGTTCCCGCGTCGGTGTCGGCGTCATCGTCACCCGCGCCAATGGCGACATCCTGCTCGGCTACCGTATCAAGGCCGGCGAAACGCCCACCTGGTGCCTGCCCGGCGGGCACGTCGAACCTGGGGAAACCTTCGAGGCCGCGGCACTGCGGGAGTTGCACGAAGAGACTGGCATCATCACTCGGCAGCCGGTCGAGATATTCGCCTTCCTGCAACAACTGGATAGCGACCGCACCGCGATCACCGGCGCGGCGCTGATTTCACTCGGCAACGAAACCGCCAAACCCCGCGTGACCGAGCCGGAAGTCTTTTCCCAGTGGCGATGGTTCCATCGTGATGAGCTGCCACAAGCGCTCTTTCCTGCAAGTGAGGCAATGCTAAAGGTGTGGGCCAAAGCCCCCTGCCCCGAGGGCTGGTGGGGTTATATCTTATGTGGCTCCGACTGATGCGGTCGGACTGATCTATTGATAACGCTCCAAACCGGAATGAACAACAACCCCGCCGAGAACGCCATCCGGCCCTTCATGGTGGGTCGCAAGAACTGGCTGTTCAGCCACACGCCGCGCGGTGCCCACGCCAGCGCGGCGATCTATAGCCTGATCGAAACGGCCAAGGCCAACGGCCTGGTGCCCTATCAGTATCTGCGGTTCGTGTTCGAGACGTTACCGACGCTGGGTGAGGATGACGATCTCGATGCTCTGCTGCCTTGGCGGTGGAAAGACACATTACCGATCTGACCCTGACGGGGACAGGTGGGTTTATTGGCGCGCTTACCAAGAAGATGGTCCGTTCCGGTCCAATGCTGAAGCCATGAAGTCGATTGCGATTCCATTCGCCGGTGGTAGCCGATGGCATGGCCAAGTGTTGGACACGATCGGTATGACAGCCTGCGGACAGGGTTTGCCACTAATGAAAATCGTCGGGTTAGGACCCAACTCGATCGACGTGGTGGTCTGCAACGAATTCAGGCCCGAGAGCTGTCTAGAGATCGGTTACCGGCCGGATCCGTTTGCGCCTAGCTCGTGGTCGATATTCCGTCGAGATCCGGACACAGGGGAACCCGCATTATTCA
>NZ_PZJU01000099.1 GCF_003206715.1 Salinicola peritrichatus | reverse complement strand
TAAATAGCGTCTACCCTGATACCCATATTCCGCACTGGCTGGAGGTATCGTGGCAAAGCGAGGTCGGCCCGCTGCCCAAGTGACCGTGACTGAAGATCAGTTGGCTGAGTTAAACCGGCGGGCAGCCGCCCGCAAAGGCCCTGCCGATGAGCAACTTCGTGCCTTGATCATCCTGGGTTGCAAGGACGGGGAACCCGGCACGTCGATCGCCAGGCGGTTGGGCATCACAGCGCAAACGGTCTCAAAGTGGCGCCGCCGCTTTGCCGCCTATGGCCTGGACGGCCTGAATGATGAGCTTCGTAGTGGCCGCCCTCGATCGATTCCCGATGAGGTCGTGCAAGAAGTCATTGATCGCGTCCGCCAGGAAAAGCCGGCGGATGCCAGTCACTGGAGTACCCGCAGCATGAGTGAAGTGGTAGGGATTTCCCCGGCCAGCGTGCAGCGGATCTGGGGTGCCTTCGGCCTCAAGCCACACTTGGAAAAGACCTTCAAGCTGTCCACCGATCCGGCATTCGTCGATAAGGTGCACGACATCGTCGGGCTCTACATGAATCCACCGGATCGGGCCATGGTCCTGTCCGTTGACGAGAAGAGTCAGATTCAGGCGCTGAACCGTACTCAGCCAGGACTGCCGTTGACGTTCGGGAAGCCCCAAACGCACACCCACGACTATCAACGTCATGGCACCACCTCGTTGTTCGCTGCCCTGGACATCGCGACGGGCAAGGTTATCGGGCGTCTCAAGCGTCGGCATCGCAGTGCGGAGTTTCTGGAGTTTCTCAATGCCATCGACAGAAGTGTGCCGGCGGGCCTGGATGTTCACCTCGTCCTGGATAACTACGGCACCCACAAGACCGACAAGGTGAAGGCCTGGCTGGCGGAGAGGTCGCGCTATCATGTCCACTTCACACCAACATCAGCTTCATGGTTGAACCTGGTGGAGCGCTTCTTCTCCACGATCAGTGAGAAGTGGATCAAGCGACAGGCGCACACCAGTGTGAGGGACCTGGAGGCCTCGATTCGTCACTACTTGGCGATCAATAACAAGGATCCCAAGCCTTTCCAGTGGCGGAAAAGCGCTGATGAAATAGTGGCGTCGGTGGGCCGAGCCGCTGCCGCGCTTGACCGACGCAGCGACAAATCAGATTAATTTCACGAACTTGCGAAACACCACA
>NZ_PZJU01000010.1 GCF_003206715.1 Salinicola peritrichatus | reverse complement strand
ACGGAAGAGGGAAGTGGTAAGCGCCGCTTCGCGGCTAGAAGAGGGAAGAACGGCGCTACGCGCCTGAAGAAGGAGGAAAAACTTCTTCTCTTCCCTCTTAGCTCTTCCTTCTTATCCCTGACTTCTTCCCTCTGTTTTCTTATTTCTGGAGTTAGTCATGTCACACGCCTCACCGATGATCTCGGAAAACATCGAAGCCTATCTGAAAGAGCACGAGCAGAAAGACCTGCTGCGCTTCATCACCTGCGGCAGCGTCGACGACGGCAAGTCGACTCTGATCGGGCGGCTGCTGCACGACTCCAAGATGATCTACGAGGATCAGCTGGCGGCGATCACGCGGGATTCGAAGACCAGTGGCACCACCGGCGACAAGGTCGATCTGGCGCTGCTGGTCGATGGCCTGCAGTCGGAGCGGGAGCAGGGCATTACCATCGATGTCGCCTACCGCTTCTTCTCCACCGACAAGCGCAAGTTCATCATCGCCGACACGCCGGGGCACGAGCAGTACACCCGCAACATGGCCACCGGCGCCTCCACCGCCAGCCTGGCGGTGATCCTGATCGACGCCCGCCATGGCGTGCAGGTGCAGACCCGTCGTCACAGCTTCATCGCCGATCTGCTCGGCATTCGGCACCTGGTGATCGCGGTCAACAAGATGGACCTGGTCGACTATTCCCGGGCGCGCTTCGACGAGATCGTCGCCGACTACCGCCAGTTCGCCGAAAAGCTCGATGCCAAGGACATCCGCTTCGTGCCGATGTCGGCGCTGGAAGGCGACAACGTCGTCAACCGCAGCGAGAACATGTGGTGGTACAGGGGAATGCCACTGCTCGAGATTCTCGAGCACATCGATGTCAGTGCCGAGCTGCCCCTCGTCGATCTGCGTTTTCCGGTGCAGTACGTCAACCGGCCCAATCTCAACTTCCGCGGTTACTGCGGCACGCTGGCGTCGGGCATCGTCAAGACCGGCGACGAGGTGCGGGTGGTGCCTTCCAACAAGCGTTCGCGGGTCTCCCGCATCGTCACCAACGACGGTGACATGGAGGCCGCCTACCCGGGCCAGGCCATCACCCTGACGCTGACCGACGAGGTCGATATCTCGCGGGGCGACATGCTGGTCTCCATTCACAGCGACCTCGAACCCTGCACCGCCTTCACCGCCGACGTGGTGTGGATGAACGAGACGCCCCTGGCAGTGGGCCACGAATACGAGTTCAAGGCCGGTACCAAGGTCGTTCCGGGGCGGGTGGTCCGGATCATCTACCAGACCGACGTCAACACCATGGAGCGCAGCGCCACCGACCAGCTGCCGCTCAACGGCATCGCCCGCTGCCAGATCGAAGTGACCCAGCCGCTGGTGCTGGATGGTTACCGCCACTCGCCGTTCACCGGCAATTTCGTGCTGATCGACAAGCTGAGCAATCTTACCGTCGGTGCCGGCATGGTGGTGGACACGCTGAGCGCCAGCAACATCGTCTGGCACGACATGGCGGTGACCAAGCGCCGCCGCGCCGAGCGCAACCGCCAGAAGCCCTGTGTCGTCTGGTTCACCGGACTTTCCGGCGCCGGCAAGTCCACGGTTGCCAATGCCCTCGAGCGCCAGCTGTTCGGCATGGGCTACAACACCTACCTGCTCGATGGCGACAACGTGCGCCACGGGCTTTGCAGCGATCTCGGCTTCAGCGATCGCGACCGCCAGGAAAACATCCGCCGCGTCGGCGAAGTCGCCAAGCTGATGGTCGATGCCGGCATGGTCACGCTGGTGTCGTTCATCTCTCCCTTCCGCCGGGACCGCCAGCTGATCCGCGAGATGGTCGAGTCAGACGAGTTCATCGAGGTGTTCGTCAACACCCCGTTGGCGGTATGCGAGAAGCGCGATCCCAAGGGCCTGTATCAGAAGGCGCGGGCCGGCGAGATCCAGCAGTTCACCGGCATCAGTTCGCCCTACGAGGCGCCGGAGAATCCGGAAGTCGAGATCGATACCTCAGCTTATGACCTGGAAGAGACGGTGGGCCGCCTGATCGCGGCACTGCGTCGCTACCGGATCATTTGAGAGACCCGAGCCGAGCAAGGGGCGCGGGCGGCAGTTCGAAGGACGAGGGATAAAAAATGAACCATCGAAACAGGGAACACAGCGCTTGCCGGCACGTCAGGCTCGCCACCGCTTGCGTGGCGCTCGCCGTGGCGCTGGCGGGGTGCGCCGTGCCGGCCCGGCAGCAGCTTGGGGATACCGCCAGCGTGGCAATGAACGACGCCACACGGGTAGGGCCGCAACTGGCGGCCTTCCTCGACAACGCCACTACCGGCAGCGTCGCCACGCTCGCCAGCACGCCATGGGGCGCCAACGTCTCGGTGCATGCCCGGGAACGCTACTTCGCGGCCAGTGGCAGGCAGTGCGTGCGCCTGGACGTCACCCGCAATGTCGCGCCGGCTTCGCTTCCCAGTGGCGAAGTGGCTTGCCTGGTGACGGGCAGCGGCTGGTACGCCCAGCGTCTGGTGACGGAAATCATTCGATAACACAAGCCGTGACGTCGGCGAACGCAGGGGTGCTCCTGGAGAGGCCCGCCAGACGTCCGATGGCCGGAAAAGTGTGAGGGCAGGGACACATCATGAAGCGGGCAGCATTGATTTTCCGGGCCATGTGCCTGGTGGCGGTAGCGTGCCTCAACGCTAACCTGGCTCAAGCCCAGGACGTTGGCCTGGGCAGTGGCTCCATTCTGGCCCCCGAGCAGCAGGCCCAGGCCATTCCCCAGCAGACGAGCGACAGCGAGGATGTCGAGACGCCGCCTCGCGCCGACTGGAACAGCGGCACCTACGGTCCGGTCGATCCGCGCCAGGCCCGGGTCGATCCCGAGAGCCTGCCGCCGTTCGGCGAGAACCTCTTCACCGGCGGTTTTCGCGGCATGATGGCCGACGGTCTCAATCCCGAATACCTGATCAAGCCAGGCGACCAGATCACCATCCGGGTCTGGGGCGGGGTGGAGATGGACCGGGTGCTGGTGGTGGACGCCCAGGGCAATATTTTCCTGCCGCGTATCGGTCCGCTGCAGGTACAGGGGATCTCCAACTCGCAGCTCAACGCCAGGGTGCGCGGCGCGATTCAGGCGGTCTACCCCGAAAACGTCAGTGTTTACACCAATCTCCAGGGCGTGCAACCGGTCGGCGTGTTCGTGACCGGCTACGTCAACAATCCCGGTCGCTATTCCGGTACGCCGAACGACTCGGTGCTCTATTTCCTCGACCAGGCTGGTGGCATCGATCAGACCCTGGGCAGCTATCGCCGGGTGCTGATCAAGCGTGGCAGCCAGGTGGTCGATGTCGTCGACCTCTACGACTTCCTGATCGACGGCAATATCGCGCGGCCGCAGTTCCGGGACGGCGACACCATCGTGGTCGAGGAGCGCGGGCCGGCGATCAGCGTGGTCGGTGACGTGCAGAAGGATTATCGCTACGAACTGGTCGGCGCCAGCCTCACCGGGCAGGACGTGATCAATCTGGCGCGCCTGCAATCCGGAGTTTCCCACGTACTGCTGCGGGGCGATCGGTCGAGCGGCCCGATCTCCCGCTACCTGCCGCTGGCCGAGTTCCGTCGCGCCGAGGTGCGTCGCGGCGACGAGGTGATGTTCAGCGCCGACCAGCGCGACGAGACCATCGTGGTGCAGGTGGAAGGAAGCTACTACGGGCCATCGCGCTATGCGCTGCCACGGGATGCGCGTCTGGGAGAGTTCCTCAACGCGATCAGCGTGCCGCGCAGCATGACCAGCTATCAGGATGTCTCCATTCGCAGAATCAGTGTGGCGGAGCAACAGGAGGCCTCGCTGAAGGATAGCCTGCGCCGGCTGGAGACCACTTATCTGGGCTATCCCTCGCGCACCGCCAAGGAAGGGGAGATCCAGGTTCGTCAGGCGGAACTGATCGAGCGCTTCGTGCAGAAGGCTTCCCAGGTCAAACCGACCGGACGCCTGGTCGTCGCCCGGGGGCAAGGCATCGCCGACATTCGCCTGCAGGATGGCGACATCGTCACCATTCCCGAAAGTTCCGACTCCATTCTGTTGAGCGGGGAGATCGTCATTCCCCAGGCCATGGTCTTCACCCCGGGCATGAGCGCCCGGGACTACATCCAGCAGGCGGGTGGATTCACGCCTCGGGCCGACGAAGACCAGGTACTGGTGGTGCATCGCAATGGCGCGGTGGTCAACGCCGGCCAGACCACGATGCGCGCCGGCGACGAAATCATCGTTCTACCCGCCGCGCCGACCAGCAATATCGAACTCGCCGCCAGCATCACCCAGATCCTTTATCAGGTGGCCGTGGCAACCAAAGTGGCGCTGGACCTATGAGCGCGCTCGACGCTGTCTCGACCCATCGCCCGAGGAGGGCCTGAGCCATGGCACGCGATTTCGTACTACCACTCGACAACGGCGGGCGCGCGCCGTGGCGCGTTACCCGCAGCGTCTGGTTCGCCATGTTCATGCGCGAGACGATCTCGCGCACCATGGCCGACCGCATGGGCTGGTTCTGGATGATCTTCGAGCCGCTGGCGATCATCGCGGTGATGGTCTCGATACGCGGCCTGTTCAGGACCGGCGCCGAAGTCTCCGGCGCGGATCACGTTCCCTGGCTGATCGTGGGATTGATGGGGTTCGGTCTGTTCCGCGACAACATGATGCGTCCGCTGGGGGCCATCGAGGCCAACAAGGGGTTGTTCGCCTACCGCCAGGTCAAGCCGGTCGACCCGGTGCTGGTGCGCTGCTTCCTCGAGGGCATGCTCAGATCGTTTCTGTTCCTGCTTTTCATCGCCGTCGGCAGCCTGCTCAAGCTCGATCTGATTCCGGACCGCCCGCTGGGGGTGATGCTCGACTGGCTGTCGCTGTGGGCGCTGGGGTGGGGCGCCGGATTGACGGTATCGGTGATCTCGGACCTGGTGCCGGAGCTCGGCCGTGTGGTGAGGATCCTCAACCTGCCGTTGCTGCTGTTGTCCGGAGTCATCCTGCCGGTGATGTACATCCCGCATCAGTATCAACAATACCTGCTGTGGAATCCCATCGTGCATGGGCTGGAGAGCATGCGGCTGAGTTTCTTCGCCGGCTATCACACCATCGGCGGCATCGACATGACCTACCTGTGGTTCTGGGCGCTGTCGTTGATCTCGCTGGGTCTGTTGCTGCACATCCGCTTCGCTGCGCAGCTGAAAGCACATTGAGGGGCGGACAGATGATCGAGATACGCAACCTCTACAAGCGTTACCACAACCATCACGGCAGCCACTGGGTACTCGAGGACATCAATCTCACCATTCCCACCGGCGTCAGCGTCGGCCTGCTGGGCCGCAACGGCGCGGGCAAGTCGACCCTGCTGCGCCTGATCGGCGGCATGGATACGCCCGACCGCGGCGAGATCGTGCGTGCCTGCCGCGTCTCCTGGCCGATCGGCCTGGCCGGTGGCTTCCAGGGCTCGATGACCGGGCGGCAGAACGTCAAGTTCGTGGCCCGCATCCACGGTGCCGAGGGTGACATCGAACGCATCGTCGACGAGGTGGAGGCGTTCGCGGAGATCGGCGAGGCCTTCGACGAGCCGGTCAAGACCTATTCCTCGGGCATGCGTTCGCGCCTCGTCTTCGGCCTGTCGCTGGCGTTCGATTTCGACGTCTATCTCTCCGACGAGGCCACGGCGGTGGGCGACCGTGCCTTCAAGCAAAAGGCCCGCGATGCGTTCAAGGCGCGCGTCGGCAAGGCCAGCCTGATCATGGTTTCCCATGGCGAGGGCGTGCTGCGGGAGTTTTGCGAGGCGGGGATTGTGCTGGACCGCGGGCACGCCCGGTGGTTCGACGACATCGACGCGGCAATCGCCGCTTATCACCGCTCGACCGATGGCAGGAAGGTCACCAAGCCGGTGGTGCCGAAGACGCTGTCGGAGGCCAAGCAGATCCTGCAGCACGCCAACCGGGAGTTCGAAAAGGCCAAGCTCGAATTCGAGTCGGCGAGCGACGACCCTCGGCGCGACGAGCCCGAGGACACGCTGCGCTGGCGCCTGGAGGATGCGCGTCAACGCATGCATGACGCGCGCCGCCACGTGCAGGCATTCCACTCGAACAAGACCCAAAAGATCCCTGAAAAGACGAGCCGGCCATGAACAAGCAGTCTTCTTTTACCAGTAAGTACCTGCACTGGATCCTGTGTCTGGTGGCGATCGTGGTGGTGTCCTGCTACTGGGCGCTGTGGGCCAGCGATCGCTATGTCTCCCACGCCAACGTGGTGCTGGAGAGTCCGCAGATCTCGTCGCCCACGCTGAGTTTCAGCTCGCTGCTGACCGGCAACGCCTCGGCCAATCTCGCCGACATGCTGCTGCTGCGCGATTACCTGCGTTCGGTGGACATGCTCAAGTTGTTGATCGACGAGGCGGATTTCCGCAATCACTACGCCAACTCCGGCGCCGATTTCTTCAGCGCGCTGAACGACGAGAACGCGCCGCTGGAGGAGCTGCACGAATACTATCTATCGCGCGTTTCGGTGGAACTGGACGACTACGCCGGCGTGTTGCGGGTGGATGTCGAAGCGTTCACCCCGGAGAAGGCGCACCAGATCGCCCAGTTGCTGCTCGAGCAGGGCGAGCGCCACATGAACGCGATGGGCCAGCGGCTGGCCGAGGAGCAGGTGCGCTTTCTCGAACAGCAGGTCGCGCTACTGGAGGACAAGTTCCAGCGGACCCGCGACGCGCTGCTCGATTACCAGAACGCCAATGGCCTGGTGTCGCCGACCGGCACGGTGGAGAGCCTCAACTCGGTGGTCGCCAGTCTGGAAGGACAGCTGGCGGTGGCCAAGGCGCGCAAGAGCGCCCTGGCCAGCTACCAGAGTGCGCGTTCGCCGGAGATGGTCAGGATCGAAAGCGAGATCCGCGCCCTCAAGGACCAGATCGGGCAGGAGCGCGAGCGTCTGGCGCGCCAGTCCGGTAATGCTCTCAACAGTATCTCCTCCGAGTACCAGAACTTGATGCTGCGGGCGCAGTTCGCCCAGGACAGCTACTCCGGTGCGCTGGCGGCGCTCGAGAACACCCGCATCGAGGCGGCGCGCAAGCTCAAGCAGGTGTCGATATTGCAGACACCGACCCTGCCCGAATATCCCGAGCAACCCGAACGCCTTTACAACTCGGTGGTATTCGCGGTCATCGCGCTGTTCGTCACCTTGATCCTCAACATGTTGATTCTGATCGTCAAAGATCACCGCGATTGAGCGAATTCCAGCCAGCCGGCGGCGCGGCGACACGGATCGTCGCCGTCGGCAGATCCGACGACTCGAGCCGTACGGCCCGATCATTCGACAACCATAAAGCCCAGGGCGGGAGAATGACCATGAGCAAGACGTTTCTAGTCACAGGCGGGGCGGGATTCATCGGCTCGGCGGTCGTGCGCGAGCTCATCCAGCGAACGCCGCACCGTGTCGTCAATGTCGACAAGTTGACCTACGCCGGCAACCCGGAATCGTTGGCGCCGGTGGACAGCAGCGAGCGATACGAGTTCCGACTCGCTGACATCCGGGACGCCAACGCGATGAGGCGACTGTTTCGCGAGCATCGGCCGGACGTGGTCATGCACCTGGCGGCGGAGAGTCATGTCGACCGCTCGATCGATGGTCCCGCGGCGTTCATCGAGACCAACGTGGTCGGTACCTACACACTGTTGGAAGCCGCGCGCCAATACTGGCGCGACTTGCTGGTGGACCAGCCGGACAAGGCCGCGGACTTTCGCTTCCACCATATTTCCACCGACGAGGTCTACGGCGATCTCCACGGCGTGGACGATCTGTTCACCGAGACCACGGCCTACGCGCCGAGTTCTCCCTACTCGGCCAGCAAGGCGGGGTCCGATCATCTCGTTCGTGCCTGGTATCGGACCTTCGGGCTGCCCACGCTGGTCACCAACTGCTCGAACAATTACGGCCCTTACCACTTCCCGGAAAAGCTGATCCCGCTGACCATTCTCAACGCCCTGGCCGGCAAGCCGCTACCGGTCTACGGCGACGGTCGGCAGATTCGCGACTGGCTGTTCGTCGAGGATCATGCGCGGGCGCTGATCAAGGTGGCGACCGAAGGGGAGATCGGCGAAACCTACAATATCGGCGGCCACAACGAGAAGCGGAACATCGAAGTGGTCGAGACCATCTGCGACCTGCTCGAGGAGCTGGCGCCGCACAAACCGCAGGGTGTGCAGCGTTATCGCGATCTCATCACTTTCGTCGCCGACCGTCCGGGCCATGATCAGCGCTATGCGATCGACGCCAGCAAGATCCAGCGTGAGCTTGGCTGGACGCCGCAGGAAACGTTCGAGAGCGGCATGCGCAGGACCGTCCAGTGGTTTCTCGACAACGATGTCTGGTGGCGTCGCGTCCAGAATGGCAGCTACCAGGGAGAGCGGCTGGGGGCGATCGCATGAGTATCTTGATTCTGGGCGGCAACGGCCAGGTCGGCTTCGAGCTGCGGCGATCCCTGGCCTGCCTGGGCGAGATCATAGCGCCGGGGCGCGAGCGGCTCGACCTGACGGACGCCGCCGCCGTGGCCCGTGTCCTCGACCGCACGCGTCCGGCCATCATCGCCAATGCCGCCGCCTGGACCGCGGTGGATGCCGCCGAGACCTCGCGCGACGAAGCCTTCCGGCTCAACGCCGAGTTGCCGGCCCAGCTGGCCGATCATGCCGCGACGCATGGCGCGCTGCTGGTCCATTACTCCTCGGACTACGTCTATCCCGGCGACGGCGAGACGCCATGGCAGGAGACCAGCCCCACCGCGCCGCTGTCAGTCTATGGCGCCAGCAAGCTGGCCGGAGACGAGGCGGTGCTGGCCACCGACCCCGAGGCGCTGATCCTGCGTACCAGCTGGGTCTATGCCGCGCGCGGGCGCAACTTCCTCAACACCATGCTGCGCTTGGGACGCGAGCGCGAGGCGCTGCGTATCGTCGCCGACCAGATCGGGGCGCCGACGCCGGCGCGGTTGATCGCCGAGGTTACCTTGCTGGCGCTGAAGGCGCGACGCGACGCGCGCCTGGCGCCGGGGCTGTATCACCTGGCTCCCCGTGGCGAGACCGGCTGGCACGGTTTTGCCAAGGCGATCTTCAGCCACGCCCGCGCCCTGGGGGAATGCCTGGCGATCCGGGACGAGCAGCTGACGCCCATCGCCAGTCGTGACTATCCCACCCCCGCACGGCGCCCGCTCAACTCGCGACTGGCGCTGGACAAGCTGGAGCGCGGCCTGGATATCACGCTCCCGGATTGGGAGTCGCAACTGCAACTGACGCTGGGTGAACGACTGGGGAACCCATGAGGGGGTCGTTCCGCGTCGTTTTGCAACCCTATCGCCGGCCTGCAGCCGGCGTTCAACAACACCGTCGGCCTAGCCGACAGGAGCTCAACCATGGCACGTAAGGGCATCATTCTTGCCGGAGGGTCAGGCACGCGTCTGCATCCCATTACGCAAGGTATCTCCAAGCAGTTATTGCCGGTCTACGACAAGCCGATGGTCTACTACCCGATCTCGGTGCTGATGCTGGCCGGTATCCGCGACATCCTGATCATTTCCACGCCCACGGACCTGCCCCAGTACCAGTATCTGCTCGGTAGCGGGGAGCAGTTCGGGGTGCGCTTCCACTACGAAGTGCAGCCATCCCCCGATGGTCTGGCGCAGGCATTCCTGATCGGCGAGAGCTTCATCGGCAGCGATCCGGTCTGTCTGGTGCTGGGCGATAACCTCTTCCATGGCCAGCACTTCTCCGAGCAGCTCAAACGGGCCTCCGAGGCGGAAAAGGGCGCCACTGTGTTCGGCTACCTGGTCAAGGATCCCGAGCGTTTCGGCGTGATCGAGTTCGACGAATCCGGCAAGGCGCTGTCGATCGAAGAGAAGCCGATCAAGCCGAAGTCTCCCTATGCGGTCACCGGTCTCTACTTCTACGACAACGAGGTCATCGACATCGCGCACCGGGTCAAGCCTTCCCTGCGCGGGGAGCTGGAGATCACCAGCGTCAACAACGCCTACCTCGAACGCGGCGCTCTTCAGGTCGAACGCCTGGGGCGCGGATTCGCCTGGCTGGACACCGGTACCCACGACAGTCTTCTGGAAGCGGGCCAGTACGTGCAGACCATCGAGCATCGTCAGGGACTCAAGGTGGCCTGTCTGGAGGAGATTGCCTGGAACCAGGGATGGATCGATACCCAGCAGCTGGCGGCAAGAGCCGACGCGTTGAAGAAAACCGGCTACGGACAGTACCTGTTGAAGCGCCTGGAAGACACGCAGCGGGGATCCGTCGCCTGAGCGGCGGCTTCGCGCTTCACGTTTCCCTGCCATCCATCGCCATCTATCCAGCGGAGCGAAAGGCATGAATTACGAGCGTCTGGCTATTCCCGATGTCGTGCTGATGACGCCACGCGTGTTCGGCGACGATCGCGGTTTTTTCATGGAAACCTTCCGTCATAGCGAGTTCGTCAAACACTGCGGCGAACACACCTTCGTCCAGGACAATCACAGCAAGTCCGGACACGGCATCCTGCGTGGCCTGCATTATCAGCTGCGCCAACCCCAGGGCAAGCTGGTACGGGTCACCCATGGCGAGGTCTATGACGTTGCGGTGGACCTGCGTCGCAGTTCCCCCACCTTCGGTCAGTGGGTCGGTGCGCTGTTGAACGCCGACAACCGGCAGATGTTATGGGTGCCACCGGGTTTCGCCCATGGCTTCTACGTCACCAGCGAGGAAGCCGAATTCCAATATAAATGCACCGACTACTACGCCCCGGGAGACGAGTACAGCCTGCACTGGAACGATGCGGAGCTGGCCATCGACTGGCCGCTGGTGAGCGGCGAGCCGATCACTTCGGCGAAGGACGAGCAGGGCAGCTCATTGGCGGATGCGCCGGTCTTCGATTGAGCAGCGCAGCCACCATTACCCATAACAAGGAGCGATCCGCATGAAAATCAGCGTATTTGGCACCGGCTACGTCGGTCTGGTGACCGGAGCCTGCCTGGCCGATGTCGGGCACGAGGTGGTCTGCGTCGATATCGACGAAGAGAAGATCGGGCGGCTACTCCAGGGCGAGATACCGATTTACGAGCCCGGCCTCGAATCGATGGTGATCCGCAACGTGGAAGCGCAGCGGTTGAACTTCACCACTGACGCGAAGCATGCCGTGACGCATGGAGTCCTGCAGTTCATCGCGGTGGGAACGCCGCCGGACGAAGACGGCAGCGCCGATCTGCAGTACGTGCTCGCGGTCGCTTCGACCATCGGTCAATACATGGACGACTACAAGGTGGTGATCGACAAGTCCACGGTGCCCGTCGGCACGGCCGATCGTGTGCACCAGTGCATTGCCGGCATACTGTCCGAACGTCTGGCCGAGATCGATTTCGACATCTGCTCGAATCCGGAATTCCTCAAGGAAGGCTCGGCGCTGGAAGACTTCACGCGTGGAGCGCGGATCGTCGTCGGCTCGGAATCCGAGCGCGTCAATGAATTGATGCGCGAATGCTATGCCCCGTACAACCGCAATCACGAAAAGATGATGTTCATGGGCATTCGCGCGGCGGAACTGACCAAGTATGCCGCCAATGCGATGCTGGCAACCAAGATCAGTTTCATGAACGAGATCGCCAACCTGGCCGAACGTCTGGGGGCCGACATCGAGGATGTGAGGCGCGGCATCGGCTCCGATCCCCGGATCGGCTATCACTTCATCTATCCCGGCTGCGGCTACGGCGGCTCGTGTTTTCCCAAGGACGTGCAGGCGCTCGCCAGAACGGCTTCCCAGGTGGAATACGATGCCGAGTTGCTGAAAGCGGTGGAGGCGGTCAACCGGCGGCAGAAATCGACGCTGTTCGAGAAGCTTTCCCATGCGTTGGCGGGAGAGCTGAACGGCAAGGTCATCGCGCTGTGGGGACTGGCCTTCAAGCCGGAAACCGACGACATGCGCGACGCACCCAGCCGAACCCTGATGGAAGCGCTATGGGCAGCGGGGGCGACCGTCCAGGCATACGATCCCGAAGCCATGCGGGAGTGCCGGCGGCTCTACGGCGAGCGCGACGACCTGGTGCTGGTGGCCGATCGGGTGCAGGCGGTCAAGCGAGCCGATGCGTTGGTGATCTGCACGGAGTGGAAGGAGTTTCGCACCCTCGATGCCCAGTGGATACGCGAGCAGTTGTCATGCCCCGTGGTGGTTGACGGGCGCAACCTCTATGACCCGGAAACGATGCTGGCCGCCGGTATCGATTACTACGGCGTCGGGCGTGGCAAGACGCTGGTTGCCGACAAGGCCGAACAGGCCGCCGCTTGATATCCGCCCGGGTCAGCGGATGACCCGGCGTGTAATCAATTCATGTCATTGGCGTTCCAAACTTCAAATCGCAAATGGCAAATATCAATGAGTAAATTCATCTTCATTCCGAGCGTGCCGGCGATTAGCCTGACCAAAGTCTTATACGGTTTGGGTTCGCTTTCTTTTGCCGAGCAGAATTACGTAATTTGACCGCTGATAAAGAAAAATTAAATCACGATGAAGGAATCGTGACGATTTGAGGTCGGTGTTTACAAGTAAATGGTTCCGACTTATGACAAATAAAAAAGCGTTGTAGCCAGAAAGAATGTCATCAGGCATTTTTGGTTGATAACGCCCATTCGAAGTCGAGAAATTTCATACCGACTCGGCCATAACTTTCATTCAAGACGGCGTGTAACGGTTTCGTGAGGCCAGACATGCAAGCCAAGAGTAGAGCATTACATGAATTTGGTGCTGCCTTTCTGGGGCCGGCGCTGCACGTTTATGCCGAATCCATCGAAGCCGATTCCAGGGGACATTTGCCTGTATGCCTGGCGAGAGAAGGGTGGTGTTTTCATCGGCTCTTGAGTCGCCTGAAACGCGAGAACCTCATCGACCTGCCGAGCGATCCCGTCTATCTGCGTGTCTCGAGAACGCTGCTGTTCAGAGCGATGCTCGGAACGCCGGAAATCATGTCGATCGCCCTGGGTAACGACTTCAACGGCAGTGTCATGGACCTGATGCGCAAGCGATTCGGGCTGCAGCTCCACGAGATATTTTCGGTCTTGCCGATCGAGCTGTTGCGCTTTCAGTGCGAGCTGCCTCAGGACCGGGACAAGGTGGGACAGTGGCTGGAGCCGCATTTTTCGGGGCTCGCCGCACTTGTCACGCCGACGCGGGAGGCGCTCACCGCCTATCTCGAGCGTTCGGGGCTCACCGACCCGGACAAGCGTCCGCTGATGTTCGACTTGGGATACTCCGGGACCATTCAAAAGGTGCTGACCCATATCCTCCAGCGCGATACGTCCGGCCTCTATTTCATCGCTACCAAACCCGGCGACACCCCGGTGGGCGATCACCGGGCGCTGCTCAAGGGCGTTTTTCATGAGGGAGTCGGCTGGCGGAATGGCTGCACCATGCTCGATCGCTCGCTGCTTTTCGAGTCGCTGCTGACCGCTCCCCACGGTCAGATGGTCGACATGCGACAGAAAAGCGATGGCGAATTCGAATTCTTTTATGGACGAGAAGCCGCTACGCAACGCTATTTTCAGGACCTCAAAATGGTATTCGATGGCGCCATCGATCATGTCATCGACTGCCGTCGTCACGGCGTGACCTATACCCGAGACGACGTTCGGGAGCTCTACGAGGTGTTCGCCACGCGGCCCAATTGTATTCCGCGTGACGTTTGGCATCTGTTCAGTGTCGATGACGACATTACCGGTAATGGACTGCTCAATCCGTTGAAGATGTTCGCAATATAACGAGGCAGGGATAATCTCATGAAGCCAGCTGGAAAAATGACATCGCTGCTGCCGTGGCTGTTTCCCAGCCCAGGGGGCGGTGCCAGCAAGAAAAAGCGTCAGGAGCACAGTGTCGAATCGGTCGAGATGCCGCCTTTCGATGGCGAAAACGCCATGGTGAACTCGATGGTGGGGCATCGCGTCCTCTGGCAGGAAACACCGACGTCGAGTGCCGTCCGGGAGGCCAGGGAAGCGTTGGCCAGTGCACGAAACGGTACCCAAGGCGCGGCTCAGTCGGGCGTCAAACAGCCGAACGCCGACTCCGGGGCAACACCGGCCGAAGCTCCCTCTATCGACGCGTCCGAGTCGGGCGACGTGCGCCCTGGTGACGCGCGCTCCGGCAACGACGATGGCACGACGGCGCTTGCCGCCAACGATGAAGTCTCGTCACTGTCGACGCCACGGGCGAGTGCCGGATCGGAAGTGGTGGAGCCGGGCAGCATGGCCGCCAACGACGAGCCGAGGGTATCGCTCGTCGAGCGGATGCAGCACCTCGAGCAGAGCCCGGCGGCTGTAGACCAGCAGGCGATGATGAACCGGGTTTACGATGAAGCCATCAAAAGCGGTCTGTTCGATCCACAGTGGTATCAGTCGACCTACCAATTGCAGTTCGACGATCACCGGGCCGCTTTTGATGACTACCTGCGCAAGTCACAGTTCGCGCCGGTCAATCCCTCGCCGCGTTTCGATAGCGAAACCTACCATCGCATGTACATGGACGTGTTCCATGCCCAGCAGAGCCCACTTCAGCACTATCTGCTCCATGGGCGCAGCGAGGGGCGTCAACATGCGCCCGCCACCGTGCGTTGGTTTCCGCGCCAGGTCATCGAACCGAGCAGCACCCTCAGCGAGGCGGCCTCCGAACTCAAGGTGGCACTGTGTCTGCATGTGTTCTACGAGGACTTTCTCGACCGGTTCGCCCAGGCGATTGCCCGCTTCCCGATCGAAGTGGATGTCTACCTGACGCTCGCCGACGCGCGCTTCGAGAGCCGGGCGCGGGGAATCTTCGAGAACCACGCGCGGGTCAATCGGGTAGAGACGCGCGTCGTGCCCAACCGCGGCCGCAACTTCGGTCCCATGCTGGTGGAGTACGGTCAGGCGCTTTGCGAGTACGACCTGCTGTGCCACCTGCACTCGAAGAAATCGCTCTACTCGGGCAAGGAACAGACCCAGTGGGCGGAATATCTCATCGAGTATCTGCTGCGTGACGTCTCCGTCATCACACGGCTGCTCAATGCGTTCGCCGACGACGACACGCTGGGCATGTACTATCCCACCACGTTCTGGATGATGCCCAGTTGGGTCAATCATCTGACCATGAACAAGGGCGCGGTACGGGAGTGGCAGCGCAAACTCGGGCTGGGGCGAATCCCCGATTTTCTCAGCTATCCCGCGGGCGGCATGTTCTGGTCGCGTCCGCAGGCGTTGAAAGGGGTTCTCGATCAGCCCTGGCAATACGAGGACTTTCCCCAGGAACCGCTGCCCAATGACGACTCGATGCTGCATGCGCTCGAACGTGTGATTGGGCCGCTGGCCGAAAACCTGGGCTTTCGGCAGCTCTTCTTCTATCCGCCGACCGGTCAGTTCACCACCGACAACGGTTACATCACGTCCAGCTATCACGGCAGTCTGGAGCATCATCTCCCCAGTATTCAGGCGCACTCGTGCATCAGCTTCGATGTCTTCGACACGCTGGTCCGCCGCCGTTACACGGTACCCGACTACGCCAAGTTGAAACTGGGCAAACAGCTGGCCGAACAGGGTGTGGTCGAGTCGGCGCAGGCCTTCGTGACGCTGAGAAACGCCGCCGAATCCGAGCTGCGTCGACGCGCGAATTTCCAGGGAGACGTACGCATCGGCGACATCTACGTCGAGTTGGCCGACCGCCTCGGCGTGAGCCGGGAGCAGGCCGCGCGGTGGATGGCGCTGGAGTTCGAGCTCGACCTGGAAATGATCTTGCCGAAGGACGAGATGGTCGAGCTGTGCAATCACCTGGCGGCACAGGGCCACATTCTGTGGATCATTTCCGATAGCTACTACACCCGCGATCAGGTCGGCTTGATGCTTCGCAAGGCCGGCGTCTCTGCCGCCTACCGTCTGATGGTGTCGAGTGAGGAGCAGGCCCGCAAGGACAACGGTTCGATGTGGGTGAAGGTCAAGCGGGATCTGGCCAACGAAGGCATCACTCGTCACCTGCATATCGGCGACAACGTGGTTGCCGACGCTCAGCGGCCGGGCGACATGGGGATAACGACGTTCCATATTCTCCACCCGGTGGACAAGTGGCGCGCCCTGGGTTTTCCGGACGTGCTGGAAGGGGGGGATTCTCTGAATGAGATGGAGATTCTCAAGTGGGGGCGGTTAATCAGCGAGGTTGGACGTAACCCGTTCATCGGCCAATAATGAAAAAAGATACGCTCTATCTTCACGTTGGGTGGTCCAAGACCGGCACCTCGGCGATCCAGGCCCAGATTCAGGCACAGCGTGAATCCTTCCTGGCCCAGGGGATTCTCTATCCGCAATCGCTGCAGTGGCCGGACCACTCGCACCATCCGTTCGCGCTCGCGTTTCGTAACGCCGGCGTCTATGCCAGCGATATGGCGCCAGCGCAGGCGATCGAAAAACTCCAGCAGGAAATCGACGCCAGTTCGGCGGAGAGCGTGTTGATCTCCTCCGAGTTGTCGCCGTTTTATTTCGACAATCCGCGTTTCCGGCAACTGGCCGCCGAATACTTCCAGCGGGTGAAGGTGATTTTCACTCTGCGCTGCCAGTCGGAGCTGCTGCTTTCGTTGTTCAATCAGTTGGTGAAGGACCCCAATGTTCGTTATCCATCGTCGCTGTTCGCGTTGGCGATGAATAACATCAACTGGCTGAATTATAACCAGAACGTGAAACGCTGGACGGACGTGGTGGGGCAGGAAAACATCGTCATCGTTCCTTATGGGCGCGATGTGGTCGATCGCTTCCTGATGCTGTTCGGCGTCGTCTATAAACAGGCGGAAGCGGGGCAGTCGACGATCGTCAACCCCTCAGTACCCACACGGTGCCTGTCGATGATCCAGGAGCAAGGACGCCACGCTGGAGACAACGATAGCTTCCTGGCGATCCGCGACCGAATCATCACGGCTTCGAAGTACGTCGCCAACGATAACGACAAGTACGAGCTGTTTTCGGTGCCCGAGCAGCAGTCCTTCGATCAGTACTTCAAACGTTCCAACCAGTCGTTGGCGACCCAGTTCGAATTCGATGTCTCGTTATTGGAGAAATCGAATTACAAGCCGGTGCTGGTGCTGCCGCCCAACTTCAATCTCGAAGCTTGTCAGGTGGCCTAAGTGTATGAACGAGTCTACCGGCGAGCGCCCACGCTACGGTTTTGCAATTGCCGCCATCGTCAAGAACGAAGGGCCCTATCTCGCGGAGTGGATCGCCTATCATCGCCTGATCGGTTTCGAGCACTTCTACATTGCTGATAACGGTAGCCAGGATGACAGCGATCGATTGCTGGCACACTGGCAGCGACTGGGCCTGGTTACCACGCAGGTCTGGACGCCGGCGGAGAAGGCCCAAACGAGCTGGTACCAGCATGTGCTGGAGCAGTTTGGCGGAGATGCCGCGTATCTTGCCTTCCTGGATGCCGACGAGTTCCTGGTGCATCCGGACAGCGATCGCCCGCTGGAATGGCTGGCGCCGCTCCTCGAAAAGCCCGACGTGGGCGCCGTGGCCGTCAACTGGCGGATATTCGGTTCGTCCGGCATGCGCCACCGCCAGCCCGGCGGCGTCCTGGAGCGTTTCCGGCGGGCGAGCGTCGCTACCCGCAACGTCAATTGTCACGTCAAGTCGATCGTCAAGCCGCGTCATGTGAAGTCGATGACGGCGCACACGGCCTATCTCGAACCCGGCTATCGTTACGTCACCGCCGACGGAAGGCCGGCCGAGTTCGTCGACGGCAAGCCGGACACCGGGCGCACGCAGGCCGTTGTTCCCACACCGCTGAAGGTCTACCACTTCAACGTCAAGTCTCGCGAGGAGTTCATCGACACCAAGATGACCCGCGGCCGCGCCAACATGGGGCCCAACCACTCCCGCGACATGAACTATTTTCGCCACCACGACCTGAACGAGGAAGCGACGACACTCCCCGCCGGGTTACTGATGCAGCTGCGTGAGGCCATCGAGAGGCTGACACCGCAGGAGCCCGTTCAACCGCCGCCGAGATTCTTCGTCCATATTCCCAAGACGGCGGGAACCAGCTTTCGTCTTGGCGCCAAGCGCTACCTGGGCCCACCCCACGTGTGGCACGACTATGGCGAGAACCAACGCGAGACCGCACCGGCGGTGGTGCGCTGGGCCTACGAACGGCGCGACTACTGGAGGCTCTGGCAACAACTCCAGCAACAGCGGGTGCAACTGCTGGCCGGACACGTGCCGCTGGCCAAATACGTTCATCTGGCGGGACTGCGCAACTGTTTCACCTTCGTTCGGGAACCGCTGCAGCGGATCGCCTCGGATTACCACCACTTCGTACGGCATCACGGTTACGAGGGGAGTTTCCGCGACTTCTACCGTCGATCGGACATGGTCAACCGGCAGAGCCGTTTTCTGGAATCGACGCGCCTGGAGGCGTTGGGATTCGTCGGTGTCACCGAGCGCTATGCCGACTCCCTGGCACTGATCAACGATCTCTACGCTTGGGAAGTGCCCGGGTTGCAGGAAAATCTGGGGCATGCCTCGGCCGAGTACGTCTATGACATCTCCGTCGATGACGGGGAGGCGCTGCGTGCGCTGAACCTGGAGGATCTGCGTCTCTACGAGGAGAGCCAGCGCCTGTTCGAGACGCGCCTGGCGCTATGGCGAGCCGGGCATCCCTTCGCTCACGGGGCGATTCAGCAGTGCCTGTCCGATCGCGTCGTCGGCTGGTCCTGGTGGGCGAATGACGACGCTCCGGTCGAGATCGACGTGTGGGTGAACGACATTCACGTCGGTGGCTGCCTCGCCAACGGGTTGCGTCCGGGGTTCCTGCGCTGGGGGGCGCCGCGGGGCGCCTACATCGGTTTCCATCTGCCGCTTGACGCCGAACCCGGGGACAAGGTCACGTGCCGTGTCACGCTGACCGGACAGACGATCGGCGAACAACGCATCCGGGCGGCCGAACGCATGGACCCATTGGTGGAAACCTGAGGTTATCGACATGCGATCGTCCCTGTTTCCGTCATCCTCGCTGGCCTTGGTCAATCTTCGCAGCCGGCTGCAGCTTGCCACGCGCCTGGTCTGCGCGCCTCGACTACGCCCACTGCATCAGCTCGAACCGCTCGCGTTCGATCCAGGCGGAACCCAGAACGGCTTCGAGTGGCGGGCAACCGGTGATGATCCGCAGTTTCTGTGGAAGCGTTCGCTACCTCTACCGGGCTGGAACATGCTGGAAGTGCTGCTGATGCACGACCAGCCGAGCGCGGCGGTCCGGCTTTACTTCGATACCGGCCACGGTTTTCGGGAGACGGAGAGCATCTACCTGGCCCTGCGACCGGGGCGGGTGACCAAGCGCCTCTGCCATGTCGCGGCGAAGGTGCGGGCGATCCGTTTCGATCCCATGGAAACGCCGGGCTGCCTGAAGGTATGCCACCTGCGGTTGATCTGGCTGTTGCCGGGCTTTGCCCACGACCGTCTGGCGCAGCGTCTCTGTAACCTGCATGTCCAATGGCTCGAGACGCCGAAGAGCGAGGTTTTGCCCACGCTGAAGCGGATCGCCAGGGAGACCGGCGAGCCCTGGCTGCCGATGGCGCTACGGCATTACGAGGAAACGTTCGTACGCCGCTGCGCGGGGCGAAGTTACGGCGAGTGGCTACGGGACCAGGTGACATTGTCGGCGGCGTCGATAGCGGCGCGCATCGAGAGCTTCGCTTTGCGTCCTTTGATCTCGATCGTGTTGCCGGTTCACGACCCGTTGCCCGACTATCTGGCGCAATGCCTGCACTCGGTACTGGAGCAACATTACGGCCATTGGCAGCTGTGCATCGCCGACGACGCTTCCCGTGATCCTCGGGTATGGGAGGTGTTGTCACGCTTCGCGGCTGGCGATACGCGGATCGAGCTCACCCGGCGCGAAGCCAACGGCCACGTCTGCGCGGCCAGCAACACTGCCTTGTTGATGGCGCGTGGCGAGTTCGTCGCGCTTCTGGATCACGACGACTGCCTCCATCCCGAAGCGCTGTTCCGTATCGTCGAGGCCCTGCAACAGCACCCCGAGGCGCAAGTGCTGTACAGCGACGAGGACAAGATCGACGAGCGCGGCGAACGCTTCGATCCGCATTTCAAGCCGGCCTGGAACCCGGATCTGCTGCTGAGCCAGAACTATCTCTCGCATCTTGGCGTCTATCGCCGCTCGCGACTGCTGGCGGTGGGAGGCTTCCGCGAGGGCTTCGAGGGCAGCCAGGACCATGATCTGGCGCTGCGCTGCGTTACCGGACTTTCACCCGCCGATATCGTTCGCGTGCCCCATGTGCTGTACCACTGGCGGGCCGCCGACGGTTCGACCGCGTCCACGGCGGCGGCCAAGACCTACACGCGGCACGCGGGCCTGCGGGCGGTGCAAGCGCATCTCGAACGCCTGGCGGTGCCGGCAACGGTCGAGGAAGGACGCTTCCCGAATACGTATCGGGTGCGCTGGCCACTGCCGGATCCCGCGCCACTGGTCAGTCTACTGGTGCCGACCCGCGATCGTCTCGAGATATTGAAGCCCTGCGTCGAGGCGCTGCTAGGAAAAACCGACTATCCCGAGTTCGAGCTGCTGATACTCGACAACGGTTCGACCTGCGAGCAGACCCTGGCTTTCCTGGATGCCGTGTCCCGCGATTCCAGGGTCCGCGTCCTGCGTTGGCCAGAGCCGTTCAATTTTTCCGCGATCAACAACTTCGGCGCCAGGGAAGCGCGCGGTGACCTGCTGGCGCTGGTGAACAACGACATCGAACCACTCAATCCGGATTGGCTGACCGAGATGGCGAGCCAGGCCTGTCGCCCGGAGATCGGTTGCGTCGGCGCCAAGCTCTATTACCCCAATGGAACGGTTCAACATGCCGGCGTGATTCTGGGCGTTGGCGGGGTGGCAGGGCACGCGCACAAATACCTATCCCGACACGAACCCGGTTATTTCTCACGGCTGCACCTGGTACAGAACTTCTCCGCGGTGACCGCCGCCTGCCTGGTGGTTCGCCGCGAACTCTTCGAGGCGGTCGGCGGGCTCGACGAGGTCAACCTGGCGGTCGCGTTCAACGATGTCGACCTGTGCCTGAAGATCGACGAGGCCGGTTACCGCAATCTCTGGACGCCTTATGCCGAACTCTGGCACCACGAATCGCTCTCGCGAGGTGCAGACGATACGCCCGAGAAGCGGGCGCGGGCGGCAAAGGAAGCGCAATACATGCGTCGACGCTGGCGTCACCGATTGCACGATGATCCGGCGTATCACCCCAACCTGACATTGACCTACGAGGACTTTTCGCTGCGTTGAGCTGATCCGCCATGGATGGCGGAACGGCCACGAACATCTGGCCGCGAATGGCGTCGGAGATATCGACCAGGCCTGGGCCCAAGCCCATTTCGATAACCTGAATTGGTCATCAACAACGAGGATGGGAACCCGATTATGAACGTTGAGTTTACCGCTATCACGATGGTTAGAGGGGAAGAGGATATCGTCTATGCCTCATTGCTTCACCACCTGCGCCTGGGATTCGATCGCCTGGTCGTCATCAGCCATATCGAGCATGATTTTTTGAGCCAATGCGTTGCGCGATTGCGCCATAATTTTCCCGACAAGGAGATCGGTTTCATCGAAATCGAGGACGAGCAGGGATTCTCCAAGCGCAAGGCGAATTACATCCAGGGAGCGCTCGATATCTATCTCAAAAAGGATTGCTACAACGTCGTGTATGGTTTCGATGCCGACGAATTTCTGACTTTCAATCATGGCCAGGGCGTCAAGGAATTTTACGACGATTATGCCAAGCGCTTCCCGGGTGAAGAGAATATCAAGCGCTTTTATTTCCGCCTGCCATGGATCAACTTGATCTGCAAGGAGCGCATCCCATATCAGCCGGATTTCGATGGCAAACTGCTCGGGGCGGAATACTGGTCGCTGGGGGAGCAGGCATCCGATACCAAGGCACTATTCGTCAATCGGCACTCGCATCGGCTGCACATGGGTTATCACTGGTTGGTGGCGAAGCGCGATCAGAGCGTACTCGAGCCGGAGCCGGAAGTCATGGCTTTCGCGCGTGAATGGGAAGCTTGCGTCTACCATCTGCCGTTACGCAGTGCGGAGCAGTTTTTCGCCAGAGTCGATAACTACGTCGCAAGTGCAGACAAACAGGAAAAATACAATCGTCTGAGCCAGTTGTTTCTCGATAATCGTCACGTCAATCGTCAACGTTTCTTCGAAATGTGTATTGCACCCGAGCCTAGCTTCGGGGATTACGACGAACTCAAACGTCATATGGGCCCAGACGTCGACGAAATGGTGCTGGGGGCATTCACCAAGCTGATGCTCAAACCACGAATGGACATTGGCCGGGCGCTGACGCAGTCATCGACCTGAGGTCCTGGTGCGTCATCGTTCGGCAGGAGACGCGGTTTGTTTGCGAGCACGGGCTCGAGCGCTCATCGGCACGCGACATGCCGAAATCCGGACTGACGACCCATTAGCGCCGATAAAAAAGGGGATTGGACCATGACCTATCCACGCTGGGTGGTATTGAGTGATGGCTGTTGTCCGACGGAAGACATCTATTTCCTGAGTTCGGTCGCTCCCTGGCTGCAATCGAGAGGCATCGAGGTCAAGCGGATCGATACCAGCTACTGGCGCCTGCCGATCATGTGCATGCCATGGTTGGTGGGCGAGCTTCGCAATGCGCATATCCTGATCTGTCGTTCGCTCAATGGCTATTGGCTCTCCTGGCTGGAGTCCAACCGCCGGCAGATGGCATCGATCCGCTATCTGATCGACGACGACATCCCGGCCGCGGCCCTGGATCCGCGCTTGCCCGAGAGCTACCGTCGTCGCATGCGGCACATTGCCGTGAATCTACAGCCGCGTCTGCTGTCGCTGGCGGATGAGGTGATCGCCTGCAGCGATGGACTGGCCAAGCAATACAGCCGTCTGCACGAATCGGTTTCCGTATTGACCCCTTCGTTGATCGTTACGCCCACGGCGCCAAGCTTGGATGCCTGTCCGTCGAAGATCGGGTTCTATGGTTCCCGGGCCCATCTGGCCGACCTGGAGGTGATCACGCCGGCGCTGGTCGACCTTCACGGCAGCCATGACGCGTTGACGTTCGAGATCATGCTGGGGGATTACTCGCCACGCCAACTCCAGTCGCTCAATCGCGTCAACACGCCGAAGCCACTCAGCTGGAGGGCCTTCCAGCGTTATCGCAGCCGGCAGAACGTGCACATCGGACTGACGCCGATGATCGATACGCCATTCAATGCGGGCAAATCGCACATCAAGTTCCTCGACAACGCGATCATGGGCAGTGTCGGCATCTATAGCCTCTGCTCGCCTTATCGCCATATCATCGAGGACGGCGTGGACGGGCTATTGGTGGATAATCAGCCCGGGGCATGGAAAACCGCCATTCAACGCTTGCTGGAGCAGCCGGAGGAAGCGCGCATGATGGCTCGCAACGCAGCGCGCAAAGCGCTGGAACTCGGGAATCCCGAGCGCGCCCGCGCTTTCTGGTGGGTTCGCCGCTGAGCGAACTGTCTCTCCGTCGCTATCGATACCGGCCTGGTGTGTTCATGGCGGGTGCCGGCGTTTCTAGGAAACCTCTGATTAACTATTCCGCTGGACAATACGGCGTTAAAAATCAACTCAACATGCTCATTTATACCCCCGTAAACTCCGCTGTTTGACTCGCGACATCCCTGTCGCTCGCTCTTCGAGCAGCAGAGCTGCCCAAATCGTCAATCCTGACGATTGTCGTTGATTTTGGCCTTGTCTTGCCTGCGCTCATGACGTTAATCAGCGGCTCCCTGGGGCTAAAAGATCGCTCTACATGGGGCGGTCAGGATGCGACAGGGGCGCGCGACTCGCGCAGCAGGCGCTCGATGGGCGAGTCGTCGCCCGTCAGCCTTTCCACGGCATTGATGACGGCGAGGTCGCGTCCGCCGCGGAGATAGAAGTCGCCATTGATCTGCGTGGTGTAAATCAGCACCCGACGATAGTCATGATAGAGACGTATGTCGGGCAGGGCGGGATAGCGCCAGAACTCGTCCATTCCCTTGCTCGAGGCGAGCCCCGGCAGGCAATAGGTCGCCTGCCCCAAGGCAAAGGTCGGGCACTCCTGCTCCAGCGACCAATGGGCGTCGTTGCCGTCGATGGTCACCCAGCCACTGGCGTGGGAAACCCATGGCTCCGGCGTCGTGGCGGAGCGATAACCCAAGCGGCCCTCCAGATCGAACAGTCGCGATAGTCGGCGCTGCCAGCGCCGGCCCCCCCGGTTGCCTTGACGGGAGGTGGTGTCGAGAATCAGCAGTCGGCAATGCGGGGCGGCAAAGCGGCTGAACGAGGCGACCACGCTTTCCAGCAGGCGGTGCGTCTCGGCCGTTGCATCCGGTTTGTCGAGGTCTTGGCGAAGATGGTTGCCGGGCGACAGCACGAAAAAGGGGCGGCCGTCCTGTAGCCAGACGGTGTCCTTGTGTGCGAGGTGCCGTTCGACATCCTTGTGCGGGCGTGGCGTGTCCGAAGAAGGAATCGGGCCGATGCTGGGGGACGTCCGGCTGCGGCGGGCCGACATCATGGGCGCGGTCAGCGATACCAAACGGTCGAGAGTGGCGAAGGTCCGGCGGCCGACACCCCGGCCGGGGAACGGGCGCGGAGGCAGCATGTGGGGGATACGCGGCGACATTTCCCGGAACCAGTCGGGATCTCGGGGAAGCAACGAGCGCTGGTGGGCGCCCTCGCGCTCGAGGGTAATCCAGAACGGGGCCAGATAGCCGTCTTCGAAGACATGGTTGCGAATCCCGTAACGGCGGGCGAGCAGTACGGCTTCCCGATGCCAGGGGCGAGAATCCTGGAACAGCACCTGGTCGGTAATACCGTGCTGTCGCCACAGCGACATCAGGACATGAGGCAGCAACGCCAGGGGATGTCGGAAAACCCCCTCGGAACCGAGGTGCCAGAAGAGACGTTCGCCGGGATGCAGATGCAGTTTGACCACCCGATGGCCGTCATCGACGAGGCGTTGTCCCAACTGCTGGAAGAAGGGCGACGGTGGCCCTTGAAGGAAAAGATAGGTTCTCTGTCGAGGACACATCATGACATCCCGGCGCAGGCAGCGAAGAGAAGCCGGATCGGAGCTGGAGGCGTGCCCGCCGATATCCGCGGGTCTTCAACCGCCTCACTGCCGGCATTCGTGATGACACTGTATCGCTACGTAACGGCGATGCCATGAACCGTTTTTGTGAATCTACAGCTGGCTTATTTCATCGTTTTCGGGCCCTGGGACATGAGTCGTCTCAAACTGGGGCAGCGAGACCAGCAGCGCGTGTATCTCGGGCGCCGCGAAGAATGCCTGGAGTTGGCTGGCCCCGGTCTCTCCGATGCCGGCATAGCGCTCCCAGTCGGCCCGGGAGCGTTGTTCCAGCCGGTGCAGGGGCGCGTTCAGTGCCCGCTGACGAACCGCCTCGGGTATCGGCGGCAGCCCCAGCGCGGTCAGCCAACGGATTGGTGGCTCGGATTCGGCCTGCCGGAAGGCTTCGATCCACTGCCGGGCCCGTGCCGGGCCGACGCCCGGAAGGCGTTCCAGACGCTCGCTGTCCAGTTGCCGCCAGTCAAGCAGGCCGCGTACCAGGCCGGCATCGACCAGCCGTGCCCAGCTCGCCGCGCCGATGCCGCGAATATCGAGCCCATCGGGGCCGCCGAGCCAGGTCAGGCGCGCCAGGAACTGCTCCCGGCAACCCGCCGTCAGCGTCAGGCAAGAGAGGATGCCGTAGCGGTCGGGCGACGGGAACGTCACCCGTGGGCGTGGCTCGCTGCGAATGACGACGCTCTCGATCTGCGGGATCGTGGCGCCGGCGAGGCTCAGCAGGATTTGATCGCCGGGGCGAACGTCGAGCGTTCGCCAGCGATCGATCGAGCCCAGGCTGACCGAGTCGACCTGGCGATCGTCGAGCTGGACCGGCTGCAGCCTGGCCACGGGGGTGAGCCGGCCGGTGCGTCCGACGGAGACATCGATCGCCTCGACCACGGCCAATGTCTGGGCCGCCGGGTATTTCCATGCCACCGTCCAGTCGGGAGGCTCCGCCCGCCAGTGCTTGCCGTCGGGGCGATCGACGCGCTTGATCACCACGCCGTCGGAAGCGAACGGCAGGGACGCGTGATACCAGTGGTCGCGCCACTGCGCCACGTCCTCGGTCGTCTCGACACGTCGGGTGTAGCGGGTGGTATCGGGAAAACCAAGTGCTTCGAGCCCGGCCAGGCGTGGCGAGCCGGCATCGGGGCCATCCGGCCAACCCCAGGCGAAGAAGCCGACGGCACCACGTTCGCTCTCTGAGAGCCGATGCTTCGACATGAGCCCGGCCACGGTAGCGCGTGCGCCGGCGCCGCCATCCCGCGCCTGGACATGATCTTCCAGGCGTAGATAGAGCTCGCCTTGCAGCGTGACCGGCGCTTCGCTCGGTAGGCGCTGGGGCACCTGCGTCAGCTGCCCGACCTTCGCGGTCCAGTCCTGGCCGTACTCGCCGTCGCCGCGGCTGATCGCGGCGGCCAGCGCACCGTCGCGATAGACCAGCGTCACGGCGACACCGTCGACTTTTGGCTGTATCCATAGCGGGTGGGCGCCTTGCCGATGCATCCAGGCATCGATCGCGGCACGGTCGGGAAGTTTATCCAGCCCCGTCTGTGCGAATGGATG
This sequence comes from Salinicola peritrichatus, assembly GCF_003206715.1. GTDB lineage: Bacteria > Pseudomonadota > Gammaproteobacteria > Pseudomonadales > Halomonadaceae > Salinicola > Salinicola peritrichatus. The sequence continues at coordinate 159,170 of NZ_PZJU01000010.1, read as the reverse complement.
GGCGAGGGTGCCGGCATCCAGGGCCGTCGATGTGGGCGGCGTGGGCGATGCGGGCTGGGCGGCGAGCGGTTCGAGATCGAGGGGCTTGAGACAGTCTTGCCAGCGTAACCAGCGTCGCTTGGCTTCGTCGTAGACGCCGTCCGGGACCAGGCGCTGGCCGCGCTGATAGTAGGCGCCGTCCCAGGCCTCGATGCGCTGGGTCAGTGCCTCGTAGGCATCATGCCGGGCATCGAGAGAGCCCGGCGGGCAGGTGGCGTCGGCGAATGCGGCAAAGGGTACGCCAACGCCAACCAGGAAGCCGAACGGAATCAGGTATCGTCGCATGGTCGTTCTCTTGGCTGCTGCTAAGCATTACAACGACCGAGGCGGGGATTTCTGGAGGGAAGAGAGCTTTTAACCGTTTGCCAAGGCGACGAATTCTAGCAAAATCAGCTTACTACTGACCGAGTCCTTGCCACCCTTTCGCTCGTGAATGCGAGGGGCAAGCCCCTCGCGCTCCCCTTTTTTGACGCCACAGACGGCGAAACCCTGAACGCCAATCGCCCGTGCTCGGGTCGGCGCGAAAGGGCATCCCTGCCCAACGCGCCTCTGGCGTCCTGCTGCGCTAAAACATCCTGTCCCGCTTGCAGGGCCGGGGTTGGCCATCCATGGCCAACCCGTTCGGCGATTCGGGCATCACTCAGATGCCCGAATCGCCTCACCCATGACGCCAGACCCGGCACGGGCGATCGCCATTCAGCGCCGTCTGAAAGGCGTCATTGGGGTGTAATTCGAACGTGCTGATTGAGTCAACAAACCTCGACCCTATGCGCCAGGCATGGGGCCGAGGTTTTCAGGGAAGGTTAGTGCGCCTGCTTCAACTGTACGTAGTCGAGCAGTATCTGCGCCGTTTCCTGCAGCTCGGCACGATCGATGGGTTCGGCATCGTCCGAATCGGCGGCCTGTTCGCTCTCGCCGTTGGCGGCATCATCGCTTTCCTGTCCGCGCGCGTCGACCCAGTTATCCAGCGGTTCCAGGCCGAGAGAGCGGCGACGTTGATTCTCGAGCGCGAGTTGCTCGGACTCCTGAGCATCCATTTCACGCTGACGCTGCTCCTTGTTGAGGCTGATGCTGGTCTGCTGTTCGCGTAGACGTTTGCTCAGTTGCGCCTGCTTCTCCAGATAGACGAAGTCGGGGTCGTTGGCGATACGCTGCTCGTGACGATCCTGGAGCGCTTCGAGATAGCGCCAGGGTTCGCCGTAGAGGCGGTACTGCACCGGCCGTACCCGGTCCCAGGGCAGCGCGTTGTCCAGCGCGCTCTCCCCGATCTGATCCGGGTCGATCAGGCTGGGGTAGAGAATATCCGGCTCGACGCCCCGATGCTGCGTGCTTTCGCCGGAGATACGGTAGAACTTGGCGCGGGTCAGCTTGATCTGACCATGGCTGAGGTCGCTCAATGTCTGTACCGTGCCCTTGCCGAAGGTGCGACTGCCGAGCACCAGGCCGCGACCGTAATCCTGGATCGCGCCGGCGAAGATCTCGGAGGCCGAGGCCGACAAGCGGTTGACCAGCACGGCGAGCGGCCCGTCATAGGCGACGCCGGCATCGGTATCGCCGTAAAGATTGATGCGGCCACGGGCGTCACGGACCTGGACCGTGGGGCCGCGGTCGATGAACAGCCCGATCATCGAATTGGCTTCCTGCAATGCGCCGCCGCCGTTGTTGCGCAGGTCGAGCACGATGCCCTCGACGTTCTGCGCCTTTAGCTTCTCGATCTCCTTGGCAACATCGCGAGTCGTGCTGCGATAATCGGATTCGCCGGCCTGCCAGGCATCGAAATCGACGTAGAACGCCGGCACCGTGATGATCCCGATCTTGTGGGGCTGGCCGTCGCGCTGGACCTCTTCCACTTGGCTATGCGCGGCCTGATCCTCGAGCTTGACGGTATCCCGGGTGATTCGGATTTCCTGGGTCCGGGTGACGTCGACGGCCTTGGCCGGAATGATTTCGAGCCGCACCGTGGAACCCTTGGGGCCGCGAATCAGATCGACCACTTCGTCGAGGCGCATGCCGACCACGTTGACCATTTCGCCATCTTTGTCCTGGCCGACGGCCACGATGCGATCCGCCGGCTGCAATACGCCACTCTTGTCGGCGGGGCCACCGGGAACGAGGCTGGAGACCTTGACGTATTCGCCATCGTTCTGCAGCAGCGCACCGATCCCTTCCAACGACAACCGCATCTGGATATCGAAGGATTCCCCCTGTTGCGGAGAGAGATATTCGGTGTGCGGATCGACGGTGCCCGTCACCGCCGCCATGAACAGCACCAGTACGTCCTCGGCGTTGGTCTGGCGGACGCGGTTGAGCTGGTTGGCGTAGCGGTCGTGGAGCGTCTTCTGAATCTCTTCGGCAGACTGATCGCTGAGCGACAGCGTCAGCGCGGCATTTTTCAACCGCTTGTTCCACAGATCGTCAAGCGCTTCCTCGCTGCCCGCCCACGGAGAGTCCTTCCGATCCAATGCCAACCGTTCATTGGTGGTGTAGTCGTAATCCAGTCCCTGGTCGACTTTGTCCACCAACCACTGCAAACGCGCTTCGACGCGATCCTGATAGTGTGAATAGAATGCATAGACACGATCCAGGTCGCCGTTTTTGACAGCGTCGTCGAGAGACGTTTCCAGATCGCTGAAGTTGTCGATATCGCGTCGCAGAAGATAGGCGCGTTGTTCGTCGAGAACATCCAGCAGCCGCTTGAATGCACGCTGCGACCATTCGTCGTTGATTTCGACGTCGGCGTAGTGACCGTATTGCAGCGATTCGGCGACTTCGATCGCCGCCTGGCGCTGATCGTCCGTAGGTGTGGGACCGGCCAGCGCCACGACGCTCCATGCCAGCAATAGCAAACACATGGCCGCGTGCCGAGCGGCGACAGTCAGGGTCATCAATGAAGCACTCCCGGTTTCCTGTACACTCTATTCCCTTAGGGGCTGCCATTTGCCGCGCAACCCGGCGCGGCCGAGCATGAAACGACAACAGACCCTGTAGACCACCGGATCCATGAATCTTTTTCAGGTCCGAAACCAATTGTAGCAGTCAGTCCGTCTGACTACAGACCGACATCTGAGGTAAACCATGTCCGACCTTGCAGCCGACACGGCCATCATCGATCGGTTGATCGATTTTCTCCAGTGCTCGCCTTCTCCCTGGCATGCCACGGCCAACCTCGCCGCTCGCCTGGAAGCGGCCGGGTATCGGTCGCTCAAGGAGACGGACGGCTGGCAACTGGCACCGGGCGATAAATGCTACGTCACGCGCAACGACAGCTCGCTGATCGCGCTGCAGCTGCCCGAGTCGCCACTCGATGCGCTGCGCATGGTCGGCGCGCATACCGATAGCCCGGCGCTGCGGCTGAAACCGCAGCCGGCGATCGTCAACAAGGGTTGGTTGCAACTCGGCGTCCAGGTCTATGGCGGTGCCTTGCTGGCACCCTGGTTCGATCGCGATCTCGGTCTGGCCGGCCGGGTGCATGTTCGTCGAGCCGACGGGCGACTGCAAGGGTTATTGCTGAATGTCGCCGAGCCCATCGCGATCATTCCCAGTCTCGCCATTCATCTCGACCGCGAAGCCAACAGCGGACGCGCGCTCAATCCCCAGACCCAGATGGCGCCGCTGTGCCTGCAGGGTGGCGAGGCTCCTGATTTCGATCACCTCCTAAAGCAGTGGATCGAGCGCGAGCACGCCATCGAAGTAGCGGACATCGTCGACTTCGAGCTCGGCTTCTACGACGTCCAGCCGCCGTCCCGCGTCGGCGTGAACGGTGAAATGCTCGCCAGCGCGCGACTCGACAACCTGCTCTCCTGTTTCATTGGTGTCGAGGCCCTGCTCGCCTCCGACGGGAGCCGGGGCGCGGTGTTCGTCGCCAACGACCACGAAGAGGTCGGCAGCGCCAGCGCCTGTGGCGCCCAGGGGCCGTTCCTGGCCGACGTACTCAAGCGGGTCAATGCGGCCCTAAGCGCGAATCGTGACGAGGGCGGCGACGAGGGCTTCGTACGGCTGATCCAGCGCTCGATGATGATCTCCTGCGACAATGCCCATGCCGTCCACCCCAACTTCGCCGACAAGCACGACCCGCACCACGGGCCCGCGCTCAACGCCGGCCCGGTGATCAAGGTCAACGCCAGCCAGCGTTACGCCACCAACAGCGCCACGGCGGCACTGTTCCACGATCTCTGCCGTGAAGCCGACGTGCCGGTGCAGCAGTTCGTCACCCGTGCCGACATGGGTTGCGGCAGCACCATCGGGCCGATCACGGCGACCGAGCTGGGCGTGCCGACCATCGATGTCGGCGTGCCGCAATGGGGCATGCACTCGATCCGCGAAACCGCCGGTACCCGCGATCCCGAATACCTGATTCGGGCGCTCAAGGCGTTCTTCGATCGGGCATCGCTCGAAATTGCCTGAGCCTGTTGTGGCCCAAGGGGAGGGACGTTGTCGAAATGAGCCTCGATGAAATTGATGTTATTGCTATCGCTTATAGAGAATTTTTCTGAAGCTTGGTTCTGTTTTGGCGTTAAATCCTGAATTTCTTCTTTGTGATGGCCGGGTTTAATGACCTGCTTGGCAAGCTCCGCAATTTGTTTCAACATGCCTCGAAACGGTGGCCCCCGCTTCAATACCGATCCAGAGAAACGACAAGATGCTCAAGACTCCCTATTTACTCTTTCTTGGCGACGTGCCCGATCCGTTGTCCGCCAAGGTTGCTCAAGGCATTCGTGACTGGCGTCCGGAGTATGCCCTCGGTCAGTTGCGCTTACCGGGCTGTCAGGCCGATATGAAGCTGCCCGACCTGAGCATCGAGGAAGCCGTGGCACAAGGTGCCAGGACGCTGGTGATCGGCGCGGCCAACCGCGGGGGCGTGATCTCGCGTAGCTGGATCGCGGTGCTCAAGCAGGCGTTGGCGGCTGGCATGGATATCGCTTCGGGCCTGCACAACCTGCTACGTGACGAGCCCGAACTGGTCGAGGCGGCAAAACAACATGGCGGCAGTCTGTTCGATGTGCGCGTGCCGCAGGTGCAGTATCCCATCGGCGATGGCAAGCCGCGTCGCGGCAAGCGCTGTCTGGCGGTCGGTACCGACTGCTCGATCGGCAAGATGTATACCGCGCTGGCGCTGGACGTGGCGATGCGTGAAAGCGGCGCCAAGTCGACCTTTCGCGCCACCGGCCAGACCGGCATCCTGATCACCGGCGAAGGGGTGCCGCTCGATGCCGTCGTTGCCGATTTCATGGCGGGAGCGGTCGAGTGGCTGACGCCGGACAACGATGACGATCACTGGGACATCATCGAAGGGCAGGGCAGCCTGTTCCACCCTTCCTATTCCGGCGTCACCATGGCGTTGATTCATGGCGGTCAGCCCGATGCGCTGATTCTGTGCCATGAGCCGACGCGAACCCATATGCGCGGCCTGCCGCACTATCAGTTGCCGACGCTCGAGCAACTGCGCGATATCGCTTTACCGCTGGCGCGCGTGGTCAATCCCGCCTGCCAGGTCGTTGGCGTGTCGGTCAATACCTCCGGCATGCCCGCCGAGGAGGCCGAGCGCTATCTCGAGCAGCTCGAAGCGCGACTGGCGTTGCCTTGTGTCGATCCCTATCGCCAAGGGGCGCAGCGTCTCGCGGAGGCGGTACTGGCATGCTGAAGTTGACGGTCGAGGAGCAGATTTTTCCGCTCGCCGAGGTTTTCACCATTTCCCGTGGCTCGCGCAGTGATGCACGGGTCGTGGTCGTTATGCTGAGCGACGGGCTGCATACCGGGCGTGGCGAATGCGTGCCCTATGCTCACTACGGGGAATCGATCTCCAGCGTGATGGCCCAGGTTCGTTCACTGGAAGACGAACTGGCTCGCGGGCTCGACCGGATCGAGCTGCAGAACCGCTTGCCGGCCGGCGCGGCACGCAATGCCGTCGATTGCGCCTTCTGGGACCTGGAAGCCAAGCGCGCCCGCAAGCCAGTGTGGGCGCTGGCGGGGCTGGACGAACCGCGCGCGATGGTGACGGCGTTCACGCTGTCGCTGGACAAGCCTGAAGTGATGCGCGAGAAAGCGCGCCGCCATGCCGACAAGCCGCTGCTCAAGCTCAAGCTGGGTGGCGAGGGCGACATCGAGCGGCTGCGCGCGGTTCGCGAAGGCGCGCCCGATGCCAGGATCATCGTCGATGCCAACGAGGGCTGGAACCTGGCGGCCTATCAGCAGTTGGCGCCGGTGCTGGTGGAGTTGGGCATTGCCATGGTCGAGCAGCCGTTGCCGGCCGGTGCCGACGCCGATCTCGCCGGCATCGAACGTCCGCTGCCGGTGTGTGCCGACGAAGCGTGCCACGACCGCAGCTCCTTGCCGGGGCTGGCGGGGCGCTACGACATGATCAATATCAAGCTCGACAAGAGCGGCGGCTTGACCGAGGCTCTGGCGCTCAAGCGCGAGGCCCAGGCCCGGGGATTCGGGATCATGGTCGGCTGCATGGTCGGTTCGTCGTTGTCGATGGCGCCGGCGCTGCTGGTGGCGCAGGATGCGGCAATCGTCGATCTCGACGGGCCACTGCTGCTGGCACGAGATCGCGAACATGGCATGCGCTTCGATAGCGATGGGATTCATCCGGCAGAACCGGCATTGTGGGGCTAATGATGACGACGCAACGTACGGTATACGTGAATGGCGATTATGTCGCGGAAGGGGAAGCCAGGGTCTCGGTCTTCGACCGCGGGTTCCTGTTCGCCGACGGTGTCTACGAGGTTTGTTCGGTACTCGACGGCAAGCTGGTCGACTTCGCCGGCCACATGCGTCGTCTGGCACGCTCGGCGGGAGAGCTGGAACTGCCGCTGCCATGGAACGACGACGAACTGTTGGCGATCCATCGCGAATTGATACGCCGCAACGCGCTCGAAGAGGGAATGGTCTACCTCCAGTTGACCCGAGGCAGCGCCGGCGACCGCGATTTCGCCTATCCCGATGCCTCGACGCCGCCCACGCTGGTGCTGTTCACCCAGGCGAAGTCGCTGGTCGACAACCTCGGCGGCAAGCAAGGCATTCGAATCGCCACCCAGCCGGATCTGCGCTGGGCGCGGCGCGACATCAAGACGGTGCAACTGCTCTATCCGGCGATGGCCAAGATGGCCGCCAAGGCCGCCGGCGCCGACGATGCCTGGATGGTCGAAGCGGGCCGGATCACCGAAGGCGCTTCCAACAACGCCTGGATGCTGACGCATGAAGGCACCCTGGTGACGCGGGAGCTCTCCCACGCGATTCTGCCAGGAATCACCCGGTCGGTCGTGATGGAAGTCGCCGAGGCGCTATCGCTCGAGGTCGAGGAGCGGGGATTCAGCGTCGAGGAAGCCCAGGCGGCCAAGGAGTGCTTCGTCACCTCGGCGTCGTCTTTCGTCACGCCGGTGATTGCCGTCGACGACGTGGCGATCGGCGATGGCCGTCCGGGCGAAGTCGCCCTCAAGCTGCGCGAGGCCTACATCGAGGAGAGCCGACGCCGGGCGATCTAAGGAAACACTGCCTAAATGGCTGCGCAGGCGAATCNNCGCGGTGCTGGAGCGCCAGCCCGGTCGAATCCTCACCTATACCCTATAGGCTCCGGGTCCTGCGCTCCGTGCGCCTTACGCTTCATCCTGCTCGCCGATTTATTCAGCGTTTCTTAACGTCACTGAAACAGCGGTAATAAACGAAGACGCCCACCGATCGGTGGGCTTCTTCGTAATATCTGGTGGCTACGCCCTGATTCGAACAGGGGACCCCATCATTATGAGTGATGTGCTCTAACCAGCTGAGCTACGTAGCCGTCTAGCCAAATGGCTCGTCCATGACGACGGGGGCGAATACTAGCATAACTCGATGAAAGGTCAATGCTTTTTTATCGGCAAGAGCTTCCGAAGCATTACACATTGAACCGGAAGTGCATCACGTCGCCGTCCTGCACCACGTAGCTCTTGCCTTCGAGACGCCACTTGCCGGCTTCCTTGGCGCCGTTCTCGCCGCCAAGGGTGACGAAATCGTCGTAGCTGACCACTTCGGCACGGATGAAGCCTTTCTCGAAGTCGGTGTGGATCACGCCGGCGGCTTCCGGCGCGGTGGCGCCGATCTTGACCGTCCAGGCGCGAACTTCCTTCACCCCGGCGGTGAAGTAGGTCTGCAGGCCCAGCAGGCCGTAACCGGCGCGGATGACGCGATCGAGCCCCGGCTCTTCCATGCCCATCTCCTCGAGGAACATGGCGCGCTCGTCGTCCTCGAGCTCGGCGATTTCGGCCTCCAGCTTGTTGCATACCGGCACCACGACCGCATTCTCGCTGGCGGCGATCTCGCGCACGATGTCGAGATGCGGATTGTTCTCGAAGCCGTCTTCGTTGACGTTGGCGATGTACATGGTCGGCTTCAGCGTCAGGAAGCCGTAGCTGCGAAGCTGGCGCTGCTCCTCGGCGTCGAGACCGAAACTGCGCAGCGGCTGCCCTTCGGCCAGGTGGGGCTGGATGCGATCGAGGATCGCCTTGGTGGCGATGGCGTCCTTGTCACCGCCCTTGACCACGCGAGTCAGGCGCTGGATGCCGCGTTCGACGGCGTCGAGATCGGCCAGCGCCAGTTCGAGATTGATGGTTTCGATGTCGCCGCGGGGATCGACCCGGTTGGCGACGTGAATCACGTTGTCGTCGTCGAAGCAGCGCACGACATGGGCGATGGCATCGGTTTCGCGGATATTGGCCAGGAACTGGTTGCCGAGACCTTCGCCCTTGGAGGCGCCCTCGACCAGGCCGGCGATATCGACGAACTCCATGGTGGTCGGTACCACTTTCTCGGGCTTGACGATCTCGGCCAGCTTGTCGAGCCGTGGATCGGGCATCGGCACGATACCGGTATTCGGCTCGATGGTGCAGAACGGGAAGTTTTCGGCGTCGATGCCGGAGCGAGTCAAGGCGTTGAAAAGCGTCGATTTACCGACGTTGGGCAGGCCGACGATGCCGCAGTTGAAACCCATGGAAGCGTCCTAAAAACGTGTTCGGAGAGTTGTCTGGTCGCTATTCTACTCGACCTGAAGGTGAGGGATTAAGAGGGAAGTACGGCGCTACGCGCCCTGAAGAAGGAAGGCATAAGAAAACTTCCTCTTCTCTCTTCTTCATTTCTCACCTCTTCTTTCTTGTCTCTTACTTCTTGAAACGGTGAAGCCGATTCATCGCCTTGGCCCAATCGCCGGCAAGGGCGTCGGGGAGGGTGGCGATGGCTTCGGTGATGGCCTCGTCGATGGCCTGGCGTTCCGCCTTGCCGGGGCGTCCGAGGACGTAGTTGGTTACCAGCTTGGCGCTGCCGGGGTGGCCGATGCCGACGCGTAGCCGATGAAAACCATTGACGTTGCCAAGTGCGCTGACGATGTCACGCAGCCCGTTGTGACCGCCATGACCGCCACCCGTCTTGTAGCGGGCGCAGCCCGGGGCAATGTCGAGCTCGTCATGGGCGACGAGAAGCTCGTCCGGCGCAATCTTGAAGAACTGGCACAGCGCGGCCACGGAGGCACCGCTGCGATTCATGTAGGTGGTGGGATTGAGCAGGTGCAGATCGTGTCCGCCGAGGCGGATCCTGGCGTAAAGGCCGAGAAACTTGCGCTCGGGACGCAGTGTCGCCACTGCGTCCCTCGCGAGATGTTCGACCAGCCAGGCGCCGGCGTTGTGACGGGTGTCTTCGTATTCCGATCCCGGATTGCCGAGACCGATGATCGCTTTCACTGCGCCCATGCCGGTTGCCTGTGCTGGTCTGGCGAAAGATTACTCTTCGCCTTTATCTTCGCTGCTTTCGTCGCTGCCTTCGTCGGCGGCTTCGTCATCGCGGGAGACGGTCGGGTGCGAGACACTGACGACACCGGCGTCGTGCTCTTCGCCGTGGCTCAGTTCGACCAGGGTCACGCCTTCCGGCAGCTTGATGTCGGACAGGTGAATGGTCTCGCCAAGGGCCAGATTGGCCACGTCGACTTCGATGTATTCCGGCAGCTTGGACGGCAGGCAGCTGACCTGGACGTCGTTGCTCAGCACGTGCAGCACGCCACCTTCGTCCTTGACGCCCTTGCACGACTCTTCGTTGAGGAAGTGCAGCGGTACGTTCAGGGTCAGCTCGTGAGTCGCATCGACGCGCATGAAGTCGGCATGGGTGATCAGCGCCTTGTACGGGTGACGCTGCAGATCACGGATGACGACCTGCTCGACCTTGCCGTCGACATTGATGTCGATGATGGAAGAGAAGAAAGCTTCGTCCTCGATCGCCTTGTAGAAGGCCGGCTTGTCGATGGTGACCGGCTGCGGAGCGGCTTCGCCGCCGTAGATGATGGCAGCGACCTGTTCGTTCTTGCGGCGCAGGCGGCGGCTCGCACCTTTCCCCAGCTCCGTGCGAACGTTGGCGGTCAGGGTGTATTGGGACATGAAGTGTCACCTCTATTGGCAGATAAAGGAAAGCGGCACGGCCCGCGACCAGGCTGTGCCGTTTCCATCGGTGCGACTGCCGTACTATCGTCGCATTTTGCCACGAGCGTTACGGCAGTCGCCTGAGTGTCGGCGCGGTGTCTTTCAAGAAACCTTTTCTCAATGGAACATCGCGCTGACGGATTCCTCGTTGCTGACGCGGCGAATGGCTTCGGCGATCAGGCCGGCGACCGTCAACTGACGAATCTTGCCACTGCGGCGCGCAGGTTCGGAGAGCGGTATGGTATCGGCAACGACGAGTTCGTCAAGCACCGAGCCGGTAATATTGTCCACCGCGGGGCCGGAAAGTATCGGATGGGTGGCGTAGGCGACCACACGACGCGCCCCATGGGCCTTGAGTGCCTCGGCCGCCTTGCACAGCGTGCCGGCGGTATCGACCATGTCGTCCACCACCACGCAGGTGCGATCCTGGATATCGCCGATGATGTGCATCACCTGGGCCTGGTTGGCCTGCGGGCGGCGCTTGTCGATGATCGCCAGATCGACGTTGAGCTGCTTGGCGATGGCCCGAGCGCGTACCACGCCGCCGACATCCGGGGAGACCACGACCAGGTCGTCGTAGTTCTGACGCTCGATGTCGTCGAGCAGGATCGGCGAGCCATAGACGTTGTCCACCGGCACGTCGAAGAAGCCCTGAATCTGATCGGCGTGCAGATCCATGGTCATTACCCGGTCGACGCCGGCCTTGACCATCATGTCGGCCACCACCTTGGCCGAGATCGGCACGCGGGCGGAGCGCACGCGCCGGTCCTGGCGGGCATAGCCGAAATAGGGCACCACGGCGGTGATGCGCGTGGCGGATGCCCGACGCAGCGCATCGACCATCAGGATCAGTTCCATCAGGTTGTCGTTGGTCGGCGCGCAGGTGGACTGCAGAATGAACACATCCTTGCCGCGCACGTTCTCGTTGATCTCAACGGCAATCTCGCCGTCGCTGAACTGGCCGACCGTGGCGTGGCCGAGTCGGTTGTCGAGGCATTCGGCTACTTTCGCAGCGAGCCCGGCGTTGGCGTTACCGGTGAAAACCATCAATTTAGACACGCGCGGCCACCTTTGAGAGCTGTTGAAGGTCAGTAGAGGACATTCGTTTCAAGCTGGGACGGGCAAGGCGGCAGGCGGAATGCGGGAGAGCGGGCGAGGCTTCGTGGGCACGACGACGGTACGACGCACGCGATATCGGCGAACGATGTGAAAGCGGTCGGACGTCGAAACGGCAGGAGGAGCAACAGCAACGCCGGTAGGGAAGTCGTGTGGGCTGAATGGCCATCGCGTCCCGGTTTCCGTATGCAGGCTTGCAGAAAGTCAAGGAAGTGGCTGGGGTACCAGGATTCGAACCTGGGAATGCCGGTACCAGAAACCGGTGCCTTACCACTTGGCGATACCCCAGCAATCATCGGTAGCACTCATTATGCGCAAAAGCGCTGACCGTTGGCTAGGTTGGAACCGGCTCATGCCTGGGCACGAGTGGATTCAGTCCCATCCCTAGACGATTCCCAAGGCGCGATGCAGCGGTGATCGATTGCTGCCGCGAGCCTTGAAAACTCGCCATCCGTCCGGAACGTCGCCCAGCACGCGCTCGGCCAGGGCTTCGTCGTCAAACGGACAGAAGACGCAGGCGCCGGTTCCCGTGAGCATCGCCGGACCGTAACGAGAAAGCCAGGTCAGGGCGTGATCGACCTCGGGATAGAGCGCTCGAACGATGCTTTCGCAATCGTTGCGCCACACCGCGTCGGGGGTGGCCCCGTCGAGTGCGCGACGCATACTAATGGCCGTGCTATCGCGTGTCAAACCGGGGTGGCCGAAAACGGCGGCGGTGGAGATTTCGACGCCGGGATGCACCACCACGAACCAGTCCGGCGCCAGCTCGACCGGGACCAGTCGCTCGCCCACGCCTTCGGCCCAGGCGGTAGCGCCACGCACGAACACGGGCACGTCCGCACCCAGTTCGAGGCCCAGCGCGGCCAGGCGGTCGAGGCCAAGATCGAGCCGCCATAGCCGATCGAGGGCCAGCAACGTCGTCGCGGCATTGGAGCTGCCGCCGCCCAAGCCGCCGCCCATCGGCAGGCGCTTGTCGACGGCGATATGGGCGCCGTCGCGGCAACCGGTTTCGCGTTGCAGCAGGCGCGCGGCGCGCACGATCAGATTGTCTTCCTCGGCGACTCCGGCCAGCCCCGGGGTGAGTCGTATACCCGCATCACCCGCCCTGGCGGTGACGTGCAGCGTGTCCCCGTATTCCAGCAATTGAAACAGGGTCTGCAACTCGTGATAGCCGTCCGGGCGGCGTCCGGTGATCCGCAGCAGCCGGTTGAGCTTCGCCGGTGCTGGCAGCGACAGTGTCGTCATGGAGACTCGTCCGACGCCGCTGCGGGCTCCCATTGGTTGACCACCAGAATGGCGCGAATGTCGTCATAGGTCATGACCAAACGGCTGGGCAGCCACAGCGAGCCGGCATAGGTCCAGTCGCGATAGTCGATGACCCAGCCTGCCTGACGCAGCTCCTTGGGGAAGCCGAGTTCGTCCGCCGTCTCGTCGTGGGGGGCTCCGGGCGCGGGAAGGCCGCGAACCCAGTAGTCGAGCGCCGAGATCGGCAGCGACCAGCCCAACTGCTGCTGCATCAGCGCTTCGGGCGAGGCGGCTTCGAAGCGACCGTCGCCGGTGGTCAGGGTGACCGCGCCTTCGCGGCCTTCCAGCACGCTGCGCCCGGTGCCGAAGGGGCCGCTGATCAGCATGCGGTAGTGGTTGGGTGATTGGGTCCAGTCGAGATTGGCGCTGGTGTTGTCGTCTGGCGTGCGCAGGCCGACCTTGCCGGCCAGGGTCCAGGTGTCGAGCGCGGCCAGCTCTTGCTGCTGGCGCTGCCAGTCATCGGGCTGACGCGGCACGCTGGGCGCAGGCGTCTGTCCGGCGCAGCCAGCCAGCCAGGCGACGAGTAGCAGGGCGGCGAGTGGTTGCCACCAGCAGTGACGATGCAAAGAGATACGCAGAGAGCGACGATGTGGCCGATCACTGGCCGGAAGCGGGTATGGCATCGGGACGTCCTGTCGAATCCGAAGAGGGTTGTGGTGACGCAGATCGCGGCGCGAGTTGCGGATAGCGGGTCAGCAGATCGTCGATGTCGGGGTGGATGTCGCTGCCCGCGAGTGCAGCGGTGACCACCGAGCGGGCCTCCTCCTCCTGTCCCAGCACCGCCAGCGCTTCGGCGAGGTGGGCAGCGACCTCCTGGTCCGGCTGGCCCGCGTAGGCGCGACGAAGATAGCCGACCGCGGTCTCGGCGTCACCGCGTTTGAAATGTACCCAGCCCAGGCTGTCGAGAATCGCCGGACTCTGCGGTTCGAGGGCGTAAGCCCGTTCGATGAGATCGAATGCCTCGTCGTAGCGATCGGTGGTCGTCGCCAGGGTGTAGCCCAGGGCATTCAAGGCATCGGCGTTGTCGGGATCCTTGGCGATGATCTCGCGCATCTGCGCCATCATGGCGTCGACATCACCGCGTTGAAAGTCGCGCATCGCCTTGGTGTAGAGCAGGTCGGTGTCGTCCGGCGCCTGTTTGAGACTGTCGGCCAGCAGGGCGTCGGCGGCAGCGCTCCGATCGGCCTTGTCGAGTGCGTCGATGCCGATCCGGGTCAGCGTGACGCGTTGCGACGGGTGGCGCAGGCTTTCGATATGCAGAAACGTCCGCGCATCCTGAACCCGGCCGGCCTCGACCAGCATCTGTGTCGCCAGTGCCCGGGACTCGACGAACCCCGGGCCGGTGGGAACCTGGCGGTAATAGAGCAGGGCGTTGTCGATCTCCTCCTGCGTCTCGGCAATGCTGCCCAACAGCAGATAAGCGGCGGGTGGGGTGTTGTCGCGGTCGAGCAGGGGCAGCAACAGGCGGCGAGCCGGTTCCAGGGCATTGGCATCGAGATAGAGCTGCGCCAGCGCGATCCTTAAGGCGGGCGTCTCGTCATGACGCGCCAGCAGTTCGTCGACCTGTCGTTGTGCGGCGGCGAGATTGCCGCCGGCGATCTGGGCCTGGGCCAGCGCCAGCAGGAAACGGCTATCGTCCGGTGCCAGTGTCTGTCCGCGCTGCGCGGCCGATTCCGCAAGATCGTAATCGCCGGCCTCGAGTGCGATCTGCGAGCGTGTCAGCCATAGTGCTGGCAGGTCGGGATGCAACGCGGCCAGTCGGGAAAGTCGCTGCTGGGCGCCCTCAGGATCTCCGGCAGCGGCTTCGAGACGCGCGGTCGCCATCTGCGCATCGGCATGTTCGGGGTGCGCTGCGACAAAATCCCGCAGTTGCGCGAGCAGCGGCTCGAGTTGCGCCTGGGATTCGATGGCCAAATCCGCCAGTTCGAGCAACTGCGCGTCCTGTCCTCGTTCGTCCAGTCTCAGGCGCTGGCGCAGTGCGTCGGGCCAGTCGCCACGCTCGACGGCGATGCTCGAGAGCAGCTCCCCGGGGGCGCTGTCAGCGGGCGCCAACTGTTGCCAGCGTGTCGCGGTGGCTTGCAGCAGCTCGGTGTCGTTGGTGTAGCGCGCGGCGAGCGTCGCACGTTCGGCCAGATCGGCCGAACGGTAGCGTTCCGCCGCGGCCAGATAACCGCTGGCGGCCCGCCGGAAGTCGCCTCGTTGACCGGCGATTTCGGACAGTAGCACCTGGGAGAGACCTTGGGCATCGAACCCTTGCGTGATCGGCGGTGCCGATGCCATGGGGTCATCGAGGGAATTGACCGGGGTGTCGGCCGACATGCTTTGACAGCCGGCAAGCAGGGCCGCGCAGCCGGCGGCGTAGAACAGACGTTTGGGCATGCCGTCCTCGGGATCAGTCGTTGGCATCAGCATAACGACTGGCGGGCTAGGGTCAATGTCGAAGCGGCGACGACGGGTTTTCGTCCGCATCGCCTTCGTATCGATAGCTGCTCGCTATGAGACGCATCGCCTGCTAAGCGTCTCGGGGCTGTGCTAAAATGGCGCCGCTGCGCCGAACGGGGCCACACTGGGGTCATTCGCCATTATTGGCACTGATGCCAAAGCGACCGACGGCGATAGCGATGAAGTGCTGGTGGCCTGACATCGTCAGCACACATCTACGGTGTGTCGGACCGTGCACGACGTGACCGGAAGACACCGGCGGCCTGGCCCATGCAAGAATACTGACCGTGATTTCATGACGCTGCTAGCTCTGGGTATCAATCACAAGACCGCCGCGGTCGACATGCGCGAGCGTGTCGCCTTCTCGCCGGCGCAACTCGAGTCCGCGCTGACACAGCTGCGGGCACTGCCCGACGTGCGCGAAGCTGCGGTGTTGTCGACCTGCAACCGCACCGAGCTCTACTGCATAACGGTGGCCGATGGCGAGCGCCAACTGCTCGAGTGGCTGAGCGCCTTCCATGGCATGCCGACGCAAGAGCTGCTCGGTTGCGCCTATCACTATCACGAGGGTGAAGCGGCCCGCCATCTGATGCGTGTCGCCGCGGGCCTCGATTCCATGGTGCTGGGCGAGCCGCAGATTCTCGGTCAGCTCAAGGATGCCTATCAGATTGCGCGCCGGCACGTGGGGCTGGGCAGCGAGCTGGAGCGGCTCTTCCAGCATACGTTCTCGGTCGCCAAGCAGGTGCGCACCGAAACCTCGATCGGCGAGAACCCGGTTTCCGTGGCCTATGCCGCGGTCAGCCTGGCGAGCCGTATCTTCGATGACTTCAGCCGGGCCCGCGCGCTGCTGATCGGTGCCGGCGAGACCATCGATCTGGTCGCCCGCCATCTGCGCGAAGCCGGCATCATGGGCCTGACCGTCGCCAACCGTACGCTGAGCCGGGCCCAGGCCCTGGCCGAAACCTGCGGTGCCAGGGCGATCGAGCTCAGCGCCATTCCCCAGGCACTGGAGCAGGCCGATATCGTCATCGCCTCCACCGCCAGTGAGTTGCCGATCCTCGGCAAGGGCATGGTCGAACGGGCGCTCAAGGTGCGCCGCCATCGACCGATGTTCATGGTCGACATCGCCGTGCCGCGGGATATCGAGCCCGAAGTGGGCGATCTCGACGACGTCTTCCTCTATAGCGTCGACGACCTGCAGCAGGTGATCGCCGAGAATCGTCGCCATCGCGAGGTCGCCGCCCGCCAGGCGGAGGCGATGATCGAGGCTGGCGTCGAGCACTGGCTTCACGAGCGTCGCGTGCGCGGCGCGGGGGATCTGATCCGCCGTTATCGCCAGCATGGCGAGGCGCTCAGACGCGAATCCGAGGCCGAGGCGCTGGCCCAATTGGCCCGCGGCGAGGACCCGGAAGCGGTGATCAAGCGTCTATCGCACCAACTGGCCAACAAGCTGATGCACGTTCCGACCCTGCGCCTGCGCGAGGCGTCGGGGCAGTCACGTCACGATATCATCCAGGCGGCCGACAGCTTGCTGATCGAAGCGCCCGCAACGACACAGGACTCGGTATGAAAACACAGGACTGGGCATGAAAGCGTCCTTGCGCGAACGACTCGACGCCTTCCAGGATCGCTTCGAGGAACTGTCGGCACTGCTTTCCGAGCCCGAAGTGATCGCCGATCAACCCCGTTTCCGCGACTATTCCCGCGAATACGCCGAACTCGAACCGCTGGTCGAGGCCTGGCTCGCCTACCGGCGTACCGAAAGCGACATCGAGGCGGCGGAGCAGATGCGCCAGGACAGCGATCCCGAGATGCGCGAGCTGGCCGAGGAGGAGTGGCGAGCCGCTCGCGCCCATCTCGAAGAGCTCGACGAGACGGTCAAGCGCCTGCTGGTGCCCAAGGACCCGGACGACGACAGCAATGTCTTCCTCGAAATACGCGCCGGTACCGGCGGCGACGAAGCCGCGCTGTTCGCCGGCGACCTGTTCCGCATGTATTCGCGTTATGCCGAGAAGCGTGGCTGGGGCGTCGAGGTGGTCAGCGCCAGTCACGGCGAGCAGGGCGGCTACAAGGAGATCATTGCGCGGGTCAAGGGCGACAACGTCTATGCCGCGCTCAAGTTCGAATCCGGCGCTCACCGCGTGCAGCGGGTGCCGGCGACCGAATCCCAGGGCCGTATCCATACCTCCGCCTGCACCGTGGCGGTGATGCCCGAAGCCGACGCGGTCGGTGACGTCGACATCAACCCCAACGACCTGCGCGTGGATACCTTCCGTTCCAGCGGCGCCGGCGGTCAACACGTCAACACCACCGACTCGGCGATCCGCATCACCCACCTGCCGAGCGGGTTGGTGGTGGAGTGCCAGGAAGAGCGCAGCCAGCACAAGAACCGCGCCAAGGCGATGTCACTGCTGGCGGCACGGCTCAAGCAGGCGGCGGTGGATTCCCAACGGCAGCAACAGGCCGATACCCGCCGTTCGCTGGTCGGCTCCGGCGATCGCAGCGAGCGCATTCGGACCTACAATTTCCCCCAGGGCCGGCTGACCGATCACCGCATCAACCTGACGCTGTATAAGCTCGGCGAGGTGATCGCCGGCGATCTCGACGAAGTGATCGGGCCGCTGATCAACGAGTATCAGGCCGACCAGTTGGCGGCGTTGCAGGGCGAAGAATGAGCCGGATGAATGGCGAGCGGGGCGAAGCGTGAAGGGCGGGGAATGACCATCGACGATGCCCTGCGCGAGGCAGCCGCACGACTGGCGTCGTCGTCGACGCCGCGCCTCGATGCCGAAGTCCTGCTGGCGCATGTGTGTCGGGTGGATCGCACCTGGTTGTATACCTGGGGGGATCGTGAGCTGGCGGCCGAGCAGGCCGAGCGCTTCATGGCGCTGGTTGCCCGTCGCGTCGAAGGCGAACCCGTCGCCTATCTCACCGGGCGCCGAGAATTCTGGGGGCTCGAGCTGGAGACTTCGCCGGCTACGCTGATCCCGCGACCGGACACCGAGCGGCTGGTCGAAGCCGCGCTCGGTGTCGCGACGGCCGAAAAGGGCAGGCTGCTCGATCTCGGCACCGGTACCGGCGCCGTGGCCCTGGCCTTCGCCAGCGAGCGCCCCGATTGGCAGGTCGTCGGAACCGATCTCGCGGCATCGGCGGTCCGCCTGGCGACTGGCAATGCCGAGCGACTCGCCATCGCCAACGCCACCTTCATCGAGAGCGACTGGTTCGCGGCGCTGACCGGCCGGCGCTTCGACATCATCGTTTCCAACCCGCCCTATATCGCCGAGGATGATCCTCATCTGGCTCGGGACGATGTGCGTTTCGAGCCGAGAAGCGCGCTGGTGGCTGCGGACGCCGGGATGGCCGCGTTGAACTGGTTGATTCGAATGGCGCCGCATCACCTGACGCGGGACGGTTGGCTGTGGCTGGAGCACGGTTTCGAACAGGGCCCGGCGGTGCGTCAACGCCTGGCGCGCACCGGCTATCGGCAAGTCATTTCTCATCGCGATCTGGCGGGGCTCGAGCGAGTCAGCGGCGGTGCCTGGGAGGACGGCGACGGATCGGCAGGGTGAGTTTCGTTGCCTGAGCGTTGAAGTTGGGACTTCCGCTCGGCTAGTGATAGGTCATGCCTCTGTGATAGTAATGATCCCCCGCCGCGGCGGGTCGAGTGACCGGCGTCGGAGCGTATCATCGTCTATCGTAGCCCCGTATCGCCGGTCGTCATCCATGGGAACTTTTCACGGCTTGGAATAACTACAGCAATGAAAGCCAAATCGCGATCACTCGATCGAATCGACCTCAACATTCTGCGCTGCCTGCAGGACAACGCGCGCATCTCCTACGTCGATCTCGCGGCCCAGGTCGGGCTCTCCACCACGCCGTGCCTGGAGCGTGTCAAGCGCCTTGAGCGCTCCGGTATCATCCGAGGTTACAAGGCGGTTCTCGATCCCCGGGCGGTGCGCGCCAACTTGCTGGTGTTCGTCGAAATCAGCCTCAATACCCAGTCGCCGGCGGTGTTCGACGAATTTCGCAAGGCGGTGGCCAAGCTGCCGCAGATCCAGGAGTGCCATCTGGTCTCCGGGCAGTTCGATTACATTCTCAAATGCCGCATTCCGGAGATGTCCGCCTATCGCCAGCTGCTCGGCGACGTGGTGCTGACCCTGCCGGGAGTGAAGGAATCGAAGAGCTACGTGGTCATGGAAGAGGTCAAGGAGGAACTCGCGTTGCCGATTCCCGACCTCGACCGATTGGAGGACGGATAATCCGTCCGGCGGTATCGCCATCATTCGAGAAGCTGCATGAACGACGAAGCGCTACTGCGGTATAGCCGCCATATCATGCTTGAGGAGATCGACATCGACGGCCAGCAGCGGCTGCTTGCGTCGCATGTGCTGATCATCGGTGCCGGCGGGCTCGGTTCGCCGGCGGCGCTCTACCTGGCCGGTGCCGGCGTGGGGCGGTTGAGCATTGCCGACGACGATATCGTCGAACTCTCCAATCTGCAGCGCCAGATCGCCCATTGCGAAGCCTCCCTGGGCCAGTCCAAGGCACGCTCGGCCGCCGAGGCGGCACGGCGCATGAATGCGACCTGCGACGCTTGGCCGATCGATTCACGCCTGGAAGGCGCGGCGTTGACGGCGGCGGTCGAGGCCGCCGATGTGGTGCTCGACTGCACCGACCGCTTCACCAGCCGCTTTGCCATCAATCGGGCCTGTGTCGAAACCCGGACGCCGCTGGTCAGCGGCGCGGCGATCCGCTTTTCCGGACAATTGGCGGTGTTCGATCGCCGTCGGGCGGAGGCCCCGTGTTATGCCTGCCTCTATGGTGAGCAGGGCGACGACGAGGCGTTGAGCTGCGCCGAGAGTGGAGTGGTATCGCCGCTGGTTGGCATCATCGGCAGCTTTCAGGCGCTGGAGGCGTTGAAGCTGATCAG
This sequence comes from Salinicola peritrichatus, assembly GCF_003206715.1. GTDB lineage: Bacteria > Pseudomonadota > Gammaproteobacteria > Pseudomonadales > Halomonadaceae > Salinicola > Salinicola peritrichatus. The sequence continues at coordinate 138,902 of NZ_PZJU01000010.1, read as the reverse complement.
CGGCGCCGGGCGAGTGCACCGGGGGCTGTCGACCTTCGATGCCCTTGCCGGCGAGTGGCGTCGGTTCGACCTGTCGCGTGATCCCGAGTGCCCCGTCTGCCGCGGACGGTGATCGGAGAAGACGATGGCTGACAAGGCGCTGGGCCGCATCGGCGATTTCGACATCCGTCTGATCCGGGTGTTCAAGGCGGTGGTCGAGTGCGGCGGCTTCACCGCGGCGGAACCGGAGCTGGGCATCAGCCGCTCGGCCATCAGCCTGCACATGAACGATCTCGAGACCCGCCTCGGGCTGTGCCTGTGCCAGCGCGGTCGAGGCGGTTTCGCGCTGACCGAGGAAGGACGCCAGGTCTACCACGCCGCGCAAACGTTGCTGGCCTCGCTGGAGACGTTTCGCAACGACGTCACCACGCTGCATAGAACGCTGCGCGGCGAACTCAACATCGGCATCACCGACAACCTGGTCACCTTCCCCGAGATGCGCATCACCCATGCCCTCGCCGCACTCAAGGATCGGGGCGACGAGGTGCGAATCCATATCCACATGGACCCGCCGGACGTCATCGCTCAGGGCGTGCTCGATGGACGGCTGCACGTCGGTGTGGTGCCCCGCGTTCACCGCCTCGCCAATCTGGATACCCGCCCGCTGTACGACGAACGCTCTCGACTTTACTGTGCCGATACGCATCCCCTGTTCGATGCCGGGAGCGGGATCGACTGGCGTCAGGTCGACGCGGTGGTTCCCGGTTACCCGATCGGGGAGGCCGCGCGGGCGTGCCACGACCGATTGATTCCGGCGGCGACCGCCTCCGATCGCGAAGGCGCGGCGTTTCTGGTGTTGACGGGACGCTATATCGGTTATCTGCCCGAGCATCTGGCGGCGCCCTGGGTGGCTGGCGGCCGGCTACGGGCGATCGGCGACGAACACTGTCAGTTCGACACGCCTTTCGTGATCATCGTCCGGCGTGAACGCCGCCCCGATCGGGTCCTGGATACGTTCCTGGATGTGCTGGCGACCGCCGAGGCGCCTAGTCGATAGCGTCGAGTGCCGTGCCCACGGCATCGAACAGGCGCTCGAGCTCGTCCTCGGTGGTGGCGAATGGCGGACCGAACTGCAGCGTATCGCCGCCGTAGCGCACATAGAAACCCGCTTCCCACAGTGCCAGAGCCGCATCGCGGGGGCGGATCGTCGGATCCTGGGCTCGTGGAGCCAACTGGATCGCGCCGGCAAGGCCGTAATTGCGGATATCCAGAATATGCGCGTGTCCGCGCAGCCCATGCAGCTTGTCCTCGAACACCGGTGCGATATCACGGACCTGGGCGGGAAAATCCTCGCGCTCCAACAGATCGAGCGCCGCCACGCCGGCGGCGCAGGCTACGGGATGTGCGCTGTAGGTATAGCCGTGGGCAAATTCGATCGCATGCTCGGCGCCGGCGGCGTGCATGAAGGTATCGTAGATTTCCCGCGAGGCGATTACCGCGCCCATCGGTACCGCGCCATTGGTCAATTGCTTGGCCACGTTGAGGATGTCCGGCGTTACGCCGAAAGCCTCGGCTGCCGTATTGGCGCCGCTGCGGCCGAAGGCGGTGATCACCTCGTCGAAGATCAGCAGGATGTCGTGGGCGTCGCAGATTTCCCGCAGGCGCTGCAGATAGCCTTGCGGCGGTACGACGACGCCGGCCGATCCCGACATCGGCTCGACGATCACGGCGGCGATGGTGGAAGCGTCGTGCAGTGCGATCTGGTCGAGCAGCGCATCGGCCAGTTCCTGGCCTTGAGCCGCCTGGCCACGGGTGAAGGCAAGTTGAGGCTGGAGCGTGTGCGGCAGGTGCGACGCCTCGAGCAACTGGCCGTAGTGCTTGCGGTTACCGCCGATGCCGCCGAGGCTGGTGCCACCGACGTTGACACCGTGATAGCCCTTGGCACGGCCGATCAGGCGCGTCTTTTCCGGGTGCCCCTTGAGACGCCAGTAGGCCTTGGCCATCTTCAGCGAAGTGTCGGCCGCTTCTGAGCCGGAGTTGGTAAAAAAGACGTGATCGAGGCCCGACGGCATCAACGCGGCAACCTTTTCGGCCAGGCGGAAGGCCAGTGGATGGCCGACCTGGAAGCCCGGCGCGTAGTCCAGCGTACCCAGTTGCCGCGATACCGCTTTTTGAATCTCGGCACGGTTGTGACCGGCACCGCAGGTCCACAGTCCCGAGAGCGAGTCGAACAGCCGACGGCCGCCTGGCGTCACCAAGTAGCGCCCCTCGGCACCGGCGACCAGGCGGGGATGGGCATGGAAATCGCGATTCGCGGTGAACGGCATCCAATAGTGTGTCGATGGATGTAGCGCGCTTGTCGCTTCGGCGGCGGTTGAGTGGGATGGGTGAACGTTGGTGTCGGACATATCTGGCCTCGCGAAGTGATGTCTCGCCTATTTCGTAAACATCCTCTAAACGATTCAGCATGCGACGGACATCGCGTCACACAAATCTTGCTCTACTGACGTTCACGTTTGGTGTTCGATACGTAAGCGCGTATCAATCACCGGCAAGATGTAAAGCCTGTTGAAGATTTCGAACGGTTAGGCTGTGAGCCGGCCGGTTCAGATAGTGGCTCAGGAAGCGTTGCCATTCGTCGGGCCGCCAGGCCGTCAGGCGGCGGGCGAAGATCGCCAGGTCACGGCGCTTTTCACGGCGGGCGTTGATCAGCGGACGCGACTTCTCGAGATCGATGAATCTGGCGTCGAATCCGCCAGGCGCGGTATCGTCGGAGCGCAGGAAGACATGCTTCGCATACAAGCTGCCGTGGCGCCAGCGCCGTTCATGCAATTGGCGCAGCAAGCCGGCGCAGGCTTCGACGGTGGCTTTTCGGGTGGCTTCGTCAGTCGCGTGCCACTGGGCATGGCGTTCGACCATGTCGGTGTAACCCTCCAGAGCCGGCGTGACCAGGATCGCTTGCCACTGGCCGGAGCGCTTGCGTTCTTCGTAATAGGCACTCTCCAGAGCGGGAATGCCCAGGCGCTGAAAGGTCTCTATGTTGCGTGCCTCGCGGGCGAAGGTCGGTTCGCCGAAAGGGCGTTGCAGGCTGCGCCCGATATGGTTGGTCTGGCGCTTGACGAAGAAGGTGCGGGGCGTTCTTCCTGTGGCTTCGAGGGTGATCCTGGCGACCTCGGAATGGCCGCCTCGCTCCAGGTTTGGAACATCGACGGGCGTCAAGGATAATGACCAGAATGCATCGAAATCGGTCAGGTCGTGGTGTTCGAAGAAGGCCTGGTAGCGGTGAGACATGAAGCGTTGCACGACGAAAGTCCTGGTAGATCGTTGAAGCGGTCCACGATTTGCCGTGGAAAAACATCCGATATTCATCCTCCTGAGTAAGCCGTCAGCAGGATGATGGTAGTAACAATGTTACCAACGTTTTAAGCAGACCTTAGGTTTTCCATGTCACCACAGGTTCCCAACTCCTACTATCTCGCCAGTCGTCTCGTCGATTTCGAACCGTCACCGCCCCTGGCGGGTGACCACGTGGCGGATGTCTGTGTCATCGGCGGCGGCGTGACCGGCTGCTCCACGGCACTTCATCTGGCCGAGCATGGCTACCGCGTCGTGTTGCTCGAAGCCCTTGATCTCGCCCATGGCGCGTCGGGCCGCAGCGGAGGGCAGATACTGCCGGGCTTCGGCACCGAGATGGAGGTGATCGAGAAGGCGGTGGGGCGCCAGGATGCCAAGCGGTTATGGGAGATGAGTCGTGAGTCGGTCCGACTCACGGAGCAGTTGATCCAGCGCCACGCCATCCCCTGCGATCTGCGTTGGGGCTACGTGCACACTGCGGTCAAGCCGCGCCACGTCAAGGCCATGCGGGCACACGCCGACTACATGGCGGAAACCTTCGGTTATCACGGCGAGCAGTGGCTGGATCGCGAGGAGCTACAGGCCCATGTCCGCACCGAGCAGTATCTGGGGGGCCTTTACGATGCCGAGGGCGGCCATCTGCACCCACTCAATTACACCTTGGGACTGGCGCGTGCCGCGCAAATGGCGGGGGCCTTCATTCACACGCAGACGCCGGCACTGCGGGTCGAGCAGGGCGACAAGGCTCGCGTGATCACGCCCAACGGCTCGGTGCGCTGCGACTTCGTGGTGGTGGCATGCAATGCCTATCTCGACAACCTGATTCCGGCATTGAACGGTCGCGTCATGAAAGCCGCCAATTACATCGTCGCGACCGAGCCCCTGGACGAAGAGGTGGCGAACGCCATTCTGCCCAGCAATCCAGCGGTCTCCGACGCCAATTTCGTGCTCGACTACTACCGGCTCTCCGCCGACCGTCGTCTGCTCTACGGCGGGGAAGTGAGCTACACCGGTCGCGAGCCGCGCGGCCTGGATCGCCGCATGCGGCAGAAGATGCAGACACTGTTCCCGCTCTTGCGTGGCGTAAGGATCGACTATCGCTGGGGCGGTGACGTCGGTATCACGCTCAACCGTGCACCGGATTTTGGCCGGCTCGGCGGCAATCTCTATTATGCCCAGGGCTACTCCGGACACGGCATGTCGCTGGCCGGCCTGGCCGGGCGGATTCTCGCCGAAGCGATCGGCGGCCAGGCCGAGCGTTTCGATTGCTTCGCGGCGATCGATCACCGGCGCTTTCCGGGAGGCGAGCGCTGGCGGGTGCCGCTGCTGGCGCTGGCGACAACCTTCTATCGGCTTCGGGATAGGCTGTAAAAGCCGGCTTCGGGATAGGTTGTAAAAGCCGGCTAACGCGACAAGCGCTAGCCCCGGCCATGCGGTATTTGCACGATACAACGTCGCTTGGGGCTGCCGTTAACCATCGCCGCTCTTCGACAGGTCGGCATGCATGCGTCGTTCACGAATCATCTGATGCAAGGTGGTCATCACTTTCGCTGCGCCCGGGGACATGCGCCGTTCGCGCAGGCTGATCAGGCCGAACGGCTGCACGCTCAAGGTCTCCGGCGATGGCAGGATCGCGAAGCGCGACGGGGAGCAGAGCAGTTCGGCGACTTCGCGGGAGGTGACGGTGATGGCGTCGGACTTGCCGACCATGGCCAGGGTCATATAGATGTCGGCGGTGTTGATGATTCGCTGCGGCGGCGCGAGCCCGTAATGCAGAAACAGATGCTCGACCCGCTGGCGCATCAGCGACCCGGTCGGCTGCAGCACCCATGGATAATCCTGCAACGCCTCCAGCGGGGCGGCGGGCGAGTTCGACAGCGGGTGGTCGGCGCGACAGACGAAGCACAGTGCTTCTTCGCTGATCTCCTCGAATACGAAATCGCCGGCCGGCATGTCGCCGGGGATGCGCGCGATGGCGAAATCGAATTCACCGTCGCGTAGCCGTGGCACCAGATTGCGGCTGACGTCGACATCGATGTTCACCTTCAGGTGCGGGGCGTCCCGATGTACCCGCTCGACCGCCGTGGCCAACAGGGTCACGGCGGGTGCCAGTACCGTGCCGATCGAAGCCATGCCGGCGTTGCCCTCGTTCAGAGCATTGATCTCCTCGCTGACCTGATGCAACGACGTCAGCATGCCGCGCGCGTGACGGATCAGGCTTTCCCCGTACCAGTTGGGCGTCACCCCGCGCGAATGGCGCTCGAACAGCGAAACCCCCAGCAGCGTTTCGAGATCGCCAAGCAACTTGGAGGCGGCCGGTTGGCTCATACCGAGGCGTTCGGCAGCGCGATGCAGATTGCGGCACTCGTCCAGCGCGACGAACAACTGCAGATGGCGGAATTTCAACCGGACTTTCAAAAACCAGTCCGCTGGCAAGAGCACGGAGGAGCGAGATTTCATGACGTGACACGTTCGCCTATTCGACGTTTGTTGAGAGGAAACCACAGGGGATTCGCGTAGCCAACCGCGGATGCACGGACTAGGGTGTAAAGGCACATAAAAGCACAACGTGGAGCCTTCTCCGCGATCAGAAAAAGCCATTGCGCTCGACAGGGAGTCATCCATGAACCGTCCTGCTTTTTCCGCCCCCATGAGCGTCGGGGCCTATCTTTTCACGCTGTTCGTCAGTCAGGCTTCGGCAGCCACGATGCCGCCGGACGGTGCAACGCCGATGACCTTGCCGCCGGGGATCGAGCGTTCCAGGTTCGGCACGCTGCCGGATGGCCGCGAGGTCGATTGCTACCGGATAACCAATGGCAACGGCATCGAAATGCGCGTGATCAACTACGGTGGCATCATCGTCTCGCTGAAGACCCCGGATCGCGACGGGCACCTGGAAGACATCGTGCTGGGGTTCGATTCGCTCGACGATTATCTCTCACCGGCCTATCAGCAGGCCAATCCTTACTTTGGCGCCCTGATCGGCCGCTACGCCAACCGTATCGCCAATGGCCGCTTCACACTGAATGGCAAGACCTACCGACTCCCCACCAACGACGGCCCCAACTCGCTGCATGGTGGCAACCGCGGCTTCAACCAGCGGTTATGGCGTGCCGAGCCTTTTTCGTCCGCGAACGGCAAGGGGCTGGTGTTGACCTACACCAGCGCCGACGGCGAGGAGGGCTATCCCGGCGAGCTGGCGACGCGGGTCAGCTACACGTTGACCGACGATGACGCACTGGTCATCGATTACCGCGCTCGAACCACCCAGGCCACGCCGGTCAATTTGACCCAGCACAGCTATTTCAATCTCCAGGGCGAGGGCAGCGGCAGCATTCTCGATCACGTGCTGTCGATCAATGCCAGCGCCTATACGCCGGTCGACGAGACGTTGATTCCCACCGGCGAGATCGCCGACGTCACTGCAACCCCGTTCGATTTCAGAGAGCCCACTGCCATTGGCGCGCGCCTGGGACAGACCGACACGCAATTGGCTTATGCCAAGGGCTACGATCACAACTTCGTGCTGGCGCATAACCCTGGAGAGCCGACGGGGCTGATGCCGGCCGCGCGGGTCGTTGAACCACACAGTGGCAGGGTCCTGGAGGTCGCGACCACGGAACCGGGCATGCAGTTCTATTCCGGCAATTCCCTGAATGGCGATCTTCGGGGCAAGAGCGGGCGCTTCTACACGCGGCGCTCCGGTTTCGCGCTGGAGACGCAGCACTTTCCCGACTCCCCGAATCAACCGAACTTCCCTTCGACGATCCTTAAGCCCGGCGACAGCTATCAAAGCCAGACCGTCTATCGCTTCTCGACGCAGGCGGACTGATCGCCGATGGCGGACAGGGCGGAAAATGACGGTCGAGGAACGGTCGGCAATGAGGTTGCGAACCTCCGCGTCCGAATAAAGGTCTGCGACTTTTGTCGCGGCGTTATGAGGCATTTCCTTCGGCGAAGGCATGACATCATGCGCCTGATCGAGTATCGATAACCTAATGCATATCAATAGAGATGATATTTGGCATTACAAGGTTATCGGCTGGTGACGCTACCGTCTGGCGTTTCCACGGCCCATCGATCGATAGAAAGGGTCACGGCCGTGGCACCGTTAGGAGGACGTCATGCAGGAAACCACACAAGCGGCGGCGGGTTTTTCCACGCTGGGTCTGATGGGTATCGCCGCTCTCGCCATCGCCATTCTATTGCTGTTGATCATCCGGGTGCGTCTGCATCCTTTCTTCGCGCTGGTCATCGTCAGTATCGGCACCGCGCTGGCGACCGGTATTTCGGTGGCCGACCTGTTGCCGACGTTGCTCGCGGGCTTCGGCAAGACGCTGGGCAACGTCGCACTGCTGATCGGCTTCGGTGCCGTGCTTGGGCGTCTGGTCGCGGTTTCCGGCGGTGCCCGGGTGCTCGCGGATACGCTGATCCGCCTGTTCGGGCGGGACAAGGCGCCGCTGGGGCTATCGATCGCCTGTCTGCTGTTCGGCTTCCCGATCTTTCTCGACGCGGCCTTCGTGGTCATGCTGCCGGTGATCTACTCGGTGGCGCGGGAACTCAAGGCCTCGTTGCTGCTCTACGGTCTGCCGGCGGCCGGTGCCTTCCTGGTCATGCATGCGCTGATGCCGCCGCATCCCGGGCCGGTGGCCGCCGCGGTGTTCCTGCAGGCCGACATTGGCAAGGTGCTGTTCATCGCGCTGCTGGTCGGGCTGCCGACCTGGTACCTGATGGGCTATCGCCTGTCGCTGATGCTGGCCAACCGCACGCCTTTTCAGCCGGTGCCCGACCTGATGGGCGGCGAAGAGGAGGAGATCCCCACCGAGCAGCGCCCGGCCTTCGGCACCGTATTGCTGGTGCTGTTGTTGCCGCTGGTGTTGATCTTCCTCAATACCGGCCTGTCGACCCTGGCCCAAGGCGGTGCGATCGACGCTGACAATCCTCTCGTTCAGGGGCTCATGGTGATCGGCGAGACGCCCATTGCGATGCTGATCAGCACCTGCGTGGCGATGTGGCTGCTGGTGATCCGTTCCCAGCAGCGCGGCGCGATGGATTCGATCAACGAGATCGTCGAACAGGCGCTGGCGCCGGTCTGCAGCATCATCCTGATCACCGGCGCCGGGGGCATGTTCGGTGGGGTGCTCACCGCCAGCGGGATCGGCGATGCCCTGGCCGACAGTCTCCAGGCCTTCGGCCTGCCGGTGATCGTCGCCGGCTACGTAATCGCTTCGGTGATCCGTGTCGCCCAGGGTTCGGCCACCGTGGCAGGGACCACGGCGGCGGGGATCATGGCACCGGTGGTGCTGGGAGATCCGACGCTTGCCGGGCTGCCGGCGGCCTGTATCACGGTGGCGATCGTTGCCGGCGCCATCGGCTACTCCCACGTCAACGACTCGGGCTTCTGGCTGGTCGGACGTTTCCTGGGAGTCGATACCAAGACCATGCTCAAGACCTGGACGGTGATCTCCACGGCGATCTCGCTGATGGCGTTCGGCCTGGCCTGGGTGGTGTTCGCGCTGCTGTAGCCAGCGAATCGGCGCGAATCGGCGTGACTTTACGTCGCCTGCGAGCCTGGGCCGGGGAGTTCGGGCGGGGCGACGACTCGAGGAGAGACAACCATGAGCAATTCATCACAATCGGAAAAGAAACCAGCTGCAAAACCCAAGCTGCGCTCTGCCCAGTGGTTCGGTAGCGCCGACAAGAACGGCTTCATGTACCGCAGCTGGATGAAGAACCAGGGCATTCCGGATCATGAATTCCAGGGCAAGCCGATCATCGGCATCTGCAACACCTGGTCCGAGTTGACGCCTTGCAACGCGCACTTTCGCAAGCTGGCGGAACACGTCAAGAAGGGCGTGCTGGAAGCGGGCGGCTACCCGGTGGAGTTCCCTGTGTTCTCCAACGGCGAGTCCAACCTGCGGCCGACGGCGATGTTCACCCGCAACCTTGCCAGCATGGATGTCGAGGAGGCGATCCGCGGCAATCCCATCGATGGCGTGGTGCTGCTGGTCGGCTGCGACAAGACCACTCCGGCGCTGCTGATGGGCGCGGCGAGCTGCGATATTCCGGCGATCGCGGTCACCGGCGGGCCGATGCTCAACGGCAAGCACAAGGGACAGGACATCGGTTCGGGCACGGTCGTCTGGCGGCTGTCGGAGGAAGTGAAGGCGGGCAAGATCTCGTTGCACGACTTCATGGCCGCCGAGGCCGGCATGTCGCGCTCCGCCGGCACCTGCAACACCATGGGCACCGCCTCGACCATGGCCTGCATGGCGGAATCCCTGGGCGTGTCGTTGCCGCACAACGCGGCGATTCCGGCGGTCGATTCGCGCCGCTACGTGCTGGCGCACCTCTCCGGCAATCGCATTGTCGAGATGGTGAACGAGGACCTGAAGCTTTCGAGGATCCTCACCAAGGAGGCGTTCGAGAACGCCATTCGCACCAATGCCGCCATCGGCGGTTCGACCAATGCGGTCATCCACTTGAAGGCGATCGCCGGGCGTATCGGCGTGGATCTCGATCTCGACGACTGGACCCGCATCGGCCGCGGCACGCCGACAATCGTCGATCTGCAGCCCTCCGGGCGCTATCTGATGGAGGAGTTCTACTACGCGGGCGGTTTGCCGGCGGTGCTCCGGCGTCTCGGCGAGGCCGACCGCTTGCCGCACAAGGAGGCGCTCACCGTCAACGGCAAGACACTGTGGGAGAACGTCGCCGACGCGCCGCTCTACAACGACGACGTCATCCGTCCGCTGGATAACCCGCTGCGCGAAGATGGCGGCATATGTATCCTGCGCGGCAATCTGGCGCCCAACGGGGCGGTACTCAAGCCTTCGGCGGCGAGCCCCGAGCTGATGAAACATCGTGGTCGCGCGGTGGTGTTCGAGAACTTCGACGACTACAAGGCGCGCATCAACGACCCGGATCTCGATGTCGAGGCCAACGACATTCTGGTGATGAAGCACTGTGGCCCGCGCGGCTATCACGGCATGGCCGAAGTCGGCAACATGGGGTTGCCGCCGAAGATCCTCGAACAGGGCATCACCGACATGGTGCGCATCTCGGACGCCCGCATGAGCGGTACCGCCTACGGTACGGTGGTGCTGCACGTGGCGCCGGAAGCGGCCGCCGGCGGGCCGCTGGCGGCGGTCAGAAACGGCGACTGGATCTCGCTCGACTGCGACAGCGGTTCGCTCGAACTGGAGGTGGATGCCGACGAGATCGCCCGGCGGCTGATGGAAGCCGATCCGATGGCGGCGTCGAACCAGATCGCCACGGCCGGTGGTTATCGCCAGCTCTATATCGAGCGGGTGCTGCAGGCCGACGAAGGCTGTGATTTCGACTTCCTGCGCGGCTGTCGCGGCGCGGAGGTGCCGCGACATTCCCATTGAGCTGGCAGAGAGTCGAGTTCAGTCAGAAAAGGACGAAAGTATTCGAGCGATATTCAGACAAGGCAAAAATTGGTGACCAGACGGAGTTTACGAAGGTGTAAATGAGTATTGGGAACCAATTTTTAACGCAGTATGAATGAGCGCAGAACCTTTCGTTACCCCATCAGCGTGGCGGTGACCTTCCGGGCACCGCCACGCTCGCGATGCTCACCGAGCCAGATGCCCTGCCAGGTACCGGTGAGCAGGCGACCCCTTTCCACCGCCAGCGTCAGTTCGGTGCCGAACAGGCTGGCCAGCACATGAGCGGGCATGTCGTCCGCGCCTTCCAGCGTATGGCGCATACCCGAGAGATTTTCCGGCGCCAGCTTGCTGGCGAACAGCGCCATGTCATGGCGCACGTCGGGATCGGCGTTCTCGTTGAGGGTCAGCGAGGCGGAGGTATGCATCAGCTGTAGATGCAAAAGCCCCGTCCGGATCTCGCCGAGATCGGGCAGGGCGCCAAGGATCTCGTCGGTCACCAGGTGAAAGCCCCGCGGGCGCGGTTCGAGCGAAAGTCGATGGCGTTGCCACATGGTGTCTCTCCGATGGATCAATGGTTTGTCGGCGGGCAAAACTGCTAGCAGATTATGACTATGCGCCGGAGGTGACCACATTGCCAGCGACGAAGTGGGATGCCTCGGCCTGTGAATCACGGTCGGCACGCCATTCTCGTTCAGGTTCGGCGAGCAGATAGTCGAGTTTGTCCAGCAATGTCGATGACTGCTCTTTATCGATGAATACGTCGATCACCTGACGTTGGAGACAGCGCCATAGCGCCAGGATAGCGAAGAGATATTGACGATTGCGATGCGCAATCGGCAGCAGATCGTCGTCATCGACCGCCAATGCATATTCCTGCTCGAAAAGCTTGCGCAACGCATGGAAGCTTTCGAGGTCGGTATGGATGAAAAGTTTGCTGAGATAGTCGCCTCCATCGAACCCTATGCGCCCGATCTTGACTTCACTCCAGTCGATCAAATAAAGACCGTTTTTCGCCATCAGCATGTTCTTCGCGGCATAATCGAGATGACAGATACAGCGAACGCTGTTACGCGCCTCGGCCGCTCGTGTCTTGAGCCACGACTTGAACTTTCCAAGACGCTGTCGATAGTGACGTACTTGCTCGGATGGCAACGGTAGGCGATCGAGATTGCCGAGGAAGCATTGATAGTTCATGCGGGTATGACGCATGTAGGGCCAGCGGAAAAAATCCATGATCCAGAAGTCCAGCGCCGATGTGGCCGATGCGTGTTCGATATAGCGGGAAGAGACCGCTTCCAGTTCGGCGATTCCCGCCGCGGCGACGTTCACCATTTTGGCTCTGACGGGTTTGGACCCCTCGATGTACTGCGAATAGATGTGGGACGTGAACGGCGTTTCGACGATGCCAAGGAGTGATGGATAGAAAATTTTCCGGCATGACCGAAGCATAGGGTAATGCCGATAGAATCTCGCTTCCCGACTACGGTAAAAAGGAAGTTTGCGGATGGATTTTTCCACCACATCCCAGCTTTTTCCGATGTCATCCAGCTTCCACTGATGGTGTCGAACGTAATTGACCCCCGCGCCATTGGAGGGGAGATCTCGCTGGAAGATTCCCTGGTGACGCGCCGGCGGCGTGGCGATGCGCTTCAATCGATCGAGAGTTCGCGCGGAGCCCGAACCCGAAGACAGTGTAGAAATCTTGCTCACGCGTCTATCCATGAAGTCCCTTTGTGGAAACACCGGTTGGATGCCCGCGCGAACGACGGTCACCAAATGATCATGATTCGTTCATAGTTTGGTCATGGATAGTTTAGCCATGGATAGGGGCGAGACCAAGCGCACGCTGTACTGTTCGAGACAGGGTCTTCATCACTCGACGAGGATGGCCCGATGTACGGGGGGGAGACCATGGTCGTAGCCCGACGGCGTCGATTTCGGCATAGGCTGGAGCCATTCGATCGGTTCTGACCATTGTTCTTCCCGCAAGGAGATACCCATGAAGATTCGTGCCGCCGTGATCCGCGAAATGGAAAAGTCGCGTCCCTATCGTGAGTCGGTGCCGTTGGCGATCGAGGAGGTCGAGCTCGACGGGCCGGGGCCGGGGGAGGTGCTGGTGAAGATGCGCGCTGCCGGCCTGTGTCACTCGGATCTGTCGACGATCAATGGCGACCGCCCGCGTCCGCTGCCGATGGTGTTGGGTCACGAGGCCGCCGGCGAGGTGGTGGAGGTCGGCGAGGGCGTCGTCGATCTGGTGCCGGGCGATCATGTGGTGTTCTCCTTCGCGCCCAGCTGCGGTACCTGCCCGTCGTGTCTTTCCGGGCGTGCGGCGTTATGCAGCCCGGGTGCGGCGGCCAATACCGCCGGCCATCTGCTCGGCGGGGGCATGCGGCTGCATCGTGGCGACGAGAAGATCTATCACCATATCGGTGTCTCCGGGTTCGCCGAATATAGCGTCGCTTCCAGACGTTCGTTGACCAAGATCGATCCTGAACTGCCGTTCCACATCGCGGCGCTGTTCGGCTGCGCGGTGCTGACCGGTGTCGGGGCCGTGGTGCACACGGCCGGATTGCGCCTGGGGCAGTCGGTACTGGTGGTCGGGCTCGGTGGTGTCGGCCTGGCGGCGGTGATGGGCGCGGTCGGTGGTGGCGCGCGTCAGGTGATCGCCGCCGATATCGCCCCCGACAAGCTGGAAACCGCCAAGGCGATGGGTGCCACTCATGTAATCAACAGTGCCGACGCGGACGCCATCGAGCAGGTACGCGAGATCAGCGGCGGGGGAGTCGATATCGCGGCCGAATTCGCCGGCGTAGCCAAGGCGCTGGAGTTCGCCTACGAGTCCACCGCTCGCGGCGGTGTCACGGTCACCTCGGGCCTGCCTCATCCCGACGTTCGCTTTGCCATCAGCCCAACGCGCATGGTGGCCGAGGAGCGCACGCTCAAGGGTTCCTATCTGGGCGGCCATGTGCCGTCGCTCGACGTTCCCGAGTACATTGCCCTCTATCAGTCCGGCCGGTTACCGGTGGACCGTCTGCTGACCCATCGCCTGCGGCTCGACGAGATCAATCTCGGTTTCGATCGCCTGGCCAGCGGCGAGGCGATTCGCCAGGTGATCGAGTTCGACTGAGCGCTTCGCCAGTACCGGGACTTGAAACCGGCCGGGAAAAGCGGCAAATAGACAGACGCGTATTGCCTGCCTTTCGGCCGGGCGTATGCGCAGCGGCGATGCCGGCGATAGAATCGGCACGCCGCCGACCGGCTGCTGAGCGAGAGTCTTACGGCATTTTATTCGCCATTCATAGGAGAAGGTCATGACTCAGACACGCGTCGAGCGCGATAGCATGGGCGAGCTGGAAGTTCCCGAGAGTGCGCTCTACGGGGCCCAGACGCAGCGCGCCGTCAATAATTTCCCGGTCAGCGGCCAGCCGCTGCCGGCCGAATTCATCGCGGCGGTGGCTCACATCAAGCGCGCAGCGGCGGAGGTCAATCAGGAGCTTGGCCTGCTCGACGAGGCACGCGCCAAGGCGATCGTCGCCGCGGCCGACGAGATCATCGCAGGCAAGCATGCCGACCAGTTCCCCATCGACGTGTTTCAGACCGGCTCCGGTACCTCGACCAACATGAACGTCAATGAGGTGATCTCGCACCTGGCGAGCCGCGATGGCCTGGACGTCGGTCCCAATGATCACGTCAACATGGGCCAGTCGAGCAACGACGTGATCCCGACCGCCATCCATCTGGCGGCGGCGGTGCAGGTCCGCGAGCGCCTGTTGCCGGCGCTCCATTATCTGCGCTCGACCATCGACGACAAGGCGAACGCCGTCGACGACGTGGTCAAGACCGGGCGAACCCACCTGATGGATGCCATGCCGGTACGCCTTGGCCAGGAACTCGGCGGCTGGTCCAGTCAGGTGGGCCAGGCCATCGAGCGGCTGGAAGATGGCCTGAAGCGGATCACCCGCCTGGCCCTGGGGGGGACCGCCGTCGGCACTGGCGTCAACGCCCATCCGGAATTCGCCGCCAAGGTGGCGGAGAAACTGGCGAGCGCCACCCATCTTGAATTCCGCCCCAACGACAGCTTCTTCGCCAGCCTGGCATCGCAGGATGCGGCGGTGGAACTCTCCGGGCATCTGCGCACTTATGCCTGCGCGGTGATGAAAATCGCCAACGACCTGCGCTGGATGAACTCCGGTCCGCTGGCAGGATTGGGCGAGATCGAGCTGGAGGCGTTGCAGCCGGGCAGTTCGATCATGCCCGGCAAGGTCAATCCGGTGATTCCGGAATCCGCGGCCCAGGTCGCGGCCCAGGTCATCGGCAACGACACCGCGATCACCGTGGGCGGCCAGAGCGGCAACTTCCAGCTCAATGTGATGCTGCCACTGATTGCTCACAATCTGCTGGGTTCGATCAAGCTGCTGACCAACGTCAGCCGCCTGCTGGCCGACCGCGCCATCGCCACCTTCAATGTGCGCCGCGACAACATCGAGACGCCACTCTCCAAGAACCCGATCCTGGTTACCGCGCTCAACTCGGTGATCGGCTACAACGCCGCCGCCGCCGTGGCCAAGAAGGCCTACCAGGCCGGGCGCCCGATCATCGACGTGGCCGAGGAAGAGACCGATCTCTCTCGCCAGGAGCTCGAGCGCCTGCTCGATCCGGCCAAGTTGACTGAGGGCGGTATTCCCGAATAAGCCTGAATAGGGAGAAACACAGAATCGACGCCACCGTCCGGGTGGCGTCAAATACGCCCAGGCTTCGTTGCGCGACTGGATAAGGAAACCGCCCTTATCGGCGTCCGGCGCCTTGCCTGAACGCATTGACGCAGCAACGCGGCTCGCGGCGCTAGTGTGAACAGGCCCTTAGACTGGCTCCTCTCCGTGGCGCTCCTGCGCTTCTTCGACCGTCTCCTCGGCGTCCCGACGCTCCTCGGCATCGGCTTGTTCGGGCTCGTTCTCGTCGGCCCGCGACGGATTGTGGCAAAGCGAGATCAGAATCGGGAAGTGGTCGGAGCCGACCTCCGGCAAGCGTTGCATGGCCACCAGAGTGAAGTGCTCGGTGACGAAAACGTGATCCAATGGCCAGCGCAACAATGGATAGCGGGCGTGGAAGGTGCTGTACAGACCTCGCCCGCGGCGTGGATCGAGCATGCCGCTGATCTTGCAGAAGAGCTTGGTGGTGCGCGACCAGGCGACATCGTTCAGATCTCCGGCGACCACGGTGGGGTGAGCGCTTTTGGCGATCTCCTTGCCGACCAGCAGGAGTTCGGCGTCCCGCCACAGCGATTCGTCACTTTCCGATGGAGCCGGAGGGCGTGGATGCAGCGCATGCAGCCGGATCCTGCCACCGCTTTTCAGCCGAACCCATGCATGTATCGAGGGGATGTCGTCCTGGATCAGCCATTTGACCTGGACGTCTTCCAGCGGCAGGCGCGAGTAAAGATGCATGCCATAGAGATTGTCGAGGGGGACGCGCACCGCGTCCGGCATCTCTGCGCCGATAGCGGCGTCCAATTGTTCGCCCCACCACTGGTCGGATTCCAGGGTCAGCAGCAGGTCGGGTTGGTGAGAACGAACGAGGGCAATCAGTTTCTCGGCCTGCCGGTTGGGCATCAGCACGTTCGATATCAGCAGCTTGAGTTCACGGTCCGGTGCGTGGGGGCCGCTCCTGACCACGATGCGTCTGGCCAGCACCGTCCACGGATAGATGCGCGACCATTGGATAACGGCGGCCAGCAGGCTCGCGACAATGCCACCCCAATGCCACCAATGGCTTGGTCCGGCGGCGAGTTGAACCAAGGCCAGGGCGGTGGCCATGCTGGCGATCTGCAGCAGCGGGAAATCGAAACCGCGAACGCTCCAGTGGCGGATGCGCAGATAGGGAACCAGCGTGATCAGCAGGACGAGGCAGCCGAGCAGGGTCAGCAGAATCTGGAGCAACGGGTTACTCCTCGTGGCGAAACGTACAGCGTGCCATTCCGGCGCGGCGGAGAAAAGCCGGTCGTGGGCTGCTTTCGGCTACCTTCAGGCGAGCACGATATTAGGCGAGCGCGGTATGCCCGTGGACGGTCGCCAGCAACGGGTGGGATTCGAGATGGCGCTGCAGCGCCTCGCGCTGTTCGGGTGAGAACGCCAGCCCCAGCTTGCTGCGTCGCCAGAGGATGTCGTCGGTCGAGCGCGCCCATTCGTTTTCGATCAGGTAATCGACCTCCGCGCGGGTGAGTCCGGCGCCGAAATGCTGGCCCATCGACTCCTGGTTCTGCTTGCCTTCCAGGAACCGAAGGCACAGCGTGCCGTAGCTGGCGGCGAAGCGATCCGCGCGTTGCTGGCCGAGGAAAGGATATTCGCGCATCAGGCGCTCGGAGAAGTCGCTGCGGCTGCCGATATCGCCTCCGGGCAGGGGGGCGTCGGCCGTCCAGGCCCGGCCCATGTGCGGCAATACCGATCCGAGCTTATGTAGTGCCGCTTCGGCGAGCTTGCGATAGGTGGTGATCTTGCCGCCGAAGATGGAGAGCATTGGCGCGCCGTGGCGATCGAGATCGAGCGTATAGTCGCGGGTCATCGCCGAAGGGTTTTCCGACTCGTCATCGCACAGGGGGCGTACCCCGGAGTACGTGGCGACGATGTCGTCGCGGCCGAGCTGCCTGACGAAGTGCGAGTTGATCACGTCGATCAGATAGTCGATCTCCTCGTCGGTGATGCTGACGGCGGAAGGATCGCCCCGGTAGCGCCGGTCGGTAGTGCCGATCAGGCTGTAGTGCTGCTGATAGGGCAGTACGAAGACGATGCGGCCATCCCGGTTCTGCAGGATGTAGGCGCGCTCGTCCTGGTTGAGCCGTGGCACGATCAGGTGGCTGCCCTGGATCATGCGGATGCCATAACGGGATTCGCGCTTGGCGTTGCCCTTGACGAAGGATTCCACCCAAGGTCCGCTGGCATTCACCAGGACCCTGGCGCGATGTTCGCTGCGTTCCCCGGTAAGCTGATTTTCCAGCGTGATGACCCATTGTCCGTTCTCTTCACGCGCTTGCGTGCAACGCGTACGCACTTGCACATCGGCGCCTTTCTCTTGTGCCTGCAGCGCATTGAGCACGACCAGGCGGGCATCGTCGACCCAGCAGTCGGAATATTCGTAACCGCGCTTGATCGTGGGTACCAAGGGACTGTCGCTGCCGAAGGCCAGGCGTTTGGCATGCGGCAGGCTGTCGCGATGGCTCAGGTGATCGTAGAGAAACAGTCCCGCCCGAATCATCCAGCCGGGGCGGAGATGCGGCTGATGCGGGAGAATGAAGCGCAATGGCCAGACGATATGGGGCGCCTTGCGCAGCATGACCTCGCGCTCGCGCAATGCCTCCCGGACCAGACGAAATTCCCGATGCTCGAGATAGCGCAGCCCACCATGAATCAACTTGCTGCTGGCCGATGAAGTGGCGCTGGCCAGGTCCGCCTGCTCGCAAAGTAATACCGACAGGCCGCGACCCGCGGCGTCATTGGCGATGCCGGTGCCGTTGATACCGCCGCCGACGACGACGAGATCGTAAACGTTATGCTGCAATGTTGAGCTCATGTCGTCCTCCGCGCGTCACTCGAACCTATCGTTGCCGATCCGGTTTTCGAAAACGAAAATAATGCAATCGATTTCGAACATCAAGGACGAAATGCCTCGCCCGTAGACAAGAACCGTATTTGGCAGGCGTTGATGAACCCTTGACTAAAGGAGAGCGCACGTCGCGGAGCCGCGGTCGCGCCGAAACACCGACCGGGATGAACCAATCACGAGGGGGGCAGCCACAAGGGGAAGGGAAGTCAGGAGTCGGCGAGTGCCAGTCGGTCGTTGTCGACCTCTTCGCCGGTTTCCTGCGGGCTGGCGACATGCAGGGCCACCCCGTGCTCGCGCATGAGTCGCAGCAGGGCATCGGGTGGCTGGCGATCGGTGAAGAAAGCGTCGATCTGTGCCAGATTGCCTTGGCGCACGACCGCATTGCGATGGAATTTGGAGTGGTCGGCGGCCAGAAACACCTGGCGGGAATTGCGAATGATTGCCTGAGCCACCCGGACTTCCTGGTAATCGAATTCCAGCAACGAGCCGTCTCGGTCGATGCTGCTGATACCGATGATGCCGTAGTCGACCTTGAACTGGTTGATGAAATCGATGGTGGCTTCGCCAATGATGCCGCCGTCGCGGGATCGCACCTGGCCGCCAGCCACGATAACGTTGAAATCGGTCTTGTGCTGCAGGATGGCAGCGACGTTGAGGTTGTTGGTAATCACCTCCAGCCCGCTATGCTGACACAGCGCTTCGGCAATGAACTCATTGCTGGTGCCGATGTTGATGAACAGCGATGACGAGTCGGGAATCTGTGCGGCAAGCAGTTCGGCGATGCGTCGCTTGGCATCCAGATTCAGGGTCTTGCGCGTGTGGTAGGCGGTATTGACGGTGCTGGATTCGAGACCGGCGCCACCATGGACGCGTCTGATCGCGCCATCGTTGGCCAGCTGGTTGAGATCGCGGCGCACGGTCTGTGGAGTGACATCGAAGGTTTTCGCCAGCTGTTCGATCGAGGCATAGCCCTGGCGTCTGACCAAGTCGAGAATGGCTTCGTGGCGTTCCTGTTGTGTCATGTTCGATCCGCACTTGGGCGATGGTTGGCGATAGCTTGCTGACCCGGCGAGCCGAGATGTCGCGTGACCCGAGTTTACCAGACCAGGGCAGAAATGCGGGATGCCGCCGTGACCTTCGACGCTCCCGATGGCGATCAAGGGTATAGACGATGGTCTAAGTGTTGAAAAGCGAATTTATATTGTTGTCAAACGAAAATAAAAATAGGGTTTATGGTACTGAAACGAACCTTGACGGTCGCTGTTTCGAGCCTGAATTAACCGTCAAGGCAGGCTTGTCTGACATGGAGTGGAACGATGGCCTCATATATTCTGTCGATCGATCAGGGCACGACCAGCTCGCGGGCCATACTGTTCGATCGCCAAGGGCAGATCGCCGGCGTCGCCCAGGAGGAATTCGCCCAGCATTTCCCGCATGACGGTTGGGTCGAACATCACAGCGAAGACATTTGGCAGTCCGTTTTGCGGACTTGTCGTCAGGTGATGCGGAACCTGGGAGTGTCTTCCGACGAGATCGCCGGGATCGGCATCACCAATCAACGCGAAACGACGGTGCTCTGGGATCGCAAGACCGGGGAAACCTTGTACAACGCCATTGTCTGGCAGGACCGCCGCACCAGCGATTACTGCCGACGGTTGATCCGACAGGGGCATGAAAATTTCATTCAGGAACGTACCGGCCTGCTGATCGATCCCTACTTTTCGGCGACCAAGCTGCGCTGGTTGCTCGAGAACGTCGAGGGCGCTCGGGAGCGGGCCGAGCGCGGCGAGCTGGCGTTCGGTACCATCGACAGCTTTCTGCTGTGGCGACTGACGGGCGGCAAGGTCCATGTCACCGATGCCACCAATGCCTGTCGTACCTGCCTTTTCAACATTCATACCCAGCAGTGGGATGACGAATTGCTCGAGCTGTTCGAAATTCCACGTGCGCTGATGCCGGAGGTGCTCGATTCGAGTACCGAATTCGGTATCACCGATCCGCAGTTGCTGGGTGGCCCGATCCCGATTGCCGGTATTGCCGGCGATCAACAGGCGGCGCTGATCGGGCAGACCTGTTTTTCGCCGGGAATGTGCAAGAGTACCTACGGCACCGGCTGCTTCATGATCATGAACACCGGCGATACGCCCGAGGTATCGCACAACCGTCTGTTGACGACGGTGGCCTATCGGCTCGACGGCAAGCCGACCTATGCCATGGAGGGCAGTATCTTCGTCGCCGGGGCCACGGTGCAGTGGATGCGTGACGGGCTCAAGCTGTTCGGTACGGCATCCGAGACCGAGGCGCTCGCGCGCACCACGAAAATGGGGCATGGCGTCTATCTGGTGCCGGCCTTCACCGGTCTCGGCGCGCCGCATTGGGATCCGCAGGCTCGCGGGGCGATTTTCGGGCTGACCCGCGATACGGGCATTGCCGAGATCGTGGCTGCGGGGCTGCAGGCTGTCTGTTATCAGACACGCGATCTCCAGGGATGCATGGATGCCGATATCGAAGCCAGTATCGACCGCCTGCGGGTCGATGGCGGCATGGTGAGCAACAATTGGGTGATGCAATTCCTCGCCGACATGCTGGGCGTGCCGGTCGACCGCCCGACGATTCTCGAGACCACGGCGCTTGGCGCGGCTTATCTGGCCGGATTGCACATCGGCTGGTATGCCGATCTCGACGAAATCAGCGGCTTATGGAATTGCGAGCGCACCTTCGAGCCGCGCATGCCGGAGGAGGAGCGCAAACGCCTCTACGACGGCTGGCTGGATGCGATCGCACGCGTCATGCAGAGAGAGGATACGGAGGGCTGCGCATGATCTGGGAAATCGTGCGTGGTGAGTTCCTTGGCACGATGTTTCTGATCGTGTTCGGGGGCGGTGTGGTTGCCAACGTGCTGCTGACCGACACCAAAGGCAATGGCTCGGGGTGGATCGTGATCGCCACCGGCTGGGGGTTTGCGGTGATGATCGGTGTGTTCGTGGCCATGGCGACCGGTTCACCACAGGCCGACCTCAATCCGGCGGTGACGCTTTCCAAATGGATTCTGGGCATCCATGACAGCGCACGCATGGTTGCTTTCATGATCGCGGCGCAGATGGCCGGGGCGTTCACCGGTGCCATCGGGGTCTGGTTGGCTTACCTGCCGCATTGGCGTCGTACCGAGGACAGCGCCTTGAAGCGCGCCGTCTTCTGCACGGATCCGGCAGTGGCGCACCGCACCGGCAATCTGCTGTGCGAATTGATCGGCACGCTGGTGTTGATCTTCGGTATCGGGGCCATTGCCGGCTCCGGGCGTATCGGGGATGGCTTGCTGCCTTACCTCGTGGGTATGTTGGTGTGGGCGATCGGACTCTCGCTGGGCGGGCCCACCGGCTATGCGATCAATCCGGCACGCGACTTGGGTCCTCGGTTGGCGCACGCCGTCCTGCCCATTCACGGCAAGGGCGATTCCGGCTGGCAATACGCCTGGGTGCCCATCATCGGTCCGATTCTGGGCGCGGTAGCGGCCGCCTTGTTGTGGCAACGCCTGTTGCCGGTCTGAAGGCGCTGCGGGGTCGTACCGATGCCGCCATGCCATGGCGATGTCAAACTCGCCGGTAGCCGTCCAAGGGGTGGCGATAGAGGTGAATAGTCTTGGCATGACAACGAGTTGGCGGTGAATTTTTTGCCATCAGAGGGTTGCAATCCGCGCCGGCATGGGTAGAATTCGCATCCGTCGTCACGGCGAGCTTGCCGGTAAATAGAAGCGCTGGAACAAGCAGTAGGGAAGGGGCGTAGGTAAGAATAGGACCGTAGCTCAGTTGGTTAGAGCGCCACGTTGACATCGTGGAGGTCAGCGGTTCAAATCCGCTCGGTCCTACCATGTTGCCCAAGCCTGTGACACCCATCGATCATTCAGGACCGTAGCTCAGTTGGTTAGAGCGCCACGTTGACATCGTGGAGGTCAGCGGTTCAAATCCGCTCGGTCCTACCAGACCCCAAACCTCGAGCCAAGGCTTGAGGTTTTTTTATATCCGTTCGATGCCAAAATGAAAAAACTCAAGGGAGAACGGTCCCTTATGAAGAGCTAATGAAGTCGTGGCAGGAGAACTGAACTGCTGACTTCTGACTCATGGCATGTTTCGATGATCTTCCCGCCGCAACGTCGGCGGGATTTTCGTCTCTGGCACCGCGGCCATAGCGCGACTTTTATGTACTGGATCGCTACCATGACAGCATCGCAGGAGTGCCCGCCATGCCACTGGATTCCCTCTTCGAGAAGATTCATCTGTTGCCTAGCGTTCCCGCTGTGGTAACTGAACTGATCGCCAGTCTGGATAACGAAAAAATCAGCACGCATCGGGTTTCGGCGAGCATCCGCAAGGACCCGAGCCTGAGCTTGAAGTTGCTGCGCTCGGCCAACTCGGTGCGTTACGGTGTCGGTCGCAATGTGGCCACGATCGACGATGCCTTGCTGCTGTTGGGATTCGATCGCGTGCGTACCCTGGTCATCGCCTCGGGCATGGTCGGCATGCTCAAGGATGTGCCGGGGCTGGACCGCAAGGCCTTCTGGCGGGAGTCCTTCATGGTCGCCAGCATCAGTCGAACCATCGTCCGTCACAGTCGCCTGGAGGGCCTGGCGCCGGAAACCGCGTTCACCTGCGGCATCCTGCATCATGTCGGCTCGGCGTTGATGCATATCGGCCATCCGGATGTGATGCCGCGAATCGACGCGCTGGTCGAGCAGGGGGCTCCGCGCGGCGAGTTGGAAGCCAACCAGTTCGGCTACACCTTCAGTGACGTCGGGGCTGAACTGGGTCGCCGCTGGCGCTTCCCCGACACCATCTGCACCGCATTGACCTACCAGGACAAGCCGCTGGAGGCGGTGCCGTTCTCGCCCTATGCGGCGGCGGTCAATCTGGCCATCGGGCTCTACCACGGCATTGCCAGCGGCCACCGCGAGGAACACGCGCTGGGGGAAATGCCGCGGGACGTTCGGCGTCCCCTGGCGCTCGATCTGTTGGCGCTTTACGAAGAGATTCTGCAGGTCATCCGAGCGGACGACGAATTGCATATTTTTCTGGAGTGATGTTGGCGCTCAGCCCAGATCGCTGGCGGCAATGAAAACGCGACACAGGCGTTCGATACCAACCTGGTCCTCGGCGCTGAAGCGCGAAGGAACGGGGCTGTCGATATCGAGCACACCCCATACGTTATCATCGACGACGATCGGAACCACCAGTTCGGAACGTGAAGCGGCATCGCAGGCGATATGATCCGGCACGGCGTGAACATCGTCGATGCGCTGGGTCTGGCGCGAGCGCGCGGCCGCGCCGCAGACGCCGCGCGAGAACGGAATCGGATTGCATGCCGGCTGGCCTTGAAACGGCCCCAGAATCAGCGTTTCGGGTTGGCGCTGCAGGTAGAACCCGACCCAGTTGAGATCCGCCAGCTGCTGCATCAGAAAGGCGCTGGTCTGAGCCGCATTGGTCAGCCAGTCGCGAGTGTCCAGCAGCGCGGTCAGCTGGCGTTCCAGAGAATCGTAGTCGGTCATTGTCGATATCCAAGGCGGAAACGAAAAAACCAGCGCTAGAGCGCTGGTTTTCGAGTGCGTGACGTTACTTCCAGCCGGGCACCGCGCCCGCGCCGAACAGCTCATGGGCTTTGTCGACGACGGCCTGGGAATGGTAAGCCTTGACCAGTTTCTGGATGTCCTCCCGGTCCTCGTCGCCGCTGCGGGTGACGATCAGGTTGACGTAGGGTGATTCGGGGCCCTCGGCAATGATCGCGTCGTCCACCGACAGGCCGGCTCCCTCCAGGAAGGTATTGTTGATGAAAGCCATGTCGACATCCGGCAGCACGCGCGGAAGCTGAGCGGCCTCGATCTCCTTGAACTGGAAATCATGCGGATTTTCGGCGATGTCGATCGGAGTCGCTTCCAGGTTTTCCGGATCGTTGAGCTTGATCAGCCCGTGGTTGTGCAGAAGAATCAGCGCGCGTCCTTCATTGGACGGATCGTTGGGAATGGCAATGGTCGCGCCATCGGGAAGCTCGTCGATACTGTCGTGCTTCTGGGAATAGGCGCCGATCGGGTAGACGAAGGTGGTGCCGGCGACCGCGAAGTCATAGCCCCGGTTTTGCACCATGCCCTCGAGATAGGGGCGATGCTGATAGGCGTTGGCGTCCAGGCTGCCGTCGGCCAGCGCGGCGTTGGGTGTGACGTAATCGGTGAACTCGACGATCTCGACGTCGAGACCGTACTCATCCTTGGCCACCTGCTTGGCCACCTGCATGACGTCGGTCTCGGGACCGGCCATGGTGCCGACCTTGATGGTGTCGTCGGCGGCCTGGGCGTAACCGGCGACCAATCCGAGGCTGAGTGCGGCGGCGCCCAAGGCGCGCGTCAGTGAATTCATTGGCGATAGTCTCCCTGATCGACATTCTCTGCGATTGATGCGCTTTGCATGGTGCGCTACTGGCGAGGCACCTCGTGACCGCCGTAATATAACGGAATAACGACGCTCTCGGTAATTCATTCTGGTTATTAATCTATGGGGCTAGGTGTATTACTTATGGTCGCTTTTGCGTACCAGATAATCACCGAGACTCTGGAACACCTGGACCATCACCACCAGCACCACGACGGTGATCAGCATCACGGTGGGATTGAAGCGATTGTAGCCGTAGCGAATCCCCAGATCGCCCAGCCCGCCGCCACCGACGGCCCCGGCCATGGCGGAGTAGCTGATCAGCGCCACCAGCGTGATGGTCAAGCCGTTGATGATGCCGCCGCGGGCCTCCGGCAGTAGCACCTTGGTGATGATCTGCATCGGCGTGGCGCCCATCGATTGCGCCGCCTCGACCAGGCCCGGCGAAACTTCGTTGAGCGCACCTTCCACCAGGCGGGCGACGAACGGAATCGCGGCGATGGTCAGCGGAACCGCGGCGGCGTTGGTGCCGATGGAGGTTCCCACGATCATGCGGGTGAAGGGGATGATCGCCACCAGCAGAATGATGAACGGCACCGAACGGCCGACGTTGGTGATCACGCCCAGAATGCCGTTGATCACCGGTTGGGCCAGAATCTGGCGCGGGCGGGTCACATACAACAGCACGCCCAGCGGAACGCCGAGCAACGCGGAAATGAGGCCGGAAACCGCGACCATGTAGAGTGTCTCTAGCGTCGACTGCCAGACGAGGTCAATCAGTGCGCTGGACATGGCCGAGTACCTCCACGTGTAGATCAAAGGATTCGAGCGTTGCCAGCGCTTGCTGCGTCTGCGTGGCGCTGCCCATCAGTTCGGCGATCATCAGGCCCAGGGTGCGGCCCTGGATCGATTCCACCTTGGCCTGCAGGATACTGACGTCGATGCCGTGCTCCCGCGCCAGTCGCGAGATCAGCGGAGTCGAGACGCTGTCGCCGGAGAAGGTCAGGCGCACCACCGGATGAGTGCGCTCGCCGGCCGCTGGCTCCAGCCGTTCCACCAGCGCCTGCGGCGGTTCGAGCTCGAGAAAGGCGTTGAGGAATTCACGGCCGAGCTGGGTCCGGGGCGCGGTGAAGAAGTCGCCGACGTCGGCTTCCTCCACCAAACGGCCGTCCGAAATCAGGCCGACCCGATGGCAGATGCTCTTGACCACTTCCATTTCGTGAGTGATCAACAGAATGGTCAGGCCCAGCCGCTGGTTGATCTCCTGCAGTAGCGCCAGGATCGAAGTCGTCGTCTGAGGGTCGAGCGCCGAAGTCGCCTCGTCGCACAGCAGCACCTTGGGCTGACTGGCCAGCGCCCGGGCGATCGCCACGCGCTGCTTCTGCCCGCCGGAGAGCTGGGACGGATACTGCCTGGCCTTGCCCGCCAGCCCGGTCAGTTCCAGCAGCGGCATCACCCGCTCGCGGATGGTCTGGCGCGACTCGCGCATCAGCTCCAGCGGCAGCGCGACGTTGTCGTAGACGGTACGGTTGGTCAGCAGATTGAAATGCTGGAAGATCATGCCGCATTGGTGGCGTGCCTGGCGCAACTGCACGGCATCCATCGCGGTCAGTTCCTGGCCGTCGATGAAGACTCGGCCCTGGGTGGGACGTTCGAGCAGGTTGATGCAGCGGATCAGGGTCGACTTGCCGGCGCCGGAGAGACCGATCACGCCGTGAATGGTGCCCTTGGGCACGTTCAGGTCGACGTCGACCAGCGCCTGCACGGTGCGTGCACCGCTGCCGTAGGTTTTGGAGACATTGTCCAGTTGGATCATGGGGCCGTTGAGATCATGGAATGCATTCGGAATCGTGAGGGCATCAAAGAGGGCGCTAGTATACGGATCTCGCCGGACCAGAGCGACCGTCGCGGCGGTGTGGACCAGGCGGTCCAATCTGGTGCGCTGCGCTGCCGCCGGGGCGTTCCGGGAATTGACCGACGAGGCGTAATGGCTTGTCGAGCCGGTGGGATCACGATTGCGGCCCTGGAATTGCTTGGTCGGTAACGCTAACGTCGTCAAGCCGGCCTTGGGCCGTTGATTCCGGAAACCTCACCAGGAGATAGCGTATGCTGCCTTCACTCGACGATCACGCGCTCGATCAATTGTTTCGCGAAGCGCGCACCCACAATGCCTGGGATTCGCGGGAGATCAGCGAAGAGACGCTGCGTCGGCTCTACGATCTGGTCAAGATGGGGCCGACCTCGGCCAACTGCTGTCCCGCCCGCTTCGTGTTCGTGCGCACCACGGCGGGCAAGGACAAATTGCTGCCCTGCGTTTCCGCCGGCAATGCCGACAAGACCGCCAATGCACCGTGTACGGTGATCGTTGCCTACGACAAGCGCTTCTACGACCAACTGCCGACGCTGTTTCCCCACACCGATGCCCGTAGCTGGTTCACCGGCAGCGAGACCTTCGCCCAGGAAACGGCGCTGCGCAACAGCTCGCTGCAGGCCGGCTACCTGATCCTGGCGGCACGCGCGATGGGGCTGGATACCGGACCGATGTCGGGATTCGATGCCAAGGCTGTCGACGACGCCTTCTTCGCCGGCACGAACTGGACGGTCAATCTGCTGATAAACCTGGGATACGGCGACCCTTCCGGGGTCAAGCCTCGCCTGCCGCGGCTCGATTTCGAGGACGCCTGCCGGCTCGCCTGAGGAGAGCCGAGCGTCGGGGCGGTCGGGCGCTCATGTCCCGGCCGTTGGCGGCAACAGGCCGCCGAGTACGATGCGCTGGATGTTTTCCACCGTTTCTGCGAAGAACGTCGGGTCTGCGAGGGTCTTGCCCGAGATCGCCTCGATCTGGACCGCGAAATCGGCGTAGTGCTGGGTCGTGCCCCACAGCAGATAGATCAGGTGATGCGGATCCACTGGCTTGAGCTGGCCGCGTGCGATCCAGTCCTCGATGACCCGTGACTTTTCCTCGACCAGACCGCGCAGATCCTCTTGCAACACCGCTTTCAGCAGCGGTGCCCCCTGAATCATCTCGAGACAGAACAGGCGCGATGCCTGGACGCAATCGCGGGACAGCTCGACCTTGATGCGAATGTAGTGACGGATAGCCTCTTCGGGCGACTGCTCCGCGCTGATCGCGCGCATCGGTTCCAGCCAGCTGTCCAGGATCTGCTGCAGCACCGCGACGTAGAGCCTCTCCTTGGAAGGAAAATAATAGAGCAGGTTGGTCTTGGAGACGCCGGCACGCTCGGCGATGGCGTCCAGGCTGGCGCCACGCAGCCCGAACTGGGAGAACAGCGACAAGGCGGCGTCGCGTATGCGTTGCTTGCGGGCCTCGCTGGCGGCGGCGCGGTTGCCGACCGGCGGTGCCGAGGAAATTTGCGTCATCGTGTCGTAGCCATCCCCTTCCTGATCGAGCATCGGGCCGCCGCGAACGTGACGGCTCCCGATGCGAGGAACTCTAGCACGATGCGAGCCGGGTGATCTCGTTCGCTCACCTTACGTCTATCCGAGGTCATTGGCGGATGCCTGCACTCTATGGAGGCAGCCAGCAGGGATATTGCGTCATTTTTGCGCATCCATGAACGATGATCGGACCATTTGGTCTGGCGCTGTTCGTCGATCCTCGTTCAAGCCCTTGAAAAGGATTGGAGAACCCTCGGTTGGCATGTGGGTTGTTAGAGTTTCCAGGCAACCCGGCGAGAAAGAGGTCGAGCCCGCCGACGATTCGGCAGGCTCTTCATCGCATATCGATCAGGAGGTAAGTCATGCAACTGGGCGTCTTCATTCCCATCGGCAACAACGGTTGGTTGATCTCCGAAAACGCGCCGCAGTATCTGCCGACCTTCGAACTCAACAAGGCGGTGACCCAGAAGGCCGAGTGCTACGGCTTCGAATTCGTGCTGTCGATGATCAAGCTGCGCGGCTTCGGCGGCAAGACCGAGTTCTGGGAGCACGCGCTGGAATCCTTCACGCTGATGGCGGGGCTGGCCGCGGTCACCTCGAAGATCAATCTCTACGCCACCGCCGCGACCCTGGTGATGCCACCGGCGATCGTGGCGCGCATGGCCTCGACCATCGACTCGATCGCTCCCGGCCGCTTCGGCATCAATCTGGTGACCGGCTGGCAGAAGCCGGAGTACAGCCAGATGGGAATGTGGCCGGGGGACGAATACTTCGGCAAGCGCTACGCCTACCTCGACGAGTACACCACGGTGATGCGCGAGCTGCTGGAGAGCGGTCACAGCGACTTCCGGGGCGAGTTCTTCCAGATGGACGACTGCCGCCTCAGCCCGCGACCGCAGCAGGGGGTCAAGATCGTCTGTGCGGGGCAGTCGAATGCCGGCATGGCCTTCACCGCCAAGCATGCCGACTACAGCTTCTGCTTCGGCAAGGGACTCAATACGCCGACTGCCTTCGCCGATACTGCCGCCCGGCTCAATGCCGCGAGCCAGGGAACGGGGCGCGAAATCGCCTGCTACGTGCTGTTCATGGTGATCGCCGACGCAACCGACGAAGCCGCCATGGCGCGCTGGGAGCATTACAAGGCGGGAGCGGATCAGGAGGCGCTGGACTGGATGGCCGATCAGGGCAGCCAGGACAAGAGCTCCGGCAAGGACACCAACGTGCGCCAGATGACCGACCCGACCTCCGCAGTCAACTTCAATATGGGCACCCTGGTCGGTTCCTACGAGAACGTCGCTCGCATGCTCGACGAGATCGACACCGTGGAAGGCGTCGGCGGGGTGATGCTGACCTTCGATGACTTCCTGGCGGGACTCGATACTTTCGGCGAGAAAGTCCAGCCGCTGATGAAAACGCGCCTCGACGTGGTCGGCAGTCGGGCTTCCGCAACGGAGGTCGTGTGATGCGCGAGCTCAAACGAACCCCGGTGGTACGTCGCGGTGCCGTCGAGAGCGCCGACGAGATCGTGCTGGCCGGGCGGCCGGAAGCGATCGCCATGCCGCGTTCCGAGACCGCGTTGATCGTGGTCGACATGCAGAACGCCTATGCCTCCAAGGGCGGTTATCTTGACCTGGCCGGCTTCGACGTGTCCGCCACCGGGCCGGTGATCGAACGCATCGCCCAGGCGATACGCATCGCCCATGCCGCCGGCATCACGGTGGTCTTCTTTCAGAATGGCTGGGATGCGGACTACGTCGAGGCTGGCGGGCCGGGTTCGCCCAACTGGCACAAGTCGAATGCACTCAAGACCATGCGGCAGCAACCCGAGCTGCACGGCCAACTGCTGGCCAAGGGCAGCTGGGACTATGCGCTGGTCGACGAGTTGAAGCCCCAGGACGGCGACATCGTGCTGCCGAAACCGCGCTACAGCGGCTTCTTCAACACGCCGCTGGACAGCATTCTGCGTGCTCGCGGCATCCGCCATCTGCTGTTCACCGGCATCGCCACCAACGTCTGCGTGGAGTCGACGCTGCGTGACGGCTTCTTCCTCGAATACTTCGGCTGCGTGCTCGAGGACGCGACCTATCAGGCCGGGCCGCGTTCGGCGCACGACGCCGCGATCTTCAATATCGAGACCTTCTTCGGTTGGGGCTCGAGCGTGGCGGCATTCGAAGCGGCCTGTGCCGGTGTCTCCCCGGCCCTGAACGAATTGGCCTGAGCGGGCGAGTGCCCGGCCATTTGAGAATCTTGCAAGGAGAGTGATCCCATGCCCAAGCAGAGTGTGATTCCCGCCGGTTCCGGCGTCCCGTTGGCGCCGTTCGTGCCCGGCACCCAGGCCGACAACGTGCTCTATGTCTCCGGCACGCTGCCGTTCGACAACGACAACAACGTGGTTCACGTCGGCGATGCCGCGGCGCAGACGCGCCACGTGCTGGAGCTGATCAAGAGCGTGGTCGAGACCGCCGGCGGCACGATGGACGACATCACCTTCAACTCGATCTTCCTGCGCAACTGGGAGGATTACGCGGCGATCAACGCCGTTTACGCCGAGTTCTTTCCCGGCGACAAGCCGGCGCGCTACTGCATTCAGTGCGGGCTGGTGAAACCGGACGCCCTGATCGAGATCGCTTCGATCGCCCATCTGCCTCGCTGAGGGCGCACCGATGCATTACGAAATTCTCGGGCGCGAGGAGGCCGATGCGCCGACGATCCTGCTGTCGGCCGGGCTGGGTGGGGCGGGCCGCTTCTGGGAGCCGCAGCTGGCAACGCTTGCCGAAACGCACCGGGTGGTGATCTACGACCATCTAGGTACCGGCAAGAGCCCGGCGCAACTGCCATCGAGCTATTCGATCGACGACATGGCCCGGGAGGCATTGGTGCTGCTCGACCGGTTGGATATCGCCCGCGTCGATTTCATGGGCCATGCGCTGGGTGGGCTCGTCGGCCTGCAGATGGCGCTGCTGGAGCCGGCCCGGCTCGGTCGGCTGATCGTGATCAACGCCTGGAGCCGGGTCGACGTGCAGAGCGAACGCTGCTTCCGGGTGCGCATCGCGCTGCTCGAGGACAGCGGTGTGCAACCCTATCTCCACGCCCAGCCGTTGTTCCTCTATCCCGCCGACTGGTTGTCGGCCAACAACGATCGGCTGCTGGCGGAAGAAGCGCATGCGCTCGAGCACTTTCCGGGCAAGCAGAACGTGCTGGCGCGAATCGCTGCGCTGTCCGGCTTCGATATCGACGCGCGACTGAGCGAGATCGAGGCGCCAACACTGCTGATCGCCTCCCGCGACGACCTGCTGGTGCCGTACACCCGTTCCGAGCGCCTGGCGGCAGGGCTGCCGAATGCTCGACTGGAGATGTTCGATTACGGCGGGCATGGTCTGACGGTGACCGTGCCGGAGGCTTTCAATGCCGTGGTGGAGCGCTTTCTGACCCCATGACCGAAGGGCTGGCGCCAGGGCAGGCGTCGGCAACGGATACACAGGAGCCAAGCATGACGATGACACTGCGAAAATCCGAACCCGAATATCCGGATATCGATCCCGCGTCGCTGCCGCCGGTCTCCTCCGCGGCCTTCCGCGAGGCGATGTCGCGGCTGGCGGCCGCCGTCAACGTGGTCACCACCGACGGTTCCGGCGGACGTGCCGGTTTTACCGCTTCGGCGGTCTGCAGCGTGACCGACGAGCCGCCGACGCTGCTGGTCTGCATCAACCGCCAGTCGTCGGCCTATCCGGCGTTCGCTGCCAATTCGGCGCTCTGCGTCAACGTGTTGAGCGCCGATCACGAAGAGATTTCCAACACTTTCGGCGGCAAGACCGCGATGCACGAGCGTTTTGCCACGGCCGAGTGGTCGGTGCGCGAAACGGGGGCGCCGGTATTGAAGAATGCCCTGGCGCACTTCGAGTGCCGCATCAGTCAGCGAGTCGCCGTGGGGACGCACGACGTGCTGTTCTGCGAGATCGTCGGCCTGTTCACGCACCGCGACCGCTGTGACGACAGCCGCTGCTTGCTCTATTTCGATCGCCGCTACCACCAACTACCACGCATTGCCTCCTACGGCTAAGCGCGGCGCTCGACGGTATTTCCTGCAGCATTTTCCACAACAACCGGGACCGGGAGACACACAATGACAACATCGGTTTCTCGCATGGTCGAACGCGACGGCAAGATCGAACTCTCGATCGGCGATGACGTCCGCGACAGTGCCTGCTTCAACCAGGATATCGCACCGACCGAGGCGCGCGAGCGAACCTGGACGAAGTGGAACATCGCCGCGCTGTGGGTCGGGCTCTCCATCTGCGTGCCGACCTATACCCTGGGCGGCGTGCTGACCGCCTATTTCGGTCTCAGTGTCGGCGAGGCGCTGCTAGCGATCCTGCTGGCCAACGTGATTCTGCTGATTCCGCTGACGCTGAACGCCTTTCCCGGCACCCGCTACGGCATTCCGTTTCCGGTGGTGCTGCGCTCGTCGTTCGGCATTCGCGGTTCCAACGTGCCGTGCCTGATCCGCGCCCTGGTCGGTTGCGGCTGGTTCGGCATCCAGACCCTGTTCGGCGGGCTGGCGATCCATCTGCTGCTGTCGGCACTGATACCGCCGTGGCAGTCGCTGGGCGGCATCGGCCAGGTGATCGGATTCTTCATCTTCGCGGCGATGAATCTCTATGTGGTGATTCGTGGCGCGGAATCGATCAAGTGGCTGGAGACACTGTCGGCGCCGCTGTTGCTGATCGTCGCCATCGGCCTGATGGTCTGGGCGCTGCCGCACGTCTCGCTGGGGGAGTTGATGGCGCAGCCGCCGTCGCGGCCGGAAGGGGCGTCGGTCACCACCTATTTTCTTTCCGGCCTGACCGCCATGGTCGGATTCTGGGCCACGCTATCGCTCAACATTCCCGATTTCAGCCGTTTCGCACGCAGCCAGAAGGACCAGATCGTAGGCCAGATCATCGGCCTGCCGCTGACGATGTTCTTCTTCGCCGCCCTGGGGGTGGTGATGACCGCCGCCTCGGCATCGCTGGTGGGGGAGACCGTTTCCGATCCGGTCACGCTGATCGGTCATATCGACAGCCCGGCGTGGGTCGCGATCGCCATGGTGCTGATCGTCATCGCCACGATCTCGACCAATACCGCCGGCAACATCGTCTCGCCGACCAACGATTTCCAGAACATCGCGCCGAAGCTGATCAACCGTACCGGCGGGGTATTGCTGACCGGCTTGGTGGGCACGCTGCTGATGGGCTACGACCTGCTCCAGAAAGCCGGAGTGATCGTCTCCGACGTGACCCTGGAAAGCCTCTACTCCAACTGGCTGCTGGGCTACTCCAGCCTGCTCGGGCCGATCGCCGGGATCATGGCGGTGGACTATTTCCTGATCAAGCGACAGAAGCTGGACGTGGTCAGCCTGTATCGCGACGGCGGACGCTATCCGGCGATCAACGCCGCCGGATTCATCGCCTTCGGTGTGCCGGTGGTGCTGACGTTGATCTCGTTGACCACCGGCATTGGGCAGTGGTTCTACGACTACGGCTGGTTCACCGGCTCGCTGCTGGGAGCGGTGGTCTACTACGTGGCGGGCAAGGCGCTGGATGGCACGAAAGACGTGCCGTGGGAAGTGCATATGGCAGATCGGACGGCGCCCAGCTGAGCTGTGGCAACCGAGGATATCGCTGTCGGCAGGCGAAAAAAGGCCACCCGTGCGGGTGGCCATCAACGCTGGACACACCCTTTTAGCAATATTGCCCGGCAAAAAACGCTACCTAAATGCCTGCGCGGGCAAATCGCTGCGTTGCACGCTGCTCGAAGTCCTCACCTATACCTCATAGGCTCCGGCTTCTGTGCGGCGTGCGCCTTGCGCTTTATCCCGCTCAGCGATTTATTCAGCATTTCCGTACACCGGCGCGCCTGCAATCCGGGAACAAATCGGCGCGATCCATTGCGCTGCAATCTTAGGGTCGGCTCGCAGGGGCGTCAATTTCGCTGGCTCCGTCACGCACGTGCTAGAATTCGCGGCTCGACAAAAGGCGAATTCAGCTTCACCAACCATGGCGAAGCGTCGGCAGGGGAGGCGAGTCATGTTCACCGGGATCGTGCAGGACATCGGCACGGTGGTTGCCATCGAAGAACGCGAACAGCTGCGCACGCATGTTCTCGCCATGTCGCCGGCGATGCGGGAAGGGCTGACCCTGGGCGCTTCGGTCGCTCACAACGGATGCTGCCTCACGGTGACGGCCATCGAGGGCGAGCACGTCAGCTTCGATCTGATGCGGGAGACGTTGCGCCTGACCAATCTCGGCCAGTTGGTCGCCGGCGACCGGGTCAATCTCGAGCGGGCCGCCCGCTTCGGCGACGAGATCGGCGGCCATTCCATGTCCGGCCATATCATGGGCATGGTTACCGTGGCGGAGATCGATGAGGCGCCCAACAATCGGCGGTTGTGGTTCGAACTGCCGGATGCGCTTGCGCGCTTCGTGTTCGACAAGGGCTACATCGGTATCGACGGCATCAGCCTGACCGTCGGCAGCGTGGAAGGGGGGCGTTTCTGCGTCAACCTGATTCCCGAGACCCTGGCGCGCACCACCATCGGCGAACGCGTGCCGGGGGACCGGGTCAATATCGAAGTCGATCCCCAGACCCAGGCGATCGTGGAAACCGTCGAACGGGTACTGGCATCGCGCGGATGAGTTGACCGTGCTGTCCGGATGGGTCGCGTCGACGCTGCGGCTTGGGTAACATAAGCGCCTTTGCGCGGCCGATTTGTTCCAGGTCGATTGTTTCAGATTCCGGAGTTTCCTTCGATGAGCAGTATCTACGGTGACTACATCAAGTCGGTCATTCGCACCGTGCCCGATTGGCCGCAGCCCGGCGTCAATTTTCGCGACATTACGCCGCTGCTGCAGAATAGCGCCGCCTTTCGCAAGCTGATCGACAGCTTCGTGCACCGCTATCAGGAGCTCGAGGTCGACGCCGTGGCCGCGATCGATGCCCGCGGCTTCATCGTCGGCGCGCCGCTCGCCTACGAACTGGGTTGCAGCTTCGTGCCGGTGCGCAAGAAGGGCAAGTTGCCGTTCCAGACCATCAGCGAGACCTACAAGCTGGAGTACGGCGAGTCGACCGTCGAACTGCATGCCGACGCCTTCCGCGAGAACGACCGCATCGTGCTGATCGACGACATCATCGCCACCGGCGGCACCATGCTGGCGGCGGCCTCGCTGATCCAGCGCAGCGGCGGCCACGTGGTCGAAACCGCCACTATTCTCGATTTGCCCGAGTTGGGCGGTTCCACCAAGATTCGCGAAGCCGGTTACAGTGTCTTCGCCGTCTGCAGTTTCACCGAAGACGAGTGACTTCGCCATGAGCGCCGATCGTTATCACCATCATTTCACGGTTTCCTGGGATCAACTGCACCGCGACGTGCGCACGCTCTGTCATCACCTCGTCGAGCGCGACTTCAAGGGGATCGTGGCGATCACGCGCGGCGGTCTGATTCCGGCGGCGCTGATCGCGCGCGAGCTCAACGTACGCCTGATCGATACCGTCTGCATCAAGAGTTACGACGATCAGACACAGGGGCAGTTGGATGTCATGAAGGGCGTGGATCATGACGGCGACGGCTGGCTGTTGGTGGACGATCTGGTGGATACCGGCAAGACCGCGCGGGTGGTTCGCGACATGCTGCCCAAGGCGCATTTCGTGACTGTCTACGCCAAGCCGGAAGGGCGGCCGCTGGTCGATCAATACCTCACCGAAGTGGCGCAGGACTGCTGGATCCAGTTTCCCTGGGATCTCGGCCACGCCTATGTCGAGCCATTGGTGGACCAGGTGCGTCCGCCGAAGTCCTGAGCCATCCATTCATCTTCGCTGACGACGGAGCGAGCCGGCATGTCCAAGTCGCCGTTGCCCGAGAGCTGGAATCGTCATTTGGGAGCGGAATTCGACGCTGCCTACATGCAGCGGCTGCGTGCGTTCCTGGCCGCCGAGAAGGCGGCGCACAAGGTCATCTATCCGCATTCATCGAACTGGTTTCGCGCCTTCGAACTGACCCCGCTGGATCAGGTCCGTGTGGTGATTCTGGGACAGGATCCTTATCATGGACCCAATCAGGCGCACGGGCTGTGCTTTTCCGTCCGCCCCGGGGTGCCGACGCCGCCGTCATTGCAGAACATCTATCGCGAGCTGGCCGCGGATGTCGGCACCACGCCGGTGAATCACGGCTTTCTCGAAAGCTGGGCCCGCCAGGGTGTCATGCTGCTCAACAGCGTGTTGACGGTGGAGCAGGGCAACGCCGGTTCTCACCGCAATCAGGGCTGGGAAACCTTCACCGACCGTGCCATTCAGGTGATCAACGAGCAGTGTGACGGGGTCGTCTTCCTGCTGTGGGGCAGCTATGCCCAGAAAAAGGCGGACTTCGTCGATCGCCGCAAGCACTTGGTGCTGCACTCGCCGCATCCCTCGCCGTTGTCCGCCCATCGTGGCTTCTTCGGCAAGCGCCATTTCTCCCAGGCCAACGATTTTCTCAAGGTCAGGGGCCGCGGCGCCATCGACTGGCAGTTGCCTGCTCACGTCATGTGAGGCTTGCATGTCGCGTCGCTTGAGACGGGGCTTCTCGCGTACAATGTCGGTGTTTTCCATTTTCGACGAAGGCGCCGACCATGAGTGTTCACCACATCGCCCATCCCCTGGTCAAACACAAGCTCGGACTGATGCGCGCTGCCGACATCAGCACCAAGAGTTTCCGTGAGTTGGCCTGCGAAGTGGCCAAGCTGTTGACCTATGAGGCGACCCAGAATATGGAGCTGGAGTCGGCAACGATCGAAGGGTGGAATGGCTCACCGATCGAAATCGAGCAGATCAAGGGCAAGAAGGTCACCATCGTGCCGATCCTGCGCGCCGGTCTGGGCATGCTCGATGGCGTCACCGACCTGATTCCCAGTGCCCGTATCAGCGTCGTCGGCCTTTACCGCAACGAGGAGACGCTGGAGCCGGTACCGTACTTCGAGAAGTTCGTCAGTGCGCTGGACGAGCGCCTGGCGATCGTCATCGACCCGATGCTGGCGACCGGCGGCTCGATGGTGGCGACACTGGATATGCTCAAGCAGCGTGGCTGCCAGCAGATCAAGGTCATCGTGCTGGTGGCGGCCCCCGAAGGCATCGAACGCGTCAGGCAGGCGTATCCCGAGGTCGATATCTATACTGCCGCCGTCGATGAGAAACTCGATGAAAACGGCTACATCGTGCCGGGGCTCGGCGATGCCGGCGACAAGATCTTCGGTACCCGGTGATTTCGCCTACCGATGTCACCGGCGTGATCCTCGCCGGCGGTCGTGGGCGGCGCATGGGAGGCCAGGACAAGGGGTGGCTGATGCTCGACGGCCGCCCGCTGGTCGAACATGCTCTGTTGCGGTTGGCGCCCCAGGTGGGCGGGCTCGTCGTCAGTGCCAATCGTCACCTCGAGCGCTACCGCGGCCTGGGCGTGCCGATCGTCACCGACCCGCTGCCGGATTACCCCGGCCCCCTGGCCGGAGCGCTGGGTGCCATGCGGCTGGTCGCTACGCCATGGATGCTGCTGGCACCGGTGGACATGCCGTGGTTGCCGCTGGAAACCTGCGAGCGTCTCGCGCGCGCCCGCGACGAGGCCGACATCGCCGTGGCCCATGATGGCGAGCGACTGCAACCCCTGGTGGCGTTGATTCGTACCTCGCTGCGCGACGATCTTGCCGCATGGCTCGCTGATGGCGGCGGCAAGGTCGTGCATTGGTATGCGCGCCATCGCTGGTGCGAAATCGACTTCTCCGATCTCGGCCCACGATTCGCCAATCTCAACACGCCGCAGGACCACGTCCGAGCAGAAAGCGGTGCGCGGGGAGGAAAGGGCGATGAATCATGAGCATGAGCGGCTGGCCTGCGATATTCCCGTTCTCGGCATCGCGGCCTGGAGCGGGACCGGCAAGACCACGTTGCTGGAGGCGCTGTTGCCCCGCCTGCGTGAGCGGGGCTGGCCGACGGCGGTCATCAAGCACGCGCATCACCAGTTCGACGTCGATAAACCGGGCAAGGACAGTCATCGCCTGCGTCAGGCGGGAGCCGCGCCGATGGTCGTGGCCTCAAACCGTCGATTCGCACTGATGATGGAGACGCCAGGGCAGGACGAGCCGGATCTGCCCGCGCTGGTCGCGCAGGTTGCCGCGCTCGAGCCGGCGCTGATTCTGGTCGAAGGGTTCAAGGCATGGCCATTGCCCAAGCTGGAGTTGCATCGGGGCGAACGCATGACGCCTCTGGCCGCGAGCGATCCCTGGGTAAAGGCCATTGCACTGAAGTTTAATGAATCGAAGCCTGACGAGTTTGGCAGCGCCATCGATACGTTGCCGCAGGACGTGGAGCGGCTGGATCTGGACGATATCGACGCCATTCTCGAATGGATCATCGCCTGGGCTAGCCGACAGGCATCCCCTTCGCGCTGATGGCGTTGCGACAGCGGCTTTTCGGACCCGCGCGATAGGAATGACAGGTATTGTCCCGACATTCACACTATGCTTGATGTTTAGGCTTGATGTCTGACGTAAAGTTTTGAAGCGAGGCGAATTCAGCATGACGCTCACGCACCTCAACGCGCGCGGTGAAGCCCACATGGTCGATGTCGCCGACAAGCGGGAAAGTCGTCGGGAAGCACGCGCGCGCGGCTGTATTCACATGCAGCCCGCCACGCTGGCGTTGCTGTTGGAGGGCGGCCTGCCGAAAGGCGACGTGCTGGCCACGGCCCGTATCGCTGGTATCCTGGCCGCCAAGCGCACGCATGAGTTGATTCCCCTGTGTCACGCTCTGCCGTTGTCCAAGGTCAGCGTGGATTTCGAAATGGACGAAGCGCAAAGCTGCGTACATGTCGAGGCCATGTGTCGCCTAAACGGACGCACCGGGGTCGAGATGGAAGCGCTGACCGCCGTCTCGGTGGCATGTCTCACGCTTTACGACATGTGCAAGGCCGTCGACAAGGGCATGACGATCGACGCCATCCGTCTGGAAGAGAAAAGCGGCGGGCGATCCGGCGATTGGTCGCGTTCGACAAGCCTGGAAGAGACCGATGCCAAGCGCCATGACGGCTTCGATGTCGCCATTGAAGATGGGGAAGATGGGGAAAAGGTGGCGCGAGACAACGGCACTTTGACGATTCGTTTTCTCGCCGAGCTGCGTGAGCGTCTCGGGCAATCGGAAATGTCGCTGGCATGCGATCGATTGACTTCCCGTGACGTGGCCGGGGTCAAACGCGCATTGATCGCGCTCGACTCACGCTTTTCGGTTCTCGAAGAACGGCGCGTATTGGCGGCACGCAATCAGGTAATGGTCAACGATACGACGGCCGTGGACGAGCGCGACGAGATCGCCTTCTTTCCGCCGGTTACCGGCGGCTGAAAGCAGGAGCCGATGATGACGGTCGACATTCGGGTTCAGGAAGCCGCATTCGACATCGGTGCCGAGCAGCAGTGGCTGACGCGACGGCGCAGCGATATCGGGGCAATAGTCAGCTTCACCGGCCTGGTCAGAGACTTCAATGAACGGCCCGATGTGCAGTCCCTGACCCTGGAGCACTTTCCCGGCATGACCGAGCGTGCTCTCGAAGCGATCGCTCGGGAAGCCTTGTCTCGGTGGGACCTGCAAGCGGTTAGCGTGACCCATCGTGTCGGCCGGCTCCGGCCCGGTGATCCCATTGTCCTGGTCTTGGTTGCCAGCGCCCATCGCCGAGCCGCCTTCGAGGCTTGCGACTTCGTCATGGATTATTTGAAAACCCGAGCGCCTTTCTGGAAGAAAGAACACACCGCTAGCGGTGACTATTGGGTCTCGGAACGACAAAGCGACCGGGACGATGCCGGTCGTTGGGAGCAATGATGACAGCCTTGGTCGATAAGTTTTCGCGCCAGGTTCGCTACGTGCGGATCTCGGTGACCGATCGTTGCGATTTTCGCTGCGTCTACTGCATGAGCGAGGAAATGACCTTTCTCCCGCGGGCTCAGGTGTTGTCGCTGGAGGAGCTGCATCAGGTCGCGCGTGCTTTCACCGAGTTGGGGGTCGAGAAGATCCGCCTGACCGGCGGCGAGCCGCTGGTGCGTCAGGGCATCGGAGAGCTGGTAGGCAATATCGGTCGTTTACCGGGGCTCAAGGATTTCGCCATGACCACGAACGGGGCCGGTTTGCGCAAGCACGCCGCCACGCTGAGGCACGGCGGATTGTCGCGGCTCAATATCAGCCTGGACTCTCTGGATCCCGAGCGTTTTCGTCGTCTGACCCGGACCGGCGATCTCGCTCGTGTCATCGACGGCATTCACGCCGCCCAGGACGCAGGTTTCGAACGTATCAAACTCAATGCCGTCATCCTCAAGGGGCGCAACGACGACGAAATTCTCGACCTGGTCGATTTTGCCCGTCGAGAAGGCGTCGACATCAGCTTCATCGAAGAGATGCCGCTGGGCGATGTATCGGATCACTCGCGCGGAGAAACCTTCTACTCCAGCGATGACGTACAAGCGCACATCGAAACCCGTTATCCGCTGATTCCCTCCCCCGAATCCACGCTGGGACCGTCGCGCTATTTCCGTATGGCGGATAGCGGCAGCCGGATCGGATTCATCTCTCCGCACAGTCACAACTTCTGCAGTACCTGCAATCGCGTGCGTGTCACTGTAGAAGGGCGCTTGTTGCTGTGTCTCGGAAACGAACACTCGGTCGATCTGCGCCAGACGTTACGCCGCTATCCGGGCGAACTGGAACCACTGAAAGCGCAGATTATCGAGGCGATGGATCTGAAGCCGGAGCGTCATCACTTCACTACCGATGGCGATGTGCAGGTCGTGCGATTCATGAATATGACGGGTGGCTGAACGACTTTCTCCACGCCAGCGACGCTGTACTTTGGTTAAAAAGACACGCGATTAACGCGTGTCTTTTTGATTTAATTTCTTGCCAAAAGATGTCGCAAGCATATACTTTCAGAAAATCATCCGGCGCAATGCCGTTATCGGGACCCAGCAAGGAGAGGACGATGTCCACCGAATCATTGGAACGCATCGCTCGTAACAAGAATGTCGCGCGTGCGGCCGCGCGACAGTTGAGCATGGAACAGCTTCATAAATTGTCCGAAGTCATCGGTGAAGTGATCGAGCAGAAGCAGCAGGAAGATCATCAGCGCCAGAAAGAAGAAGCGGACAAGCAAAAGAAACTCGCCGAAATCCGCGAGGCGATGAACAATGCTGGGTTGTCGATGGACGATCTGGTAGGCGAGCAGCCGCGTAAGCGTCGCGGTCGTCCACCGAAAAATGCCAACAAGGCATAAGATAAGGTTTTCGAAGCTCCGGTATTCGCCATTTAACAGAGCCGGTGAGCTAGCTTGCCGAACGGCAGAATAGTGAGTGGCATGAACCCAAAAGCGCGTTGGCCGAAAGGTCGCCGCGCTTTTCATCATATCGAGTCGTTCAGATGCGACCGGGCAGGATCGACGCGATCCTGCTTCCGATGCTTGTCATGAATTCGAATTCGGACACTAACGCGAAGAAGCGGAACGAACTTCATACTCCGGTTGTGGGTCGGCTGGCATCAATTGCAAATGCAGTTCGGGCAGCAGCGGCAGCCGGTCCTGAAGCCACTCGCGCAGCGGCGTGAACAACTGTTGGCGAAGTTGCAATAACGTTTCGGCGGGAATGGCATCGATCCGCTGATCCAGCCAGTCCGCGAGCGCATCCTCGTCCAGTGGCAGGGTCGTGTCGCTGTCCCATAGGAGCCGGCCGACTCGCGTCCAACCCGTCTGCGTCGGCAACACCGTCAAGGCGATCGACAATGATCGCGGCTGATGGCGAGGAGAAATCGGCACCTGACGTTCTCCGGGCCGCACTCTCGCGGCAATCAATCGGGGCCGAAGATGGTATTGCGAGCGCATGACCAAGGTGTCGTTTTCCAACGCCAACAAGGCCCCATTTTGCGCCAATAGGGGGACCTGAATGCCAAGCGAGGTTGCCAGCGCTTGGTGCGCCTCCTGATGTGGTGCTTCACCGTGAACCGGCAGCAGCAGCTTGGGTTTCAGCCAGGCGTAGAGCTGACGCAGTTCTTCACGGGCGGGGTGGCCGGAAGCGTGCAGCGCCGGATTGGAATTCTCGTCGTGAATTTGAATGTCGAGACGTTTGAAGCCATTTTTCAGACGTTCGATCAAACGTTCATTGCCAGGAATGGCGCGCGCCGAGAAGATCACTGCGTCGCCGGGTTCCAGATCAATGGCGGGATGGCGTCCCTGGGCCAGTCGCGACAGCGCCGAGCGAGGCTCGCCCTGGCTTCCGGTGGCGATGATCAGGACTTCTCCCGCTGGCAGATAACCGAGATCGTGGGTTGGAACCCGGGGCGGAAAGTCATCGAGGTAGCCGAGTCGCAGCGCGATCGACACCATGCGTTCCATCGAGCGTCCCAGCAGAGCGACCCGACGGTTGCAACGTTCGGCTATACGTCCCAGCGCCTTGATACGCGCGATATTGCTGGCGAAACAGCTGACCACGACACGACCGGTACAGGCACCGATCACCGCTTCCAGCGCATCGGCGGCTTCGGTCTCGCTACGCGAGTGTCCCTCGACGTCGGCATTGGTCGAATCCGCCACCACGAGATCGACCGGCGCGAGCGCCTGGAACTGCGAGGCAGAGATCGCCGGCCCGATGACCGGACGATCGTCGAGTTTCCAGTCGCCCGTATGCAGCACCCGGCAGTTCGGGGCCACGATCGAAAGCGCACAGCTTTCCGGGATGGAGTGCGTTACCGGCAGGAAGGTGACCTCGAACGGTGCGCTGAAAACCCGGCTGCCCGGCGAGATCGGCTTGAGCGCATCGGTCTTCAGACCCTGTTCGAGAAACTTGATGCGAAGCATCTCGACGGCCAGCGGGGTGGCATAGATCGGGCAGCCCCAGTGCGGCCAGATCCAGGCCAGGGCGCCGAGGTGATCCTCGTGGCCATGGGTGATGAAAATCGCTTCCGGCACCATGGCGTTGGCCGCCAAATGCTCGATATCGGGAATCTGCAGGGGAAGGTCGGGCAGGTCCTGACGGATCATCATGCCGCAGTCGACGGCGATCCAGTGACCATCGTAGCCATACAGGGATAGGTTCATGCCGATTTCACCGCAGCCGCCCAGAGGGTGAAACAGCAACGGTGGATAAGTGCGGGGGCGGATCTGCACGCGCGGACGGAACATCAGCATCCTTAAAGGGAAAGTCTGGTTTCACTATAAGTCATGCCTCTCGACGCGCTCAAACGCCGATGCACGGCGTGGGCCGGATCGTTCGTCCCGTTCGCCCCCCATGCACTCCCTTGGGCGGAATCGGGTACAATGCCCGCCGCCCGAGTGGATCGGCGCCTTCGTCCGTCGTCGTTTGCCTTGGCGTCGCCGATCCTCGACCCCGTTTGGGGACCATTTCCCTGAGTCGTTTTGATGAGCCATGCCGCATAACTATCGCCTGATCGTCTCTTGCCCTGACCGTGTGGGTATCGTTTCCCGTGTCTCGGGATTCATTGCCAGTCAGGGAGGCTCCATTGTCGAGGCCAACCAGCATTCCGATTTGAACGCAGGGCGGTTCTTCATGCGTTACGACATTCAGTCCGACGACATGAGTGCCGACGCCTTTCGTGAGGCCTTCGGCAGCATTGCCGAGGAATTCACCATGAGCTGGCGGCTAAGCGAATCGAGCCGGCGCCAGCGCGTGGTGCTGATGGTTTCACGAGAATCCCATTGCCTGGTGGACCTGCTTTACCGCTGGTCGGCTGGCGAGCTCGATTGCGAGATCGCGTGCGTCATCTCCAACCACGACGATCTACGCGCGCTGGTGGATTGGCATGGCATCCCGTTCCATCACGTTCCCGTCGACCCTGCCGACAAGGCGCCGGCATTCGCCGAAGTCGAACGCCTGATCGAGGAGGCCGAAGCCGACAGCGTGGTGTTGGCGCGCTACATGCAGATCTTGCCGTCGGACCTGTGCCGACGCTACGCCGGCCGCGTGATCAACATCCACCACAGCTTTCTGCCGTCCTTCGCCGGCGCCAAGCCGTATCACCAGGCGTTCGAGCGTGGGGTCAAGCTGATCGGGGCGACCTGCCATTATGTGACCGAGGAGCTCGATGCGGGGCCGATCATCGAGCAGGACATCCAGCGCGTGTCGCACTGCCACACGCCGCAGGATCTGGTGCGTCTGGGGCGTGACGTGGAGAAAGCGGTCTTGGCGCGGGGATTGCGCTGGCATTTGCAGGATCGGGTGTTGATACACGGCAACAAGACCGTTGTCTTTTCTTGATACGCGCCCGAAACCGCACGGAAAGCGTTTAATCAATCAGCAATGGGTCTAAGGAAACAGTTCCAACTGGCGCCGATCGAGCGGCAGCAGGCGTACGCCGACGCCGAGCAGTCTGACCGGACGGCCTCCGCGCTGCCAGGCGCTCTCCAGCAGTTCATGGAAGCGCGCGTGAACGACGCCGCAGGCTCCCGTCTCCTGGGTGGTACTGGTGAAGTCGTCGAAGCGCACCTTGACGAACTGCTTGGCGATCGCGGGATCGCCGTGCCTCGTCAAGCGCTCGCCCAGCTTCGCGATCAGCACTTCCAGCGCTTGATGACAGCGGGCGAGATCGGGTAGGTCGCGATCATAGGTGGTTTCGACACTGACCGATTTCCGCTCGCGAGTGACATTGACCGGGCGCTCATCGATACCTTGGG
Source organism: Salinicola peritrichatus (assembly GCF_003206715.1). Lineage (GTDB taxonomy): Bacteria > Pseudomonadota > Gammaproteobacteria > Pseudomonadales > Halomonadaceae > Salinicola > Salinicola peritrichatus. The sequence continues at coordinate 94,032 of NZ_PZJU01000010.1, read as the reverse complement.
CCAGTTCGTGCAGACGCTGGCCGAACTTGCCGAACTGATCGAAGAGCCTCTCCAGCGGCTGGTCGCGCAGATCCGCGCAGGTGGCGATTCCCTGCTGCTCTAGCTTTCTGGCGGTCGCCGGCCCCACGCCGTGAAGCTTCTTGACCGGCAGGTCGGTGATGAAACGCTCCATCTCGCCGGGCGGAATCACGAACAGGCCGTCAGGTTTGTCCCAGTCGCTGGCGATCTTGGCCAGAAACTTGTTGGGGGCCACGCCGACCGAAACGACGATCCCGGTTCGCGCGAGCACTTCCTGCTTGAGCCAACGGGCCATCCAGGTCGCGCTGCCACGAAAACGGGCCACGTCGGTGACGTCGAGATAGGCTTCGTCCAGCGACAGCGGTTCGACCAAGGGCGTCAGTTCATGGAAGATCTCCTGAATCTGTCGCGAGACGTCGCGGTATTTGTTGAAGTCCGGAGGGAGGAGTTTGAGCTGCGGACAGAGGCGCATCGCGCGTGCCGTCGGCATTGCCGAGTGCACCCCGAACTTTCGCGCCGGGTAGTTGCAGGTGGCGATGACGCCACGACGATCGGCGCTGCCGCCGATCGCCAGTGGAATATCCTTGAGCGCAGGATCGTCGCGCATTTCCACCGCTGCGTAGAAGCAGTCGCAGTCGGCGTGAAGGATCTTGCGCATGGATGGAGATGGGAGCGCGCTTACTGCAGGCCCAGGCCGTTGCCACCGCGAATCACGCCGACGCCCAGGCCTTCGATTTCCAGATGCTGATGCTCCAGATCGACCTCGATCGGCGGGAAATCGGGATTTTCGGCCAGCAGCGTGACGTGACGGCCCTGACGTGTGAAACGCTTGACGGTGACATCGTCTTCGAGCCGGGCAACCACGATCTGGCCATCGCGCACTTCCTGCGTGCGGTGCACCGCCAGCAGATCGCCGTCGAGAATGCCGATGTCCTTCATCGACAGGCCGCGCACGCGCAGCAGGTAATCGGCCTTGGGTGAAAAGTAATCGGCCGACAGGGGGCAGTAACGATCGATATGCTCCGTTGCCAGCACCGGGCTGCCGGCTGCGACGTAACCGATGATCGGCAGACCCTGGTCCGCACTCTCCGCGGTTTCCTGTTCGTTGACGCCCGCCGGCAGGCGAATGCCGCGAGACGTGCCGGGGATCATGCGGATGACACCCTTGCGATCCAGTGCGCGGAGGTGTTCCTCGGCGGCATTGGGGGAGCGGAAGCCCAGCGCGCGGGCGATTTCGGCGCGGGTAGGGGGGTAGCCGAACTCGTTCATCGTCTTGACGATGAAGTCGAATACGTTCTGCTGCCGGGCGGTGAGCGGTCGCGACATGGGCATCTCCCAGAGCCTGATCCAATCAGGCTTGTGCATGTATACAGCCTGGGATTGTATCCAGTCATCGCCGCTGAGGAAAGCCCGACCACCACGCTGTCGAGCCATAGGAACCGTGGTTCGACGTTGGCCTCGATTGTGCGCTGCGCCAAAGGGTGCTTAGATCGAAAGTGTTTTAAACGGATGTTTTCAGGCGAGAGGTGGCGCATGGCCCAATCCAATACCGTGACCCGGATACTCGATACCGCCGAGGTGCTGTTCGCCGAGAAAGGCTTTGCCGAAACGTCGCTGCGTAACATCACCACACGTGCCAAGGTCAATCTGGCGGCGGTCAACTACCATTTCGGCTCCAAGAAGGCACTGATTCAAGCGGTTTTCGCACGCTACCTCGATCCCTTCGCCGAACGCCTCAATATCGCTCTCGATGCGCTGGAAGCACGCTACGCCGGACAGCCCATTCCGCTCGAAGTGCTGCTCGAACAGCTCGCCACCAGCGTCCTGGAAGTGCCCGCCGAACGCAACAGCCTCAAGATCTTCATGAAGCTGCTGGGGCTGGCCTATACCCAGGCGCAGGGACATTTGCGCCGTTATATCCAGGAACACTACGGCGAGACGTTCAATCGTTTCGTGGCTTGCCTGCGCCTGGCGACGCCGGACCTGCCGGACGTCGAGCGCTTCTGGCGGTTGCACTTCATGCTGGGGACGGTGGTATTCACGCTTTCCGGGCTCGATGCCCTGCGCGACATCGCCGACAACGAATATCACCAGCATATGTCGGTGCGCGATCTGATTCGGCGCTTGCGACCGGTGGTGGTCGCCGGCATGCAGGCGCCGTTGCCCGCGCCAGTCGAAGACGAGAGCGCCATCGCGGCTCACTAATCGCGCAGTCCGCGCGACGACGCCCTCTGTCATGACGCTCCCGCGTCGTCTAGAATCGGGCGCTTCACGGTTTCAGGTGACTGCTATGACTCAACCTCTCGGTCCGGTGATGCTGGATGTCGAAGGCACCCAGCTGCGAGAAGAGGAGCGACAGCTGATCGCGCGTCCAGAAGTCGGCGGCGTGATTCTCTTCGCCAGGAACACGCCGGACGCCGCCACGACGCAGGCGCTGATCCAGCAGATTCGTGCATGTCGACCCGACGTGCTGGTGGCGATCGACCAGGAGGGTGGCCGTGTCCAGCGGCTCAAGGAAGGCGTCACGCAGATCCCGCCCATGGCGGCGTTCGGTCGCCAGTTCGCCGAATCTCCCGAGGCAGCGTTGGCGCTGACGCAGGATACCGGCTGGCTGTTGGGGATGGAGATGGCGGCTTGTGGCTTCGACCTGAGTTTCGCCCCGGTGCTCGATCTCGACGACGATCAATCGCCGGCCATCGGTTCGCGCAGTTTTTCGCCCGATCCGGAGGTCGTCGCGGCGCTGGCGGGCGCCTTTATCGAAGGCCTTCACGAATCCGGCATGGTTGCGGTGGGCAAGCATTTCCCCGGTCACGGCGGGGCGCGGCAGGATTCCCACCACAGCGTCGCCGAGGACCCCCGTCCGCTGGATGCCCTGCGCGAGCGCGATCTGGTGCCGTTCGCCCGGCTAGCCGGCAAGCTCGATGCCGTGATGCCGGCTCACGTCGTCTATTCGGCGTTCGACGATCGCCCGGCCGGATTCTCGCCCAGTTGGCTGGGACTGCTGCGCGAGGAGTTGGGGTTCAAGGGGGCGATATTCTCCGACGACCTGACCATGGCGGCGGCGCATGCCGCGGGAACGCCCGCCGAGCGCGCTCAGGCGGCTTGGAGCGCGGGTTGCGACATGGCGGTCATCTGCAACGCCCCGGCCGACGCGCGCGAGGTGGTGGCTTGCTGCGAGGGGCGGCAAGCTCAGCGTGTCGCCAAGCTGCGTTACGCCCGAGCCCGGCCCAGCCTGGAGTCGTTGGCGGCGATCTCGCGCTGGCGACGCACCCATGCCAGGTTGGAAGCGCTCAACGAGGCCTACTGAACCGGCCAATCTATCGCGGCGCTGCGAGGATTACCGCGGTGCCGCCCGCTCTTACCGGATTATTGGAAGACGATGACTCAAACTTTGCCGACCGATGCGTTGAGCTCGATGCAGGACGTCATGGACAACGCCGACTGTCTGATCGACCAGGCGCAGGTGGAACGCGCGCTCGACCGCATGGCGGAAGAGATCACGCGGGATCTGGGGGACAAGTTGCCGGTGTTCTACTGCGTCATGAATGGCGGCCTGATCACCACCGGGCATCTATTGACCCGGCTAGGTTTTCCGTTGGAAGTCGACTATCTGCATGCCACGCGTTATCGCGGCGGTGTTCGCGGTGGAGAGCTGTTCTGGCGGGTATCGCCGGAAATTCCCATGGCCGGGCGCCATGTCGTCATCGTCGACGACATTCTCGACGAAGGGGCGACCCTGGCGGCGATCCTGGAATATTGTCGTCAGGCCGGCGCCGAGAGCATCGCCACGGCGGTGCTGGTCGACAAGCGCCACGAGCGCAAGGCGGTACCCGATCTGAAGGCGGACTATTGCAGCCTGGAAGTGGTCGATCGCTACGTGTTCGGCTTCGGCATGGACTACAAAGGCTACTGGCGCAACGCGCCGGGCATCTTCGCGCCCAAGGATCTATGACGGACTGCCCAGTCGGTTCGGATTTCAGCCTGCTCAGCGCGGGCTGAAACGTCTCTGCAGGCCGGTTTCGTTCATCATGCGAGTGGAAATCTCCTCGATCGAGAAGCGCGTGGTATCGATGAAGGGAATGTTGTGTCGCCGATAGAGCGCTTCGGCCTGGCCAATTTCCTGCATGCACTGGTCCATCGAACAGTAGCGGCTGTTGGGGCGGCGCTCGGTACGAATGGCCGACAAGCGCCGGGCATCGATGGTCAGACCGAATAGCTTGTGCCGATGCCTGGCCAACGAGGCGGGCAGCGTGAGAGTGCCGTTTTCGTCGAGATCGTCCTCGGTCAACGGATAGTTGGCGGCGCGGATGCCGAACTGCAGTGCCAGATAGAGCGACGTCGGCGTCTTGCCGCAGCGGGAAACGCCGATCAGAATGATATCCGCCTCTTCATATTGATACGTTCTGGCGCCATCATCGTTGTCGAGGGCGAAGTTGACCGCCTCGATCCGGTGCATGTAGACATCGTCGCGGCCGATCGCGTGGGTACGACCGACGGTGTAGGTCGAGTGAGTCTCGAGTTCCTCTTCCAGCGGCGCGAGGAAAGTCGAAAAGATATCGACCATGAACGCCGGCGCCTGGGCCACGATATCGCGCACTGCCTGGTCGACGATGGTGTCGATGACGATGGGCCGAACGCCATCGCGTTCGGCAGTCGCCTCGATGATACCGACCAGCGAGCGGGCCTTGTCGAGGGTGTCGATATAGGGCTTGGTGATCTGCGTGAAGTCGGTGTTCTCGAACTGCGAGAGCAGGCTGCGGCCGAGGGTTTCGGCGGTGATGCCGGTGCCGTCGGAGATGAAGAAAGCGGTGCGGGTCATGGCGTCCATCCGTGATCGTCGGTCAAGGGAAATGCTGAATAAGTGCGAGCAGGATGAAGCGCAAGGCGCACAGAGCGCAGGACCCGGAGCCTATGGGGTATAGGTGAGGAGTCCGAGCACCGCGCAACGCAGTGATTCGCCTGCGCAGACATTTATGCAGCGTTACCCATGCATTGTCGACCGAAATTCCGAGCCTGGGCAACTCATTGCGTCAACCGCTTGCCGACTACAAAAATCTCGTGAAAGCCGGGATTCTTGTAAAAATACTCCAAACTCTACGCCTTTAAACTTCTGGCTAAGCCCAAAGTCGCCTGTTAGCTTCTGGCTCCATCGAGGTGCAGCGGAACGCACCCCTTTCCGTTGAAAACGGCCATTGCGAATGGCCAGTCGAAACGACCAGGAGATGGCTTTGGAACCGTTCATCATCACATTCGAACAACTGGGCATGACCGATGTCGAGCGCGTCGGCGGCAAGAACGCTTCGCTCGGCGAGATGATCTCCAACCTGTCGGGAGCCGGCGTTACCGTGCCGGGCGGCTTTGCCACTACGGCTTATGCCTATCGGGAATTTCTGGCGCACGAGGGGTTGAACGAGCGCATCAACGCCGAGCTGGCCAAGCTCGATGTCGACGACACCGAGATGCTGGCCAAGGTCGGCGAAAAGATCCGCCGGTGGGTGATCGAGACGCCGCTGCCGCCGTCGTTCGAGAATGCCTTGGCCGACGCTTACCAGACGCTGCAGGCCAAGCATCCCAATCTCAAGGTGGCGGTGCGTTCCTCGGCGACGGCGGAAGATCTGCCCGATGCCTCGTTCGCCGGCCAGCAGGAAACCTTCCTCAACATCGACGGTTTCGACAATGTCAAGCGCGCCGTTCACGAGGTGTTCGCCTCGCTGTTCAACGACCGCGCGATCTCCTATCGCGTCCATCGCGGTTACCCGCACGAAAACGTCGCGCTCTCCGCCGGCGTGCAGAAGATGGTGCGCTCCGAAACCGCGGCCAGTGGCGTGATGTTCACCCTGGATACCGAGTCCGGCTACCGTGACGCGGTGTTCGTCACCGGTGCCTGGGGACTGGGGGAAACCGTGGTCCAGGGCGCGGTCAATCCCGATGAATTCTACGTTCACAAGCCGACGCTGGCCGCCGGCAAGCCGGCCGTGCTGCGGCGTACGCTAGGCTCCAAGCGGATCAAGATGGTCTACACCGAGGACGCGGCCGCCGGACGCTCGGTCAAGACCGTCGACGTACCGCTGGCCGATCGCCAGCGCTTTTGCCTGAGCGACGACGATGTCATGGCGCTGGCGCGTCAGGCGGTGATCATCGAGCAGCACTATGGTCGCCCGATGGACATCGAATGGGCCCGGGACGGCGACGACGGCAAGCTCTACATCGTCCAGGCGCGCCCCGAGACGGTGGTGTCGAACCAGGAGGTGGGCTCGCTGGAGCGCTTCACGCTGAAGGAAAAGGGGCGTGTGCTGGTCAGTGGCCGGGCCATCGGCCAGCGTATCGGCCAGGGCAAGGTCAAGCTGGTCGAGTCGCCGGAGGAGATGCACAAGGTACAATCCGGCGATGTGCTGGTCACCGACATGACCGACCCCGACTGGGAGCCGATCATGAAGCGGGCCTCGGCGATCGTCACCAACCGCGGCGGACGCACCTGCCACGCTGCGATCATTGCCCGCGAACTGGGCATTCCGGCGGTGGTCGGTTGCGGCGATGCCACCGAACTGCTGGAAGACGATATCGAGGTCACGGTCTCCTGCGCCGAGGGCGACACCGGCCACGTCTACAAGGGCAAGCTCGAATTCGACCGCCAGGCCACCAGCGTCGACAGCATGCCGGAGATCCCGTTCAAGATCATGATGAACGTGGGCAACCCGGACCGCGCTTTCGCCTTCGCGGGGCTGCCCAACGAGGGTGTCGGTCTGGCGCGTCTGGAGTTCATCATCAACCGCATGATCGGCGTGCATCCGCGGGCGCTGATGGATTACGACAAGCTCTCCACCGATCTCAAGCAGACCATCGATCTGCGCACCGCCGGCTATGCCGATCCGGTCAGTTTCTATGTCGACCGGCTGGTCGAGGGCATTTCCACGCTGGCGGCGGCGTTCTATCCCAAGCGCGTGATCGTGCGGTTATCCGACTTCAAGTCCAACGAATACGAGAACCTGATCGGCGGCAAGCTCTACGAACCCGGCGAAGAAAACCCGATGCTCGGTTTCCGCGGTGCTTCGCGCTACATCTCCGATGATTTCCGTGCCTGTTTCGAGCTCGAATGCCGGGCGCTGAAGCGCGTGCGCGACGAGATGGGCCTCGACAACGTCGAGATCATGGTGCCGTTCGTGCGCACGCCGGGCGAAGCCAAGGCGGTAGTCGAGCTGCTCGAGGCCAATGGCCTCAAGCGGGGGGCGAATGGCCTCAAGATCATCATGATGTGCGAATTGCCGGCGAATGCGCTGTTGGCCGACGAATTCCTCGTATACTTCGACGGCTTCTCGATCGGTTCCAACGACCTGACGCAGCTGACACTGGGCCTGGACCGCGATTCCGGCATCATCGCGCACCTGTTCGACGAGCGCGACCCGGCGGTCAAGAAACTGCTGTCGATGGCGATCCAGGCGTGCAAGGCGCAGGGCAAGTACGTGGGCATCTGCGGCCAAGGGCCGTCGGATCACCCCGAACTGGCCAAGTGGCTGATGGAGCAGGGCATCGATTCCGTCTCCCTCAACCCGGACGCGGTGCTCGAAACCTGGTTCATGCTGGCGGGTGAAACCCTCGGCTGACCGATTCGCTCGATACCGCCATAATCGGCGTCACAACGAAAAAACCGGTGCGATTAACCTCGCACCGTTTTTTTACTTGAGCGCCGATCAATGCACGGATTGGAGGCTTCGTTCGGAAAGCCGGCGAGCGTCGCCGGTTATTGAGCGCAGCCTCATGAGCGCAGCCAGTTGCGCAGCTTCACCAGCAGCAGCTCACCGTCGGACATCTGCCGGCGCTCCTCCAGGATCGCTGTCAGCGCATCGGGGCGGTCGGTGATGATGTTGTCGACCCCCATGTCGATGTAGCGGGACATGTCCCCGGGATCGTTGACGGTCCACACCGCCACGCCACGCCCGGTGCCGTGAATGGTGCGTAGCAGGCTCGGATTGGCCTGGGTGTGGCGCAGGCCGATGATATCGGCATCGGTGGTGTTGAGTGCGCCGGGCAGGATGAACTGTAGAAACAACGTGGTGCGCATCTTGCTGTCGATATCCTTGACCACGCCGATCACGCCGGGGGAGAGCGAGGCAATGACGGCGTGATCCAGCATGTCGCTCGCCTTCAGTTGATCGATGACCTTGGCGGCGAGTCGCTCGGTGTCGCCCGGCTCCGGTTTCAGCTCGACGTAGAGTCCGATGCGGCCCTTGGCATTGTCGATGATCTGCTGGAAGGTGGGAATCCGCTCGCCGACGAAGGCATCGCCGAAATAGGCGCCGACATCCACCTGTTCGATCTCGTCGAGCGTCATCTGATTGATATTGCGATCGACGCCGGTCAGCCGCCGCAGGTTGTTGTCGTGCGAGACCACGACCTGGCCGTCGCCGCTCAGGCGCACGTCCAACTCGAGATAGTCGGCGCCGTCGGCGATCGCCTGATTCATCGATGCCAGGGTATTCTCCGGAGCCTTGAGCGAACTGCCGCGATGTGCGGTGATCTCGACCTGGTCGTTGATCTCGAAGCCGTGGAGTACCCAGCCGGCCTGGCCGAGGGCAAAGACGAGGACCAGGATCTCGGCGCTCCAGGCAATGATGCCGGAGTGATGCGGCGATGGCCGTGGACGAAAGACGGGGGCCCGATCGGTGGCGCGGTGGTAGAGCGTGATCACCAGCATGCTGTTGGCGGCGATACCCAGAAAGGTCAGGGCGATGGTGGCGAGAATGTAGAGCGCCAGATAGAGCAGCATGGCCGGGATCAGCACGCTGGAGCGCTCCGGCAGGTGACCCAACAGCGGCCCGCCGAGAGAATTGAAGATGAGCGTGAAGCCGATCGGAATCGCCGCCACCGCGATGGCCGTGCCGACCGCCAGCAGTGCCATGCGCAAACGCCTTCCCTGGGTCAATTCGTGGCTGCGCTTCAGGGCGGCGATCGGACGCAGCCCGTCGAGCATCATCGCCGGCAGGGCCAGGAACCAGCGAAAGTAGAGTCCGGCACTGAGCCAGACCAGCACGGCCAGGATCGGCACGGCGATGGCCACGAATTCCCACAATTCGGGCGGTTTGACGCGTAGCAGCACGTATGGCTCGATGCCGCCGACCAGGAAGTCGTAGAGGTGCGCCAGACCGATGGCGAAAGGCGCGGCCAGCAACAGGTGCGTGCCGACCTGCAGGAAGGTCAGCATCGCCAGTGCCGGAAAGCGGCGGACCAAGTGCCACAGAGCGCTCATGGCAACGCGGTAGCGACTGCCGGCCTGGCTGGAAACGACCAGCATCATGCCGGCTTGCTGCAGGAAGATCACCAGGAAACTCAGGCCGATGGCGGCCAGTAACCAGACCAGCCCCCAGAACGAGAGCGCGACGTCCAGAATCTGGCCGTTGCTGAGCACCGGCTTGCCGATGCGGCGCAGCAGGCCGGACAGCGTGCCCGCCGACAACGGCACCCAGACGGCGGTGGCGAGCAGGGTGAAAAACAGATGAAAAGCGATCAGCGAACGAAAGTGGGCGCGAATCTGGCGGGTGATGTCCTGAATCAGCGATCTGGGAGCAAGCATGAGCCTGTGTGGAAATCCTTCCTGGATCGAGAGTACAACCGGCACTCATGACCGGTCCGATGACTCTTCAGTGTCGTCGTCGAACTGTCATTCATGCAAGTCGACCCACGTGCTCGGGCATCGAATTTGTCCGATATCGGAGACTTGCAGCAAAGAGAAGGGCCGCCCCGATGGGGCGACCCGACGGGGTCGTGTTCGAGCACTCGAACCGATGATCGGCTTCAGAATTGCCAACCTACCGAGGCGGTGTAGGCATCGATCTTGTAGTCGCTATCGAAATCGTAACGTTCGTATTCGGTGCGAACCAGGAAATGTTGGTAGTGGAACTGAACGCCGGCGCCGTAGATCGGATCGATGCCGTCGTTGTCGTCGAGATCGTTGCCGTCACCAAGATCGCCCCTGGCATCCACGTCCCATCTGGCCAAGCCGGCCTTGGCGAAAAGTTCGAAACCGGCGGCGATCGGCAGTTTGCCGACCAGACTCAGGCCGTAGGCCTTGCTCTTGAGGTCGACGACGTTGCCACCGCGGATGATATTGGGCTTGCCCAGGTCGGCGTAAAACGCCTCGGTGGCGAAGTAGCGGTTATATTCGTAGCCGACGAACGCCTTGTAGACGCTATCGTCGTCATCGATGTGATAGTTTCCGCCGCTGGCGTCGGCGAATTTTCCGACCTCGCTGTCGCTACTCTGAACCTTGCCGTAGCCACCACCAATCCCGACGTAAAGTCCGTCGGCATTGGCGGCCTGGGCGGCGGGAGTGACGAACAACAGTGGCGATAGAACGGCCGACAGTGCCAGCCAGGGGTGAATTTTCATGCGGAATCTCCTTAAATGTGCCCCGAAAAGAGCGTTCCTCGTCGGCCTCCATGGCATGGAGCCGCGCTTCGGCGACATCTCGAACAGCGTTCGATACTTGCTGAGACTGTAAATTCCGCCTGCGATGGACGCAAGCCTCGCCGTCGTGCTTGGCGAGCATGCCCATGATGCGGACAATAGTGTTGTGTTTTCTTTGACTTCACGATCTGCGAGGTGACGTGGTCGGCACGATCAAGAGGCATTTCGGGTGCTGGTGGCGGGGGCGACGACAGCGGGCTTCGGTGCCGGCGGTCATTCTATGCGGCTGCGATACCGACTATTACGCTTGGTTGAACCGACTGCAGGGGCGCTACGAGGTCGTGGCGATGGTGACCGAGGAGCCTTGGCAGCATGGTACCCATGTCGGTGGCGTGAGGCTGGTCTATCCAGGAGAGGTCCGGGCGCTGTGCCGGCGCCATGAAGTGTCTTATCTGCTTTACGCCCACGGCGCGGATCGTGAGGCGATCGAGGTGGCATGCAAGGAGGGCGGCTGGCATCCGTTCTGGTGTCACGGGATCGAGGCGTTGCCGACGGTTGGCTGAAGCGTAGGGGGCGCCAACAATAGTAGGGAGTGCCAAAAAAACGCCCCGCGCTGGCGGGGCGTTTCGGTGACCTCTTCGTGAAGCTGCGAGCATCGGAAGAGTGATTCAGGCTTCCTGCGCGACCGGAATGACGGTAGCGGCCGCTTTCTGGAAGTCCTCGATCTCATGGAAGTTCATGTAGCGGTAGATCTCTCCCGCCATGGCATTGAACTCGCCCATGGTCGCTTTGTACTCCTCGACCGTCGGCAGGCGGCCCTCGACGGCAGCGATCGCCGCGAGCTCTGCCGATGCCAGATAGACATTGGCGCCGTCGCCCAGACGGTTGGGGAAGTTACGCGTTGACGTGGATACCACGGTCGATTTCGGCGCCACGCGTGCCTGGTTACCCATGCACAGCGAGCAGCCGGGCATTTCCATGCGCGCGCCGGCCTTGCCGTAAATTCCGTAGTAACCTTCCTCGGTCAACTGATGTTGGTCCATCTTGGTCGGCGGCGCAAGCCACAGGCGTGTCTTCAGGCTGCCGGCGGGCTGTTTCTCGAGCAGCTTGCCGGCGGCGCGGAAGTGGCCGATGTTGGTCATGCACGAGCCGATGAAGACCTCGTCGATCTTCTCGCCGGCGACTTCGGAGAGCAGGCGCGCGTCGTCCGGGTCGTTGGGCGCGCAGAGCACCGGCTGGTCGATCTCGGACATGTCGATCTCGATCACCGCGGCGTATTCGGCGTCGGCGTCGGCACGCATCAGGCTCGGGTTGGCCAGCCACTCTTCCATGCCCTGGATGCGGCGCTCGAGGGTGCGGCGGTCGCCGTAGCCTTGCTCGATCATCCACTTCAGCAGGGTGACGTTGGAGTTCAGGTACTCGGTCACGCTCTCCTCGGACAGCGTGATGGTACAGCCGGCGGCGCTGCGCTCGGCGGAGGCATCGGAAAGCTCGAACGCCTGCTCGGCGGTGAGATCCTCAAGGCCCTCGATCTCCAGAATGCGGCCGGAGAAGATGTTCTTCTTGCCGGATTTGGCGACGGTCAGGTGGCCCTGCTGAATGGCATAGTAGGGGATCGCATGAACCAGGTCGCGCAGAGTGATACCCGGCTGACGCTCGCCCTTGAAGCGCACCAGCACCGATTCCGGCATATCCAGCGGCATCACACCGGTGGCGGCGGCGAAGGCGACCAGACCGGAGCCCGCCGGGAAGGAGATGCCCATCGGAAAGCGCGTGTGCGAGTCACCGCCGGTGCCCACGGTGTCCGGCAGCAGCATGCGGTTGAGCCACGAGTGGATGATGCCGTCACCCGGGCGCAGCGAGACGCCGCCACGGTTCATGATGAAGTCGGGCAGGGTGTGATGGGTTTCGACGTCCACCGGCTTGGGATAGGCGGCGGTGTGGCAGAACGACTGCATCACCAGGTCGGCCTGGAAGCCGAGACAGGCCAGATCCTTCAGCTCGTCGCGGGTCATCGGGCCGGTGGTGTCCTGGGAACCGACCGTGGTCATCTTCGGTTCGCAGTACATGCCGGGGCGGACGCCGTCCATGCCGCAGGCCTTGCCGACCATCTTCTGCGCCAGGCTGAAGCCCTTGCCCGTATCGATCGGCTGCTCCGGCTTGCGGAAGACCTCGGAGCCCGGCAGGCCGAGTTCGTTGCGTGCCTTCTCGGTCAGGCCGCGGCCGATGATCAGCGGAATGCGGCCGCCGGCGCGAACTTCGTCGAGAATGACCTGGGTCTTGAGTTCGAAGGTCGAGATCACTTCGTCGCTGTCGTGACGGGTGACCTTGCCTTCATAGGGATAGACGTCGATCACGTCGCCCATCTCGAGCTTTTCGACATCCATCTCGATCGGCAGCGCGCCGGCGTCTTCCATGGTGTTGAAGAAGATCGGGGCGATCTTGCCGCCGAAGCAGAAACCGCCGGCGCGCTTGTTGGGCACGTGGGGAATGTCGTCGCCGAAGAACCACAGCACCGAGTTGGTGGCGGACTTGCGCGAGGAGCCGGTACCGACCACGTCACCGACGTAGGCGACCGGGAAGCCCTTGGCCTTGACCGCTTCGATCTGGGCCAGCGGACCCTTGGTGCCGGGCACCTCCGGTTCGATGCCGTCGCGCGGGTTCTTGAGCATGGCATTGGCATGCAGCGGGATGTCGGGACGCGACCAGGCGTCCGGCGCGGGCGAGAGGTCGTCGGTATTGGTTTCGCCCGGCACCTTGAACACGGCGATGCTGATCTTTCCGGGCAGCGCCGGCTTGGCCAGGAACCATTCGGCCTCGGCCCAGGACTCGAGCACGCCCTGGGCGACGGCATTGCCGTTCTTGGCGCGTTCGGCGACGTCGTGGAAAGCGTCGAACATCAGCAGGGTGTGCTTGAGTTGCTCGCCGGCTTCCCGGGCCAGCGATTCGTCGTCGAGCAGTTCGACCAGCGTGGCGATGTTGTAGCCGCCCTGCATGGTCCCCAGCAGCTTGACCGCATGGATCTTGTCGATCAGCGGGGAAGCCGCCTCGCCCTTGGCGATGGCGGTCAGGAAACCGGCCTTGACGTAGGCGGCTTCGTCGACGCCCGGCGGCACACGATCGGTGATCAGTTCGAGGAGAAACGCCTCTTCGCCGGCCGGGGGCTGCTTCAGCAACTCGACCAGTTGTGCGGTCATTTCGGCATTCAACGGTTTCGGCGGCACGCCATCGGCGGCGCGCTCCTCGACATGTTGGCGGTAAGCTTCAAGCACGGTGGAGACCCTCATCTAGTGTCAGAGCCGCATGAGCGACGCGACCGGCGTCGGCGGCCAAAAACCGCGATTCGGTCGGCTGCGGTGGGCGCTGCGAAGTCTACGTGAAACTGTCGACAATGTTAAGAAGCGGCATCGCGCCGCCTGTCGGCGGGGCATGCGCGACCAAAGGGTATCGAAGTCTGGCGGGGCAGGCGCTACCATGAAGCCGGGCTGCCGAAGGTTCACCATGATTCAACGCATCGAGTCACCTTGCCGTGTTGCTCCTTGCTGCATACTCCATATTCATCGCCGTGCGCCGACAAATGACTGCTTATACCGATACCTCGACCGATGACACGCTGCCGCGCGAACTGCTCGAATTTCTACCGTGTCCCACCCCTGATCGATGGGTGCGGGCAGCGCTGGACAACCCGGCGTTGCTGTTGATCGATCACGCGCAATGCGAAAAGAAGGCGGCATCGACGGCCATGAGCCTGATGTTCCGCTACGTCGACCGCCCCGAGCTGTTGACCAAGATGTCGCAATTGGCGCGCGAGGAGCTGCTGCACTTCGAGCAGGTCGTCGGGTTGATGCAGGAGCGCGGTGTCGACTATTCGCACCTTCAGGCCTCGCGCTATGCCGAGGGGCTGCGCCAGCACGTGGCGCGGGAGGAACCGCAGCGGCTGATCGACATTCTGATCGTCGGCGCGTTCATCGAGGCGCGCTCGTGTGAACGCTTCGCGCGCTTGATCCCCCACCTCGACGAGACGCTGGCCAGGTTCTACCGCTCGCTGGTGCGCTCGGAGGGGCGTCACTTCGAGGACTATATCGGTCTCGCCGAGCGTTACGCGGACAAGGCCAGCGTCGCCGAACGCGTTGCGGTTTTCGCCGGGCACGAGCGTGAACTCATCGAAAGCGACGACGTCCTGTTTCGCTTCCACAGCGGTGTGCCGGCGGAGACGGCATGACGTGAAACTACGAGGCGCTGTCGGGCCGCGGCGCTGAATTCTGATTGACTGAATGGTCGTGACGACGACCAAGTAATGGTGACGATGAACCAGGAACGAGCTACAACAACAATCTCGCTCTTCGGCCATTTCAGCTATCAGCAGGGCCACTCGACGCTGACCCAGTTCAGCTACGACAAGGTCAAGGCGCTACTGGTCTATCTGCTGATGCAAGAGCAACCGGTCAGTCGCGCCTTCCTGGCGGAAATGCTGTGGCCGGATCAGGGCATGAAATCGGGGCGGACGAATCTTCGTCATGCCTTGCACTGCCTGCGCCAGGGGTTGGGCGATCTGGCCGAGGCATCGCTGTCGGTAACCCGGCAGACCATCGCTTTCGAACTGCCCGTGACCGTCGAATGGGACGTGCGGGAGACCGAGCGCCTGCTGCTGTTGCCGCCCAGCGTCGAGACGCTGGAGCGTTTGCTCGACCACTATCGCGGCGATCTGGCTGGAGAATTGCACCTCGGGCAGTGTGTCGGTTACCAGCAGTGGCTGGTGCGCTCGCGTGGCGAGTGGCGCCAGCGTCTGATCGATTATGCCGAGCGTGTGCTCGAAGCGCCGACGCCACTGCCCGAGTCGCTGTTGCGCACGCTGCTCCAGCGCTTCGCCGGCTATGGACCGTTTCACGAGCGTCTGGTCAAGCAACTGGCGGAGCAGGGGCAGTTCGCGGCTGCCCGCGAGCAATTCAATACCTTTCTGCAGCAGTTGGCGTTGTCCGGCCAGCAGCCGGAACCCGGCTTTTTGCAGCTGGCGCGTCACTGGTCGGACATGCCCAGCACCAGTCTGCGTATCGGCGATTGGCGCGATCGTGGCGGAAAACCGGGCGCTCCGGTGCCTGGAGAGTGCGTTGACGACTATTCCGCCGAGGATATCGACTACCGCCAGATCACGGTGATGGCGATCGCGCTCAGACCGGAGGACACCGGCAACGATCTCGGCCAGGCATTGGCCTCGCTGAAAGCGCAGGATCAGCTGTTTCAGTGGCTGGAAACGCAATGTCATCATCTCGGCGGTTTTTGGCAGGCGAGCGTGGGCAGCGGTATCGGGCTCGCCTGTTTCGGGACCCATG
The DNA here is from genome assembly GCF_003206715.1 of Salinicola peritrichatus. Classification (GTDB taxonomy): domain Bacteria; phylum Pseudomonadota; class Gammaproteobacteria; order Pseudomonadales; family Halomonadaceae; genus Salinicola; species Salinicola peritrichatus. The sequence continues at coordinate 78,283 of NZ_PZJU01000010.1, read as the reverse complement.
GGCCGACGCACCAGTTGGCCGAACTGGTGGCGCTGTTCGACCACTGTCGGCAAGGATTGCCGCGGGAACTCGAAGCGGTGTGGAGCGGCAGCGAATCGCCGCCGCGCTTCGCCTTGACGGCAGGCCTGGACAGTGGTCGCGTGATCTGGTTGCCGGAACGCCAAGCGATCGATCCGTTCGGTGACGTGACCCAGGTCGCGTTGGCGATGATGGCCGCCGCTGAGAATAGCGAACTGGTCATCTCGCTCAACGCGAGTCAACACCTGCCGCCGGCCTTCGATCTGCAGTCGCGGTTGACCACGCGACTGATCAGCAGCGATGGTCGCGTGCAACGCCGTGCGCTGGTACTCGGTGTGGGCTCCGCCGGGCGGGAGGCACTGCCGCCAAATCTCATGGGGCGAGAGGCGGAGCTGCGCCAGCTGCGCGACGGTCTGGCGCGCGTCGCGCTGGGGTTGCGGCAGAGTATCCTGGTGCTCGGTGATACCGGCATCGGTAAATCGGCGCTGATGATCCATTTTCGCGAGCGCCTGCAGCATGAAGACGTTGCGCTGTTCTGGCGGCCGACGACACGGCTGTCGAGCCAGGCCTCCTACGGCCTGGTGCAATCGTTGCTGCGCTGGTATTTCGATGGCGAACCGGCGGCAGAGGCGTTGGAAGCGCTGATCGATCGCACCGTCTCGCTGGAGAAGATCGGTGCGGAGCGCCGCCGGTTGTTGATCGACGTGCTCGGCCGGGAGCCGCTGGCACGGGAGGATGCCGACGAGGCGGTCGAACTGGTGACGCGGCTGATTCAGTCGCTGATTCTGGAGGTGACCGCCGCGCGTCGACCGCTGGTGGTGATCGTCGATGACCTGCAGTGGCTCGACGAGCCGTCGCTTACTCATAAGTCAGAAATATAGGCGACACTTGGATGCTTGAAGAAGGATCGCACCAAGTCGGGCCGGGCGGCGATATCGGCCAGCTGAGAATGCACGCGGTCAGCCAGCTTTTCGCCCTTGCGCAACGGATTGCGGGCAACACCCGTGCGTTTGGTATAACTCCACACCAGCTCGTCGGGATTCAGGTCAGGGGCGTAACCCGGTAGGAAATGCAGCGTCAGCTGTCCCTCGAGTTCCTCGACGTAGCGCCGGACAACGCGACTCTTGTGCGCGGGCAGCCCGTCGAGCACGAGATGCAGCGGCCGATCCCGGTCTTTCATCATCGCGCGGAGCAGTTCGACGAAACGTTCGCCGGTCAGACCCCCGCTATAGGTGGCAAACCAGAAGCCCCCTTTGCTGTTGACCGCGGACGCCGCACTGATGCCCTGGCGCTGGCCGGGCACGTGGACTACCGGGGTCTGGCCTTTGACGCCCCAGGTCCGGCCCTGGACTGCATCCGCCCGGAAGCCGGACTCGTCCCAGAAGTAGATCTCGGCCTTTTCGCGTTTGGCCTGGCGCACAATCGCCGGGTAGGTCTCACGCTGCCAGCGCGCGATCGCTTCGGGATCGCGTTGATAGGCCCGCTGCAACGGCTTCTGGGCCGTCAGGCCCAGGCGCGCGAGCAGTGCCCCGATCGAGGCCAGGCTCAGCGCCACATCGAATGTGTCCGCCACCAACTCGCGTACGATCTGGCGCGTCCACAGGCCGAAGTCGAACCCGTACTGCCGGGGGTTGTGGCCATTGACCCAGCGGAACACTTGGCGTTCCTGGGCCGCGGTCAGTTTGCGCGGCCGGCCCGTGCCCGAGCGCGAACGCAATGCCCGCTGACCACGCCCGCGGCCGCGCGCCCTGGCGCGCACCTTGTACGCCCAGCTGCGATGGAAGCCAAACGAAGCCGATACATCCGCCGGATGCTCGCCTTCAGCCATGCGCTCGTAAGCCATCAGACGCATCTCTTCCAGCGCCTTGCGCGATATCTTGCGGCCATCTCTTTTCATAAACGCTTCGACCACAAGCATGATCGCTTGTTCCCTTATTTTCTGACTTATGAGTAAAGTGCTGCACAACTTGCAGGCACGATTACCGATCCATACCGCGCTGCTGCTGGTTGCGTCGCACCAGAACCGCGAAGTGCCGCCGGTCAGGCTCAACTGGGATCAGCAGATCCTGCTGGGGCGGCTGGACGATCGCCAGGCCGCGGACATGCTCGAATACCTGGCACGCCGTCATCGCCTTTCCCTGAGTGCCCGGCTGCGCGAGCAGTTGATCGAGCGCTGCGAGGGAGTGCCGCTCTATCTCCAGGAGATCTGCCGGCGTCTGGAGATCGACCGCCGCGAGGGGCGCCGTCTCGACGTGGATGCCTTGCCGCGAGGCTTGCTCGGCTTGTTGGCAAGCCGTATCGACCAACTGCACGACGACCGCCTGGTAGCTCATGTGGCGGCGGTGTTCGGTCGCCAGTTCGAGATCGGCATGCTGAGAGACTGCCTGGAGTTCCCGGAAGCGACGCTGAGGATGGCACTGGAGCAGATGCAACGACTCGAGATCATCGAGCCGTGTGAAACCCACCCCTACGATTTCCAGTTTACCCATCCCTTGCTGCAGGAGGCGGCCTATCTTTCCTGCCCGCAGGACGTTCGAGCCGCCCTGCATCGGCGCGTGGTGAATCTGATCGAGTCGCGGCATCCCGCCTGGATCAGCCGCCACCCGGGCGATTTCGCCGAGCACCTGCGGCGCAGCGGCGATCCGGCGAGAGGGGCACGCTACTTCGAGATGGCGGCCCGGGGTGCGCTCAGGGTCAGCGCCAATCGCACCGCGCTGAAGATGGCGGAAGCCGGCCTGGCCTGCCTCGCGCTGCTGGAGGGCGGTGTCGCCGAGCGTGAGATCAGTCTGCTGACGGTGAAAGGGCAGGCCTGTTATGCCCTCGAAGGGCACGGCTCGAGCTCTGCGCACGAGAGTTTCCTCAAGGCGCAGGCGCTATGGAAGGAGGCGATCGTCGATGAAGACGATGTCGACGATCAGGCTTTCCTGGTGACCTGGGGATTGTGGGTCGGCGCCAGTCAGCGCCATGCCGATCGCGATGCGGGACAGTTGGCGGAGCAACTGCGCGAGCTGGCGCAGCGCATCGACGACGCGCGCTACCAGCGTTTGGCGTTATATGCCCGCGCGCACGGCGAATACTGGAGTGGCCACGTCGCCCTGGCCTACGAGCATCTGGATCAGCTCGATCCATTGCGTCAGCCGATGGTGCTGGAGTGGTTGCCATTCTCGGACCATCCGCAGGTGGCGGCGGCCTGCTATCAGAGCTGGGCGCTCTGTCTGCGGGGCGATTACCGGCGCGCGGAACAGCAGATGGAGGCAGCCGTTCGCTTGGCCGAGAGCATCCGTCATCCCGGGTCGCTGGCGATGGCGTTGATCTTCGCGGCTTCGCTCTACCGCCAGTTGGGTCACGTTCATCTGGCGACCGAACGCGGGCGGCGCGCCTTCGAGATGACGCAGTCCGCCGATCTCAGGCGCTGGCATCTGGAAGCCATGTGCGTATTGGGATGGAGCCAGTCGCTGGCGGGTGAGCCGGTCGGGCTCGAGCGTATCGAAAGCGGCGTGACGCAGCTGATCGAACTCACCGGTCGTGAGCGCCATCAGCGGCCTTTCCTGTGGTACGGCGACGCCTGCCTGGCGCTGGATGACATCGAGCGTGCCGAACGCTATCTCGAGCCCTGCCTGGAGCAGGCGCGAACACGGCGTTCGCTGATGATGCCGCAGCTGTCGCTGCAGATGGCGCGGGTCAAGCATCGCCTGGGCCAGCCGCTGGAGGTCGTGGCGAGCCTGGTCGACGAGGCGCGCCAATGGGCGGTGGAGGTCGGCAGCCCGCACATGGAACTCAACAGCCTTGCGCTTTGGCTGTCGCTGATCGATCCGAGCGACGGCGACAAGCAGCGGGCACTGCGCTATCGGCTGGGCGAAGTGGCGCTGTCCGACGCGCCGGTACTGACGCGTTGGCGCACGTTGCTGGACAACGTCAGCGCATCGGCGCGCACACCCGATTACCAGCTGTAGCCGCGGGTCGCCGCGGATGCCGGCCCGGCCGGGTACGCCGGCCCGGACCGGGAAGATGAGTGTCAGCGCAGCGCGAACGATTCCAACGTCAAGCGGTCGTCCTCGACGCGTAGTTGCCAGCCCCGCTCGGGTCGCCAGTCGCCGATCACGTAGCGCTTGGCGGGCTCTCCCGCGACCTCGATATCATGCACATCGGGACGGTGGGTGTGGCCGTGGATCAGAATCCGGGCGTCGTGCGTTTCCAGGGTTTCGATCACCGCCGACGGCGTGACATCCATGATGTCTTCGGCCTTGTTGGAGTTGGCCTCGCCCGACTGCGCTCGCAGTTGCTTGGCCAGCGCCAACCGCTCCGCCACCGGCATCGCCAGAATCCGTGCCTGCCACGCCGGATCGCGTGCCTGCTGGCGGAAAGCCATGTACGCCTCGTCGCGGGTACACAGGCTGTCGCCGTGCATCAGCAGGACACGCTGTCCGGCCAGTTCCACCACCGTGGGATCCTCCAGCAGCGCGCAACCGCTGTCCGCCGCGAACGATTCGCCGATCAGAAAATCACGGTTGCCGTGCATGAAGGCCAGGCGCGTGCCGGCATCGCTGCAGGCGCGCAGTTCGGCAACGATCCGTTGCTCGAAATCGCCACGATAATCGTCGCCGATCCAGGCCTCGAACAGATCGCCGAGAATGGTCAACGACGACGCCTCCCGGGCGGGGCCACGCAGGTAATCGACGAAGCCCTGGGCGATCTCGGGCTGGCTGGGCTGCAGGTGAAGATCGGCAATCAGCAATTGCATGGGCGGGCTCTATTCCTCTCCGTTCCCTGGGTGGGCGCTCAGGCCTCGACTTCGGCGCGTTCGATGATGACGTCCTCGACCGGCACGTCGCTATGCATGCCGCGCCGACCGGTGGCGACCTGGCGTATTTCGTCGACGACCTCCATGCCTTCGACGACCCGTCCGAACACGCAATAGCCCCAGCCCTGCAGGCTCTTGTCGCGGTGGTTGAGGAAGTCGTTGTCGGCAACGTTGATGAAGAACTGGGCGCTGGCGGAGTGCGGGTCCTGGGTCCGCGCCATGGCGACGCTGCCCTTTTGGTTGGTCAGGCCGTTGTCGGCTTCGTTCTCGATCGGAGCTCGCGTGGTCTTTTGCTCGAAGTCGGTATCGAAACCACCGCCCTGAACCATGAAGCCATCGATGACACGGTGAAAGAGGGTGCCGTTGTAGTGGCCGTCGCGCACGTACTGCTCGAAATTGGCGGCGGTCTTCGGCGCCTTCTCGAAGTCCAGTTCGAGCTTGATGGTGCCGTAGTTGGTCTGCAAAGCGATCATGGAGAATCCTGAAAAAGTGAGGCCATATCCAGGCGCTTGCCGGCTTGGCGCCGGCAGCACGCGTCGCGCTATAATAGCGGTTTTGCGCGGGCGGGAGAAACCGCCGTCGGCGCGTGTTAACCTGCCGTCGAGGCGTCGTTCATCGCGCATCGCCATCCGTCAGTTCATCCGCGCCCATCACCCATTCGAACCATAGAGGTTGCCTGCATTCCATGAGCGTCGAAAGCCGCGTCGGCAATGTCGAAACGCAAACCGGGGTCGAGGCTCAAAACGGAGCCCCGAACTTCTTGCGTAATCAAATCCGTGACGAGATCGAGTCGGGACAGGCCACGACGATCGTGACCCGCTTTCCGCCTGAGCCGAACGGGTTTCTGCATATCGGCCATGCCAAGTCGATCTGGGTCAACTTCGGCCTGGCGGAGCAGTTCGGTGGCCGCTGCCATCTGCGCTTCGACGATACCAATCCGGCCAAGGAAGAGCAGGCCTATATCGATGCCATTCAGGAAGACATTCGTTGGCTGGGCTATCAGTGGAGCGGCGAGGTTCGCTACGCTTCCGATTACTTCGATCAGCTCTACGCCTGGGCCCAGCACCTGATCCGCGAAGGGCTAGCCTATGTCGACGATCTTTCCGCCGAGGAGATCCGGGAGTATCGCGGCACCCTGACCGAGCCGGGCCGACCGAGTCCGTATCGCGAGCGTGGCGTCGACGAAAACCTCGATCTGCTCGAACGCATGCGTCGCGGTGAGTTCGCCGAGGGTGCCAAGGTGCTGCGGGCCAGGATCGACATGGCCTCGCCCAACATCAACCTGCGCGATCCGATTCTCTACCGCATTCGCCATGCGCATCATCATCAGACCGGCGACACGTGGAAGATCTATCCGTCGTATGACTTCGCTCACGGCCAGTCGGACGCGATCGAGGGCATCACCCATTCGCTGTGCACCCTGGAGTTCGAGGATCACCGGCCACTCTACGAGTGGTTCCTGGCCCATTTGCCGGTACCGTCGCAGCCGCGTCAGACCGAATTCGCGCGCATGAACGTCAACTACACGGTGACGTCCAAGCGCAAGCTCAAGCTATTGGTCGACCAGGGCATCGTCGATGGCTGGGACGATCCGCGCATGCCGACCATCTCCGGCCTGCGCCGGCGCGGCTATACGCCGGCTTCGCTGCGCAAGTTCTGTGACATGACCGGGGTCAGCCGCGCGGCCAACGTGGTCGACATCGCGATGCTGCACTACGCCATCCGTTCGGATCTCGAGGACAACGCGCCGCGCGCCATGTGCGTGCTCAATCCGCTCAAGGTGGTGCTGACCAACGTGCTTGCCGATCACGCCGAGGTGTTCGAGGTGCCGGGGCACCCGGCGCGGGACGACATGGGCACGCGTCGCCTGCCGTTGACCCGCGAGATCTGGATCGACCGCGACGATTTCATGGAAGCGCCGCCGAAGAAATTCTTCCGCCTGGCGCCGGGCAAGGAGGTGCGCCTGCGCAATGCCTACGTGATCCGTTGCGACGACGTGATCAAGGGCGCCGATGGCGAGATCGAGGCGCTGCACTGTAGCGTCGATTTCGACACCCTGGGCAAGAATCCGGAAGGCCGCAAGGTCAAGGGCGTCATCCACTGGGTCAGCGCCGAGCACGGCGTGCCGGTCGAGGTGCGGCTTTACGACAACCTGTTCCTGGAGGAGGCGCCGGACCGCGACAAGGACGCCGATTTCCTCGATCACCTCAATCCCGAATCGCTGGTCACCGTGCAGGGCATCGGCGAGCCTGCGCTGGCCGACGCCGAGCCCGAGGCGCGTTTCCAGTTCGAGCGGGTCGGCTACTTCTGCGCCGATCGTCACGCCTGTCGAGACGGCAAGCTGGTGTTCAATCGTACGGTGGGGCTCAAGGATTCCTGGGCCAAGATCCAGCAGAAGCAGCAGGGCCAAGGGTGAGGGGTCGAGAATGAGCGCGGTGCAGGTCTACAATACGCTGACGCGACGCAAGGAAGAACTGAAACCGATCGAGCCCGGCAAGCTACGCATGTATGTGTGCGGTATGACGGTCTACGACTACTGTCATCTCGGTCACGCCCGCGTCATGGTGGCGTTCGACGTGATCACTCGCTGGCTGCGCCAGACCGGGCTCGATGTCACCTACGTGCGCAATATCACCGACATCGACGACAAGATCCTCAAGCGAGCCGAGGAGAACGGCGAGTCGATCGCCTCGCTCACCGAGCGCATGATCGCGGCCATGCATGAGGATGAAGCGCGGCTCGGCGTGCTGCGCCCCGACGCCGAGCCGCGGGCGACGGCACATATCGCCGATATCCTGGCAATGATCGAGCGGCTGATCGACAACGGCTACGCCTATGCCGCCGACAACGGCGACGTCTACTACCGGGTGCGCCGCTTCGCCGACTACGGCAAGCTCAACAACCGCAATCTGGACGACATGCGCGCCGGCGCCCGGGTCGAGGTCGATGAGTACAAGGAGGACCCGCTCGACTTCGTGTTGTGGAAGGCGGCCAAGCCGGGCGAAGCCAGTTGGCCGTCGCCCTGGGGCGAAGGGCGTCCCGGGTGGCATATCGAGTGCTCGGCGATGTCGACCTGCTGCCTGGGCGAGACCTTCGATATCCACGGCGGCGGCCCGGACCTGACCTTTCCGCACCACGAGAACGAGATCGCCCAGAGCGAGGCGGCCACCGGCAAGCCCTACGTCAATGTGTGGATGCATGCCGGCGCGGTACGGGTCAATCACGAGAAGATGTCGAAGTCGCTGGGCAATTTCTTCACCATTCGCGAAGTGCTGGAAAAGCACGATCCCGAGGTGGTGCGCTATTTATTGGTGGCGAGTCATTACCGCAGCCCGATCAACTATGCGCCGGAGTCGCTCGTCGAGGCGCGCAAGTCGCTGGAGCGTTTCTATCATGCGCTCGATAGCGTCGAGTTGGCGGAGGGGGACGTCGAGGGTGTCTACGCCGAACGTTTCTCCGCGGCGATGAACGACGATTTCAATACACCGGAAGCGCTATCGGTACTGTTCGATCTGGCGCGCGACATCAACCGTTTGCGCGACAGCGATCCCACGCACGCCGGGGCGTTGGGGCAGGAGCTCAAGCGCCTTGCGAGCGTATTGGGGCTGCTGGAGCGGGAGCCGGCTGAATTTCTGAAAGCCGGTGCCGGTGACTTGCCGATGGAAGCGGCGGAAATCGAAGCGCGAATCGCGGCGCGAGCCGAGGCCAAGCGCAATCGCGATTTCGCCGAGGCCGATCGAATTCGTGACGAGTTGGCTGCGCTGGGCATCGTGCTCAAGGATGCCCGCGAGGGGACGCGCTGGAGCTTCGAATCGCAGCAGTGATGCATGTTGATTGCGGCCCCTGAAGCGAAGAAGCCCGCCGGTTTTGGCGGGCTTCTTCGTTGCTGGCTCGCTGAGCGGCGGCGTTCAGCGCTTGGCGAGACGTTCCACGATGGTGTCGACCATCTCGGCCGAATGCGTGGCGGCGCGCTCGAGGAAGGCCTCGAACGATAGGCTGGAGTGCTTGCCGGCGATGTCCGAAAGGGCGCGAATGACCACGAATGGGCAGTCGAACAGGTGGCAGGTCTGCGCAATCGCCGCGGCTTCCATCTCCACGGCCAGCATCTGCGGGAACTGCTGGCGCGTGAGTTCGACGCGGGCCGGATCGGCCATGAAGCTGTCGCCGGTGCAGATCAGGCCTTCGAACACCCGCAGTTCTCCGAGGTCCTCGATGCAGGCGCGGGCGGTTTCGATCAGCGCGGGATCGGCGGCGAAGGCGGCCGGCATGCCGGGAACCTGGCCCATCTCGTAGCCGAAGGCGGTGACGTCGACGTCATGATGGCGAACCTCGCTGGAAACGACGACATCGCCAACTTCCAGATCGCTGCCGAAGCCGCCGGCAGAGCCGGTGTTGATCACGGCATCCGGCCGATAGTGGGTCATCAGTTGCGTCGTGCCGACGGTGGCGTTGACCTTGCCGATTCCCGATTGCAGCAGTACCACATTGATGCCGTGGCGTTCGCCGCAGTGAAAGGTGCCACCTGGGTGGCGCTCGACGCGCGCGTTCTCGAGCCGGGAGGCCAGCAGGGCGACTTCCTGCTCCATGGCGCCGATGATACCGATGGTCTGCATGTCGATCCGTGTTCCTGGTTGCTTGTTCCTGGGGCGAATGTGTCAGGCTGACGCGTCGTGAAGTTCAGCGGCCTGCAGGGTGTTCTGCAGCAGCGTGGCCACGGTCATCGGTCCGACGCCGCCAGGCACCGGAGTGATCCAGCCGGCGCGTTCGGCGGCGGTGTCGAAATCGACATCGCCGACCAGCGTGCCGTCGTCGCGGCGGTTCATGCCGACATCGATGACGACCGCCCCCGGTTTGACCCAGTTGCCATCGATCAGCCCCGGCTTGCCGGCGGCGACCACCAGCAGGTCGGCCTGGCGCACCTTGTCCTCGAGATTGCGGGTGAAGCGGTGGCAGATGGTGGTGGTGCAGCCGGCCAGCAGCAACTCCAGCGCCATCGGGCGGCCGACGATGTTGGAGGCGCCGACGATGGTGGCTTCCAGGCCGCGCAGGGCGATGCCGCTCTGCTCGAGCAGGGTCATCACGCCCTTCGGCGTGCATGGGCGCAGCAGCGGCAAGCGCTGGGCCAGCCGTCCCAGGTTGTAGGGGTGGAAACCGTCGACGTCCTTGTCGGGGCGAATGCGTTCGAGCAGCGGATTGGCATCGAGATGCCTGGGAAGCGGCAGCTGCAACAGAATGCCGTCGACGGCTTCATCGGCATTGAGCCGGTCGATGACGCTTTCCAGCTCCTGCTGCGAGATGTCGGCGTCGAGATGATGCCTGAAGGAGAGGACGCCGGCGCTTTCACAAGCGCGATGCTTGTGGCTGACATAGATTTCGGAAGCCGGATCATGGCCTACGAGTATGACGGCGAGTCCGGGCCGACGCAGCCCCTGGTGAATACGCTGATCCACCGCGTTCTTGACCTGTTGGCGGATGGCGCCGGCAATGCGCTTGCCGTCGATCAACTGAGCGGTCATCGACTTTCCTTTCTGAGTCACGAGGATGTCGGTGGGAGCCGACGAAGGTGGCAATTTTCGCATGCCTGAGAACGCAGTCAACGCGCGTTGTCGATGGGGGCAATAGGGCGGCCCTGAAGGAGCGCTTTCCGGGTATTCATCCGGGCTCATGAATTCACGTAAAGGCTTGACCCGACAGAAAGGATCCGTAGAATACGCAGCGCATCGAGGGGCTCGTGGAGTCATCGGGCACGAATCGCGTCGCGACGGGGTATAGCGCAGTCTGGTAGCGCGCCTGCTTTGGGAGCAGGATGTCGGGGGTTCAAATCCCTCTACCCCGACCAGATCGGCCGCGATGTTCGGTGAGGATGCAGCCGGTATTGGAATGCGCCTATAGCTCAACCGGATAGAGCAACGGCCTTCTAAGCCGTAGGTTGCAGGTTCGAGTCCTGCTGGGCGCGCCACTCTTGGCTTTGTCAGGCGTGTGTGGCGATCCGGGTCGATGTCAGTCGGAGTGGTGGATGTAGCTCAGTGGTAGAGCCCCGGATTGTGGCTCCGGTGGTCGTGGGTTCGATCCCCATCATCCACCCCAAACCGACGCGATACAGAAATGGTGGATGTAGCTCAGTGGTAGAGCCCCGGATTGTGGCTCCGGTGGTCGTGGGTTCGATCCCCATCATCCACCCCATTTCTTCCCCGTATTTTTCCCGACTTATCTTCCGTTGCCGAATGCCCGAATTCCGGTCGATCCGAGGCAATGGGCATCCTTGAGATGCGCGGCTTGGCGTGCGTCGCCCGATTTTTCCCGCGCTAGCCTTGTATTTCGCCCCGTTTAGCACCATTTACCCCGCAAGTCTGCTTGCCAGTAGACATGGGGATTCATAAAATCGCCCCCTTGTTTTCGAGTTGCAATCACAGAACGCCCCCGTCGGTAGAGGATCATCTATGCAAGTTTCCGTTGAGACGACATCCCAGATCGAACGTCGCATTACCGTTCAGGTGCCGGCAGCCGAGGTCGATCAGGCCGTTGCCGCTCGCCTGCAAGACACCGCCAAGCGCGTTCGTCTGAATGGCTTTCGTCAAGGCAAGATCCCGATGGCCGTCGTGCGTCAGCGGTTTGGCAAGGACGTTCGCAACGAAGTCGTGGGCGAGCTGATGCGTCAGCACTACGTGCGCGCGATCACCGAGCAGAGCCTGAATCCGGCCGGCTACCCCTCCATCGAGCCGACGGTCAACAAGGACGGCCAGGATCTGGAATTCGTCGCCACGCTCGAGGTCTATCCGGAGATCGAGCTCAAGAGCATCGACGGTGCCGAGATCGAGCGCCCGCAGACGGAAATTTCCGAAGCCGATATCGATTCCATGATCGAGACGCTACGCACGCAGCGCGCCGAGTTTCAGCCCGTCGAGCGGGCGGCGGAGACTGGCGATCAGGTCAAGATCGATTTCCAGGGCTTCCTTGGCGACGAGCCGTTCGAAGGCGGTGCCGCCGAAGGGCACGAGCTGGAACTGGGCTCCAACCGTTTCATCCCGGGCTTCGAAGAGCAACTGGTCGGTGCCAAGGCGGGTGACGAGAAGACCATCAGCGTGACCTTCCCGGAAGACTACCAGGCCGAGCATCTCGCTGGCCAGGAGGCGACTTTCAAGGTCAAGGTGCATGCCGTCTCTGCCAAAACGCTGCCGGAACTCGATGCGGAATTCATCAAGGAGTTCGGCGTCGAGGATGGCGATGCCGACAAGTTCCGCGCCGAAGTGAAGAGCAACATGGAGCGCGAGGTCAAGCAGGCCGCCCAGAACCGTGTGAAGCAGCAGGCGCTGGACGCATTGCAGAAGGCCAACGATATCACCGTGCCCCAGGCGCTGATCGATCAGGAGACCGAAGGTCTCAAGCGCCAGGCCGCCCAGCAGTTCGGCCTCGGTGAAGACTTCGACGTCAGCCAGCTGCCCAACGAGCTGTTCGCCGAGCAGGCGCGTACACGGGTCAAGGTCGGATTGCTGCTGGCCGAGGTGATCAAGCACAACGAGCTCGAAGCGAGCGACGACGAGATCAGGGCCCGCGCCGAGGAATTGGCAAGCCAGTATCAACAGCCGGAGCAGGTCGTCGAGCAGTACCTGAAGAACGATGAGCTCAAGAATCAGATCAAGTCTGCGGTGCTCGAAGACAAGGCCGTTGACAAGCTGCTTGAGCAGGCTCAGGTTAAGGACGTCAGCATGAGCTACGAGCAAGTGCTGCAGGCCGCTCAGCAGTCTCAAGAAGCGGGCGAAGAAGCCGAAGAAGAGAGTGATGAGAGCGATTCCAGAGCATGATAGGTGCTTGGTAAGCGAAGCGACCCGGCCAAGGCCGGGTTGCTGGTCGATGGGCCCGACAATCACCCGATGTAAGGAAATCGCGATGCGTAACGAGTTTGACATCAGCAATGCCGGCGGCCTGGTCCCGATGGTGGTGGAACAGAGCTCCCGGGGCGAGCGGGCTTACGATATCTATTCCCGTCTGCTCAAAGAGCGTGTCATCTTCCTGGTCGGCCCGGTCGAAGACTACATGGCCAACCTGGTCGTGGCACAGCTTCTGTTCCTTGAATCGGAGAACCCGGACAAGGACATCCACCTTTATATCAATTCTCCGGGTGGGTCGGTCACCGCCGGTATGTCCATCTACGATACGATGCAGTTCATCAAGCCGGATGTTTCGACGGTATGCATCGGTCAGGCCGCCAGCATGGGCGCGCTGCTGTTGGCCGGTGGCGCCGCGGGCAAGCGCTTCTGTCTGCCGCATTCGCGGATGATGATCCACCAGCCGCTCGGGGGCTATCAGGGCCAGGCGGCGGATATCGAGATCCACACCCGGGAGATCCTGACGATCCGGCATAAGCTGAATCGCATCCTGGCGCATCACACCGGGCAGGATATCGACAAGATCGCCCAGGATACCGACCGCGATAACTTCATGGATGGCGAACAGGCCGTGGAGTACGGGCTGATCGATGCCACGCTGGATAAGCGCCCGGTATCCTGATAGCGTTTGAGGCAAGGTTTCACACGGCGGCGCCTTGCGCCGTCGTTCTGACGAGGTACACGAATGGCCGACGGTAAAGGCAAAGACGACAACGGCAAGCTGCTGTACTGCTCGTTCTGCGGCAAGAACCAGAATGAGGTTCGCAAGCTGATTGCGGGTCCGTCCGTCTACATCTGTGACGAGTGTGTCGACCTCTGCAACGACATCATCCGCGAAGAGGTGCTGGAAGCCGATGCCGAGAGCGACGAAGATCGACTTCCGGTACCCCGTGAGATCCGCAATACCCTGGACGACTACGTCATCGGTCAGGATCGCGCCAAGATGGTGTTGTCGGTAGCGGTTTACAACCACTACAAGCGTCTGCGCAGCGGTGGCAAGAACGAAGACATCGAGCTGGGTAAATCCAACATCCTGCTGATCGGTCCGACCGGTAGCGGCAAGACCCTGCTGGCGGAGACGCTGGCGCGTCTGCTCAACGTACCGTTCACCATCGCCGATGCGACGACGCTGACCGAAGCCGGCTATGTCGGCGAGGACGTCGAGAACATCATCCAGAAGCTGTTGCAGAAATGCGACTACGATGTCGAGAAGGCGCAGCGCGGTATTGTCTATATCGATGAGATCGACAAGATCTCGCGCAAATCGGACAACCCCTCCATCACCCGTGACGTGTCGGGCGAAGGCGTTCAGCAGGCACTGCTGAAGCTGATCGAAGGGACCACTGCATCGGTGCCGCCACAGGGTGGCCGCAAGCATCCGCAACAGGAATTCCTGCAGGTCGATACCGGCAACATTCTCTTCATCGTCGGTGGTGCCTTTGCCGGCCTGGACAAGGTGATTCGTGATCGTGCCGAGAAGGGTGGCATCGGTTTCAATGCCACCGTCAAGAGCAAGGAGAGCGACAAGGGTGTCGGTGACATGCTGGCCAACGTCGAGCCGGAAGATCTGGTCAAGTTCGGTCTGATCCCGGAGTTCGTCGGTCGTCTGCCGGTCATCGCGACGCTGACTGAGTTGACCGAAGAAGCGCTGGTCCAGATTCTGGTGGAGCCGAAGAACTCGCTGGTCAAGCAGTACGCCCGTCTGTTCGAGATGGAAGGGGTCGAGCTGGACTTCCGCGAGGATGCCCTGCGTGCCGTGGCGCACAAGGCGATGGAGCGCAAGACCGGCGCGCGCGGGCTGCGTTCGATTCTGGAGTCGGTGCTGCTCGAGACCATGTATGACGTCCCGTCGCTCGATGGCGTGACCAAGGTGGTCATCGACGGCTCGGTGATCTCGGGTGACAGCGAACCGCTGCTGATCTACTCCAAGCAGGAAGAGAGCCGCGTGGCCAACAAGGACGGATGAGCGTCGTAGCGCGCTCGAACGTGCCTAGCGAGGGGGCCTGAGGGCCCCTTTCGTTTTATGGGGCAACCGCGCGCCGGGCGGGCACACTTGTATCCCTTCGGTTGAGCCCCCACGTACCTTCCAATTGCCGCTCTGGTGGCTCACCCATCCGAATGTTTGCCGAGGAAATGCTGTAATGGCACAGAGCTCTGACCAGACACTCAAGCTTCCGCTTCTGCCGCTACGTGACGTAGTGGTCTATCCGCAGATGGTCATTCCGCTTTTCGTCGGGCGCGAGAAGTCGATTCGTGCCCTCGAAACGGCGATGGAAAATGACAAACGCGTACTGCTGGTCGCCCAGCGCGAGGCCGCGCATGACGACCCGGGCGTGGAAGATCTTTTCGGCGTCGGCACCGTGGCCGACATCATGCAACTGCTCAAGCTCCCGGACGGTACGGTCAAGGTGCTGATCGAAGGCAGCTTTCGGGCCGACATCCAGGAAGTGCTTCAGGATGACGAGGGCTTTATTGCCGCCAATGCTTTGCCCCGTGACAGCGAGCCGCTGAGCGAGCGCGAGCAGGAATCGCTGGTGCGCGTGTTGCTCAACCAGTTCGAACAGTACGTCAAGTTGTCCAAGAAGGTGCCCAGCGAGGTGCTTTCGTCTCTTCAGGAGATCGAGGACCCCAGCCGTCTCGTCGATACCATCTGCGCCCACCTGTCGCTGAAGATCGACGACAAGCAAGAGTTGCTGGAAATGGATCGCGTCCGCGACCGGATCGAGCATCTGATGGCATTGATCGAATCCGAGATCGACCTGCTGCAGGTCGAGAAGCGGATCCGCTCACGGGTCAAGGATCAGATGGAGAAGTCCCAGCGCGAGTACTATCTCAATGAGCAGATGAAGGCCATCCAGAAAGAGATGGGCGAGCTCGAGAACGTGCCCAACGAGGCCGAGAAGTACGAGCAGCGCATCAAGGAAGCCGGAATGCCCCAGGAGGCCGTCGACAAGGCCAACCAGGAGCTCGGAAAGCTCAAGATGATGTCGCCGACCTCTGCCGAGGCGACCGTGGTTCGCTCCTATCTGGATTGGGTACTTTCGGTGCCGTGGAAAAAGCGCACCCGGGTCAAGCATGATCTGCCCCACGCCGCCAAGGTGCTCGACGAGGACCACTACGGTCTCGAAGAGGTAAAGGAGCGCATCCTCGAATATCTCGCGGTGCAGAAGCGTGTCAAAAAGCTCAAGGGGCCGGTGCTGTGCCTGGTCGGGCCACCGGGGGTTGGCAAAACGTCCCTGGGGCAGTCCATTGCTCGCGCTACCAATCGCCGTTACGTGCGTCTGGCGCTGGGCGGTGTGCGTGACGAGTCCGAGATTCGCGGTCACCGGCGCACCTATATCGGCTCGTTGCCGGGTAAGCTGATTCAACGCATGAGCAAGGCCGGTGTCCGCAACCCTCTGTTTCTGCTCGATGAGGTCGACAAGATCGGTATGGACCACCGTGGAGATCCGGCATCCGCATTGTTGGAAGTGCTAGACCCCGAGCAGAACGACAAGTTCAACGATCACTATCTCGAACTCGATTACGATCTGTCGGACGTGATGTTCATCTGTACTGCCAACTCGATGAACATCCCTGGCCCGCTGCTCGATCGTATGGAAGTCATTCGTCTGCCGGGGTACACCGAAGACGAGAAGCTGGCGATCGCCAAGCGCTATCTGATCCCCAAGCAGCTCAAGGCCAACGGCCTCAAGGAAGGCGAACTCTCCTTCAGCGACGAATCCGTGCTGGAGCTGATCCGTTACTACACCCGGGAAGCCGGCGTACGTGAGCTGGAGCGTCAGATCGCCAAGGTCTGCCGCAAGATTTTGCGTGAGCGCCTGGAAGCGGAAAAGGGGCAGGGTGCCCAGGCTGGCCAGACGCTGGCTGCCGATCAAGTCGACGACTATGCCGGCGTGCGCCGCTACAGCTATGGTCTGGCCGATCAGGAACACCAGGTTGGACGCGTGACGGGATTGGCCTGGACTTCGGTCGGCGGCGAATTGCTCTACATCGAATCCGTGGTGACACCGGGCAAGGGGCGTCTCAACAAGACCGGCTCGCTCGGTGACGTCATGAAAGAGTCGATCGGAGCGGCACATACGGTCGTGCGTGCCCGAGCGCCACAGTTCGGTATCGACCCCGAACGCTTCGAGAAAGAGGATCTGCACATCCACGTGCCGGAGGGCGCGACGCCGAAGGATGGGCCGAGCGCCGGTATCGGTATGGTGACGGCCATGGTCTCGGCTTATAGTGGGCGTCCGGTACGCTGTGACGTCGCCATGACCGGTGAAGTCAATCTACGTGGCGAAGTCATGGCGATCGGTGGCCTAAAGGAGAAATTGCTGGCTGCTCGGCGCGGTGGTATAAAGATCGTACTTATACCTGAAGATAACCGTCGGGACCTTAAAGAAGTGCCCGACAATATCAAGAATGCATTGGATATTCGTCCAGTGAAATGGATTGATGACGTGCTGTCGATGGCGTTGACGAATCGTGTCGAAGGAGACGATAAGCGCGCCGATGATGTTGCATCTTCGCAAAGCAATGTCAGCACTCATTAAGCTTATCGACGCCTTAATCTCATGCGTAAAGCCCGATATGACGCGGTTTTTCTCATGTTCTCGATTGACAGCAGAATCGTAGCATTGCTATAAAATGCCCACTTGTTGTGATCGTGACCGCGCTTAGAGATTGCGTGTCGATTTCCTTCAATTTTGTACACAGTCAAGGGGTGAAGTGTGAATAAATCCGAGCTGATCGACGCCATTGCCACGTCTGCCGATATTCCCAAGGCAGCTGCAACGCGTGCACTCGACGCCATGATCGAGTCCGTGTCAGACAGCCTCAAAAAGGGCGATTCCGTGGCACTGGTTGGGTTCGGGACTTTCTCGGTCAAGGAGCGCGCGGCGCGCACTGGCCGCAACCCGCAGACTGGCAAGCCGATCAACATCAGCGCTGCCAAGGTGCCGAGCTTCAAAGCGGGTAAGGCGCTCAAAGACGCCGTGAATTAAGTTTCACGCGTCGTGCGGGCCGACACCCCGGCGATGTGAAAGACAATGGTTGGCATCGTCAGGAAGTCCGTAAAACGTAAGCGCATCGCCAGAGCGATGCGCTTTTTTATTGTCGTGCCAATTGTCGTGCCGAAAACAGGGCTCCAGGCCGATTCCCCGTGAACGAATGCGCCGTCAGGCCCGGACGGTGTACCATGCGCACGCAACAATGGGTAACCGACATGCGAGGACAGCATGCTGCAGAGAATTCGTGAAGGCTCCCAGGGGTGGGTGGCGAAAGTCATCGTGGGGGCTATCATCGTGACTTTCGCACTTTTCGGCGCGGAGTCTCTGGTGAGTTATTTCAACTCCGGAAGTAACGATGCGGCGACCGTCAATGGCGAGCCGATCAGCCGGCAGGCCGTCGAGACGCAGGTCCAGCGAGGCATTCGCTCCGGCCAGGTGCCGCCGGAACAGGAGCGCCAGTTCCGTGGTCAGGTGCTCGACCAATTGATTCGCCAACGTACGCTCGATCAATACGCCAACGATGGCGGTCTCTATCTTTCCGATAGCCAGCTTGATCAACTGATCGTCTCGTTGCCGGAATTCCAGGATCAGGACGGACGCTTTTCCAACGAACTCTTTACCAATCGCCTGGCTCAGGCGGGGTATACGCCAGCGTCTTTTCGTCGCGAGCTCCGGGCCGATACGCTGCGGCGCCAGGTTCAGCAAGGTCTGGCAGTTTCTGCGTTCGTGCTGCCGTCCGAAAAGCAGCGCCTGGCCGCCTTGCAGCAACAGCAACGCTCATTTCGCTATGCGCAGTTGACGCCGGCGGATCTGTCGCAGCCGGTGGAGCCGGATCAGGCGGATCTCCAGCAATACTATGAGGCCCACCAGGACGATTTTCGTCGCCCCGAGCAGGTCAAGGTGAACTACCTGGTGCTCAATCAGGAAGACGTTGCCAAGGATGTGGAGGTTACCGAGGACGAACTGCGCCAAGCCTACGCGCAGGCTCGTCAGGAGGCGCCACGCCAGGTATCGCATATCCTGGTGACCTTCGGTGACGAGCGTACCGAGCAGCAGGCGCGTGACCGGCTTGCCGAAGTCCAGGCCAAGCTGCAACAGGGCGAAGATTTTGCCAAGCTGGCCAGCGAGTACTCCGATGACGATTCGTCGGCCGACAAGGGGGGCGATCTGGGTGTGATCCAGAAAGGCTTCTTTGGCGATGCCTTCGACAACGCGGCTTTCTCGCTCGATCCAGGACAGGTCTCGCAGATCGTTCAGACCGAATACGGTCTGCACTTGATCAAAGTGACCCACATCGATATTCCCTCGTTCGAGGATGATCGTGACGCGCTCACGCAGCAGGTCAAGCTGGCGCGGTCCCAGTCGGCATTCGACGACAAAGTTCAGCAGCTCACCAACGACGCCTATGAAGCCGATGACTTGGCGAGTGTCGCCAAGGATATGGGGCTCACGCTGCAGAGCAGCGACTGGTTCGCGCAGGAAGCCGGTGGCGAAGGCGTGCTGTCCAGCCCGGACGTGGTCGCCGCCGCGTTCTCTCCCGAGGTGCTCGAGGATGGCTACAACAGCGACGTGATCGAAACCGACGACCAGCAACGCGTCGTTCTCCGTGTGGTCGATCATCGAGATGCCAGCACGCTGCCGCTAGAGGAAGTGCGCGACCGCGTCATCACGGCAGTCAAGGCGCAGATGACTCAGCAGCGGCTCGCGGAGCGCGCGGATCAGCTGTTGGACCAATTGCGTCAAGGGGAAACCGTCGATGGGCTTGACTGGCAACAGGCGAACGCCGTATCCCGCGATGGCGGCGATGACCTGCCGCAACCCATCGTTCAGGAGGCCTTTCGGCTACCGCACCCGGACGACGGTGAGGTCTCCTGGGGGCGGGCCGAGCTGACGAATGGCATTGCCCTCATCGGGCTGGAATCCGTCGAGGCCGGTAGCGCCGATGAAGAGAACGCCGACTTCGTGACCCGCCTGGCGCAGCGGCTAAGGGCGCAAAACGCCATTCAAGGGCTCGTCAACACGTTGCAGGACGAGGCCGATATCGAGCGCCATTGAGGCCACCGGCGAGCGGTTTCGCCACTCGCCTTGCTCCAACCTCTCAAACCCTCCTAGGCTGAACGTCAGATTGAACGTAAAGCCAGGAGGGTTTTGTCATGCATGCCACCCGTTATTTCGTCTTGACCGAGATCCCGCACGGGGTACCGCGTGCCGAACATTTCTCGCTCGAACAGGCCGAACTTCCCGACCTCCAGCCCAACGAAGTGCGGGTCCGCAATCGCTGGCTGTCCGTCGATCCCTATATGCGCGGGCGGATGAGTGGCGTGACGACTTATGTCGAACCGTATGCCTTGAACCAGCCGATGGCCGGCGGTGCGGTCGGCGAGATCATCGCCTCGCGCCACCCGCATTTCCAGCAAGGCGATCGTGTCAGGCACATGGCCGGTTGGCGGGACGTCGCGCAATTGTCCGGCAACGAGGTAGAGCCGTTACCGGTCTACGACGTGCCCGAGCAGGCCTACCTGGGCGTGTTGGGCATGCCAGGGATGACGGCCTGGACCGGACTGAACCGCATCGCGGCCATGCAGCGCGGGGACCGGGTTCTGGTGAGTGCCGCTTCCGGTGCCGTCGGCTCGCTCGCGGTGCAGCTCGCCAAGGCCGCCGACTGCCACGTGGTCGGGGTCGCCGGCAGCGATGCC
The DNA here is from genome assembly GCF_003206715.1 of Salinicola peritrichatus. Classification (GTDB taxonomy): domain Bacteria; phylum Pseudomonadota; class Gammaproteobacteria; order Pseudomonadales; family Halomonadaceae; genus Salinicola; species Salinicola peritrichatus. The sequence continues at coordinate 57,882 of NZ_PZJU01000010.1, read as the reverse complement.
AAATGCGAATGGCTGGAGTCGTTGGGCGTACGTGCCGTGAACTACCGCGGCAAGGATGTCGATGCACTCTCGCAGGCACTGGCCGAGGCCTCGCCGGAGGGCTTCGATGTCTACTACGAAAATGTCGGCGGGCCGTTGCTGGAGGCGGCACTGGCCAATCTTCGTGACCACGCGCGGATAGCCATCTGCGGCCTGATCGACCGTTATAACGCCACCGAGGCCGGCGACGGGCCGCGCAATCTCAATCAGTTGCTGTTCCGCAAGGCGCGGATGGAAGGGTTTATCGTCAACGAACACTGGGACCACTATCTCGAATTCCTGAACCAGGTTGCGCCGCTGGTCGAACAGAAATCCATCGTCTATCAGGAAACCGTGGCGGAAGGGCTGGAGCGGACACCGGAGGCGTTCCTGAAGCTGTTCACCGGCGAAAACCAGGGCAAGATGCTCGTGCGACTCGACGATTGACTGGTTATACCGTTATCTCGATTCGTTTGGGTCAGCATGTTGCTTGTTCCCAATGGCTGAGGATCGCGATGGCTTGTTCACGATTCTCGCCACAGAGGTCGGCATCGTAGTCAAAGCGATGACAGACCGCGGGGCGCCGGGGGTCGCCAAAAAGACGGCAGAGGTGGTCGTCATCCAGTTGAACGCAGCGTACCCCGGCCGGCTTGCCATCTGGCATGCCGGGGATGGGAGAGCTAATGGAAGGGGCGATGCAGCACGCCCCGCATCCCGCGCGACAGTTCATATCGACTTCTTCCTTTGTCCGCCGGTCTCGCAGACGCTCACTCAGAGAGTAACGGTGTTGCCGTTGCTTTCGGCGATGGCGCCTTTATCGATGCCCTCGAAGGCCTGAACCCGAACGGGGTCGCCGCTGGATTGGGCAATCTGCCGCGCCAGCCAGGCGGCGATATGCTCCACGGTCGTCGGTGAATTCAAGGTATGACAGCGCTCTCTTGGTAGACGCAGCTGAAACTGTCCTTGCGCAGCGCGATAGCGAACCTTCATGAGTTCGTCCGTGTCACGTGCATTGACGATATCGGCTTGGTCGACGAGGTATGAGTTATCCAGCTGTTGCGCCCAATGCGACTCGAGATCCGTATCCCGTTGACCGGCTCGCCAGATGCGCAGATGCGAGCGATGCCCGTGAGCGATACGTTGGCAGTTGCCACTGTGATGCTTGAGCCCATGGCTATAGGTGTAGATGGCGCCGTCGGGAAGTTCCTCGCGCAGGCGTAACCGGATCGCCTCGACCCGGGCGGGTGGACGCTTGCTCAGTTCATGGCTCAACTGGGTGCCCAGGCGTTCGGCCGTGATCTCGCCCCAAGGCAGTAGCGTGAAGCCCTGGCGGGGTGCGCGGACCTCGAATGGATAGGGGAATTCGGCGCTGACATGCAATCCCTCCGCGCACTCCTCGACCTTGACGCCGGCAGCCTGGGTCGGCACCAGCAGCGTATGGTCCAGCCCGGCATCGAGGCGCGATTTGATCCACGGTTTGACTTCGCCGAAGTCGAACAGCATGCCGTCCTCTCCCAGCTCGCCGTCGAGTTCCACGTCGACATGCCAGCTGGCGCCCATCAGGCCGTGCCGTGGTGACCAGATCGAGGCATCGATATTGGTCAGGTTGTTCACGAACAGCGTCATCAGTCGATTCCTGCGATCTTGTGGGTTTGCAGCGACAGGCGCCAACGCGGATGCGCGAGGCAGTAGTCCACGGTCGCGGCCATGGGGTCGCGATCGGAAGCGATGGCGCCAGGAGAGAGATCCATCGGCTGCAAGAAAAAATGGGTGAAGGCGAGATCGGTGAGGCTCGCGGGGTCGAGATCGGCCTGCGGATAGACCAGTTTCAACTCGTCGCCATGGGTCTGCGCCAGGGTATTGCCGCCCTTGGGGCTGACACAGATCCAGTCGATCCCCTCGGGCGCCGGCAATGTACCGTTGGTTTCGACCGCGATTTCGAACTCTAGCGCATGCATCGCCGCGATCAAAGGCGCGTCCAGCTGCAGCAAGGGTTCGCCGCCGGTGAAAACGACATAACGCCGGCTGCCCTGGGCCGGCGCTATATCGGCGGGCCAGAGCGAATTCAAATGGCCTGCCAGTGCCTCGGCATCGGTGAATTTGCCGCCGTTCTGGCCATCGGTACCGATGAAATCGGTATCGCAGAACGTGCAGCGGCTCCTGGCGCGGTCCTGTTCGCGCCCGGACCACAAATTGCAGCCGGTGAAGCGACAGAACACGCTCGCGCGACCGGTGCGGGCACCTTCGCCCTGAAGGGTATAAAACGCTTCCTTCACGCTATACATGCGTTGTTCTCGGGCCTCGAAAAACGATCAAGGGGTGGCGTAGGGCAAGGGATCGGTCATCCCGAGCGCGGCGAAGGCATTGAGTCGCTCGCGGCAACTGCCGCATTCGCCACAGGCGCGCTCCTCGCCCAGGTAACACGTCCAGGTCCGGGCGTAATCGAGCCCCATCTCGAGCCCTTCGACCAGAATGTCCGCCTTGCTCTTGTGCAGGTAGGGTGCCTCGATCCTCACCGGCTCGAAATTGGCGATGGCAGCGACGTCGTTCATGCGCTCGACGAAGGCCGGGCGGCAGTCCGGATAGAGCACATGATCGCCGCCGTGGGCGCCGTAGAAGCAGACCGGGGCTGCGATGTTCACCGCGTATCCGATCGCCAGCGACAGCAGGATCATGTTGCGGTTGGGCACCACCGTGTCGGCCAGGTTGTCTTTGGCATAATCCGCCTTGGGCATGGCGCGTTCGCTGTCGGTCAGCGCGGAATTGCCGATCAGTTGATGGATGGCGCGAATGTCCACCACCTTGTGCGGAATGTCCGCCTGGCGACAGACGTCTCGAGCGACGTCGAGCTCGCGCGCATGGCGCTGGCCGTAATGAAACGACAGTGCATGAACGGCATAGCCCTCGCGGCGGGCTCGGTGCAATACCGTGTAGGAATCCATGCCGCCGGAGTAGATCACCACGGCGGGAGTGGATCGGGAATCAGTTGTGGGAGTCATGCTGTCAACCTATGGCGTGAAAGCGCCTCTTTCGCCGACCAGCGACATCAGGAATCGACGTCTAAGCTCGTCGTGCGACAACCCTTGAGAAATCAAATGTGTAAGCTTGCAGCAAGCCGCTTCGACGGTCATGTCGTCAGCGGACAGGACGCCGATTTCGTTGAGTGCCTGGCCGTTGGCATAAGTGCCGGGTTCGATCCCGCCGACCGGGCATTGGCTGACGGCGACAAGGATCTTGCCCGCGGCCGCGGCGCCCGCCAGCACGCCGATCAGCGCTTCATCCTCCGGCAGGTTGCCGCTACCCCAGCACTCCAACACGAGCCCTCGTACGTCGTCGTCATCGAGCCAGCGCTCGATCAGGTCGGCTCGCATGCCTGGCCAGAGTGCCAGTCGCAGCACCGCGGCGGGTCGATGCGGCTGAAGGAGTTCGAATCTCGGCGCGCCCTGAGACACCCAGCCCCGAGCGGAATAGAGCACGGGAACGTGATCGACCATTTCGCCCAGTAGCGGCCAGTTGGGACTCTCGAATCCGGCTGCGTCGTGAGTATACCATTTCCGCGCCCGGCAACCTCGCATCAGGCGGCCGCCGAAGCTCAGGCCAACCTCGCGCAGCATCGGCTGGGCGGCAAATGCCAATGCTGCCTCCAGATTGTCCAGCGCATCGCCGCCCATGATGCCGAGAGGCTTCTGGGCCCCGGTCACGACGACCGGCTTGGTCAGCCCCTGCAACTGAAAAGCGAGACTCGAAGCACACCAGGCCAGGGTATCGGTACCGTGCAGCACGACGAAGCCGGCATGGTCGTCGTAGCGCTCGGCAATCAGGCCTGCCAGTGCCGACCAATCCCCCGGCGTCGCGCTACTGGAGTCGATCGGTCGCGGTGACTCCCATAGCGAATAGGCGGGAAGCCGTGCCAGGCGATCGGGAGGGAGCGCCGATAGCGCTGCTTCCAGTCGAGGGCCGAAGCTGGTGGCTGGTGCCAACCCGCGGGGGCTTTCCTGCATCCCGATCGTGCCGCCGGCATAGATGATCAGTATCGAACCGGGGAGAGAGGAGCGACTCGTGGTGGTCTCAGAGGTCATGTCCACGGATGACCTGACAGATCGAGGCGAAGGTGCGGGCTTCCGGCGGGCGGTTGAGATCGACCCCCAGGGCGCGGCTGATATCGGAGGCCGAGATCAGGCCCCGAATACGGGAAGCGCCGCTGCCGTCCGGCTCGGTAACGAGCACGTGCTGGTCGCCGGAAGACTTGAGGGTCTCGACCAGGTCACCGACACTGGCATGAGAGACCTTGGCATAGGAGAGTGAGCGCAGCTCGCTGCGTGGCGTCTGGATCATTTCCACCGTGACTTCGTCACGGCCGATCTGATGCTGCTGCATGGCCAGGGTGATGCGCCGGCCACCGATCAACTCGCGGGCGTTGACGACACCGGTGAAGTCACCGTTCGGGTTGATCAGCATCAACAGGCGAACCCCGGCCTGCTTCATCGTCTCCAGCGCCTGTGCAACGGAGCTGCTGGTGGGTAGTGTGTGCGGCCGGCTGACGCTGAAGTCGGTCACCAGCAGTGCCGCCGAGCTTTCGAGCGTAACGGTTTGCGCCTGGGTCGCCGGCTGCACGATACCGCTGACCCCGTCCAGATTATCGAGGGGCAAGGCCGTGAAATGCACTTTGGAAGGATGAGGCGTATGGGCCATCGCACAATCTCCAGGGACGAATGGTTGGGAGCGCAAGCGGTGAATGCGCTCTGTCGCGGATTACGGACATGGATTACAGGTATTGGCGCAGGTCGCCGCGAACGCTATCCAGGAACGTGATGAAGCGCGTATCGCGCTCGTCGTCGTGGCGATCGGTGCGGCAGCCGAGCGTCATGCTTTTTTGGACCACCAATTCGTCATAGATATCCAATGTGATCTTTTTGGGGCTCTCGGCGGACGGCGTGATGTCGCCTTCCTCGAGGGTGAAGGCCTCGAACAGCGTTGCTCGAACTCGCGTCGTGCCGCCTTCCGCAAGTACCCGGCGAACGAACAGCCAACCTTCGCAGGCCAGGTTTTCACCGCTGTCGCGCCGGCGCTGAAACAGGGTTCGATAGCTGGCGCCTTCTTTGGCGCCGCGGTCCGCCATGCTGCGGTAGGCTTCCGTGACACGGGACGCCATGGCACCGGTCTCCGCCAGCTTGCGCAGGGCTGCCTGGTGTTCGCGCGCCAATTGCTCCTGGCGTTGAAAACGCAGCCACAGACGATAGTTGGCATGAAGGGAGTTTGCGTCCATGTCTTCTCCATAGGGTGACGGATTGTCGAGGATGCTGACAAACGTCACGAGCGATGGCCAGGCAAGGCGAAATCGGCCGAAGAAGCGCAGTTTACAGAGAGTAAATGAGCATTTTGAGGCGGATTTCAACGCCGCATGGGCGAGCGCAGTAGTTTGTCAGCATTCTCATCGGCTGCCTATGATCGCCCATTCGGTCGCTGTCTGACCACCCGCGGTTGCGATTGGCAATCGTCGGCGATGCCAAGAAAATAGGATTTCGCGAACGCTAAAGTTTCCCGGGGTGTCGGCCGATGACCAGATTAGATCATCGAAAGTTCGCCTATTCCGCGTCTTTGGCGGCGAACGGCGTGTTAAAAAGGATACCAAGAACAGAGAGGCAACATGGCTACCATATCGTCCTTGGGAATTGGCTCCGGTCTGGATCTGAGCGGACTGCTCGATCAGTTGGAAGATGCGGAAAACGAGAAGCTCACGCCAATCACAGAGCAGAAAGAAAGCTACCAGACCAAGCTCTCCGCCTTCGGGACCCTGGAGAGCTCACTGAGTTCGCTGCGTGACGCCGTAAGCAAGCTGAGTGATCCGGAGACTTTCACTGCCGTCACCAGTTCCATGACTGGCGATGCCGTTGCCGTCAGCACGACCGGCGAGGCGGTGGCGGGGCGGTATCAGGTCGACGTGACGCAACTGGCTCAGGCACAGTCTCAGGCCTCGAATACGATCTTCGACAGCAAGTCCGATGAACTGGGTATCAGCGGCACGCTGGCCTTATCCGTGGGAGATGGCGATGCCGTCAGCATCGATTATGCTGAAGGTGACTCGCTGGAAGACATCCGCGACGCCATCAATGGGGCGGATGCCGGGGCGAGCGCTTCGATCGTCAACGATGGCAACAGCTATCGCTTGGTACTGACCTCGGAAAAAACCGGCACCGATTCCGAAATTTCCCTGTCTGGCGATACGGATGCCTTTGGATTCTCGACTACCGTCGAGGCCCAGGACGCCCAGCTCACGGTCAATGGTATCTCGATCACCAGCCAGTCGAATACCGTCGAAGAGGCGCTTCAGGGCGTCACGCTGAACCTGACCTCGACGACCAGCGGCGCGGAAACGCTCACCGTGTCGCAGGATACGGAATCCATGACCGAGGCGGTCAAGGCTTTCGTCGATGCCTATAACAGCTTCCAGAGTACCGCCGACAACCTGACCTCCTACGATGCCGAGTCGGATACCGCAGGTACGCTGCTGGGCAATTCCACCATGCGTAGCATCGAGTCGCGTCTCAGAAGTGCACTAAGCTTCGGCACGAGTGACGGCACCTACAATATGCTGTCTGACCTCGGCATCGAGCGACAACTGGACGGCACTCTCGAGGCCGATGACGACAAGCTCAACGAAGCGATCGCGTCCAACAGCGACGCCGTGAGCCAGTTCTTCGCCGGTGTCGACGGTGAAGGTGGTTTTGCCGCCAGTGTCGACGACACCATGGGGACGATCCTCGATGACGGCGGCTTGCTGGAGATCGCGACCGACGGCATCGATGCCACCCTCGAGCGTCTCGACGAGCGCTACACCCGCACGCAGGAGTCGATCACGGCCACGATCGAGCGTTACCGTACCCAGTTTTCGCAACTCGATCAGCTGGTTTCGCAGATGAACTCCACCAGCGATTATCTGACCCAGCAGTTCGAGAGCCTGAACGCGCAACTCAATCAGTGATAGAGCGATGAGAAAATGATGAATACCAGGCGCGGTGCCGGCGCGTATGCAAGAGTCGGTGTTGAGTCCGCGGTCATGTCGGCCGACCCGCATCAGTTGATCGTCATGCTCTTTGATGGCGCCCAGGCTGCCATCAACAGCGCACGACTGCATATGCAGGATGGTAACCGTGCCGCCAAGGGTATCGCCATTTCCAAGGCGATCGACATCGTCAACAATGGTTTGGCGGCGGCGCTCGATCACGAGCGTGGCGGAGAGGTCGCCGACAACCTCGGTCGTTTGTACGACTACGTCGGCCGTCTGCTGCTGCAGGCCAACCTGCGCGATGATGTTACCCAGCTCGATGAGGCCGCCTCGATATTGGAGACCATCGGTTCGGGCTGGCGGGAATTACGGCGCGATCCGGTCAGTCTGGCCGAGGGAGTCTGAGTACCATGGCACAAGCCTTGTCGATCACCGAGCATTACCGCCAATTGCTGGACGTATCGAGTCTGATGCTGTCGCATGCCCGTCGGCAGGAGTGGGAGGCTCTCATCCAATGCGAGGCCCGTTACGTGGTCGAGCTCGATCAGGCGCGCTTGCTCGACGGTCGGCTCGATCCCAGCGAGGCGGAGCGTCATGACAAACTGGCTCTGCTCGAGCAGATCCTCGAACAGGACGCCGAAACACGCCGGCTTCTCGACGCGCGACGAGATGAGCTGAGTCTTCTGATTGGCTCGTCACGCCGTCAGCACGCCTTGGGGCAAGCCTATCAAGGGGGTCACGGAAGCATTGCGTCCAGGCTTCGTTCTGTTCCGACAGATGGACGATCGTGAGTGGCATTACGCCGATTCTCGATACCCTGCTGCACCAGGTACTGGGCAGGCGGGTCGATACACCCGTCACCAAGGATCAGCCGGCCCCTGTCGCTCCGAGCGCATCTTCGGATGCCATACAGCCGGCACGCAGTGACTCGCGACTGCACCAGCAAAGCCAGGGCCGCCTGGGCGAAGCCTCATCCGAGCCGCTTCGTGCCAATGCCAGGGCTGTCGTAACGACAGCCTCGGTCCAGGTAGGGCAGCCCTCGACCCAGACGCATTTGAGTCGTGCGGCCACGGAAATCGCCGAGGTCCTATCGAAGTTTCCGCCGCAGACCGAATCCACGATCAAGCCTTCCGCGCCGTTGCTGCGGGCCACTCCGGCCAGCGCTGAAAGCGTGGCCAACGCACTATCTCGAAGTATTGCCGAAAGCGGTGCTTTCTACGAATCCCATCTCATGCGCTGGGTTGCGGGCAGCTATCCTCGCGCCGCTCTCTGGCGCGAGCCCCAGGCCTGGCTGGCGCTGAGCTTCCAGCCCCTGGCCCCGACCGTTTCGTCGTTGTCTCCCAGCCTTCATGCATGGTCACCGTTCTTACGCTCGGGTGATCAGGTGGCCAAGGGCGATGCTGACGGACAGCAACCAGGCACTGCGCCACGAATCGTCGAGCCATTGACGCCGTCGGCGTTGCAGGGACAGGCGCCGCCGGCAACCTTGCGTCCGTCGAGTCCGTGGCTGACTGAGCGTATCGACTCGTTGCTGTCGTCGGAATCCGCAATGAATGACGGGGGAGAGGCAGCTCCTGCCGGAACGCGGACACACCAGTTGTCGCAACACGCACCTGAATCATTGCAGGCGCTGGTTCGTCAGCAGTTGGAACTTATCGTGTCGCCCAGCGTGCGATGGGAAGGGCAGCTATGGCCGGGCGTGACGTTGACGCTCGTGCTCACCGAGTCAACTGACGAGCGCGTCGACGAGGAAAGCGCTCGCAGGGAAGGGGGCGAACCAATCCCTCACGGGCGCTGGCGTGCCGAACTTCATATGACACTGCCCAGGTTGGGTGAAATCACGATGACGCTGGAGACTGCCGGAGGCGAGGCGTGGCGAATCGCTATCGAGCCCCATCAGGAGGCCTCCCGGGATCCAGTCGCTGCGGGCCTGGCAAGTCTGCAAGAGCGTTTCAAGCAAGGCGGGGTCGCTGTCGACGTCAGTTTGGGCGAGAGGGGCGGCAGCCATGGATGAGCCGAAGGACGCTCGGCGCCGTGCCGTGGCCCTGGCTTACAACGGCGAGCAATCCGGCGCGCCCCACGTCGTGGCGAAAGGATACGGAGATATTGCCGAGCGGATCATAGAGGCGGCCAATGAGGCCGGGATCTTCGTCCATGACGCCCCCGAGCTGGTAGCCCTGCTGATGCAGGTCGATCTGGACCAGCGCATTCCCGAGTCGCTCTATCAGGTCATCGCCGAGTTGCTGGTCTGGATTGGGCAGATCGATAACAATGCAGATACGAAATAGCGTTTAAATGTAAAGGGTGTTTTCAACGATCATGCGCCCTCGGTACACCTTTCGACACAAATAGCCAGTCGACAGGGCTCGTTCCCTTTGTCAGTCCGTCGCAGTAACTTCCCGCCTTGTATTTTTGTTTTCAAAGACTTGCTGTTTCCTGACGGAAGGGCGGCGACGGCGCATGGATTACCATTAGATAAAATTAGTAACAAAGCTTGCTTTTTTTCATCAAAAAGACGCAAACTAGGTCCATCATAAAGATCTGATGTAAGTGCTGGCGCTTACAAACGGACGGAGCATCTGGCTCACAGATGCCAATAAAAATCCATACGCAGGGAACCCAACATGCAACCGAGCAGTCTTCTCGACGACATCCAGGATTTGAATCTCTCTTATCTGTTGCTGGTCCAGCGTCTGTTGAACAACGATCGCGAGTCGGCAATGTTTCGGCTCAATCTGGACGCGGAGATGGCAGACACCATTGCCGAGCTGTCGATCAAGCAGCTGACACAGCTGTCACGTACCAACCAGTTGCTCTGCCACTTGCGTTTCAGCGATGCCAATCAGCTGAAGCTGTTGATCCATAACCCGCGCGCCCAAAGCCTCAGCCAAACCCATGCAGCGCTACTGATGGCCGGCGCCAACCGGGTTTCCGCGAATTCGGCGCAGGGAGAATGAGTCATGGCTGACAAGAGTCTGGTTGGGGAGATGTTGCAGGTACAGCTCGCCATCGAGCTGATCGAGCTGGGCGCGCGCCTGCAGGTGCTCGAAACCGAAACCGCACTGAGCCGGGGGAGGTTGATCAAGCTCTATAAAGAAGTCAAAGGCATGTCCCCGCCCAAGGGCATGTTGCCGTTTTCGGCCGACTGGTTCGTGACCTGGCTTCCCAACATCCATTCTTCGCTTTTCTACAATATCTATCGCCGTTTCAGCGGAGAGTTGGGATGCGAGCGGATGACGGCTTTCGTCAAGGCTTATCGCCTTTATCTCGAGCAGGTCGGTCTCGACGATGCGGAGCCGACCTTGGGGCTCACGCGCGCCTGGACATTGGTTCGTTTCTTCGAGAGCGACCTGCTACAGCTTTCACGCTGCCATAGTTGTGGTGGTGATTTCGTGGCCCACGCCCATAGCCCCGCGCATGACTATGTCTGTGGCATCTGTCAGCCGCCTTCGCGGGCAGGCAAGACGCGCAAGGCCAAGGCCGCAATACGCGAGGCACAGGTCGAGCACGTCGAGCAGGGGCCGCTTCGACGTATGGCCAATTAAGCATTTCAATGCATCGATCAGCGGGCCCGAGCGGCCCGCTTTGCGTTAGGGGCTGTTGCCGTTTCGTGCCCGGCTGCGCCAAAACGGCAACAGTCCCTCGAATCTCTTCCGGAAATGTCTGATTTATCGTCAGTTTTGGTGCCTATTGTTTTTTCTGATACGTCAGACCTCAAGACTCGAAGCCGTACTGCCGATAGAGATAGCAGGTTCGCCATGCATTGTCCGCAGGAGCATGCTTCGTGTTGATTTTCATTGGTTACATCGTCGTCCTCGGTAGCGTGTTCGGAGGCTACGCCGCGATCGGCGGGCACTTGGGGGCGCTACTTCAGCCTGCCGAGTTCATGATGATTGGTGGTGCGGCACTCGGCGCTTTCATCTGTGCCAACAACGGCAAGGCGATCAAGGCCACGCTTCGCTCCTTCTCCAAGCTGAAACGCACCAAGCGCTACAACAAAATGATGTACATGGAGCTGATGGCGCTCCAGTACCGGCTGCTGACCAAGGCCCGGCGTGACGGCATGCTGGCGATCGAGCGAGACATCGACGCTCCGCAGGAGAGCGCCATTTTTGCCGACTACCCGAAAATTCTCTCCGATCCGATGATCATGGCGTTTCTCACCGATTACCTGCGCCTGATGGTCAGCGGCAACATGGATCCGTTCGAGATCGATGCGCTGATGGAGCACGAGATCGAGACCTTTCAGCATGAAGCGGAAGTGCCGGCGCACTCACTCTCCGCCGTCGGCGATGGCCTACCGGCATTCGGAATCGTTGCTGCCGTCATGGGCGTCGTTCACGCCCTTGGTTCGGCCGATCAAGGCGCGGCCATCATGGGGCAGATGATCGCCCAGGCTCTCGTGGGCACTTTTGCGGGCATTCTGTTGGCATACGGTTTCGTGACGCCTGTGGCTCACCACATCAATCTCCAGGTGGGTGAGGCAACCAAGATGCTGCAGTGCATTCGTGTGACCCTGATGGCCAGCCTCAATGGCCTGGCCCCCCAACTGGCAGTCGAATTCGGCCGCAAGGCACTGTTTACCGCTGTGCGTCCCTCGTTCAGCGAACTCGAGGAACATGTGCGTGCCAGCGGTCAAACCCTGAGAAGTACCGGGACGGATAATTCATGAGTGTGGGTGGCGAACGACGACCGATCATCGTCAAACGCAAGCGCGTTCAGAGCCCCGCGCACCATGGCGGTTCCTGGAAAATCGCCTATGCCGACTTCATGACCGCGCTGATGGCGCTGTTTCTCGTGCTCTGGATTCTCTCCACGGTGAGCGAGCACGAGCTCGAGAACATCGCGGAATATTTCCGTACCCCGTTAGCGGTGGCGCTGACGGGCGGCGACAAGAATACGGCGAGCACCAGCGCCATTCCCGGTGGCGGCGATAACCCTACCAAGACCGATGGCGAGGTGCGCCGTATCAACATGCAGGAACAAACCCGTCCTAGCGATGAGCAGCGAAGTCTTCGCTATCTGCGCGACCGCCTCCAGAGCGTGATCCAGAGTGATCCGCAGCTTAGAGAGCTTCGCTCGCAGCTGCGCATGGATTTCTCCCCGGAAGGATTGCGGGTGCAGATCGTCGATAGCGAGAAGCGGCCGATGTTCGAGCTGGGCAGCGATCGACTGGAACCTTACATGCTGACGATCCTTCACCGGATCGCGCCCGTGCTCAATGAAATGCCGAATCCGATCAGCATCAGCGGCCATACCGACAATTTGCCGTACGCCGGGGGCGAGAAGGGCTACAGCAACTGGGAGCTCTCCACCGATCGCGCCAACGCTTCGCGCCGCGAGCTGATTGCCGGGGGATTGTCACCGGACAAGTTGCTACGAGTCGCCGGTATGGGGTCGCGCGTCACCTTGCCGAACACGCGCCCCAGCGATGCGGTCAACCGTCGGATCAGCATCGTCGTGCTCGACAACCGCGCGGCCAGCACGATCGAGCAGCAGGGTGAGATATCGCTGCCGTCGAACGTCAATGCCGCCGATGAAGATTTCGATGCCGCGGGCGTTCGAGGCAATATTACCGGCTGACGCGCCGCGTCACGCCGATTGACTAGGGATCATTCCCACTGGCAGGTGCTGTCATGGACATTTCCGATTTTTACGACACTTTCTTCGAAGAGGCCGAAGAGCTGCTGGCGGACATGGAGCGCCTGCTGCTCGATCTGGATGTCGATGACCCCGACATCGAAGATCTCAACGCCATCTTCCGTGCCGCTCATTCGATCAAGGGTGGGGCGGGTACCTTCGGTTTCACGGTACTCCAGGAGACGACGCACTTACTCGAAAATCTGCTGGATCATACCCGGCGTGGCGAACTCAATCTGCGGCGCGACATCGTCGACACGTTTCTGGAAACCAAAGACATGCTTCACGACCAGTTGGATGCCTACCGCAACGGCAACGAACCCGATGCCGATGCGTTCGAACGCATCTGCCGTGTTCTCCAGCAGATGGCGTTGGAGGAACTCGGCCAAGGCCAGGCAGTGGAAGCGGCCACCCCCGCCGCGCCCGAACCGGAGCCCGAGCCCGAAGCCGTCGATTCGGCACCGTCAGCGGAGTCGAACTCGCAGAGACTCGCCATCACGTTCGTCGGAGTCGGCGACAAGGATCGTGGCTTACTGGTCGAGGAACTTCAGCACTTCGGCCAGGTCATCGCGCAAGCCGGCGACAACGAACGTTACCGCATAGAATTGGAAAGTGCCGAGTCCCGCGACGATATCGAGGCCGTGCTCTGCTTCATCATCGAACCCGAGCAATTGGTCATCGAGCCGATATCCGCACCGGCCGTGATAGCGGAAACCACGACCAGCTCCGAGCCTGCCTCGTCGGGAAGTGGCGGAGCCGGCGATGTTCCGCCTCCAGCGGCGACCGGGACGGCACCGGGCACGTCGCAGGCCGATTCTCCGAAGGCCGAGCCTGCGACCCGGGAAAAAGGCAAGTCCAAACCGGCCGCCAAGCCCGCGAAGGGCGCCGAGTCCAGTACCATTCGCGTTCCCGTGGACAAGGTCGACCAGATCATCAATCTGGTAGGCGAGTTGATCATCACCCAGTCGATGCTGGAGCAGACCGCCAGTGACATGGATATCGTCTCTCACGGTCCGCTGGTCAACGGAATGAACCTGCTGCAGCGCAACGCCCGCGACCTGCAAGAGTCGGTGATGTCGATCCGCATGATGCCGATGGACTATGTGTTCAGCCGCTTCCCGCGGCTGGTGCGCGACCTGGCGGCCAAGCTGGGCAAGGATGTCGAGCTGGTCACCGAGGGCAAGTCGACCGAGCTCGACAAGAGCCTGATCGAGCGCATCATCGATCCGTTGACTCACCTCGTGCGCAACAGTCTCGACCACGGCCTGGAGTCGCCCGAGAAGCGCCAGGCGGCGGGCAAGTCGCCGACCGGCCGGTTGACGCTGTCGGCCCAACATCAGGGCGGCAATATCCTCATCGAGGTCATCGATGACGGTGCCGGACTCAACCGGGAAAAGATTCTCGCCAAGGCGAAGTCCAACGGCCTTGCCGTCACCGACACCATGAGCGACGACGATGTCTGGCAATTGATCTTCGCGCCGGGCTTCTCTACCGCCGAGCAGGTGAGCGATGTCTCCGGCCGCGGCGTGGGCATGGATGTCGTCAAGCGCAACATCCAGGAAATGGGCGGGCATGTCGAAATCTTGAGTCAGCCCGGGCAGGGTACGACCACCCGGATCGTACTGCCGCTGACGCTGGCGATTCTCGACGGCATGTCGATTCGCTGCGGCGGGGAGACGTTCATCCTGCCTTTGAATGCGGTACTGGAGTCGCTTCAGCCCCAGATCGAGGACATCTACTCGATGGCTGGCGACGACCAGCTACTCAAGGTGCGCGACGAATATCTACCGATCATCACTCTGCACCAGGCCCTGGATGTGGCGGGGGCCAAGACCGAGGTCACCGAAGCGATCGCCGTCATCGTGCAGGGGGAAGGCCGGCGTTACGCTCTGATGGTCGACGACCTGATCGGTCAGCAACAGGTGGTGGTCAAGAATCTGGAAACCAACTACCGCAAGGTGCCGGGAATCTCTGCCGCCACCATCCTGGGTGACGGCAGCGTGGCGCTGATTCTCGACATCGCCGACCTGCATCGGCTGGATCGTCGCAAATCACAGCAGCGTCACGAAGAGAAACGTAACTACCTACAAGAGGTATCGCCAGCATGACAACGCAAGCGAGTGCCGCTACTACCGTCAATGACGCGGCAAGCAGTGAGTATCTGGTCTTCTCCCTGGGTGAGGAAGAGTACGCAGTCGATATTCTCAAGGTCCAGGAGATCCGGGGATACGAAAACGTCACCCGGATCGCCAACGTGCCCGACTTCATCAAGGGCGTAACCAATCTGCGTGGCGTGATCGTGCCGATCATCGATCTGCGGCTCAAGTTCAATCTCGCCAAGGTCGAATACGGCGGTCAGACCGTGGTCATCGTGGTCAACGTGGCCGAACGTATCGTCGGCATCGTGGTCGACGGCGTCTCCGACGTCATGAGCCTGACGCCGGATCAGATCAAGCCGGCCCCGGAATTCGGCGTCACGCTGTCTTCGGACTACCTCAACGGTATCGGCAGCCTGGATGATCGCATGCTGGTGCTGGTCGACATCGAAAAGCTGCTCACGCACAACGAAATGCAGCTGATCGAACACACCGCGGAACATGCCTGACGCGTGTAGGAAGGGCAGAGAGAACCGCAGCCCCGGCTGCGGTTTTTTTGTGGTGCGCCGTGGAGTTAGACGTTTTACCGCGCTTATGCGAGAGGGCTTCAGATAACGCTTTCTTTGCCGATAAACCGAGCATCACGTAACGAATGGCGTTAGCGCTTCGACTTCCAGCCAAGCCTGGATTCGAGAAGCGTAGTAATCGATGGCACAACACTGGTGGGCAGACAATGAATTTTCGTGAATGGACGATGCGACGCAAGCTATGGACGATCTTGGTGCTGATGTGGGTGGGGCTGGTACTGGTTGCCGGCTGGTCGCTCTATTCGATGCGTACTTCGATGTTCGACCAGCGCATTCAGAGCCTCGAGTACTTCATCGGCAGCGCCCACCAGCTGGTCGAGTCCTACGTCGAGCGGGCGCAGAGTGGCGAGTTGACCGAGGCGGAAGCCAAGCAGCGGGCATTGCACGACCTCTCCCATTTGAGCTTCGGTAGCGATGGCTATCTGTTCGCCTTCGATTCCAACCAGGCGATCGTGTATCACCCACGCCGCCCACCGGGCGATAGCATGCGCGACTATCAGGACCCGAAAGGTACATACGTCTACCGGGAGATGTCGGCCCTTGCCACGCAACCGGATGGCGGACTCTTGCGCTACGTCTCGCGTCGGGGCGAAGGGGAAAAACTCTACGCCAAGATCGGCTATGCGATGAATGTGCCGGAATGGGACTGGACGCTGGCAACGGGTGTCTACGTCGATGATATCGACGCCGCGCTGTTGTCTCGTCTACTGACCTACCTGGTATTGATCGTTGCCATCGGTGCCACCCTGTCGCTGATCGTCGCCTGGGTGATCCGCAACGTGCTCGGCCGTCTCGGCGGCGACCCCGGCCACGCCCGCGAGAGCATTCAGCGTATCGCCGAAGGGGATTTCACCCGGGCGCTGAGCCTCAAGGCCGGGGACGACAGCAGTCTTCTGTTTGCCATCGAAGGCATGCGCCAGCGGCTTTCCGAGACGTTTGGCGATATCCGTGCCAGTGCCGAATGGGTCAACGTCGGGGCGGGGCAGATCGCCAGCGGCAACCAGGATCTGGCGGTGCGGACCGATCAGCAGTCGTCGGCGATCGTCGAGACGGCCTCGAGCATGGAGCAATTGACCCAGACCGTTCGCCACAATGCCGACAATGCGGAAGCCGCGACACAGGCCGCGACCCAGACTCGCCAACGGGCGCAAGAGGGTGGGGAGATGATGCGCGACGTCGAGTCGACCATGGCGCGCATTCAGGAGAGCTCACGGCAGATGGCCGAGATCGTGGACATGATCGACAACATCGCCTTTCAGACCAATATTCTCGCCCTGAACGCCTCCGTGGAAGCAGCACGCGCCGGCTCGGCCGGTCGAGGCTTCGCCGTGGTCGCCGAGGAAGTCCGCAACCTGGCGAGCCGCAGTGCCGAGGCTTCGCGTGACATTCGTGCCCTGATCGGCAGCTCCGGAGAACAGGTCGACAGCGGGGCGGCGCTGATCGGTCGCGTCGGCAAGGCGATGGAAGAGATCGTGTCTTCGGTCACGAGTGTCAGCGGCCTCATGGAGGAGATCGCCAACGCCTCCCGTGAACAGCGCAGCGGTATCGAGCAGGTCAATCAGGCGATCACCGAGCTCGACCAGGTCACCAGCCAGAACGCGGCGCTGGTACAACAGACCGCCAATGCCTCGCAATCGTTGGTGAGCCAGGCCAAGCATCTCGAAGCGGCTCTCGAGCGCTATCAGGTGGCGCCGAGTGACAGCCGCGATGCCTCGCCTTTCGGCCATTGGCAGCTCTCCTCCCAGGCCGACGCGCAGCTCGACGGCGCGACGGCGTGAATCCTGCCAATGGCGTGCTCAAGTCTGTGGCGAGTCGGCCGATAGCTAGTCATACCGAAGGGCCGGACAACGGCCACGACCAGCCGCGGAAATGCATAACAACAGGGGAGCAGCGATGCGCAACAATCAGCCGGTAATCGACCAGGAGTTCGCGCTGACGGATGAGGACTACCTCATCTCGCGAACCGATCTCAAAGGCAATATCACCTATGCCAACCCGGCCTTCGTCAGAGTCAGTGGCTTTACCCAGGAAGAGCTGATCGGGGCGCCTCATAACATCGTGCGCCATCCCGACATGCCGCCGGCGGCCTTCGCCGATCTTTGGCAGACGCTGCAGAAGGGCAAGAACTGGTCGGGTACGATCAAGAATCGCCGCAAGGACGGGCGTTACTACTGGGTGCAGTCCACCGTGACGCCAATCCTCGAGAACGGCGAGGTTGCCGGTTTCACCTCCGTGCGGGTCAAGCCGTCCGCGCAGGAGCGCAAGCTTGCCGAAACCTACTATCCACGCCTGCTTGCCGGACGCAAGCGCGGCGTGAGACTGGATCACGGCCAGCTGAAGCCTCGTGGCATCGTCGCCGGCGCCAGGCGCCTGAGCCTGCGCTCGCTGAAAGGCCGCCTGATCTCGATGATGGTGCTGGCGCTGCTGGTGTTGGGTGTCAGTGGCGGCGTTTCGCTGTTCGCGTTGCAAGCCGACGGCGATCGTCTGGAACAACTGACCACGAATGGCATGGAAGACCTGGCCCGCCTGCAGAAGATCGACCAACTAATGTCGAAGGGGCGCGGGCTGGTCGACAAGCCGGTGAGCAACCCGATGGCGACCGATCTTGCCCCGGTCAATGACCAGGTCGAGGCGCTGCTGGCCAATCTCCAATCCACCTGGGACAGCTACTACCAGGACCGCGCGGTCAACCAGACGCTGGCTGCCGAAGCCTTCGCCGCCGATCTGGAGCGTTATCGTGAGGAAGGCCTCAAGGCGGTGATGGATGCGCTCAATGGCGGGGATTTCTACCAGTCCTACGTTGCCTATAACGATGTTCTGCAGGCCGACAGCGACAAGGTCAGCGCCGATCTCAACGCGCTGGTCGAGGAAAAACGTCAAAGCGGTGCCGTCATGGCGGAGAATGCCTACGCCGCACAGCGGACCACGATGATGGTACTGATCGGATTGCTGGCCGTCGGCGCGATCCTGCTGCTGTTGCTCGGCCTGACCACGATTCGTTCGACGCTGAAGCCGGTTCGCGAAGCGCTCGACTTCGCCTTGCAGATCGCCGCTGGAAACCTGGGCGCCCAGCTGACTCAGCGGCGTAACGATGAAGTAGGACGCCTGATCGGCGCCCTCAACCGCATGCGTCAGAGCCTTGGCACCATCGTTGGTGATGTCAACGCCAACGTGGCTGTGGTCAAACCGGCCACTCACGATATCGCCAGCGGTAACGAGGATTTGTCATCACGTACAGAGCAGCAGGCGGCATCGCTGGCCGAGACCGCCACCAGCATGGAGCAGATGACCGCCACGGTGAAGCAGAATGCCGACAATGCGCGCCAGGCCAGTCAGTTGGCGGACGGCGCCACCGATACCGTCAGACGCAGTGGCACCATCATGGGCCAGGTCGTCGATACCATGGGTCGAATCACCGACAGCTCACGCAAGGTCGCCGATATCGTCGGTGTGATCGATTCCATCGCCTTCCAGACCAATATTCTGGCGCTGAATGCCTCCGTCGAGGCGGCACGAGCCGGGGAACAGGGGCGCGGTTTTGCCGTGGTGGCCGGCGAGGTGCGCAACCTGGCCAGCCGCAGCGCCCAGGCAGCGAAGGAGATCCGCGATCTGATCGACAGCTCGACCCAGGAAGTCGGGCACGGCGCCGATCTGGTGCGCCAGGCGGAAGGCTCGATCGAAGAAGTCGTCAACGCCGTGACGCGCGTCAACGACATCATCAGCGAGATCTCCGCCGCTTCCGAGGAGCAGACCAGCGGTATCGAGCAGATCAGCCAGGCCGTTGCCCAGATGGACGAAGTGACCCAGCAGAACGCCGAACGCGTGCAGGCGACGGCTTCCTCCGCCGCAGAACTGCGCGCCAGCGTGGAACAGCTGGCTAGCTCGATTGCCGTCTTTCGGTTGGCTGGTAGCGGCGAAGAGCGTGTCGTGGCTGTCGAGACACCATCCATAAGCCAGGAAAACCGTAGGCCACCCGCACCCAAGCCGCTGCTGTCGGCGAACGGCGCGCGCCAGCCGGTGACGGACGATAACGAGGAGTGGGAAGCGTTTTGAAACCCGAGGGTGTCATGTTCGCAGACTCTGGGGAGCCGCACGATAACGCCGCGCGTTTCGCTCGAGACCTCGACTTCACGCCACGCGATTTCGAACGCGTGCGTGAGTTGATCTACCGGCGCGCGGGCATCGTGATGGCCGACAACAAGCGTGAAATGGTCTACAGCCGGCTGGCCAAGCGTTTGAGATTGCTTGGCATGAACCGGTTCAGCGACTACCTGGCGCATCTGGACGCCACGCCCGATTCGCAGGAGTGGGAGGCGTTCACCAATGCATTGACGACCAACCTGACCGCGTTCTTCCGTGAGGCGCATCACTTTCCAGTGCTGGCCGAGGAGATCCGCCAGCGCGGTCCGGGGATCAGGATCTGGTGTGCCGGAGCATCCACCGGCGAGGAGCCCTACTCCCTGGCCATGACCGTGCACGAGACGTTGGGCGCCGCGGCTTCGCAGGTGCGGATCGTCGCCACCGACATCGACACCGAGGCGTTGGCCAAGGCGCGCCAGGGTATTTATACGATGGATAGTGTCGCCAAGCTGAGCGAGGAACGCCGCCGCCGCTTCTTCCTGCGCGGCAGTGGCGCGCGCTCCGGCTTTGCGCGGATACGCCCGGAAATCGCGGCGATGATCGACTTCCGCCCGCTCAACCTGGTGAGCAGAAGTTGGGCTCTCAATGGCCCCTTCGACATTATCTTTTGCCGCAACGTCATGATCTATTTCGACAAAGAAACGCAGACCGAAATTCTGCGCCGCTTTGCTTCCCAGCTGAAACCGGACGGATTGCTGTTCGCGGGACACTCTGAGAATTTCTCGTTCCTGAACCAGACCTTCCGCTTGCGGGGGCAGACCGTCTACGCATTGGCGTCATCATCGTCTCGTGCGATGCCGGGCCACTCGCGCTGAAGGATAGATGATGAAACCCAAGATCAAGGTGCTCTGTGTCGATGACTCGGCACTCATTCGCGACCTGATGACCAAGATCATCGACGCGCAACCGGACATGACCGTGGTCGCCACGGCACCGGACCCCCTGGTGGCGCGAGACCTGATCAAGCGCCACAATCCCGACGTGCTCACGTTGGACGTCGAAATGCCGCGGATGGATGGCCTCGATTTTCTCGAGCGCCTGATGCGACTGCGGCCAATGCCGGTATTGATGGTCTCGTCGCTGACCCGGCGCGGGTCCGAGATCACGTTGCGGGCGCTCGAACTGGGAGCGGTGGATTTCGTCGCCAAACCCGAGGTGGGCATCCGCGAGGGCATGTTCGAGTACGCCGACACGATCGCCGACAAGATCCGTGCCGCGGCCCAGGCCCGGCCTCATCGTCAGGGGCGTATGGCGGAGCCGGCAGCGCCCCGCGAGGCACTCAAGGCGCCGATATTGTCGAGCGAAAAGCTGATCATCATCGGTGCCTCGACCGGCGGCACCGAAGCCATACGCCAGGTGATCGAGCCACTGCCCGCCAACAGCCCGGCGGTATTGATTACCCAGCATATGCCGGGCGGTTTCACGCGCTCCTTCGCCGAACGCCTCAACAAGCTCTGCCGGGTGACCGTCAAGGAAGCCGAGGCCGGCGAGCGGGTGCTGCCGGGGCACGTCTACATCGCGCCGGGAGACTGGCACATGCGTCTGACCCGATCCGGTGCCAACTACGTCATCGCGCTCGACGATGGACCGCCGGTGAATCGCCACCGGCCGTCGGTCGACGTGCTGTTCGACTCCGCCGCCAGTTGCGCCGGGCGCAACGCGCTAGGCGTGATTCTCACCGGGATGGGCAAGGATGGCGCGGCGGGGCTGTTGAAGATGCGTCAGGCCGGCTCGCATACGGTGGCCCAGAACGAGGACAGCTGCGTGGTGTTCGGCATGCCCAAGGAAGCCATCGCCCTGGGCGGCGCTGTCGAGGTGGTGGCGCTTCAGGATATCGCCCAGCACCTGATGCTGCAGATGCACGCCGTGGGACGCGCGCAGCGGGTATAAAGCTTGCGGGTGGGCTGCCGATAACCTCGGCATCGCCCCCCCCCGGATATTGAATCGACGAGGATTGACGATGTCAGACAAGAACATGAGCATTCTGGTAGTGGACGATTTTCCGACCATGCGTCGGATCGTGCGCAGCCTGCTCAAGGAACTGGGGTTCGAGAACGTCGAGGAGGCCGAAGATGGTCAGGAAGCGCTGACCAAACTGCGTGGCGGTGGCTTCGAATTCGTGGTCTCGGACTGGAACATGCCCAATCTCGACGGCCTGGAGATGCTCAAGGAGATCCGCCAGGACCCCGCGCTGTCTTCATTGCCGGTGCTGATGGTGACCGCCGAGGCGAAGAAGGAAAACATCATCGCGGCGGCGCAGGCTGGCGCCAACGGGTACGTCGTCAAACCGTTCACGGCCGCCACCCTCGAAGAAAAACTCAACAAAATTTTCGAAAAACTGGGCAAATAAAGCCTTCGGAGGGTAGATCATGAGCGGTGCCAACCCTCAAGCCGGTATGGCGGACAACGTGGCTCCCGACGATCTCATTCGCCGCATTGGCCATCTTACCCGCATGCTACGCGAGAACATGCGGGAGCTTGGGCTCGATAAGGAAGTGGAAAAGGCGGCTCAGGCGATTCCCGATGCCCGCGACCGTCTCAGCTACGTGGCTTCGATGACCGAGCAGGCCGCCGAGCGTGCGCTCAACGCGATCGATCAGGCCCAGCCGATTCAGAATGCGCTGGAGAGCGATGCCAAGGCGCTGGACAAGCGCTGGGGAGAGTGGTTCGCCGCGCCCCAGGAGCTCGACGATGCCAAGGCGCTGGTCACGGATACCCGGTCCTTTCTGCAGACGGTGCCGCAGCAGACCGGCGCGACCAATGCGCAGTTGCTCGAAATCATGATGGCGCAGGACTTTCAGGATCTGACGGGCCAAGTCATCAAGAAGATGATGGACGTGATCCGCGAGATCGAGCAGCAGCTATTGCAGGTGCTGATCGACAATGCGCCGGATGGGGTCGAACGTCGCGAGCCTTCCGGCCCCAATTCCGGTTCGCTGCTCAACGGCCCGCAGGTCAATCCCAACGCGGCCGATGTGGTGAGCAATCAGGATCAGGTCGATGATCTGCTCGACAGCCTCGGCTTCTGAACCCCGGTATCGCTCTGTCGGTGCCCGGCGATCCGGTTTTCGGGCAATACCGTAGCCACCTCCGGAAATAGCAGGACTAAGTGCCTGCTATTTCCGCGTTTGACCGATCCTCCTCCCGCGCAAAATGTCGTCCACACGATGATGTCCCCGACCGTGGCGGAGTGCGCGCTTGGCCGAACAGAACGACAGTGATCAGGAAAAGACCGAACCGGCGACTCCGAGGCGTATCGAAAAGGCGCGCGAGGAGGGGCAGGTCGCGCGCTCGCGCGAACTGGCGACGTTCCTGCTGCTGATCAGTGGTGTCTTCGGCCTTTGGGTCATGGGCAATAACCTCTATGACGAGTTGGGTCTGGTCATGGAGCAGGCCTTTCTGTTCGATCGCGGCCTGGTGTTCGACAGTGCGCGCATGCTCAGCCATATCTGGTCGCTCGGCCAGCGTACGCTGGTCGCGCTGCTCCCGCTGTTTCTGCTCTTCTCCGTTGCCGCGATACTCGGGCCGACGCTGCTGGGCGGTTGGCTTATCTCGGCGAAGTCGTTGAAACCGCAGTTCGGCAAGCTCAACCCACTCAAGGGGTTGAAACGCATGTTCTCGACCCAGGCGCTGGCGGAGCTGACCAAGGCGATCGCCAAGTCGCTGCTGGTCGGCAGCGTCGGCGTGATCTATCTCTGGTCGCAACGTGATTCCCTGCTCGGGCTGATGGACATGCCGATTCAGCAGGCGCTGGCGACAGCGATGAAGCTGGCCGCACTGGGCTGTGCACTGATCGCGACCTCGATGATCGTGGTCATTCTGATCGACGTGCCGTATCAGCTCTGGAGTCATCACAAGAAACTTCGCATGAGCCGCGAGGATATTCGCCAGGAGCACAAGGAGACCGAGGGCGACCCGCACGTGAAGGGGCGCATCCGTTCCCAGCAGCAGGCGATGGCACGCCGACGCATGATGAGCAAGGTACCCGAAGCGGACGTGATCGTGACCAACCCGACGTACTACGCGGTTGCCCTGAGCTACCAGCAGGACTCGATGTCGGCCCCGAAAGTGGTGGCCAAGGGGGCGGATCACGTCGCCGCGCGCATTCGCGAACTGGGCGAAGAGCACCGGATACCACGACTGGAAGCGCCACCGCTGGCCCGGGCGCTCTATCGCCACGTCGATCTGGAGCAGGAAATCCCGGCCGATCTGTATACCGCCGTCGCCGAAGTTCTGGCGTGGGCGTTCCGGCTCAAGCAGGTGGAGAGCGAAGGCGGAGAAATGCCGCCGACGCCCCGCGATCTGCCCGTCCCGCCCGAGCTCGACGATGCCGGCGAGGGCACGACTGATTCATCCAAGGAGAGTGAATGAACGCGCTCACCCAGTGGTTCGGCCGACGTAACTGGCCGGGCGACTCGCAATTCAAGGTGCTGGCGGGGCCGGTGCTGATCATCATGATCCTGACCATGATGATCCTGCCGTTGCCGCCGTTCGCGCTGGATCTGTTCTTCACCTTCAACATCGCGCTGTCGATCATGGTGCTGCTGGTGAGCATGTTCACCCAGAAGCCGCTCGACTTCGCGGCTTTCCCGGCGGTGCTGCTGTTCTCCACGCTGCTGCGCCTGTCGCTCAACGTGGCCTCGACCCGAGTGGTGCTGATGAATGGGCACGAGGGCGGCGACGCGGCGGGCAAGGTGATCGAAGCCTTCGGGGAATTTCTGATCGGCGGCAACTTCGCCGTCGGTTTGGTCGTCTTCGCCATCCTGGTCGTCATCAATTTCATGGTCATCACCAAGGGCGCGGGGCGTATCGCCGAGGTCGGCGCACGCTTCACGCTCGACTCCATGCCCGGCAAGCAGATGGCGATCGACGCCGATCTCAACGCCGGCCTGATCGGCGAGGAGGAGGCACGGGCCCGTCGCAGCGAGATCAACCAGGAATCCGAGTTCTACGGCTCGATGGATGGTGCCAGCAAGTTCGTGCGCGGCGATGCCATGGCCGGGTTACTGATCATGGTGATCAACCTGATCGGCGGGTTGATCATCGGGGTTGCCCAGCACGGCTTGCCGTTCAGCGACGCCGCACGCACCTATACGCTGTTGACCGTGGGCGACGGCCTGGTCGCACAGATTCCGGCACTGGTGATCTCGACCGCGGCCGGCGTCACGGTTTCCCGCGTCAATACCGATCAGGACGTCGGCCAGCAACTGTTGAGCCAGCTGTTCAACAATGCCCGCGTGATGTTCCTGGCGGCTGGTGTCATGGCACTGCTGGGAATGATCCCGGGGATGCCCAACCTGGTCTTCCTGCTGTTCGCGGTGGTGCTTGGCGCCCTGGGGTGGTGGATGTCGCGGCGTGACCAGCAGCAGGCGGCGCAGGCCGTCGAGGCGAAGGCGCCGCCTGCGGTTCAGGAGACGCCGGAGGCGAGTTGGGACGACGTCCAACTGGTCGATACGCTGGGCCTCGAGGTCGGTCATCGGCTCATCCCGCTGGTCGATCAGCGTCAGAAGGGCGAGCTGCTTGGCCGCATCAAGAGCGTGCGCAAGAAATTCGCCCAGGACGTGGGCTTCCTGCCATCCGTGGTGCACATCCGCGACAACCTGGAACTCGGCCCCAATACCTACGTGATCACGCTCAAGGGCGTCGAAATCGGTCGTGCCGAGGCGTTTCCCGGCAAATGGCTGGCGATCGATCCCGGCCAGGTCTCCGGCGCGATCGACGGCACACCGACCCAGGACCCCGCGTTCGGGCTGACCGCCTACTGGATCGAGACCGCCCAGCGCGAGCGGGCGCAAATCTATGGCTACACGGTGGTCGATGCGAGTACCGTGATCGCCACCCATCTCAACCACCTGTTGCATGAACACGCCGGCGACATGCTGGGCCGGGCCGAGGTGCAGCAACTGCTGGACAAGGTCGCGGAGAAACAGAAATCGCTGGTCGAGGACGTGGTGCCCAAGCTGCTGCCTTTGACCACCGTACAGCGAATTCTGCAGAACCTGCTGGCCGAGGACGTGCCGATCCGCGACATGCACACGATTCTCGACGTGCTGGCGGAATTCGCCCCGCAGCAGAGCGATGCCAACGAACTGACGGCGATCGTCCGCGTGGCCCTGGGCCGGGCGATCACCCAGCAATGGTTCCCGGGACGCGAGCCGATGCATGTGATCGGCCTCGAACCGCGGCTCGAGCAGGTCCTGACCCAGGCGCTCAACAATGGCGGGGCGCTGGAACCGGGGCTGGCGGAAACCCTGATGCAACAGACGGCGGCGGCGGTCGAACGCCAACAGAGCCGCGACGAGCCGACCGTGCTGGTGGTTCAGCACTCGCTGCGGGCGTTGCTGGCGCGCTTCCTGCGGCGCCAGATCAAATCGCTGGTGGTGCTGTCCCAGGCCGAGATCCCCGACGACCGCAACCTGCGCGTCACGACGACGATCGGAGGGGGAGCATGAATGTGAGAACCTGTTTACGATCTCGCGAGCTAGAGCCAACCAAGGCAAAAACACTTGAGGAAAGGACCGGGCTCGCGTACGAGTTTACGGGGGGTAAATGAGCATTCCGAAAGTGTTTTTAACGACGTGTGGCCGACGCGCAGCAGATCGTAGACAGGTTCTGAGGCGCTGGCACGCCTTGATTGCCTGGGTCTGGCTCGCTGCACTCTCGTTCACTGCGTCCGGGCCGGCGCATGCCGCTTCCGGCAGCTGGATGGCAACGCTGCCGCGCCAGACGCTCGCCGCCAGCGAGCGGCCGCTGGAGAGCGCTGCCGTCGCCGCGCCCGCGCACGTCGATGCCGGCGTGATCACGCGGGTGCACTGGTCGTTCACCGTCAGCGCGCCGAATTCGCCCCTCGAGGCATGGCTCTGTCAAGGTAGCCTTTGCGTGGCGCTGTCGAGTACGCAGGGGAAAACCGAACGTTTTCAGGGGCGCTCCGCGACCCAGGCGTTTCGTTTTCGCTTTCGGCGACCGGCCATCACTGCTTCGGGCACGGCGGTCGTCTCCCACGGCCGGCTCATCGTCGATTACGAACACTGAGCTACGGGCTTGCGCCGGCTTCGGGGCGCTGTAAAAGCGGCTACGGGCCACGGGCTACGAGTGGCGGCCAGGAGCGGCGGCAGGCCATGCATGGAAAGGTCGGCTGGCATCGAGACCATAAAAAGGCGAAATAGCCCTTTCGATGCCGGGAATTTGGCCTCTAGCGCTGGTCGTGGCGGGTCATAATGAATTGACTGGCCACGGCTCGCGGTGGCTTTTTCGGTTAATCACGAGGCGATTCGATGTATACCGCACAGGGCAAGATCGATCAGCAGGCACTGATTGAGCAGTACATGCCGATGGTGAGGCGTCATGCGCTCTCGCTACAGGTACGCCTGCCCGCGAGCGTCGAACTCGACGATCTGATCCAGGCGGGCATGCTCGGTCTGCTCGACGCCATGGGCCGTTATGACAATTCGCACGGCGCCAGCTTCTCGACCTACGCCAATCAGCGCATTCGCGGAGCGATGATCGATGAATTGCGCAGTCGCGACTGGATGCCGCGCAGCGTGAGGCGCAATGCGCGCGCGCTCGACCAGGCTGTCGGACGTCTCGAACAGCGTCTCGGACGGGCTCCGGACGAGCGCGAAATCGCCCAGGAGATGGGCGTTACCCGGGATGAGTATCATCGGCTGCTGGCGGATGCCAACAACGGCTTTCTGCTGGCCTACGACGAAAGCGATAGCGAGAACGGCGTCGGGGCCGTCAGCGAAGGCGGCCCGCCGTCGCCTTTCGAAGCGTTGCTCGACGACGACAATCGCGAGCGTCTGATGGCGGCGATCGAAGCCTTGCCGGAGCGGGAAAAGCTGTTGTTGGGTCTGTATTACCAGGAAGAACTCAACTTGAAGGAGATCGGCGCGATTCTCGGCGTCAGCGAATCCCGAGTCTGCCAGCTCCACAGCCAGGCCGTTTCACGCCTGCGCGCCCGTCTCGTCAACTGAAGGTTGCCGGGCACGCCGCGATATGGCGGCGTCCCGGCACGCTGCCGCTAACTTCCCAACGTGTCGCTGTCGGCGGTTCTGATACCGTCGGCGATCTGCTCGCCGACGCGCTCCCAGACTTCCCCCAGCGTGCGCACGAGCGCCGGATAGCCGTCTTCGCCGAGCGCTCGAGTGACATCGAAGCGGCGCTGAGCGAGCAGGCGATTGCCGTCATACAGCTGCCACTCGCCGGAAGCGACGGCCCGACCATCGTAGCGACCCTGGAACTGGTCGACGCTGATGCTCAGTCGCCAAGCATCGGCGTCGCCCTGGCCGCTGCCCAGCACCGTGACCCGGGGTAGATTGGCCGTCAGCGACTGGCGCAGGCGTCGCGTCAGCTGTTGGCCGAGGTCTTCCGCCCACAGATTCCGATTGGCGGCGTTGAGCTCGATGTCGCTCAGTTGCATGACGATACCTTCCTGATCCAGGTAGATCGCCACTTCCACCGGACTCACCCGCAACTGGCGCGGATGCAGCGCGCCGGCATCGGATGCGCGCTGGACGCTCGGTTCGGGCAGGGTGTAGCGGCTGGCCGGCGTCGACTGGCCGGCGCAGCCGACCAGGGCCACGGCGCCGGCGGCCAACAGTAGAACGGTGGCGCCACAGCGGCGCCAGCGGGTCGTCGGTGACATCATTGCGGTGCCCTCGGCAGGGGATCGGCTTGGACTTCACGATCGAAGATCAGTGCGTTCGGCTGCTCGCGCAGGGTGCGCGCGACCGGCTGCAGGTCCCGCATCAGCACTTCCAGCTGCTTGAGCGTGTCGTTGAGCTGGCGGTAGCCGGAGGAGCCGGACGAGAAGCCGTTCAAGGTGTTCTGCAACTCCCGCAGGGTATCGTTCATGCTGGCGGGCAGTTGCTGTGTCGCCGGGTCCGAGACGAGCGCGTTGACCGACTCGGCAATCTGGCGGACCTGTTCGAGCGTCTGCTGCGAGGTCTGCATGGTCTCGTCCAGGCGGTCGAGAATCGGCTCGACCTGAAGGTCGTTGAGCTTGTCGAGCAGATTCGACACTTTCTGCTCGATCTGTGCGAAGCCTCCGGAGGTCGTCGGGAAGACCGGTTTCCCCGCGAATTCGAGCGGCTCGTAAGGGGCGGCATCGTCGTTGAAGCTCAGATCGACGAATAGCGCGGCAGTCAGCAAGTTGCCCGTCTTGAGCGTGGCGCGCAGGCCATAGTCCTGGAACATTTTTTCGAATCGCTTGCGGACTTCCTGCTCGTCGATCTCCTGATTGATCGCTTCACCGCTCTCCAGGCGCTGGGGTTCGATGCGAATCAGCACTGGAATCGCAAACTGGGCCAGGGTGTCGGGCTGCGGTGCGGTGAAGTGCCAGGGCACGGAGACCACGGTACCCACGCGCACGCCGCGATACTCCACCGGCGCGCCGCGGCTTAGGCCGCGCACGGTATCGTCGACCAGCAACACGTACTCGATGTACTGATCGTAAGTGCCTTCGCGGGCGCTCTCTTCGCTGTTGTAGAGGGTGTAAGTGGCGTCCTGCTTGGCCGGCTTGCCTGCGGCGATGTCCTCGGGCACGCCGAAAGTCACGCCGCCGCTGATCAGCGTCTCGAACGAATCCAGATTGACGCTGACCCCCTCGGAGTTGAGCTGCACGTCGATACCGGAGGAGCTCCAGAAACGGGTGGTATCGGTGACCAGGCTATCGTAGGGCGCCTGGATGAACAGACGATGGCGCATCTCCTTCTTGTCCGGATCGAAGTCGGTGCTCTCGACGCGGCCGACGGTATAGCCCTGATAGGTGACCGGGTCGCCGGCGCTCAGCGAATTGCCCACCTGGCTGACCAGGTTGATGCGCAGTCCCGGGGCATCGGGCGGCGCCACCGGCGGCTGGTCGAGCACGTCGAAGCTGGTCTGCGCCTCGTCGCTATCGCCGGGGGCCAATTGGATGTAGGCACCGGAAAGCACCGTGTTGAGTCCGCTGACGCCCTCGCGTCCGATACGCGGCTTGACCACCCAGAAGCGTGAGCCCTGGTTCAGCATGCGTTCGGCATCGCGGGACATGCGCGCGGTAATCACCGTATGGGAAAGGTCGTCCGACAGGCGTACGGCCTCGACATGGCCGACCTCGACGTTGCGCGTCTTGATCAGCGTCTTGCCGGCTTCGATGCCTTCGGCGTTGTCCATGTTCAAGGTGATCAACGGCCCGCGACTAGAGATATTGTCCCAGACCATCCAGGCGCCGATCAGCGCAGCCAGCAACGGCACGATCCAGATCGGCGAAAGGCGCGATTGGGACAGGCGCTTGGCGCGCTGCATCGAATCAGACATCGTCGACTTCCTTGACGGGAGAGAAGGGGGATTGCCGCTTGAGCGAGGCCGGCATCCTCGGCTGGACATCGTGGCTGTCCCAGATCAGCCGGGCATCGAAGCTGTTGGCGGCGAGCATGGTGACGACCACCACCGCCGCGAAGGCGAGTGCCGCCGGCCCGGGCGTGATCGACAGCAGCGATCCGGCATGCACCAGCGCCACCAGGATCGCCACCACGAAGACGTCGATCATCGACCAGCGCCCGATGAACTCGGTGATGCGGTAAAGCTGGAGCCGCTTGTGGCGATAGCGTGGCTCGTCCTGGCGCTTGACGACGATGCACAGCCACGCCAGGGCAAACACCTTGCCGATGGGGACCACGATACTGGCGGTGAAGATGACCAGGGCAATCGGCCAGTCGCCGTGACCGAGAAAGATCATCACCCCGCCGATGATGGTCGAAGGGGATTCGCTGCCCAGCGACGTCGTGGTCATGATCGGATAGAGGTTGGCCGGGATGTACAAAATGGTGGCCGCCAGCAGCAGGGCCCAGGTTCGCTGCAGACTGTGCGCTTCGCGAAAGCGCAGGCGTTCGCCGCAGCGTCGGCAGCGACCGCGGCCGAAGTGGCTCAGGCGGTTGACCAATCCGCAGGTGGGGCAGCCGGCCAGACCCTGTTCCGCGGCGGGGCGACCGATCTCGCTGTCGGCGGGAGCCAGCGGCTCGCCGGCCAGCGAAAACCACATCCAGTCGGTATCCAGCGAGCGCGTGGTCCACAAAAGCAATAGCGCGTAAGCGCAGAAGGACCAGAAAGAGAGCCCCAGATCCACCGATGCCATGCCGGCGATCTTGATCAGACTGACCAGCGCGCCGATGACGAAGACATCGGCCATCATCCACGGCGACAGGTGCGCCAGGGCGCGAGCGATCTGACGGCTGCGCGGCAGCGGCTTGCGCCTCGACAGCCCGACATGCAGCCAGATCACGGCCAGCAGGTAAAACACCGGCAGCACGACGATCGTCAAAAGCACCAATATGCCGACGAAGGGCTCGTGAAAATCGATCAGGCTGATGGCAGTGTCGGTCAGTTGGATCGAATTGCTGACTCCCCGTGCCTCGAAACGGATGAACGGAAAACCGATCGCCGCGAGCAGGGCAATCAGCGCCGTGATGGCCAGCGCCAGGCTACGCTGCGCCGGGCGGTGGTGACGGCGGCTCAGGGTATGACCGCAGCGCGGGCAACTGGCACGCTCGTGTGCCCGCAACGGCGGTAACGCCACCAGCAGATCGCATTCGCGACAGGCCCGCAATCGACGTCGCGTTTTACGCGGGGTTGCATAGCGGGGGCGATTTGCCGTGTCGTCAGCGATGTCGTCAGAGGGATGGGCCAAGAAAGCTTCCTTCGAAAACACGAGCCATGTTGCTCATATACATACATTCTTGCATGTTTGTCGAGTGGAGCGTACCGGCACCATTTGCATGGCTCTAGGTCCAGCCGCTTGGATACTATAGTAAGTGAACCGCTGGATGCCGGATAAATACAATCGTTTACCGAAATTTTAGCGGACTTTGAAGCAGCCGATTAAGTGCTGTCTTTTTGAATCATATTTGCCGTTTCGAATCTTTGCATAAGGAGAGCCTAGCGTGATGATGGCGTTGGTGGCCATAGTGGCCGGTTTGATCGTATTGGTGTGGAGCGCCGACCGTTTTGTGGATGGCGCTGCGGCCACTGCAAGACATCTCGGTTTGCCACCGCTGTTGATCGGAATGTTGGTCATCGGTTTCGGAACATCGGCACCGGAATTGATGGTTTCGGCACTCGCGGCAATCCAGGGTAACCCGGGGCTGGCGCTCGGCAATGCCTACGGTTCCAACATAACCAATATTGCACTCATCGTGGGAGTGGTGGCGCTGACCAGTCCGTTGCTGGTTCATTCGCAGGTCATTCGCCGAGAATTGCCAGTGCTCGGCGGTGTGACGCTGCTGTCGTTATGGTGTCTGCATGACGGCACGATTTCGCGTTGGGATGCCAGCGTACTGCTGCTGGTACTCGCGGGAGTGCTGACTTTCAGCATCATCCGCTCGCGTCGGCAGGGCGCGGATGCCCTGGCCTCCGATGTCGACGCGGACATGGCGGGAGAGTCGATGTCGCTGACACGTGGCCTGACCTGGACGCTCATCGGTTTGGTGCTGCTTATCGTGAGTTCACGCCTGCTGGTATGGGGGGCCGTCAGTGTCGCTGAAGCTTTCGGTGTCAGCGATCTGGTCATCGGCCTGACCGTTGTCGCCATCGGCACCTCGTTGCCGGAATTGGCCTCGTCGATCAGTGCCGTACGCAAGAACGAGCATGATCTGGTGCTGGGTAACGTGGTGGGCTCGAATCTCTTCAACACGCTCGCGGTAGTGGGGCTGGCTGGTGTCATCCAACCGATCGATATCGATCACGAAGTCCTGGTTCGGGACTGGCCGGTCATGGCGGGGCTCACCTTGCTGCTGCTGGTTTTCGGTATCGGCCTCAAGGGACAGGGACGCATCAATCGCCTGGAAGGCGGCGCGCTGCTACTGAGCTTCATTGCTTACACGAGTTGGCTGGTGATGAGTGTCATCGCGACCCGCGGTGGCTGAACCGCCAGTTGATCAGCCGGCCCTGGCAAGTGGCGCCAGGGCACTCCTGAGCGGTGTCAGGGCCGCGATGCTGTCCGGGGCGCGGGCGAGATGATCCAGGACGAAGCATCGGCGATCGCTGAAGTGGCTCGTCAGGCGTTCGATCCAGGGGCGTTGTTGTTCGCGCCAGCCGCGCAGCCACTCGCCGTCGACGGCGGCGGGCAGGCATTTGTTGATCGCCACGCCGAGCACGGGCAGGCCGTTGTCCTCGAGAAGGTGCCGGGTGCGTTCGGTCTCGTGCACCGGCAAGGGTTCGGGGTTGGCGACCAGTAGGATGGCGCTGTGCCGCGCATCGGTGAGCCGCTCGCGTACGGCTGCCAGTCGGCCCCGCCGGCGCATCAATACCTGCTGAATCGGATCGTCGACCACCTCGCCGTCGCCCAGCCAGGACTGATAGTCGCTGCGTACCTTGCGTCGACGCTCGAGCAGGCCGTCGACCCATGCGCCCATGATTTCCGGCAGTGCCAGCAGGCGGATGGTATGCCCGCCTGGTGCGGTATCGAAGATCAACTGGTCGTAGTCGGCATCGCGGTCGAGCAGCAGCGAGGTCAGCGCATCGAACAGTGCCGCTTCCTCGGTGCCCGGTGCGTGGCGTGCCAGATCGAGCTGACGATAGACCTGCTGGCTCCGTTCACCATTGACCCAGGGGCGCAGGTTGGCCTTGACCTCGTCGAGATAGCGAGTGGTCTCACGCTCCGGGTCGAGCTCGATTACATCCAGATTGGCGGCTGCCCGCGTGGCCTGGCCATCCAACCGGCGCTCGAAGATATCGCCCAGGTTATGGGCCGGATCGGTGGAGACCAGCAGCGTGCGCTGGCCTTTCTCGGCACAGTTGAGCGCATGCGCGGCGGCACAGCTGGTCTTGCCAACGCCGCCCTTGCCACCAAAGAAGAGGGTATGGGCCATGTGCCTTGTCCCTAGCGGGATGTCTGAGGATCGTACCGCAGCGCGCTGCGTAGCGCGATCTGGCCGATGATGGCAGCGCTGATCAGGACGATCGCCGCCGCCAGCGCGGGATTGTCGCCCAGGCCTGCCAGTGCCGTGCACAGCGCGCCGATACTCATCTGCGCACAGCCGTAGAGTCCCGCCCCGGACCCCACCACCTTCGGATTGACGCCGATCGCCAGCGTCAGCGCGGTGGGGCCGACCATGCCCACCCCGAGAGTGAACAGCAGCATCGAGGCTTCCAGCGTCCATGCCGTCGCCCAGCCGGCCAGCACCACGATCAGCAGCGAAGCCGAGCCGAACAGGCTGAGCAGGCTGGCGGACAGCATCAGACGCGCCATGCCCAACCGGCGGATCGTGCGGTTGGTGATGAAGTTGCCCAGCGAGATGCTGACGATCAGCAGCGACAGATAGAAGGCGACATGCCCGGGTGGCTCGCCGAGTTGATCGACGAAAATGAACGGCGCCGAAGCGATGAAGGCGAACATCGCCGTCGTTGCGCAGCCTCCGCCGATGGCGTAGCCGATGAAGGCGGGGGAGCGCACCAGCAAGCGATACTCGTGTCCCAGCCTGGGCAGGTCGAGACGTCCCTGGATACGGCCGGTTTCCGGCAGCAGCCGCCATACGAACAGCAGGTTGCACAGGCCCATCACGCTGAGCAGCAGCAGGATCGAGCGCCACCCGAGGGTGTTGGTCAGCAGGCTGCCGACCAGCGGCGCCATGGCCGGGCCGATGGCGACGACCAGATTGAGGATCGCCAGCCGCTGGACCGCTGCGTCCGGCGCCGAGGTATCGCGGATCATGGCGCGTCCCAGCGCCAGTCCGGCGCAGCCGCCGAATGCCTGCAACAGGCGCGCGACGATCAGTACCTCGACGCTCTGGGCCTGCCAGGAGACGACACCGGCGATGCAGTAGATCGCCATCCCCGCCATCAGCGCCGGTCGCCGGCCGACCGCATCCGAAAGCGGCCCGTAGAACAGCTGACCGGCGGCCAGACCCAGGATGTAGAGGCTGATGGTGAGTTGCATCAGCGATTTGTCGGCATCCAACTCGCGCCCGGCGACCGGCAGCGCGGGTACGAAGATGTGCATGGCCAGGGTACCGGCCAGTGTGATGGCCACCAGCATCCAGAGGGCGGGTACGGCGCGTGGTTCGTCGCTTTCGAGGGGCGTGGCGTCGGTCGACGAGGCGGGTTTGGTCACTGAGCTCCTCATCAGAAAAGGGGAAAGAGCAGGGGCTGTCATTCACGCCGAAACGGGAATGGATGACAGTCTCTAGCATGCTGATGATTAAGACCTTATGCGAAATGAAGAGCCATGACTAGTTGGCCAAACCGCTAATACCGGTATTGGCGGGCCGACGAAGATGCGTGAAGCTGCGGTTTCAACAGCAGCGGAAACTGTCCAGCGGGGAGCGTGCCATGCCCTGGCGCAGATGCCATTGGTGAAAGCGTTCCAGCATCTGCGGATAGAGCTCCAGCGTCATCGCGCTGACGGGATTGGGAATGCCCATCATGTCGCAAAAACAGAGCAGCATGAACAGATCTTCTTCGTCCTGCAGCTCGCGGGCGATCTCACGCTGATGCGGCAGGCGCAGCACGCGGTCGTAGCCCTCGACCGCGCGCCGGACCCACACGAGCGGCGCGGCGTGGCGAATCACGGGTGGGTCTCTTTGGGAACCGGCGCAAACGGCTGGCGAAAGCTGCGACCGGCCTCGAGCAGAATCCACAGCGTGAACACCAGGATCAGGCTGCCGAACGCGAACAGCAGCAGATTACGATCGCCGCCGGCGAAGCCCGACCAACTGAAGACCACCTGCTGGGTCATCGCCCACAACGTCATCACCAGCAGGAACAGCATCGGCGCCAGGGTGAAGACCACCGGCCGTCCCTGGCGCTTGAGCCAGACCGAAACCAGCATCAGCGTGATCCCGGCGAGCAACTGGTTGCTGGTGCCGAACAGCGGCCACAGCAGGTAGCCGCCGGAGCCGAAACCTTTGGGCCCTTCCGGCAGGATCACCAGCGCCGCGCTGGCGAGTACCGCGATGCTGGTGGCGACGTGTTTGCGCGCCAGTACCGGCATGCCGTAGTCGACGCCCAGCTCGGCGATGATGTAGCGCATCAGCCGCACCGCGGTATCGAGGGTGGTTGCGGCGAAACTGACCACAATGACCGCGACCACGGTGGCGCCCATGCTGGGCGGCAGGCCGAGGTTGCCGATCAGGTGACCGGCGCCCTGGACGAAAGAGGTCAGGCCGTTGGCGGCGGCGGCGCTGAAGCTGGAGTAGGTGGCGGTGAAATCGCCGGTGGTGGCGAACAGCGTGCCGACCGCGATGATCGAGATCAACGCCAGCATGCCTTCGCCCAAGGCACCGCCATAGCCGATGAAGCGTGCCTCGGTTTCGTTGTTCAGCTGCTTGGAGGTGGTGCCGGAGGCGACCAGGCCATGGAAGCCGGAGATTGCGCCGCAGGCGATGGTGATGAACAGCAGCGGCATGAAGCTGCTATCGGCGTTGGCGTTGAAGGAGGGCGCGGTCATCGTCGGCGCGCCGATCAGCAGGCCCGCATACAGCAGCCCCAGGCCGACCACCAACTGGTGCGCGTTGATGTAATCGCGGGGTTGCAGCAGCATCCACACCGGCAATGTCGAGGCGACATAGACGTAGGTCATTAACACCGCGATCCAGCACAAAAACGCCAGCGCGGTGGCGCTCATGCCGAAGGCGCCGCCACCCTCGCCGCCGAAGGCACCGACCAGGTCGACTTGCAGCCAGCTCACCTCGCTGGCCAGCATGGCGGTGCCGTACATGACCGCCAGTGCCACCAGCGATGGCCACAACATCGAGCCGGAATGGCGATAGACCCGCAGTCCGATCCATACCGCCAGCGGGATCTGGATCATGATCGACAGTACGCTGGCGGGGAAACTGACGAACAGGTTGGCGATCACCCAGGCGAAGACCGCGTTCACCATCAGCACCAGGATCAGGATGATGAAGATGAACAACAGCTTGGCGCGCTGACCGATCAAGCGATTGGCCAGGGTGCCGACGGAGTGGCCCTGATGGCGCGCCGATAGCACCAGGGCGCCGAAATCATGCACGCCGGCGGCGAACACGGTACCGAGCACGACCCAGGCCACGGCGGGTATCCAACCCCAGTAGATGGCGATGGCCGGGCCGACGATCGGTGCGGCACCGGCCACCGAAGTGAAATGGTGACCCCAGAGTATCCACTTGTTGGTCGGCACATAGTCGACGCCATCGCGATAGGCGTGGGCGGGAGTGGTGAAATCCTTGTCCAAGCGGTAGATGCGCTCGGCAATGAAGCGGGAGTAGAAGCGATAACCGAAAAAGAAACAGACGGCCCCAAACACGGCGATCCAGATGGCGTTCATCGGACTCTCCTCATGGTCGTTCGGTGCGTTTCGGCGCCGTCATTACCTCGGCATATTGTCGCACCTTATCACTGCCCTCGAGGGCGACCGAATTGGACCATCGGCGAAGTCACGCGCCCGGAAACCGCATAATTGGCGACTTCTTACACTATTGCCTAGGGTATGAACACGCATCGGCGGAGCCCTGATGGCGCGACTGCGACGCCGAGTGCGACATCGCGACACGGTGATGTTTGGGAACGCATGCTTATGATTGTCGACGTTAACCGAACGCAACGATCGGCTAACGAGTAGATAACACGATTCAATCGGCCGTCGATCGATTCGGGTATGGCGCCCGCAGGATTCGACGGATATCGCTGCCGCGTCTTTCGGTGGGAACCCGCTGGACTTTCCGAACGATCGGCGAGCTTGCAAGGAGTCAGCCATGGCGCTAGATCCGATTCTCCTCTCGCGACTGCAGTTCGCATTCGTGGTCTCGTTTCATACGATCTTTCCGGTCTTTACGATCGGCTTGGCTTCATACGTGGCCTTGCTTCAGGGCCTTTTCGTCGCAACCGGCAATGCCGTGTGGGATCGTCTGGGGCTTTTCTGGACCAAGATCTTTGCTGTCGTCTTCGGCATGGGCGTGGTTTCCGGCATCGTCATGGCATTTCAGTTCGGCACCAACTGGAGCAACTTTTCCCAATTCGCCTCGAACTTCATCGGGCCGATGTTGAGTTACGAGGTCATCACGGCATTCTTCCTGGAAGCGGGCTTCCTCGGTGTGCTGCTATTCGGCCGTCATCGGGTGTCGCCTTCGGTGCACTTCTTCGCGGCGCTGATGGTCGCCATGGGAACCTTCATCTCGGCGTTCTGGATCTTGGCGACCAATAGTTGGATGCAGACGCCGCAAGGCTACGAGATTCGCGAAGGTGTGGTTCACGTGACCTCCTGGCTGGAGGCGATGTTTACGCCATCCTTCCCGTATCGCTTCGCGCACATGGCCTTGGCGGCATTCTTGACCGGCGGTTTCGTGGTCTGCGGCGTCAGCGCCTGGTTCCTGTTGCGCAAGCGCGATGTTGATGCGCACAAGCGGGCGCTGTCGATGACCATGTGGCTGCTGCTGATCCTGACCCCGCTGCAAGCCTGGGTCGGCGACGAGCACGGGCTGAACACGCTCGAGCATCAGCCGATGAAGATCGCGGCAATGGAGGGCAATTGGGATACCCAGTCCAACGTGCCGCTACTGCTGTTTGCATTGCCGGATCGCGATCTTCAGGCCAATCGGATGGAAATCGGCATTCCCAATGGCGCCAGCCTGATCCTGCGGCATGACGCGAACGGCGTGGTGCCGGGGCTCAAGGATATTCCGGCCGCACAACAACAGCCGGTGTGGATGGTGTTCTTCAGTTTCCGCGTCATGGTCGGGCTGGGCTTGCTGATGATCGCCTTCGCGGTAGCCGGCCTGGTGCTGCGCCGGGGTGGCCGGCTCTATACCACGCGCTGGTTTCTGCATGGCTTGCAGGGCATGAGCCTGGCGCCGTTCGTGGCGGTGCTGGCGGGCTGGTTCGTGACCGAGATCGGTCGTTCCCCCTGGCTCGTCTATAACGTGCTCTCCTACGCCGACGCCGTGACACCGTCGCTCTCCGGATGGATGGTGCTGTTGACCCTGATCGGCTACATCGCGGTTTACGCGGTGATCTTCTGGGCCGGTGTCTACTACCTGTTCAAGGTCGTGCGCCAGGGCCTGGACGATCTCAGTGAGGACGAGGAAATGCACGATTACGATCGTCCCGAGCGTCCGCTTTCCGCTACCCGCGTTCCCTTCGACGACAGCACCGCCGCGTCCAGGAGTTAAGCCATGGAAATGTTCGATCTCTCACTGTTTTGGGCCGTCATCATCGCCTTCGGCATCATCATGTATGTATTGATGGACGGTTTCGACCTGGGGCTTGGAGTGCTGTTCCCATTCGCTCCGGACGAGGAAGCCCGCGACGTGATGATGAATTCCGTCGCGCCGGTTTGGGATGGCAACGAGACCTGGCTGGTACTGGGTGGTGCCGGCTTGATTGCCGCCTTTCCGCTGGTCTATACCATTTTGCTCCCCGCGCTCTACATCGGAGTGTTCCTGTTGCTGGCGGGCCTGATCTTTCGCGGCGTGGCGTTCGAGTTCCGCTTCAAGTCAAAGCGCACGCGTGGCTGGTGGAACGCCGCCTTTGCCGGAGGTTCGTTCGTCGCCGCCTTCGCCCAGGGTTGCGTGGTCGGCGCCTACATCCAAGGATTCGAGACTGCCGATCGCGTCTATACCGGCGGTGCCTTTGACTGGCTGACGCCATTCTCGGTGTTGACCGGCATCGGCCTGGTGATCGGTTACAGCCTGCTGGGCGCGACCTGGCTGGTGCTGAAGTCCGAAGGCCACGTGCGTGAATGGGCGCGCGCGCTGGTGCCGAAACTGCTGCTTGGCGTGCTGGTCGTGTTCGCTATCGTCAGCCTGTGGACGCCTTGGATCGACCGCGGCGTGTTCGATCGCTGGTTCGATCATCTGCACGTGATCTGGCTGCTGCCGTTCGGCGCGCTGCTCTGCGCATTGGGAATTTTCCTGGCCAACCGGCATCGTCGCGAAGGGCTGGCGTTCCTGCTGACGCTCGGCATGTTCATCTTCACCTATCTCGGCTTGCTGGTCAGCCGCTGGCCTTACGTCATTCCGCCGGATTACACCTTGTGGGATGCCGCCTCGGCGCCGGAGTCGCAATTCTTCCTGTTGGTCGGGGTACTGTTCGTGGTACCGATCGTCCTTACCTATACCGCATGGTCCTATTGGGTCTTCCGGGGCAAGGTGCGTGTGGGCGAGGGGTACCATTGAGCGGCGCCAGGCGACCGTCCAACCCCTCCCGTGCATGGCTCGACCGGCAAACGGCCACGGTTCGCATCTGGTATCGGGGAGCGGTCGGTTGCGGCCTGGCGGCCGGTGTCGCCACGCTGATTCAAATGGGCGCGCTGGCCTGGGTCGTCGACCGCGTGGTCTCGGACCGGGCCACGCTGGCGCAGGTCGCCGGTGGACTGGCGCTGATCGTCGCCGCGATCGTGGTGCGGGCGCTGGCGCAGTGGGGGCAGGAAAGCTGCGGCCAGGAGTGCGGACTGCGGGTGCGTCGCCAGGTGCGAGCGCGTCTGCTGGCGCGGCTGCATGAACTCGGGCCGGTGCGTTTGGCGTCGCGCCATAGTGCCGGTCTCGCCAGCCAGCTGGTGGATCAGGTCGAGGCGCTGGAAGGCTACTACTCGCGCTTTCTGCCGCAAATGGTGCTGGCGGCGGCGATTCCGCTGATCTATCTGGTGGTGGTGTTCTGGCTCAATTGGCTGGCGGCGATCTGGCTGTTGATCGCCGCGCCCTTGATACCGCTGTTCATGGCGCTGATCGGCATGGGCGCGCAGCGCTTGAACGAGGCGCAATTCCAGGCGGTAACCCGGCTTTCCGGCCATTTCCTCGATCGCGTGCGCGGCATCGCCACGCTGCAACTCTTCGGCCTGGGCGAACGCAGTATCGCCGAGGTCGGGGAGGTCGCCCACGACTATCGCCGTCGCAGCCTGAAGACGCTGCGGGTGGCGTTTCTGTCCTCGGCGGTGCTGGAATTCTTCGCCGCCGTCTCCGTGGCCGTGGTCGCCATCTATATCGGTTTCGGCCTGCTGGGCTATATCGACTACGGCCCGGCCGAGCAACTCGACCTGTTCTCGGGGCTTTTCATCCTGCTGCTGGCACCGGAGTTCTTCCAGCCGCTGCGCACGCTCTCCCAGCACTATCACGATCGTGCCTCGGCGCTGGGCGCGGCGGAAGGGCTGGTCGAGCTGCTGGATGCCGGCGCCGAGACCGTGCAGCCGGCGCACGAAACGCCCGATTCCTCGTTGGAGACCGGTGAAATCCGTCTCGCGGACGTCGAACTGAGCCACGCGGGACGCGAGCGGATTCTGGGGCCGCTGTCGCTGACGGTGACGCCGGGGGAAGTCGTGGCGCTGGTCGGTCCTTCCGGCAGCGGCAAGTCGAGCCTGCTGCAGTTGATTGCGGGATTCGTCGCACCGGATCGCGGCCGGGTGATGGTGCGGCGCGACCCGGCGATCGCCTGGCTCGACCAGCGACCGCTGATCATCCAGGGCACGCTGGCGGAAAACCTGCGCCTGGTGGCGTTGGATGCCGATGATGCCGCCTTGACTCGCGCGCTCGAACAGGCCGGCCTGGGAGACTGGCTCGCCGCCGCGCCGGCCGGGCTGGAGACGCCGTTGGGAGAGCGCGGCGTCGGGCTTTCCGGCGGGGAGGGCCAGCGTCTGGCGCTTGCCCGCATCTTTCTGTCGCCGGCGCCGCTGGTGCTGCTGGACGAACCGACCGCAGCGCTCGATCCCGAAACCGAGCGCCGGGTGATCGCAGGGCTGGCCCGGCTCGCCGCGAGCGGCCGCACGCTGGTGATGGCAACCCACCATCCCGCTGTCATGGCGATGGCGCATACGGTTTACGCCATCGAAAATGGCCAACTGAAACGCACATCGCGCGCGGAAGTCGCGCCTCGCGTGGAGATGGAACCATGAAAGCCTTGAGCCCGCTGTTGCCCTGGCTGGGCGTGATGAAAGAGCGGCGAGGTCGCCTGCTGCTGGGCGGCGTACTGATGCTGGCGACCCTGGCCAGCGCGCTGGGGCTGTTGTCGCTCTCCGGCTGGTTCATTACCGCCACCGCCGTGGCGGCGATGACCGGCGCCTACCTGGATGTCTTCGCCCCCGGTGGCGGCATCCGCTTCTTCGCCGTGTCGCGGACCGTCAGCCGCTATCTCGAACGTCTCTATAATCACGACACCGTGCTGCGCTTGCTGGCCGACTTGCGCAGCCGGGTGTTTCGCGGCCTGGTCGTGCTCGACGCGCGAACCTTGTCGCGGGTGCGTGCCTCGCAGTGGCTCAACCGGCTGACGGCCGACATCGACACGCTCGACAACCTCTACCTGCGCCTGCTGGCACCGCCGCTGGTGGCGTTGATCGGCATCGTCGGCTTCGCGCTGTTCGCAATGGCGTTCTTGCCCAGCGCCGGTATCGCCATTCTCGCGTTGCTGTTGCCGCTGTGGCTGGCGGTGACGCTCGGCTGCGCCTGGTGGGGCTGGCGTGCCAGTCATCGCCGTGTCGAGCGTCAGGAACGGCTACGCGTGCGTACCATCGAACAGATCGAGGGGCTGGCGGAATTGACCGCTTACGGCGCGCTGGAAACCCATCGCCGGCACTGGCGGCGCGAAGAGCGAATCCTGCTGGACGATCAACGCCGCCTGGGGCGGCGCACGGCGGCGGGCAACGCGCTGATGACGTTGGGCGTCCAGTCGACCACGCTGCTGGTGCTGATGCTTGGACTGCTGGCGTTCCAGCAGGGCGCGGTCAGCGGCCCGGTGATGGTCATGCTGGCGCTGGGTACGCTGGCCGTCAGCGAAGGGCTGGGCAACCTGCCGATGGCATTCGTCCAGTTCGGGGCGACGCAACGCTCAGCCGAGCGCCTGAACGAGCAGACCGCGCTGCGCCCCGCGCTCGTCGGGGAGCCGCTGACCACCGGTGGCGCCGCGCCCGCGTTGGCGTATCTTGAGGTCGATGTACGCCATGGCGAGCGCCGGGTGTTCGTAGACCTGACACTCACGCTCGCCGCGGGCGAACGGGTGGCGATCGTCGG
This sequence comes from Salinicola peritrichatus, assembly GCF_003206715.1. Lineage (GTDB taxonomy): Bacteria > Pseudomonadota > Gammaproteobacteria > Pseudomonadales > Halomonadaceae > Salinicola > Salinicola peritrichatus. The sequence goes on along the minus strand of NZ_PZJU01000010.1, from coordinate 15,452 downwards.
TACCTCGGGCAGCGGCAAGTCGACCCTGGCGCAGCTGGCGGTGCGCGCCTTCGATCCCGATGCCGGCAGCGTGACCTTCGAGGGGCATGATATCGCCACCATCGATCCCGACTCGCTGCGTGCGCGCATCGGTTATCTCACCCAGCGCAGCGAGCTGTTCCACGACACCCTGGCGGCCAACCTGCGCATGGGCGCGCCGGAGGCCAGCGACGAGCGGCTGTGGTGGGCGCTCGAACAGGTCGAATTGAGGGCCTGGGCCGAAACGCTGCCGCAGGGGCTGGAAACCTGGATCGGCGAGCAGGGGCGTCAACTTTCCGGCGGGCAGGCGCGGCGCGTGGCGCTGGCCCGCGTGATGCTGCGCGATTCACCACTGGTGATTCTCGACGAACCCCTGAGCGGACTGGATAGCGGCACGGCCGAGCGGCTCAAGGCGACGCTGGACGATTGGCTGGGCGAGCGCACGGCGCTGTTGCTGGGCCACGACGAAGCGGCGCTGCCACGCTGCGACCGCTACTGGCGGCTGGTTCCCGGTGCGGAGGGGACGCGGTTAGAGGGCGACGTGTCACATCCTTAGAGGGTGTTTACAAAAGGGCTGCATTCGGCAATACGGCGTTGAAATCGTCCTCACAATGCTCATTTACGACTTGTAAACTGCGCTTGTTCGGTCGATTTCGCCTTGTCTTGCCTTCATTCGCCTGTTTTGTAAACACCCTCTTAGAGAACGAATTCCGGCCCCGCTGGTTTTTGCCCCTCGAGCGCGTCGACGATTTGCGTGAAAGTACGCTTCAATTCCCGTGTCAGATAATCCGCAAACTTCGGGTTGTTCAAGGTTCGATCGAGCACATCGGCCGGAAGGAATCGCTGCATTTCCTGCTGAAACTCGGCGCCTTGGATGATTCCAGAGAGGTGTTCGATCAGGCGTCGTGCCTTGACGGTATAATCCGTTATCCGGTAGTCGGACAGCTTCTTCCGTACCAGCTCGACGTCTGGTTGCGCGCCTTGCTGCTTCAGCCATTGCAGATCCCAAATATCGCGGTTGCGGACATAGCGCTGAGTGTTGACCAGCGACACCAGTTTATCGGCCATGATCTCGTCCAGTGTCTCCGTGAGGATCAGCAGATCCGTATAGCCGTCCGGCAGGAAAGGGTAGTGTAGCTGCAAGCCGTTTGCCTGCCGCGTGTAAGCCGGGATATTGGCGATCTCCAGCTTGATTTTCTGCTTGGCCAGGTCGCGTCTAGCCGGTGCGGTAGTCACGGCAATCTGCCATTTGTCGACTTTCACTTCGGCATAGCGAGGATCTTCGCGGAGCGTTTTCGGCTGCTTGACGGTGACTTCCGGTCGATAGCGTCGGCTGACATAGTCCTCGATGCATGTCTTGATGCGCGAGACATCCTGACGGGTAAACTCCGTCCCACCCACGAAGTCGAGATCTTCGCTGAAACGCGGGGCGCCGTAGCAGAGTCTCAATGATGTCCCGCCTTGAAATGTCAGCCCTTCGAGTAACCGCTCACGATCGAGAGCGAACAGAATATCGAAATGCAGCAATTCCTTTTCGACCACCGGTCGCATCGCGCGACGGTTGGGATCTTCCATGGCTCGATCGACAAGAGCCGCGAAGTCCGCAGGTTCAATACGTTTCATGGAATATCCTGCTCCCTGTCAGGCGCCTGATATCCATCCGGTAAAAGCGCCTCGGTATCTACCAGATGAGTATTGCGGCCGACGCGCTTGAGGTCGGCCCAAGCCGCCTCCGGAGTCGCAACTTTCAACGGGCGTCCGACATCCCGCATCCGCTGGAGCAGTTCCTGTAAAGGTCGCTTGGTGTGTGTGAATTCTAGCGTGCCATAAGGCGTCCGATAGACGCCTTTTCGCCCTGTGGTCATGATCGTCAACCGATCGACCGGGATCTGGGATATCGCGCCGTAAGCCGATAAGGCCGACTCCAGGCTGACGTAACTATACTCGCCACGCCGCATGGCCTTGGCGATTTCCTCGAGCCGATCGGCTTTTGTCCGTCTTGATTGAGCATAAACATAGATCCCCCTAAGAACGCCTTCGAGCACACCGAAGCGGCGTAGTCGCCCAATGCTTTCTTGCAACGTCTTGGGGCTATCCTCGGGAAATAGCTTGGCCAGATCGGCCAGGGTATAGACGCTTCGCCCTTGCCTATCCCAGCGATCCAGCCGCTTACGAGCGGTATTTAGGTCCATAAGTGAACACCAAATCTATTTATGGATAGATTAAGTGTCCACTTGTTCTATTGCAATATTGCAAAAGGATTTAAAACGTAGACATTTTGCTAATAGTATCGACATTCATGCTGGCGCTATCGTGGAGCTTCCACAGTCTTGCCGATACGCCTTGAAGGAGCGCCAGCCATGTCCGCTTTCCAGTGGGAAGATCCATTGCTCTTCGACCAGCAGTTGAGTGAAGAAGAGCGCCAGATCCAGCAGGTCGCGCGCGACTACTGCCAGGAGAAGCTGCAGCCCCGGGTGCTGGAAGCCTTCGAGAGCGAGCGCTTCGACCGCGACATCCTGCATGAAATGGGAGAGCTGGGCCTGCTGGGTGCCACGGTCGCCGAGGAGTACGGCGGGGCGGGCGTCAATCATGTTGCCTATGGCTTGATCGCTCGCGAGGTCGAACGGGTCGACTCCGGTTACCGCTCGGCGATGAGCGTGCAGTCGTCGCTGGTGATGTACCCGATCGAGGCTTACGGTTCCGAAGCCCAGAAGCGCCACTATCTGCCCAGGCTGGCCAGCGGCGAGCTGGTCGGTTGCTTCGGCCTGACCGAGCCCAACGCCGGTTCCGATCCCGGCGGCATGCAGACCCGGGCGCGCCGGGTGGAGGGCGGCTATCGTCTCAGCGGCCAGAAGATGTGGATCACCAACAGCCCGATCGCCGATGTCGCCGTGGTCTGGGCCAAGTCGGAGGCTCACGAGGGCAAGATCAAGGGATTCCTGGTCGAGCGCGGCGCCGAAGGATTCTCGACGCCGACGATCCACGCCAAGGCCTCGCTGCGCGCCTCGCTGACCGGCGAGATCGTGCTGGATGACGTCTTCGTGCCCGACGACGCGTTACTACCGGGAGCCACTGGCCTGGGCGGTCCGTTCGGCTGTCTCAACAAGGCGCGCTACGGTATTGCCTGGGGGACCATGGGCGCGGCGGAGTTCTGCTGGCATGCGGCGCGCCAGTACACCCTGGATCGCCAACAGTTCGGACGCCCGCTGGCGGCGACGCAACTGGTGCAGCTCAAGCTGGCCAACATGCAGACCGAGATCGCGCTGGGATTGCAGGCCTGTCTGCGCGTCGGGCGCTTGCTCGACAGCGGCCAGGCGACGCCGGAGATGATCTCGCTGATCAAGCGCAATCACTGCGGCAAGGCGCTCGACATCGCGCGCGTCGCGCGGGACATGCACGGCGGCAACGGCATTTCGCTGGAGTTCGGCGTGATCCGCCACATGATCAACCTCGAGACCGTCAATACCTACGAAGGCACCCACGACGTGCATGCGTTGATTCTCGGCCGCGCCCAGACCGGCATCCAGGCGTTCGGGTGATCCGTGGGCGAATTCACGCAGCCCTTGGCGGGCCTCAAGGTTCTGGACCTTTCCCGGGTGTTGGCCGGCCCCTGGTGCACCCAGCAACTGGCCGACCTGGGTGCCGATGTGATCAAGATCGAGCGCCCCGGGCGTGGTGACGACACCCGCGCCTGGGGGCCGCCGTGGCTGGAGGATACCCGCGAATCGGAAAACACCCGCGAGTCGGCCTACTTTCTCAGTGCCAATCGCGGCAAGCGCTCGGTTGCCATCGACCTCGCCTCGGCCGAAGGGCAGCAACTGGTACGCCGACTGGCGGCGCGGGCCGACGTGGTGATCGAGAATTTCAAGGTCGGCGGGCTGGCCGGCTACGGGCTCGATTACGCAAGCCTCAAGCGCCTCAAGCCGGATCTGGTCTACTGCTCGATCACCGGCTTCGGCCAGGATGGTCCTTATGCCGAGCGCGCCGGCTACGATTTTCTGATCCAGGGCATGGGCGGCCTGATGAGCCTGACCGGCGGCGCCGATGCCGCCGGCGGCGAGCCGACCAAGGTCGGCGTGGCGATCACCGATATCTTCACCGGGCTCTACGCCGCCAACGCGATCCTGGCCGCGTTGCGTCGCCGCGATGCGAGCGGCGAGGGCGCCTACATCGACATGGCGCTGCTCGACGTTCAGGTCGGCGTGCTGGCCAACCAGGCACTCAATTACCTGACCAGCGGCCAGGTGCCCCGGCGGATGGGCAATGCGCATCCCAACATCGTTCCCTACCAGGCGTTCGCGGCCGCCGATGGTCACCTCATCATCACCGTGGGCAACGACGGCCAGTTCCGGCGGCTTTGCGAGGCGCTGGGAGAACCGGCCCTGGCCGACGATCCGCGCTTCGCCACCAACGCCGAGCGCGTCGCCCATCGCGATCTGCTGATACCGCTATTGAGCGACCGGCTGAAGACTCGGGCGCGGAACGAGTGGCTCGAGCGACTCGAGGCGGCGGGCGTGCCCTGCGGGCCGATCAATACGCTGGATCAGGTATTCGACGACCCGCAGGTGCGCCACCGTGGCCTGGAGATCGAACGGCATTACGCCGATGGACGGCGAGCGAGGCTGGTCGGCAACCCGGTCAAGCTGGATGGCCGGCGGCTTTCGGCCGAGCAGGCGCCGCCACGGCTCGGCGAACATACCGACAGCGTGTTGGCCGACTGGCTGTCGATGGAGCCGGCCCGGTGCCGGGCGCTGCGTGAGCGTGGCGTCATCGACTGAGCGCGGCGGCCGGGCGGTCCGAGGCCCAGCCGCACTGCGCCAGCCGCTCGCGGATGATCGGCACCGGCGTCATCAGGTGCTCGCGCATGAGTTCGCTGGCGCTGCGAGCGTCGCGAGCCATCACTACCTGAACGAGCTGCTCATGCTCGGCATGCTTGGCCGCCAGCGCTTCCGCCGAGAACACCGTCTGGCGTAGCCATAGGTGACGGTAGCGCTGCGCCTGGTCGAACAGTGCCGCACGCGACTGCAGCAGCGGTTCGGACGCGCAACCGGCGACGATGGCGTCGTGCAGCGCCTGGTGCCGGGTGTCCCAGAGTTCCAGCATCTCGTTGCCATCCTGGACCCGCGTGACCTTGGCCAGGCGGTGCGCGCAGGCGACGATCATCGCCTCCCAGTCGTCATCGCCGCGTTCGATGGCGAGTCGCACCAGCAGCCCCTCCAGCTCGGCGCGGGCGTCGTAGATGGCTTCCAGTTCGGCCAGCGACATCGGCGCCACCCGGTAGCCGCGCTGGCTGACGCTCGTCACCAGCCGCTCGCCGACCAGTCGCGTCAGCGCCTCGCGCAGCGGGCCGACGCCGATCCCGTAGCGGCTCTTGAGATGGCTCATCGCCAGCTTTTCCGTCGGTGCGTAGGTGCCGCGCACGATGTCCCGCTTGAGGTGGCGGTAGGCTTCGAGAGCGGTCTGGGATTGGGCGGCGTGGGTCATGCGAATAGCCATTGCGGGGATCTGTCGATATTGAACGGGAATATCGACGCCAAGGAAAGTTCGAGAGGTGGCTTGCCAACGTTCTCGTTCGACCAGTGGCGGATTGTCGCTCCATCGACGGCCACCCAGAATGGTGGCGAGGCCGTCCACGCCGTGATCCCGGGGAGGCATCCATGCCACTCACCACGCCGCACCAGATCGAACAGCACATCGACAAGATCATGTCGTTCTACCATCCGCGCTGCATCGACCCCCAGGCAGGCTTCTACCACTACCTCACCGACGATGGCCACGTTTACAACCGAACTCACCGCCACCTGGTTTCCAGTGCCCGTTATGTGATCGTCTATGCGCGATACGCGATGCACAGCGGCAATGCCGAATATCTGGCCTGGGCGCGGCACGGCCTCAAGTATCTCGAAGAGTCGCACTATCAGACGCGTACCCAGGGTTATGCCTGGACGCTGGACCACGGCAAACCGGATGACACCACCCAACACTGTCAAGGTCTGGCCTGCGTGCTGCTGGCCTATGCCACGGCGCTGAAAGCCGGCATTCCGGAGGCGCGCGGGAATCTGTATCGGGTTCACGAGCTACAGACCAGACGCTTTTTCGAGCCGCATCGGGGGCTTTATGCCAGTACGGCGGACGAGCACTGGCATGTGAGCGGCTACCGCGGGCAGAGCGCCAACATGCACAGCTGCGAGGCGCTTGTCGCCGCATTCGAGGCGACGGGCGATCGGGCCTTCGTCGAGCGTGCGTTCGATATCGCTCGCGCACTGTGGCTCAAGCTGGCTCCGATGGGTAATGGCTGGCTCTGGGAACACTACGACAGCAACTGGCGGATCGACTTCGATTACCACCGCGACAGGCCGGACGACCTGTTCCGGCCGTGGGGCTTTCAGATTGGCCATCAAACCGAATGGGCTAAACTGCTGGTGATGCTGGCGCGCCATTTTCCGGAAGAGCAGTGGCTGGTCGAGACCGCCGAACGGATTTTCATCGAAGCGGTCGAGGCCGGGTGGGACACCCGGCATGGCGGCCTGGTCCGAGGGGTCGACTTCAACCGCGAGTTTCTCGATCGGGACAAGCTCTACTGGGCGCAGGCGGAAAGCCTGGCCACAGCGGCGATGCTCGGCGATCTCACCAGCGAGTCGCGCTATTGGCGCTGGTACGACAAGCTCGCCAACTACGCCTGGCAGCACATGATCGATCACCAACACGGCGCCTGGTACCGGATCCTGACGCCGGATAACCGGCGCTATTCCAAGGAGAAGAGCCCGGCGACCAAGACCGATTACCACACCCTGGGAGCCTGCTACGAGATTCTGCCGATCATGCGACGCCAGCACGGGGAGCCGGTCCGGGTCGGTCTATCTTGATTCCGATTCCGGTTCGGTGCCGTTCGCTTCGGCGGCCCGCTCCTCGAGCCGGTGGCGCAGGTCGGTCCAGGCCGCGTAGGTGCTGAGATAGACATCGCCGCTCAGATGATCGAGAAAATCGCTCTTCTTCAAGCGGTCCATGACCGGCCCCTTCACCTCGGCCAGATGCAAGGTGATCTGGGAATCCTTCAGGCGGGAGTTGATCGCTTCCAGGCTTTCGAGCGCCGAGGCATCGATCAGGTTAACCGCGGAGCAGATCAGTACCATGTGCTTCATCGCCGGGCGATCGGCCAGTAGCCCGTAAACGGTATCTTCCAGGTAACGGGCATTGGCGAAATACAGGCTCTCGTCGATGCGCAGAAGCGCAATCTCCTCGTCGATTTCGGCCTCGTGGCGGCGGACGTTGCGGAAGTGCTCCGTTCCCGGCAGCCTGCCCAGGACTGCGGTATGGGGTCGGCTGGTGCGATAGAGATAGAGCGCCAGCGACACTCCGACCCCGGCCATGACCCCGGCCTCGACGCCTTCGATGAAGGTCAGCGCGATGGTCATCAACATGGCCAGGAAGTCGCTGCGCGAATAGCGCCAGGTGCGCTTGAGCCCGGGCAGGTCGACCAGCGTCATCGCCGACACGATGATGCTGGCCGCCAGCGTGGCGATAGGAAGATAGGCGATGAGCGGGGAGAGAAACAGCACCACCAGCCCGACGCCGAGCGCCGCGAAGGCACCGGCGGCCGGTGTTCGCGCGCCGGCATCGAAGTTGATCACCGTGCGCGACAGGCTCCCGGTGACCGGCATGCCGGAACTGAAAGCGGCCGCCAGGTTGGCGCTGCCGAGGCCGATCAGCTCCTGATCCGGCGAGATGCGCTCGCGCCGGCGCGCGGCCAGCATCTGGGCTAGCGACACGGACTCGATGAATCCCACCACGCTGATCAGAAACGCCGGCAGCAGCAGTTCGCGCAGCAGGCCGGGATCGAACGAGGGCAGACTGAGCGGCGGCAAATGCGCGGGAATATCGCCCACCACCTTGACCCCATGCGCCGGCAGGTCCATTGACCAGGAGACCAGCGTCGTCACGGCAACGGCGATCACCGGCCCCAACCGCACGATAAAGGTCGCAGCGCCGGCCGTCAGTCCCAGTTTGCGCAACAGTGGCGCCGCCCGGCGCATGAACAGCAGGAACCCGAGCGCGGCCAGCCCCAGTATCAGCGTTGCCCAGTGCAGACCGTTCAAATGCCTGAACAGGTGGGCGAGTTGATCGATCAGCGTGAATCCCGAGCCGCCGATGCCCATCAACCCGGCGAACTGACTGGCGGCGATCAGCACGCCGGAGGCGGTGAGTAACCCGGAGACCACCGGATGGCTGAGAAAGTTGGCGAAGAATCCCAGGCGCAGCAGACCCATGACGCCGAGAATCAGCCCGGAGAGCATCGCCAGCGTCATCGCGCCCTGGCTGTAAGCGACGCTACCGGGAACGAAAAGCGGCGAGAGCGCCGCCGCCGTCATCAACGAGACGATCGCCATCGGCCCGACGGCCAGGGTACGGCTGGTACCGAACAGGGTGTAGGCGATCAGCGGCAGCATGCTGGCGTACAGGCCGGTGATCGCCGGCAAACCCGCGAGGATGGCGTAGGCCAGCGCCTGCGGGATCACCATCAGCGTGACGATGACCGCCGCCACCAGATCGTCGTTGAGCAGGTGGCGGTTATAGTAGGGGAGCCAAGTCGTAATCGGGAAATAACGCGCCAACCGGGCACGAAAGTGGATCTGTTCTCGCGTATCGTTGCCCGTCAGTCGGCGCCAAAGGCTCATCGTGCTGTGCGACTCCCTTGCATAAGCTTATCGTTCGGAACGATAAATGGTGCGCTCCCAGGTGAAATGGCGCAAGCCGGGAAGCGACCGGATCGCAGTTCTGAAATGCGGCGACGCTTGCGTACTCATTGTTGTACATGTACCTTTATGAGTACGTTTATGAGTTGATGAGGTAGCCTCAATGGATACGCTGAGTTATTCGGCCTTTCGCAGTCATCTGGCCAAGACGCTGGACAAGGTCAATGACGATCACACGCCGGTCCTGATTACCCGTCAGAATGGCAAACCGGCTATCGTCATGTCAGTGGAAGACTTCAAATCCTACGAAGAAACCGCCTATTTGATGGCCAGCCCCAAAAATGCCGAGCGCTTGAGCCAGGCCATCGCCGAGGCCGAGGGCGGTCAGACCAAGGCCCATGGGCTGATTGAAGAATGATGCTCACTTGGGCCGAGAAGGCGTGGGAAGACTATCTTTACTGGCAAGGCAGGGACAAAAAGACGCTGAAACGAATCAATACGCTGATCAAGGACATTCAGCGGCAGCCCTTTAACGGCCTTGGCGATCCCGAGCCATTGCGGCATGGCTGGTCCGGCTACTGGTCAAGGCGCATCGATCGGGAACATCGCTTGGTCTACAAGCCGACCGAGCATGCGATCGTTATCGTGCAGTGCCGGTATCACTATTAATGCGGCGGCTGTGTATTGCACTCATCCATTCGTAACATCGCCTGAGCCGAACGCCGGCTTAGGAATGATACGGATTACTCCCATGGAAAGATGCTATTGGGCACTCGCATGAACGGCATGGAAGAGCACCGGGAAGGCATTGACGAGATTGGCCAGCGTATCGTGACGGCATTGGCGGGTTTCGAGGAAATCAAACAGCTCGTGCTGTTCGGCTCCCTGGCGCGTGGGGCCGGGCGGGCGGACAGCGATGTCGACCTGGCCGTGGATGCCGGTAGTCCGCTGACGCCCGAGCAGAAGATCGCCATGATCGAAGCCCTGGCACTGGCGCTGAACCGCCCCGTCGATCTCATCGATCTGGGAACGGCAGGCCAACCGCTGCTGACGCAAATCGTGACGACGGGACGACGGTTGCTGGGCAGCGACAGTGACTGGGCCGCGGTCATCTATCGCAACATCATGGATAATGAGGATTTCGTGCCGCTGCAACGTAGAATTCTCAAGGCCAGGCAACAGGCATGGATCAAGCACTGATCAACCAGAAACTCGAATCCCTGAGACGCTGCGTCGTGCGTCTGGAGGAGCGCTGCCCTGCAAGCGCCGATGCTCTGCAGACCGATGTCGATGCGCAGGATATCCTGGCGCTGAATCTGACACGGGCGATTCAACTCTGTGTCGACATCGCATCGCACTGGATCTCTGAACACCATGAACTCACCTCGCCGATCACGATGGGGCAAAGTTTCGAGGTACTGGCCGAGCGAGGGATCATTGCGCGTGACCTAGCCGATGACATGAAAAAGCCGGTCGGTTTTCGCAATATTGTGATTCACAACTACGAAGCCATTGACTGGCGGATCGTCTACGCGATTTGCCATCGGCATCTCGACCAGTTCCGACGGTTCGCTTCGGTTTTCATGGACACTGAGTGATGCCTCGTCGCACCGATTTCTCAAGCCGAGGTAAGCCCAAAGCCGTGATGGAATCTTGGCGTGAGCAGGGAGCCAATGAGGGCGAGGTTTTGCAGGCTCGGACGCAGAAGCGTAATCCCGCCTGGGGTATCTGGCGAGACAAAGCCAAGAGCAGCGTCGATGAAACCGTAAGAGAACTGAGACAGCCGCGTCACCCTCATGAAACCCAAGGTTAAACTCTATCCGAAATGCTGCTGGTAGATACCGATATCCTGACCTGGAACCTGCGCGGTGACGAGCAGGCGGCTGACTTGCTGGACTCCACCCCTGGGTTCCTCAGATGGCCGACGCCCTGATAGCGGCCACCGCACTGGACCTTGGCGCTACTTTGATTACGGCGAACGATCGCCACTACCGCCACATCGATGGACTCGACATCCAACTGTTTCGACCGGAAACCCGATAAAGCCGGCCCTGTGCATCAGCGCTACAGGAGTCCGATGCTATTGAAAGGCTCTCTCACACGGAAGCATCAACCAACCGTCCTCCCTGGTCACTGGCAAACGCCTCTGCGATTCGCAGCATCTCTTCCGCCGGAATCTGGCGGATCACCTCGCCGGTTTCCCGATCCACCACTTGAGTGATGACGCGGCTATCGAACTCGCTGAGTTCGAAGCGCAGACCATACTGACGCATGGCCAGGTTGAGCTGATCGAGCTGGTCGCCGAGGTAACCGCTGCCGATATTGGCCGCTTCGGTGCCTGTGGCTGCCGTGATCGGCTTGTTGCCGATCTGACCCAGCCCCGCCCGGCTCAGCAAGGTATCGAGCCGTTGTTGGGGCGAGCTGTTCGACGACAGGTTCAGATTGAGTGCAGCCATATCGATTGGCTTGGTCATCAATATGCTCCTCGAAGCATCATTGAAATCGTTGATAGTTGGAATCCATAGCGGCTTTTCGGCGCTAAACAGTGTTCTCGACGATCCGGCTGCCATTAGGCAATGAAAGATCACGAAGCGACGGATCGTGTCTTGGAAACTATCGGCGGTTAAACGGCAAACTGAAGAACAAGACGGGTTTTGAGCAATATTATGCGTAAACAATCACGGCTAGCTTGAATTTGAGCGATTTATTGCGCATTCGTGTAGTGGTCAACTGAGCCGCCAGTCCTGGCCATCAGATTAACCTTCCTCTGTTCCCAAAAGCGTCTTGATGCGTTCGCTCTCTTGGCTCGCCGCTTCCCACAACTCGTCCCAGCTATCCGGTGGGTTACCGTTCTCGATCATCTTGCGAAAGATGGAATAAGCATCGTGTTTGCTGCCGTAGGCGCGTTTGGTGGATTCATCGTTGATCCAGGCGTAGATGAGTATCTTGTTGGCGAGGTCGTAGCGAAAGAACAACCGATACTGCTGGTAGAATTTTGCCCGGTGCCAATGGGTGTGAGTGGTTCCGAGCGTATTCCCCTGATGATACCGAGAGCCTGAAGGATCCTGTGAAATATCGTTCAAGGTCAGTTTGACAATGGCCGCCAGACGCTTGGTGGCGGGCTTGCTGCGATAACTCTCTGGGTCTTTCGCTCGTAGCTGCTTCACCTTGGCGGTCAATGCCTCGACCTGTGCCAGGAAGAGTGGATGTGCATAGACCGCCCATCCATTGATTCTCAGAGGGCGGGGGCTCATGTCTCGTCATCATCCTCTGGCAGTTCCTCGTCGAGGTTTACCTCGATACCCGCCGTCAGGCGTTCAGCCTCAGCAAAGGTGCCGGCAGTGACAGGACGAATATGCTCCGGATGCTGTTGTAGATCGCACTCCAGAAATGCCAAAAAGTTGGTTATCACGGGGTCTGCGCTGGGCTCATCGCTGGCACGGGTGAGCACTACCTCCCCATTGGGGCGAACCGTGTAGTGAAGGCGGTCGCGGCGCTTTAGATTCAGTGCGCGCCGAACCGATGCCGGCACGGTCGTCTGGTAGCGATCCGTCAGGGTGGAATCATCCTCGATGACTGTGTTCATGATGGGGCTCCGCTCGATGACAATGCAAGGGTAATGTAGAGAAGGTAATGCAATTGCATTGTTCGGTCAATGACCCACCCCTTACTGAGCGGCGCTGACGTCTGTGCAGCTTTGGAGGATACCTTGGTTCCGTGTTGTGGCCTCTTCTGGGAATGCCATCATTGACGATCCACATGCTATAACTACAATGTAATGCATGAGCCATCTTACCTTTGACTGGGATCCCCGCAAGGATGCCGCCAACCGCAAAAAGCATGACGTCTCGTTCCACGAGGCCAAGACTGCCTTCACCGACGAGTTCGGTCGGCTGATAGCAGACCCCGACCATTCTGAAGAGGAAGACCGGTTCATACTCCTCGGGATGAGCATTCATTCACGTCTGCTGGTGGTATGCCACTGTGTTAGAGAGGGTGAAACAATTCGCATCATCTCGGCGCGTAAGGCGGACAAGCGAGAACGAAAGACATATGAAGGGTATAGACATGCGTGATCATTACGATTTTTCCCACTCTATCCAGAACCCATACGCCAAAAAGCTCAAGAAGCAGGTCACGATCCGGCTCGATGAAGATACCGTGGCGTATTTCAAGAAGCTTGCCGAGGAAAAAGACCTTCCATATCAGAGCCTCATCAATCTCTATCTGCGCGATTGTGCACAGTCACATAAAGATCTCAAGATTGAGTGGCTATAAGTGGCCTCGATCCAGCCTTTGCACTCGGAGACAGTGAGGGCATGCTGGCGAGCCATTTCAGCGACCGTGGTCTTGCCCTTGAAGATGTCCATGACCACGACGGCCTTGCGCTTGGCGGTCCAGCGTTTGACGGGGGTTCGTTGCTCATTTCGTCCTCCTGATCGCTGCACTATAGCCTGTGCAGCTATGGAGGGGGGCATTTCACTGCTGCGATTTCACCGCGTGCTGATAGAGTTCCTGCAAGGTGTCGTATTCCGCCGCCATAGGCTCATCGGATTCGGCTTCCTCGATTTGCTACTAAAGCCTTGGTTATCGCTCATGCAGGAATGATAAAAAGGCCGGCTTGTGCCGGCCAGAATATGACTATTGCTGTGAGAGTTGACTGTAGTAGAGGTGCAGTCACGGTAATTAGAGCTTACTCTGATCGCTTGATGTTCGAATATTCCTGTTTTATCCAATCTCTTGGATCGATGTTCCAAATGTACTTGAAACCTTTCAGGAATAGCGCCAAGAAGATCAGCGGCATGATCAGGGTTTTGAACAAGAATAGCGCGATCAACGTCAGCATGGTATCGATTAGGCCATCGAGCGACTTCTTGATGTTGGCAATACGTGCAGCATCGGTCATTTCTGAAATTTGTTTCTTGAAACTGCTAAACCAGCTTTGATCGACATCCTTGCCTTCCAACGTCGCCACGGTGTTTTCGATATCTTCATTAATTTCTTCAATATCTTCTTCGAGGCTTTTGACTTTATCCTGGGATTCTGCCAGGCGTTGCTCCAGCGTTTCCTCTTGCTGAATGGCTTTATGATACTTTTCCGTTCTTTCTAGAGGGTTTAGTCTTTCCATGGTGCTCATGCTTTCTTCGATTTTTTCGACTTTTGCATGAGCTGCGTTTATTTGATACTTCAGATCAGGGATGCTCTCATTAAGCTTTTCAAGCTCTGATTTTTTGGCATTATTCTGTGCTGCCAATTTTTCTTTCAAGAGAATTAGTGCTAGTCTTTTATCATCATCCAGTTCTGACTTAGAAGAATCATCTATCTCCATTGCTGTCGATTCGATTTCTTTCATTTTCGGTTTCGTATGGGGATCGACAAAGGCCTGGTCCACCATGCTGTTTAATAGCAAGGTCAGTACGAATAGGAATCGTACCATCCCGAAAAATGTAAAGAGCCTTAAAAAGAAAAATGAATAGGCTCCCCGCTTAATAAAAAGAGAAAGTATGGTGAAGGCGCCAAATCCAGTTAGAAGGAGTTTAAATAGATGTGTGGAAACAATCTCAATCAGTATTTTTGTGTGATCAGAGAGCCGATGGAGAATTTCATGGCTGAGCTGTATTGCTCAACCAAGTCATTGATAGGAGCTAATAATTGTAGGGGCTCGATTCCTGAGCCAGCGACCAGCGGGAGTTTGACCTCGATCGTAAGTGACGACGCGACCGAGACAATAGAGTTGATCAGCCGGGCGGTTGCGAATGCGGCCAATGCCTGAACCGTGGAACTATCTATATAATTTTTTGATATCTCATCGATAAGTCCTGACTAGGAAATGGCTATAATCAGAATAATGGCTACCGCTATGATGTATCTTCGCCTGTCACTGAGTTGGTTGAAACCGATCATCTTTCACTGTGCCTCCAATTGCCAGTAAACCTTTATCGGCTGCTCTGAAACGTTCTTTAATGGAAAGATAAAGCGGCCCACTATAAAGATTGATTTTAAATAATAGGCAGCATGGCTTTTTCTACGCAGCCATGTCGTATCCCTAGGTGTAAGAGGCCGGATGATAGATTAAGCCGTAGGAGCTACCCTCTGCTGGCAGCGCGTGAACTCATTGCTCAATTCATCCAGGAGCAGCGAGATGGATATCAAACTGCATAAGACGGCGACCACCACACCGCGCATCCGCAAGGAGATCCAGCAGGCACCCGCCTCGGTCAGCGATAGCGAACTGGCGCGGCGTTATCATGTCTCGTGTCCCACTATTGCCCGGTGGCGTTACCGCAACACGCAACATGACCGGTCCCACACGCGACACAACCTGCTCGCGACGTTGTCTCCCGTCCAGGAAGAGATCGTGGTGGCCTTGCGCGAATATCTGCGTCTGAGCGTCGATGACTTGCTGGTCGTAGCCAAGGAGTTTCTTCACCCCGACCTCTCACGTTCAGCGCTGCAACGCCTGTTGAGACGACGGGGCATGCCCAGCCTGGCGGCGTTGGAAAAGCAGGAGAAAGCGGCTCAACAGTCACCCCATAAGCCCTTCAAGGCCTATGAGCCGGGCTATGTCCATGTCGACGTCAAGCATCTGCCCCAGATGCCCGATGAAGACCACAAGCGCTATCTCTTCGTGGCGATCGACCGCGCGACGCGCTGGGTCTACCTGGAGGTTCGCCAGCATCAGTCCGCACAGGATGCCGATGCCTTTCTGCAACACGTTCGTGAGCGGGCACCCCCGACTTC
>NZ_PZJU01000001.1 GCF_003206715.1 Salinicola peritrichatus | reverse complement strand
GCGGGCCGCGACTCTCAGCGCTGGCCAGCTTCTCGGGCATCTCCAAGGTTTCTATCCGCGCGGCCGTGCGGGCCGCGACATGGCGATGGCTGCCACCAGCAAGGCCAGTAGCAGAACAGTTTCTATCCGCGCGGCCGTGCGGGCCGCGACAAGGTTGTCTACGTCCTTCTCGCCCTCGACGATGTTTCTATCCGCGCGGCCGTGCGGGCCGCGACTCCAGCAGACTGAGGCTTTCGCCTACAAAGCCTGGGTTTCTATCCGCGNNTGCGGGCCGCGACTGATCTTCGCCGGGCGCACGGTTCCGGCCCATTTGTGTTTCTATCCGCGCGGCCGTGCGGGCCGCGACCTCCGGCAATCTGAACCGCGTGGGGCAGACACTGTTTCTATCCGCGCGGCCGTGCGGGCCGCGACCTTTTCAGCGCGCTTCTTCCGAGAAGGACGCTATTGTTTCTATCCGCGCGGCCGTGCGGGCCGCGACCTGCCGTCTCTTCGTGCGGCTCCTGTCGCTCAAGTTTCTATCCGCGCGGCCGTGCGGGCCGCGACAGAACGCATGGGTTACGGGTCGCATCACCGCGCTGGTTTCTATCCGCGCGGCCGTGCGGGCCGCGACCGTTAGTCGTCAGCCAGTCGAACCGGCAACGCATCAGTTTCTATCCGCGCGGCCGTGCGGGCCGCGACCACTGGAGGACTTGATTGTCGTCGGCATTCGGCAGTTTCTATCCGCGCGGCCGTGCGGGCCGCGACGACGCCATCGTTTAGCAGGCGGAGGAGGGTGGATTTTGTTTCTATCCGCGCGGCCGTGCGGGCCGCGACACGTTGCCGCTAGCAGGCGTTTGGAGCGGGCAGTTGTTTCTATCCGCGCGGCCGTGCGGGCCGCGACCCGGAAGCCAGCGAGCGGCGAGAGCGCCAGGGCAGTTTCTATCCGCGCGGCCGTGCGGGCCGCGACGGTCCCATCCGGAGCTGTTCGCCGAGGGAGATCGCGTTTCTATCCGCGCGGCCGTGCGGGCCGCGACGCGGTCACTTCGCTGGGCTGCAACTCGGCTTGAGTTTCTATCCGCGCGGCCGTGCGGGCCGCGACGAGCTGTGGAGCGCCACGTTACGGTGCCACTCAACGTTTCTATCCGCGCGGCCGTGCGGGCCGCGACACGCCGGTATGCTCAGTACCACGCCGTAATAAACGTTTCTATCCGCGCGGCCGTGCGGGCCGCGACGTAATGGACACCATACCTTCGTCCTAACTCTACGGTTTCTATCCGCGCGGCCGTGCGGGCCGCGACAAAACGAGAACGCCCCGACATAAGCCGAGGCGTGTTTCTATCCGCGCGGCCGTGCGGGCCGCGACATTGCTAGTTACCGGGGTATCTCGGTAATGGGCGTGTTTCTATCCGCGCGGCCGTGCGGGCCGCGACGAACCGTGAATGCAGCTGAGAAACCTACAGCAGCAGTTTCTATCCGCGCGGCCGTGCGGGCCGCGACCTGGTATCCATTATTAATGGACACAGCAGGAATTGTTTCTATCCGCGCGGCCGTGCGGGCCGCGACGCTCTTCGGGCTCATGGCCGGGCTTTTCGTAAATGTTTCTATCCGCGCGGCCGTGCGGGCCGCGACCACCGACTTTCGCCGCCGCATCCAGTTGTCGCTGGTTTCTATCCGCGCGGCCGTGCGGGCCGCGACTTAAGCTGCCAACTCCAGATAGGATGCCCTGCAATGTTTCTATCCGCGCGGCCGTGCGGGCCGCGACGTGCTTCGTAAGTGGTTTCGCCGCCCTTGGCATTGTTTCTATCCGCGCGGCCGTGCGGGCCGCGACTATCAGGCGCTAGCGCAGAACACGAACGTGCAGAGGTTTCTATCCGCGCGGCCGTGCGGGCCGCGACGGCACCCCACCCACCGACACGGCGGATAGGTTGCGTTTCTATCCGCGCGGCCGTGCGGGCCGCGACGAGGTTTCTCGATACATTTCTCAGGTAGATAGGGTTTCTATCCGCGCGGCCGTGCGGGCCGCGACAAATACTCATCACGCGTAATCACGTGCGGCTCAAGTTTCTATCCGCGCGGCCGTGCGGGCCGCGACCGATAGCGTTATCAACTCGTCGGGCTAGTACATAGTTTCTATCCGCGCGGCCGTGCGGGCCGCGACGTCAAGCGTGTTGAAGAAAGAACTTCCTGACAGCTTGTTTCTATCCGCGCGGCCGTGCGGGCCGCGACGCTTTACCTGAGTACCTAACTTTGACAGTTTGGCGCCAGTTTCTATCCGCGCGGCCGTGCGGGCCGCGACGTCTGTTTGACGCTGGCTATCGAAAGGTGGAGTCATGTTTCTATCCGCGCGGCCGTGCGGGCCGCGACGAGAGCTATACGCCAGCATCAGAGCCGACAGAAACAGTTTCTATCCGCGCGGCCGTGCGGGCCGCGACTCCGGCAAGCCCTCGATGATCACCACGCGCACAGGTTTCTATCCGCGCGGCCGTGCGGGCCGCGACTTGTCACGATCCATCAGCCCTTCGTACTGCACAGGTTTCTATCCGCGCGGCCGTGCGGGCCGCGACGTTTACTGGGTTACCCCTCACCAGTGGAAAGCATTAGTTTCTATCCGCGCGGCCGTGCGGGCCGCGACCCAGTACAACAGCGAACTCTACATCGAAGACCACGTTTCTATCCGCGCGGCCGTGCGGGCCGCGACACTTGGAGCGCGAGCAGCGCATGATGGAGGAATGGTTTCTATCCGCGCGGCCGTGCGGGCCGCGACGTTCGGCATCGTCGGTGAGCGTGGGCCGGAGATCGTGTTTCTATCCGCGCGGCCGTGCGGGCCGCGACACCAGTACAACAGCGAACTCTACATCGAAGACCACGTTTCTATCCGCGCGGCCGTGCGGGCCGCGACGCCTACGCCGCAGAGCTTAAGCTATCCGACATGGAGTTTCTATCCGCGCGGCCGTGCGGGCCGCGACACTCACACCGAAGCCGACCCAGTCGAAGGCACGGAAGTTTCTATCCGCGCGGCCGTGCGGGCCGCGACTTTAAACATGGCAATTGATCTAGGCAGCATCGACCTGTTTCTATCCGCGCGGCCGTGCGGGCCGCGACGCCCATCTGCACCCGGAGGCGCTACGCGCAGCGGTGTTTCTATCCGCGCGGCCGTGCGGGCCGCGACGCCAGCACCGCGGTGCCGCCATCCCAGCCATACATGTTTCTATCCGCGCGGCCGTGCGGGCCGCGACCCTTGGCGACGGCATCGGTTGCCCGTTGAGCGTGTTTCTATCCGCGCGGCCGTGCGGGCCGCGACAATGAGGCCGGCAATGCTCACGGGCCCAAGCTTTCAGTTTCTATCCGCGCGGCCGTGCGGGCCGCGACCGTGGTTCGGTACCCTAGAGCGCAGTTGGCAAAAGTTTCTATCCGCGCGGCCGTGCGGGCCGCGACTGCACTGAGCCTCGATCTTCCAGCCGGCAAGGGCTGTTTCTATCCGCGCGGCCGTGCGGGCCGCGACGGTTGCTTCATCCAAACGGATACATCAAAGACAGGTGTTTCTATCCGCGCGGCCGTGCGGGCCGCGACGAGAGTGATGCCGGCGACGGAGGTCGATCACATCGTGTTTCTATCCGCGCGGCCGTGCGGGCCGCGACTGTGGCGGCTCTTGAGCGACGAGCCGGAGTAGCGGTTTCTATCCGCGCGGCCGTGCGGGCCGCGACCTTTCGCCTTGGGCAAAGAGGGATGGTCCGATCCGTTTCTATCCGCGCGGCCGTGCGGGCCGCGACGTGTGTTTTGGCACCGGTTTTCCGTCGACGTCGCCGTTTCTATCCGCGCGGCCGTGCGGGCCGCGACCCAGGTGACGTCGTAGCCGAGCGTACCAACCTGTGGTTTCTATCCGCGCGGCCGTGCGGGCCGCGACACGATCGAGTGCTGATAGTTGATACCGGCGCTCTGTTTCTATCCGCGCGGCCGTGCGGGCCGCGACTGTTCGTTTATAACTCATTGAGCAATAAAACAAAATCGCTGTGCATCAGCGAACCCCGCTCGATACGCAGCTTGTGGAGCGCTGTTAGCCACTTAAAGCGTTCGATTGCTATTGAATCAACTTGTTAAAGAGCTGCGAACCTGGCGGGAAAGAGCGGGACACTTGTGGTTCGCAGAGGGAAAATCTGGGTATTCGGATTAAATGGCTGGCCGGGTACGATGATTAGCGGGATCAGTTTGGGAAAGTTATGCCAGGCCGCGCAGTACCTCGGGGTGCCTCTCAGCCACCCGCAACAGCCGAAGCGCTGGCCCTGTAGGTGTGCGGCGGCCTTGCTCCCACTCTTGGAGGGTGCGCAGGCTAACGCCCAGCAACTCGGCAAACTCGGCTTGCGACAACCCCATACGGTGGCGTGCCGCCCGCGCTTCGGAAACTTCGATTCGTGTTACCCGTGCGGCTTCGCCACGCTTCATCTGGCGCACGGATTCAAGCAGCTTCTGACCCAGCTCTTCACCCGTCATGATGTCGTTGTTACTCATGGTCAATGGCCTCCTTGATCGCCTTCAGCGTTGTCGCTGGAATATTGCCGCGTACCGCCTTGGCGTAAATTACCAGCAGCCAGATTTCACCATTAGCCAGCCGGTTGTAATAGATCACTCGCACCCCACCCCGCTTGCCTATGCCTTGGCGGATCCAGCGTACCTTGCGGCAACCACCGGAGCCAGGAATCACGTCTCCCGCCAAAGGGTTTTCGGCCAGAAAGGCAAAAAAATCACCACGTTCCTCTTCCGACCATAGATTTCGGGCATCGGCTTCGAACAGTGGGGTTTCAATGATCGTGTACATGGCTTAAAATACGGCAATGACGTATGCTAGGCAAGAACTTGTTGCCGCTAAAATTCGGGGCGCGATGGAGCCTCACAATCCTGTAACCCGAAAACTTTCAGAACACGAGAGGACCATTCATATCCAGCGCCGGCTTGGCGCCGATATGTTCTATACGCTTTTGCCAGTTACGCCCAAGGAAATAGAAACGCAGACTATCAACCTCTTCGTCAATGAGATCGATCAATTTCTGGCGAAGGCGCGTCCACTGGTCAGGTTCAACTTCTATCTCGAACACGGAAAACTGTACGCGCTGCCCAAAATCACGGCAGGCTTTTGCTACTCGTCTTAGCCGACGCTCTCCGCCTTCCGAGGAAGTGCTGACATCGTAGCTGACCAGTACCAGCATGAAGCACCCCCTATCTATTTCCAGAGAAAGGGCGTATAGGCATCGAGATCGCCGCGCAGATGACGCGCCAATAGCTGCGCCTGAAGAAAAGGCAACATGCCGATCGGTGCCTTCTCGCCAATGAAGGCGTGATTGAGCTCTTCACGCTTGCGTTCCTGATAGGCGGTCAGCACCGTCTTGCGGGCCTCTTCCGTCAAGGCTACGCCACCACTTTCGGCAATGATGAAGTCCTTTTCCCGTAGCTGACGTCGATTGATCAGCGACAGCGCCAAGCGGTCTCCCAGCAGCGGCCGGAACTCCTCGGCAAGATCGAGCGCCAGGCTCGGTCGCCCAGGCCGGTCACGGTGCAGAAAACCAACCGCCGGGTCGAGGCCGACGCTCTCCAGCGCCGAGCGGCAGTCGTGGGTCTGCAGCGTATAGAGAAACGAAAGCAGCGCATTGATACGGTCGCGCGGCGGGCGGCGATTGCGCCCCGTGAAGCGAAATGCGTCGCTATCATGACGAATAAGTTGATCAAACACGCTGAAATAGCGCTGCGCCGCCTCCCCTTCCAATCCTCGCAGTCTGTCTGTAGTGGATTCGATCAGCAGGTCGCGTGCAATCCGGCTCATGCGCGAGCGCTCCCCTTCGAGCCGCGCCCTTTCCTCTTCCGGCAGCTTGGCTCCGTAGTCGCGCAGGCCGCGCGATAACACGGCGCGCTGGTTATGCACCTTGCCGATCAGCACGCCACGCACGATAGCAGCACAGCCAACTTCGTCATCGCTCACGCGATATTGTGCGCGGCGCAGCAGCACGTTGCCCGACACCGACCCCTCGATCCTGGCCAGAAACTTACCGTGAGGCGAGAGATGGGTAATGGTCACGCCCTGCTCAGCGCAAAACCCCATCAGCGGTGGCGAGACCAGCACACGCCCGAAACAGACCAGCGATTCGAGCATATGAATCGGCAGGCGTGCACGCTCCTTACCTTCCACTTCCATGACGATGTTGGCACCGTCCTTCCTGAGCCAGGCACCTTCGGTAGTGATGTAAAGCGTATTGAGCTGACGGCGCATGGGCTACTCGTCGAGTGATTGCAACTGGCGCGCCAGCCAGCGACGCGCCGAGCGCTGCTTGCCCATCACCTGCGGCTGGCAGGCGTCGATCAGCGAGCAACGGTCACAGCGTTTGGCCTCGTATACGGCTGACGGCGTACGATTGCCATCGAACAGCGCGCGGGTGCCGGCGATCACGTCCCACGTCAACGCCCGCAACGCCTTGTCGAAAGGCACGTCCTTGCGCCGCCGCGTCTTGCCGTAAAAAAGCGCGCCGTGTTCGATTGCCACGTTCAACATCTCTTCCAGACAGAGCGCCTGGGCGCAGAGCTGCACTTCATCGGCGCGATGCGCCTTGGGCCGCCCGCGCTTGTACTCGATCGGCCGGATGATGGTCTGCGCTTCCCGCTCATCGAACTCGACCACGTCGGCAACGCCGGTCAGCCCCAGCCGCTCATTGGCCAGCGGCAGCGCCATGGCGGTATACACGCCACGCCGGCGCTCATGGCCGAGACGGTCGGCGCGCTCATGCAGAATGCGACCTTCCGCGGTGTAGCGGTTCTCGGCCCACTGCTGTTCGAGATGAATCAGCGCACACTGGCGCGGACAGAACAGATAATGCTGTAGCGCTGAGAGCGGAATCAGGCGGACCTCGTCCTCCATATTCGCTGGCCTACAAGCGCTCTTCGACGCTGACGCCGGCCGGCAGCGCTTCGGCGTCGACCGTGACCCGGTAATCACCGTAATGCCGCGCGGGGGTATCGGCTTCGCCTTCGACCCGCTCGACTTTCACGCTGTCGAACAGCAGATGCGCCGGCGCATTGCCCATCGGGTGGTCATGCTTGAAGACGATCAGCTTGCGCGCCGACATCTCGCCGCGCGCCGCAGAACGATCATGCTCGAACATGTTGATTAGGGCGCGCCACAGCAGCTCGAGATCGTCTTCGGAAAAACCGGTGCGCTCGGCAAGCTTGGCGGAGACATAGCCATGTGCGCGGTAGAGACCATAGGGAATAATGTGCTTGCGGCCCATGGTGCGTTCCTTCTCGAGGTCGCGCTCGTTGGTGACCGCCATCCGCGTGATCGAAACCTCCATCGGCACCACCGGGTCGATCGAACTGGCAAACGCCATCTGCACCGGGCCGCGTACCTGCCCGGAGTTGACCTCGGTGGTCATCACCGCGCCAAAGGTGCGTACATCGAAAAAGTTCCCGCACATCCAGGCGGTCAACTCGCGCGCCTTAGCCTCATCCTTCGGCAGCTTCTTCGGCTCAGGTTTGATATCGAGCGCATCGTAAGCTTTCTTGTGCTGGTTATTAAGCACCGACTTTTCCTGCATGTAGATGGCGTAGCCGGCGTCATCTTCCTTTTCCAGCGCGACGTAGTTGCGAATCTTGCGCTTTAAGCACACATCGGTGACCAGGCCCTGATTGGTTTCCGGGTCGAGCCGGGGCAGATTGCCGGCATCCGGATCACCGTTGGGATTGCCGTTGGTGACGTCGAACAGCAGCACGAATTCATAACGGTTGGCGATGGCGGTCATGCCTCTTCTCCCTGCGTGGATTCTTCTGGTGTCGTTGCACTGTCGTGTTTGGCGAAACGCGCCTGCGACTGGTGGTAGTAGCCAATGGCGAAGCGTCCCTGGTCTTCGATCTTTAGATGCTTGGGAAAGGTATCGCCAAGGCCGTTGACGATGGCGCCGATCTCACGCTCGATGGTATGCGCCAGCCCCCCTTTATCCTTCTTGCGCATGTTCGATAGATGATTCTGGGCATTGCGCAGCAGCATCGGGAAGATGCTGGCCGGCGTCGCCGACGCCGCGCCGTAGTAGCGGTCACGAATGGTGGCGTTGACCTGGTCGCCGAGGGCGCCGCGCTGGGCACTTTCCAGCTCGGCAAACAGTCGTCCGAGCAGATAACCCGGATGGGTAGAGTGTCGGTCGAGACTCACAGGCACCTCCTGAGGATGGGAATTGGAATGCGCCGCAAGTCGCGCCGCCCGCGCGAGTACGGCCTTGCAGAGCGCGATACGCGCCCCAGTAATGTGACCGTCATTGCGAAACCGCATGACGAGATTGGACAGCAGCGACTGCGGATAACGGCTACCGGTGAGAATCGCGCGCATCAGTTCACCGGCGAGCTGCGGTGACACATCGTCCGCCTTGGGCTTCTGACCGCCGTGCATCGGTGCAGTCTGTAACGCCAGCCACCAGCTTCCCGGCGCGATGCCTTTCCAGGGCGTCGGCTCCAGCGCCAGATCCCGATGGTGCTGCGCATAGTGGCGAGCCAGTCGGTCCAGGGTATCGGCACACCAGAAGCGCACCGACAGACGCGCCGCATTGGGGGCCAGCCCGAGCACGAAGAAGCGCGTATCACTTTCCAGCCGGGGATCGAGCTCTGCCAGCGGACGCCCTTGAGCAACATCGGCCAGCAAGGTACCCAGCTTGGCGGCTTCTTGCTCGTCACTGGGCGGCTCATTGAGCATGGCGAAGAAGCCTTCGGCGGCCTCGGCATGCGCCGCATCGCTGGCCTCGGCCCAGAACACCACGGTGGCATCGCCGATTTGCAGACGCTGGTGGTTGTCGTTGTCGCCACGCAGCAGGTAGTTGAGTGCCGTGGAATAACCGAAGATGGCCGACTTCGAGATCGAGGCGTTGCTCTGTCCTTTATGGCCATAGGAGTTGTAGGCGTCGCTGTTGAAGGAGACGAGTGAGGCGCCTGATGATTGGGCGCCTCTCACGCCGCGAATGGCAGGATGGTCGGCCCCTAGCAGGGCCGCCTCACCGGCAATCAGACACTGACCGGTCTCACCCTCATCGCTGTCCAGAGCGGTACGCCAGAGACTACGTGCCGTCGGGTTTTCATGGAGGTAACGCTGCTGACCCTCGAGACGAAACACGACATTGGTATCCAGCACCTCTTCGCTATAGCCGGGAAGCGCGACCAACCTCTCCGGCTGCCATTGATCAAGCAACACCAGAAAAGCCTGCAGCTCAGGATCGTCGCAGCCGCCGAACAGTTCGAACTGACGGGCCTTGAATGCGGCATGTTCATCTGCCAGACGCCTCCCTTCACTAGCGGTCACGCCAAGCGCATAGGCGGTCTTGTCCCATAGTGGATAGGCGTGGATACCGGAAGTGCGGCGCTTGTCTACCGGTACCTGTTGCGGACGTGGTCGCGGCGTCTTGCCTGAGGTATCGCGTAAATCGTCAATGGCGACCGGCTCGCCTTGGTGGGAAAACACCAGCGCATAGCTGATCTTCTCGCTACTGAAGCCGGGGACCGGCACCTTGTCCTGAGCAGCGAGACGCTGATAGTAGTCATTGAGCGCGGAGAGAATCATGCCAGCGCCTCCGCAAAGGGCGGCACCTCGATCACGCCATCACGCATTCGCGCCCGGAAAAAACGCGGCGTCTTGCCGTTGGCGAAGTCGATGTCGTGGAGCATGAAACCGAGGTCGCGCTCGCCGCTCATTTGGTCATCGACCGCAGGCATGGCGTCCTCGCTTTCGATCAGCGCGAACGCAGCCGGAAACTCCCGCGTGCCCAGGCACGGCATGTGGAAGCACTGCCCCTGACGGGCGCGGCGATTGAAGATATCGAGGTGCTTGCCGGGTGTGTCGCTGTCGTCGGCGCGGGACGTGAACTCGAAGTGCGCCTCGATCACGTAGCCGACGTCACGCAGGATGGTCGCGGCGCGCTGCTGGCGGTTCTGATCGACGAAATAGTTGACGTCGTCGACACGGCCCGCCTTCATCGCCTTGGACACCGTGCCTGCCGACAGCTTGCCGGCCACCTCGTTGCGGCGGATCGACTCGAAACGAATCGGCTTGAGCACATGAATGCGGTCGATACACCAGCGTATCGCCGGTTTCCAGTGGATGGCCTCTAAGATGCCACGTGCCGCCGAGGGCGTGATCACGTCGTAGGAGACCCGCTCCACTTTCATTTCCGGGCGCGTGAAACAGGCCCGCTTCCCCCAGATATGCAGCCGAACGCCGAAACTCATGCGCCGCTCCTCGTTTGTGTTCTCTCACTCAATATCGGTCGATTCACCACATGTTTGACTCGACCGAGCGAAATTCCGGCTCATGCCAGTTGAGCCCCGATTGCCGGCTGTAGAGGTTGCCGTTCAGTTCACCGTGGTGCTCGTCGACCAGCACCATGAACTGCTCACCGAAACGTTCGGGCTCGATGGCCGCAATCAGGCCGGCGCGCTCCAACGCGGCAAAGCCCTGCTGCGGCACCTGAACGGTGTAAAGCTGAAGCTTACGGGCGATGCCGCCCACACCTTCGGCATAGGACAGCTCCCGGAGCGCATCCCGAGCCGTCTTGTCGAAGGGAATGATCACCGCGCGCTGCGTGTTCTCGATCATGCGGAACTTCTGCTCCAGCGTTTCGAACGGCAGCCCTTCCAATCGCCCTTTTTCGCACAGGCCAAGCAGATCGTGCCGGTCCAGCGCCTTGTCGCCCTGCTGCCAGTAGAGCAGGCGGAAGTAGGCGTCGATGGCGTCCAAAGAGAGCGGATCGTCGCCATGCTGCCGGAGCACTTCACGAGTCACTTGGGCGAACTGCTTGAGTTCCGGCGGCGGCGTCCAGTCTTCGTTGGCGGTGGCAAAGATCGCGACCTCACTGTCTGCCGCCCTACGTTTGCCTTCCCTGTTGCAGCGCCCGGCGGCCTGCGCGATGGAATCGAGCCCGGCCTCGGCGCGCAGCACGCGGGGGAAATCGACATCGACGCCGGCCTCGATCAGTGAGGTTGAAACGACGCGGCAGGGCCGGCCATCTTTCAATCGCTGGCGAATCTCGGCCAGCACCTGGCGACGATGCACCGCGCACATCGACGTGGTGAGATGATAGGCGCCAGGCTGATCGGCAATCGTTTCGAACAGCGCCCGGGCATGGCGGCGATTGTTGACGATGCACAGCACCTGCTCGGTGGCGAGCAGCTCGTCGCGTAGCGCCTCGTCGTCGAGGGTGCCGACATGGCGCACGGTGACACGCTCAAGCTGGCGATAGAGTTGCTGCGGGCAAGGTGCCAGCTCATGCAGCTCGCGTAGGCCACCGGCAAAGCTGCGCTCGGGGTCATCGGTCTCGGCCAGCGCCGGCTGGGTGGCAGTGCACAGCACTACGCTTGTGCGGTAATTGAGCGCGAGTTCGTCCAGCGCCGCCACGCTGGGGCGCAGCAGCGGGAGCGGCATGGTCTGGGCCTCGTCGAGAATCACCACGCTGCCCGCGATGTTGTGCAGCTTGCGACAGCGCGAGGTCTTGGCGGCGAACAGACTCTCGAAGAACTGTACGGCGGTGGTGACGATAATTGGCGCGTCCCAGTTCTCGCTGTCGCGTCTTAGCTTATCGAGACTCGTCTTATCACCCTTCGAGGCTTTTTCAGCATCAAAAGTGCTGTGGTGTTCAAGTACTGCTTCTGCGCCATATTGACCCAGTGCATGACGAAACACGGCGGCGTTCTGTTCGACGATACTGGTGAACGGGATCACGTAGATCACCCGATCCATGCCGTGGGCGATGGCGTGATCGAGCGCGAAGGCCAGCGAGGCCAGCGTCTTGCCGCCGCCGGTGGGCACGGTGAGCGTGAAGCGACCGGGCGGTTTTTCAGCCTGGGCACGCACGTGGGTTAGTATCTCGCCGCGCAGACGATTGACATCGCTATCGGCCTTGAAAGCGGTCAGATAGCTATTCAACGCATCGCGCAGCACACCGAGCCCGGGGCCACCGCCGCGCGCATGGGGCAAACCTTTTTCATGCAGGGCGTAGAAATGCTCGGTATCGATGAAATCGGCATCGACCAGGCAGGAAAACAGCATCCGGGTCAAGAAGGCGTATTGAAAGAAGCCTCGCTCGCGGCGCGGCGTGAAGTGTGCCGGTGGCTTCAATTGGGCCGGCAGAGAGAGTTCCTGCTGCCAGCACGGATCGATTTCGGGAAGTTCCGCTTCGAGTCGATCCTTCAGCGGGGTGCGCTCGCCCGCGTCGCGGCCGTTGGCCAGCCCGGCGTGATGGCCGGCGATGGTGTAAGCCAGCATATGGCCCAGCGGACCCAGTCTTTCTTTGGCGATAACAGCCCCGGCCGTGGCGTGATCGACGCGCTGCTTCGAACCGGCCAGACGCTTTTGGAACTCGGCACTGTACTTGCCCAGATCATGCAGAAGCCCCACCACGTAGCCGGCATCGGCCATCCCGAAGCGCGCGGCGCGATGAGCGGCCAACTCGGCTACGGCAACCAGATGATCACCCAAAGTCTGCCAGTCACGCTTGTCACCGGAAGCAGTTGAATGGGCATAAAACATCATTGAAACTCTTTGCATACATTAGTAACAATGAAGTACAAAATGCTGCCAAATACAAGCAGTGGGCTTCTCCATGAATCCATCAGTTATCGTTGAGCCCCTCTCTCCAACCCGATAACATCGTTCGAGCCGTCAAATAAAATCAACGCTCGAGTCGCTTCCCGTGCCCCAGAACACCGCTTCGGTCATCCCTTCTCGACATGTGGCGTCCTACTACGCCGCGTCCGCCCACGCTTCGCCCGAGCACCCCGCGCTGCAAGGCGCGACCACGGCCGACGTTTGTGTCGTCGGCGGCGGGTTCACGGGAATCTCCTCGGCGCTGCATCTGGCCGAAAAAGGCTTCAAGGTGATCGTGCTGGAAGCCACGCGGGTCGGCTTCGGGGCCTCCGGGCGTAATGGCGGGCAGATCGTCAACAGCTACAGCCGCGACATGGACGTGATCGAGGCGAAGTACGGCGAGACCAGCGCGCGCGCGCTCGGCAGCATGGCGTTCGAGGGCAACCGGATCATCCGCGAGCGTGTCGCCACCTACGCCATCGACTGCGACCTGAAGGACGGCAACCTGTTCGCCGCCTGTACCGACAAGCAGATGAACGGCCTGATCGAGCACAAGGCACTGTGGGAACGCTACGGCAACCGCGAGCTGGAGTTACTGGAGGGCGACGACTATCGCCGCGAAATCGGATCCCAACGCTATGTCGGCGCGCTGCTGGATCATTCCGGCGGTCATCTCCACCCGCTCAATCTGGTGTTGGGGGAAGCCGCCGCCTTCGCGTCGCTGGGTGGCGTGATTCACGAGCAGTCGCCGGTCACCGGGATCACTCACGGCGATACGGTGCGCGTGAGCACGTCCCGGGGCGAGGTTCGGGCCAAGCATGTCATCGTCGCCGGCAATGCTTACCTAAAGGGGCTGCTGCCGGAACTCGAAGGCAAGAGCATGCCCTGCGGCACTCAGGTCGTGGCCACCGCGCCACTCGACGAAGCGCTGGCCCGGGAGCTGCTGCCCAATGATCGTTGCGTCGAGGATTGCAATTATCTGCTCGACTACTATCGGCTGTCCGCGGATCGCCGGCTGATCTACGGCGGCGGCGTGACCTACGGCGGTCGCGATCCGGCAAGCATCGAGGCGGTCATTCGGCCCAATCTGGAAACCACTTTCCCGCAACTTGCGGGAGTCGGGATCGATTACGCCTGGAGTGGTAATTTTCTGCTAACACTCAACCGCTTGCCGCAGTTCGGCCGGATCAATCACAACGTCTTTTATGCCCAGGGATATTCGGGCCACGGCGTGACCTGTACCCATCTCGCCGGACGCTTGATGGCCGAGGCGTTGAGCGGACAGTTCGAGCGCTTCGACGCCTTCGCCGGCCTGCCCCATACCGCCTTTCCCGGCGGCCGTCTGTTCCGCGTGCCGCTGACCGCTCTCGGTGCCTGGTACTACCGTATGCGCGACCAGTTGGGCTGGTAACGGCCAACGGCCTACCACTCCAGCGCCTGTTTGACGAAAGGGATGGTCAGCTTGCGCTTGGCCGAGAGTGAAGCGCGGTCGAGCCGGGCAAGAATGTCGGAGAGGCGATCCAACTGACGCGGGCCACGATGCAGGATGTAGCGTGCCACCTCGTCGGGGAGCTGCATGCCACGCATCCGGGCGCGTAGCTGTAGTGCGCCCAGCCGCTGGGCATCGTCGAGAGGCTGGACGTGGAAGACCATGCCCCAGGTCAGGCGCGAGGCGAGGTCCGGCAGTTTGACATCGAGTTGGCGCGGCGAACGGTCGGCGACAATCACCAGCCGCTTGCCGGCATCGCGCAGGCGGTTGAAACCGTGGAATAGCGCCTCTTCCCAGCGCTTGCGCCCGATCACCCGTTGCAGATCGTCGATCGCCAGCAGATCGAGCCGTTCGGGCTCTTCGAGAATGTCCGGGGGAAAGTGCCCCAGGGTATCCAGCGGCAAGTAGAGCGCACGCTTGCCCCGAGCATCGGCATGATGACAGGCCGCCTGTAGCAGATGACTACACCCCACCCCTTCGCCGCCCCATAAATAGAGGAAAGGTTCGCCGTCCTCGTCGAGTTGCGCGTTCAAGTGCGCCACCAGCGAGGCGTTGTCGCCGGGAAAATAGTTGGCGAACGTCGCGTCGTCGCGCAACTCCACACCCAGCGGCAACTGTGACGGTCCCGGGCTCATGGCGTCTCGCTTCCCTGATCTTCGAGTCTGGAACCGCCTTCGAGCCTGGACCGATCGTAGAGACGGCTCCGGCGATAGCGATGATAGACGTAGCGCAGCAATACCATGATCACCGCTGCCACCGGCAACGCCAGCAGTATGCCGGTGAAGCCGAACAACTGCCCGCCCGCCAGCACGGCGAAGATCACCGCGACCGGATGCAGGCCGATCTTGTCTCCCAGCAGCAGTGGCTGCAACAGCGTGCTTTCGACCACCTGCCCGATCCCGAACACGACCAGCACGCCAAGCAGCGGCACCCACTCCCCGAACTGGAAGAACGCCACCACACCGGCGGTGACGATACCGACGATCACGCCGAGATACGGCACGATGCTGGCCAGCCCCGCCAGCAGCCCGATCAATAGACCGAAATTGAGGCCCAGAACGCTCAAGCCCATGGCGTAGATGATGCCGAGACTCAGCATCACCAGTAGCTGGCCGCGCAAAAACGCCGATAGCACCTCGTCACACTCGGTGGTCAGCGCCGTGGCCCGTGGCTCGATGTGGCGCGGCAACAGGTCCCGCAGATAGCCTTTGATCCGGTCCCAATCGAGCAGCAGATAGAACGTCACCACCGGAATCAGCGCGATGTTGCCGATCCAGACCGCGAGAGCCAGCCCCGAGCGGGAAGCCTGGGCCAACAGTGCCGCGGCGTAGGTACCGGTCTCGCGCCAGTTGCTCATCAAGGCGTTGCGCAATTGATCGAAATCGGCAGTGAAATCGATGCC
This sequence comes from Salinicola peritrichatus, assembly GCF_003206715.1. GTDB lineage: Bacteria > Pseudomonadota > Gammaproteobacteria > Pseudomonadales > Halomonadaceae > Salinicola > Salinicola peritrichatus. The sequence goes on along the minus strand of NZ_PZJU01000001.1, from coordinate 13,777 downwards.
GGTGAGCTCCCGCACTTCCGGCAGAATCGTCGCCTGGACCCAATTGAAAACGTCGGGCAGCGCTTCGAACAGCTGGCCGATCTGGCGTCCCAGCATCGGCACCAGGATCAGCAGGCCGCCGACGACAATGACACCGAGCATCAGAAACACCACGCTCACCGCCAGCCGTCGCGACAGCCCCCGCGCCTCCAGCCAATCGGTCACGGGATCGCCCAGGTAGGCCAGGATCATGCTGACGAAGAACGGCATCAGGATCGGCTCCAGCAGCACCAGCAGCCAAAGCGCCAGCGCGACACCGATCAAACTCCAGACTTGGACTCTCGTCATAACCGCACTCTCGTCATAACCGCACTCTTGTCATAATCGAACTCTCGTCATCGCGCGCTCGTCGTCCCGTCGACTGCCCCCTCAATCCAGGCAATGCTACAATGCGCCCCGCTGAACATCATCCCTATTCACTGCCTCCGCGAGAAAGGTCTTCCCATGACGCGCTCTACTTCCGATTCTCCGAACGCGCCCCGTTCGCTCAGCTACAAGGACGCTGGCGTCGATATCGATGCCGGCAATGCGCTGGTCGAGCGAATCAAGGGCGTGGCCAAGCGCACCTCGCGCCCGGAAGTGATGGGCGACCTGGGTGGTTTCGGCGCGCTGTGCCAGTTGCCCGCCGGCTACCGCGAGCCGGTACTGGTCTCCGGCACCGACGGCGTCGGTACCAAGCTGCGCCTGGCGATGGATCTGGGCAAGCACGACACCATCGGCATCGACCTGGTGGCGATGTGCGTCAACGACCTGGTGGTTGCCGGCGCCGAGCCGCTGCTGTTTCTCGATTACTACGCCACCGGCAAGCTGGATGTCGATATCGCCGCCGATGTCGTCACCGGCATCGGTGAAGGCTGCAGTCAGGCCGGGTGCGCGCTGGTCGGCGGTGAAACGGCGGAAATGCCGGGTATGTACGAAGGCAGCGACTACGACCTCGCCGGTTTCTGCGTCGGCGTGGTCGAGAAGTCCGAGATTCTCGACGGCAGCAAGGTCGGCGAAGGCGACGTACTGCTCGGCCTCGCCTCCTCCGGCCCGCACTCCAACGGCTACTCGCTGATCCGCAAGATTCTCGAGATCGGCGGCGGCAAGCTCGACGAAACCCTCGACGGCCAGCCACTGGCCGATCTGCTGATGGCGCCGACGCGCATCTACGTCAAGCCGCTGCTGGCACTGATCAAGTCCGGCGGCGTGGACGTGCACGCACTCTCCCACATCACCGGCGGCGGCCTGCTCGAGAACGTGCCGCGCGTGCTGCCGGAACATCTGGCCGCGCGGATCGACGTCAGCCGCTGGCAGCGTCCCGCCGTGTTCGACTGGCTCCAGCAGCAGGGCAACGTGGAAGAGCGCGAGATGTACCGCGTGCTCAACTGCGGCATCGGCATGGTCGTGGTGGTTCCCGCCGACCAGTCCGACCAGGCCATCGCCCATCTCGAGACCGCCGGCGAAACCGTCCATCGTCTGGGCGAGATCGTCGGCCGTAGCGCCGATGAAGAAGCCGTGCAACTGGAGAACCTGCCGGCATGAGCGGTGACTATCCTTCACAACAGCACGATACCCTGAACGACTTCGAAGCCGCCGCGGCCGAAAAGCCGCGGGTCGTGGTGCTGATCTCCGGTAACGGCAGCAACCTGCAGGCACTGTTGGACGCTCAGGAACACGACGAGCTGGGCGGCGGCGAGATCGTCGCGGTGGTTTCCAACAAGGCCGACGCCTACGGGCTCAAGCGCGCCAGGAACGCCGGTGTCGATGCCGTCGCCCTGCCGCACCGCGAATATGACTCCCGCGAAGCCTTCGACGCCGCGCTGATCAAGGTGATCGACCGCCACGAGCCGGACCTGGTGGTGCTGGCCGGCTTCATGCGCATTCTCACCCCGGCCTTCGTCGACCGTTATCGCGGTCGCATGCTCAATATCCATCCCTCGCTGCTGCCCGCCTATCAAGGCTTGAATACCCATGCCCGCGCATTGGCCGATGGCGTCACCGAGCATGGCGTCAGCGTGCATTTCGTCACCGAGGAACTCGATGGTGGCCCGGTGGTGATCCAGGCCGCGGTCAAGGTCAAGCCGGACCAGGACATCGACGAACTGATCGAGAAGGTGCATGCCCGCGAGCATCTGATCTACCCAATCGCGGTACGCTGGTTCCTCGAAGGCCGCGTCAAACTGTCGCCCGATGGCCAGGTCACGCTGGACAACATGCCGTTGCCGGCCACGGGATTGCGCATGTCCCACGAGGACGCCGCCGAAGAGCTGGACGAAGACCTCGACGACTGATCGTTGACCCTGCTGCGCCGGCCGTTTCCCCGGTCGGCGCCGTCTCCCTCTCTCCTCCTGCATCCCGCCTGCCGCTTGGGAAGCGCTGAATAAATCGGCGAGCAGGATGAAGCGCAAGGCGCACGGAGCGCAGCAACCGGAGCCTATGGGGTATAGGTGAGGATTNNCGCAGCGATTCGCCTGCGCAGAGATTTATACAGTGTTTCCCTTGCTCAACCGGCGATCTTTGCCAAGCTGAAACGACAGTCCCCGACAGCGGTTGTCGGAGGCGTTTCACGCTGACTGACAAGGAGGCCAATACGACATGGAATACCGTCCACTGGGCAATTCAGGCTTGATGGTTTCGACGCTGACCCTGGGCACGCTGACGTTCGGCGGCGCCAACGGCTTCGAGAAGACGGGCAAGGTCGACGTCGACGGTGCCAAGCGTCAATTCGACATCGCCTTCGAGGCCGGTATCAACATGATCGATACGGCCGACCTCTATGCCATGGGCCTGGCCGAAGAGATCACCGGCAAGGCGCTGGGCGACAAGCGCAACGACATCGTTCTCGCCACCAAGGGACGCAGCCCGATGGGTGACGACCCCAACGCCACCGGGGCCTCGCGCTTTTATCTGATCCACGCCGTCGAGGCGAGCCTCAAGCGTCTCGGCACCGATCACATCGATCTGTATCAACTGCACAACTGGGATGGCGTGACGCCGGTCGAGGAAACGCTGGAGGCGATGCATCATCTGGTCACCAGCGGCAAGGTGCGTTACTGGGGCACCTCGAACTACACCGGCTGGCAGATGATGAAGATGCTCGGCAAGGCGGAGGCTCACGGCATGATCAAGCCGGTAAGCCAGCAGATCTATTACACGCCGGAATCCCGCGAAGCGGAGTACGAACTGATGCCGCTGGCCCTGGATCAGAACATCGGCTCGTTGATCTGGGGGCCGATGGGCGAAGGCCTGTTGACCGGCAAGGTGCGTCGCGGCCAGAAGACGCCGCCGGATACGCGCCAGGGCGACGGCTGGCCGGAGCCTTACATCCACGACATGGAGCGAGCCTACGACGTCATCGAGGAACTGGTCGCCATCGGCGAAGCTCACGGCTGCTCGCCGGCACGGGTGTGTCTCGCCTGGCTCAAGGATCGCCCCGGTGTGACGTCGCTGATCATCGGCGCACGCAGCGAAGAACATCTCCGCGACAACATCGCCGCCACCGAGCTCAAGCTCAGCGAGGAGGAGAACCAACGGCTGGAACGCCTCACACGGCCGGCGCCGCTCTACCCTTACTGGCACCGTATCGTCGCCGGCATGGACCGCCTCGATCCGGCGGAAAAACCGTTCCTCGACGGTTACGCCGAGACGATCAAGAACCGCACCGACGACCGTTCGGCATCGTGACAATCAATTCACCGTCGAAAAACGCCGGATTGCCAATGCAGGCAGTTTTTCAAGGAAGCGCTGATAAATCGGCGAGCAGGATGAAGTGGGCGGCACTCCGTCGCAAGGCGCACGGANNCGAGTCAACCGGAGCATATGGGTTATATGTGAGGATTCCGATCGGACCGGCGCACCGGCACCGCGCACAAATTCGCCGGGAGCGAATTTGAACGGCCGCAGGCCGGCCTTCGGTGACCGCCAGGGATGGCGGTCATAGCGAAGCGATTCGCCTGCGCAGCCATTTAGGCAGCGTTTCCTTCAGGTGCGCGGCAGGGTCACCCCGCGCTGCCCCATATACTTGCCGCCGCGATCCTTGTAGGAGACGTCGCAAACCTCATCGGACTCGAGGAACAGCATCTGCGCCACGCCCTCGTTGGCGTAGATTCGCGCCGGCAGATTGGTGGTGTTGGAGAATTCCAGCGTCACGTGGCCTTCCCACTCCGGCTCCAGCGGCGTGACGTTGACGATGATGCCGCAACGCGCGTAGGTGGACTTGCCCAGGCAGATGGTGAGCACGCTGCGCGGAATACGGAAATATTCCACCGTGCGCGCCAACGCGAACGAGTTGGGCGGAATCACGCAGGCATCGCCCTTGACGTCGACGAAGCTCTTCTCATCGAACGCCTTGGGATCGACCACCGCCGAGTGGATATTGGTGAACACCTTGAATTCATCGGCGCAACGCACGTCATAGCCGTAGCTGGAAGTCCCGTAGGAGATCACGCGCTGGTTGTTCACATGGCGGACCTGATCGGCCTCGAACGGCTCGATCATGCCCTCCTGTTCCGCCATCCGGCGAATCCACTTGTCGGATTTGATGCTCATGCAGGCGTCCTTGAGACAGCGATGACGTCTCGCGACGTCACGAATTCGGTAGGTGTAACGGAAATCGGTGCGACATGATAACGGCCCGGTGGCTTGAAAGGAACGCCGCCGGGCCGCTTGTCGGGATGTCCCGATAACCAACTCGTTCACGCAAGTCGGCGAGCCGGTTTTTTCACGCCGTTTGGGCGTGCGCAGGCATTTTTCAGACAGCGCTCAATCGCTGAACGAGATCGTCGGGCCGCCGGTGTTCTGCTCGGCCACGCCGCTGGCCACCGCGCGCGCCATCTCGCGGAAAATACGTGCCACCTCGCCTTCCGGCTCGGCAACGACGCTCGGTGTGCCGCCGTCGGCCTGTTCGCGGATCGACAGTCGCAACGGCAACTGACCAAGCAGCGCGGTATCGTACTGATCGGCAATGCGTTCACCACCGCCGGCGCCGAAGATCGGCTCGCTGTGACCGCAATGGGAACAGATATGCAGGCTCATGTTCTCCACCACGCCCAGCACCGGCACGTTGACCTTGCGGAACATCTCGATGCCCTTGCGTGCATCGAGCAGCGCGATGTCCTGCGGCGTGGTCACGATCACCGCGCCATCCACCGGCACCTTCTGCGCCAGCGTCAACTGGATATCGCCGGTGCCCGGGGGCATGTCGACGAACAGGAAGTCGAGGTCCTGCCACAGGGTCTGGTTGAGCAGTTGCTGGAACGCGCCGGATACCATCGGACCGCGCCACACCGTCGGCTGGTTGATATCGACCATGAACGCCATCGACATCGCCTGGATACCGTGCGCGATAATCGGCTTCATGCTCTTCTCGTCGACCACCTCCGGCCGGGTGTTCTCCGGCAAGCCCAGCATGCGAGCCTGGCTGGGACCGTAAATATCGGCATCGAGCAGTCCGACCCGATACCCCTCCGCCGCCATCGCCAACGCCAGGTTGGCGGTGACGGTGGACTTGCCGACGCCGCCCTTGCCGGAGGCGACGGCCACGATATGCTTGATGCCCTCGATCACGGTTCGCTCCTTAGCCGCAATTTCATGATGCGCTCTCGGAGTCAGTATAACGAGCCATACCCGCAGTACCCTAGGGCCGAACTCAGAAATAGCCGCCGACACCTTTATGCGATCGACCGGATGCTACAGTGATTCCAGGCTCGCCCACCGCGCCGGGCCGACCCGTGACAGTTCGGAGACACAAGGATGTGCCCCACGACCGCCGATACCGCCAACCCGACAGTTTCGACGCCACCGACCGCCGGCCGCTGGTGGCGCCGGCCTTTCGTCGCGCCGAGGGCGGACTCACGCATCGAGGCCATCGATCTCGCCCGCGGTTTCGCCGTGGTACAGATGATCCTGAGCCACGGCGTCAAGGGGCTCTTGAGCTTCGAACAGTTTCCGGACTGGGGCATCGTGCCCATCCATCTGCTCACCAAGTTCTCATCGTCGCTGTTCGTGATGGTCTTCGGCATCGCCCTGGCGGTGGCGTTTCTGCCGCGGGTCGACGACGAGGACTGGCCCCGGCGGCGCTGGCGTCTGATCAAGCGTGGGCTGATCGTGCTGTTTTGGTACAAGGTGCTGACGGTGATCGAAATGAGCCATCGCTTTCCGCCGCGGGACATCATCGACGCGCTGCTCTACCAGCGCTTCCCGAGCTTCGTCGAGATTCTCGGCTTCTATGCCATCGCGCTGCTGTGGATGCCCTGGTTCCTGTCCGTGTGGAAACGCTTCCCGGGCTGGTTGCGGCTGATCAGCCCGGCGCTGATGGCGGGTTTCGGGATATGGCTGGCCCGGGTGTTCGATTTCTGGGGCGTGCCCCAGCTGCAGGCACTGATCGTCGAACATCCGGACTACTACGTCTGGGGACAGTTGACCCGCGGGCCATTGGTGCTCGCCGGCCTGCTGATCGGCGAGTGGATGCTCCACGGTCTGGCATGTCCGGCACTGCAACGCGCCTTGATCGCGACATTGGCGGCACTCTCGGTGGCGCTCTTCGCCATCTTCTTCTGGCTCGCGCTGCCGACGCTCGACGATACCCTGGACGCGCTGGCCCGCAACGTCGGCAAACATCCGCCGGCGCTCGACTTCATGCTGTTCAGCCTGGGCGGCGCGCTGGCCCTGCTGGCGATTGCCCTGCTCGGCGGCCGGCGGCTGGCGACATGGCTAAGGCCGGTGACGATCATCGGCAGCGATGCCTTGCAGGCCTTCATCTTCCATATCAGCGTGATCTTCCTGCTATTTCGGATCACGCTCGGTTACTGGCACAACATCAGCTATACCCTGGCGCTGAGCCTGACCATCGGCTTGATTTTCGCCACCACGGTTTGGATCCGGCTGGTCCATCGCCTCAAGGCGCGGTGGAACGCATCATGAGCGTACCGAAACCCACCACCGGGATATCGCTTCGCCGGGTAGTCATTGCCGTAAGCAGCTCGGTGATGATGATTTTCCCGCCCTTGGCCGGGGCCGGCGATTGGCCCACGAGGCTCGAGGCCCGGCTGACAGAAATCGACCGTCAATATGCCGGCGAGATCGGCGTTCACGTGCGCCGCCCGGCGACCGACGAGCGCCTTGGCCATCGCGATGCCGAGCGCTGGTACTGGGCCTCGCTGGTCAAGATACCGGTCGCCGTCGAGCTGTTGGATCGGGTCTCGCGGGGCGACATCGATCTACAGGAGCGCATGACCCTGGCGCAGAGCGACTACGTCGACGGCGCCGGTGCCACCAACTGGGCCGAGCCCGGCAGCGAGATACGCTTGCGTACCCTGCTCGAACGCATGCTGATCCAGAGCGACAACACCGCCACCGACATGTTGATACGTCGCGTCGGGCTGGATGCCGTCAACCACCGCGCCCGGAGGCTGATGAGTGATGGCATCGGCCCGATCACGACCTTGGTCGACGTGCGCCGGCATCTCTACGCCGCGTTCACCGACCAAGCCTGGTCGTTGAGCGGGCTGGAGCTGATCGACCTGCGCCAGTCCGCTTTCGGGGAACCGCGCCTGGCCAGGCTAGCGCAGCTCACTGACGTCTCCCGCCGGGATTTTCCGCTCGACGATCTGGCGGCAGGCTATGAACGCTATTACGCCACCGGCCTCAACTCGGGCCGGCTGGATCGTTACGCCGATATGTTGGCTCGCATCAACGCCGGAAAAGCGCTCGACGGTGAAGCGACCCAGGTGCTGCTCGAGATCATGCGCCGGGCCACCACCGGCCATGCCCGGCTCGCCGCCGGCTTCCAGCGCGAATGGCCCTTCGCGCAGAAGACCGGCACGCAACATGCCCGCTTCTGCGATGCCGGCATCGTCAATCCGCGCACATCGCGCGCCGTGATCATCGTCTCTTGCCTCAAGGGGGATCCCTCGCGGCAAAACGCCAATCGCACCTTCCAGGCGATTGGCGAGGCGATCGAGGCCAGCGGCGTGCTGGATGGCGGCAGCAGCGATCAGCCATTGACCGGCACTACATTTTGACACCGAACGGCTGCCGCCCCCGGGAGCATCGTCGACTAGAGTCAAAAAAGATTGGCGTATTCCCAAGGAGGCAAACCATGACCACACCCCTGGACTGCGTTTGCGACGCCGCCACGCGCCTCGATGGGAGCATCGACGACTACGACCGACTGCTCGACCAGGTGGGCGAGCGCGGCTGTGTGCTGCTCGGCGAGGCCTCCCACGGCACCCGCGAGTTCTATCGCATGCGCGCCGAGATCACCCGTCGCTTGATCGCGGAAAAGGGTTTCGAGGCGGTCGCCGTCGAGGCCGACTGGCCCGATGCCCTGCGCCTCAGTCGTCATGCCCGCCACGACAGCGACGACGAACCGATCGAAGCCTTCGGCGACTTTCAGCGCTTTCCCCGCTGGATGTGGCGCAATCACGAGGTCCGCGACTTCATCGCCTGGCTGCGCCAATACAACGCAGAGCGTCCGGCGCAGAGTCGGGTCGGTTTTCATGGCATGGATCTCTATAGCCTGCACCGCTCGGCCGAGGCGGTCATCGCCTATCTGGAAGGTGTCGACCCCGAGCAGGCCCGGATCGCCCGGGAAAGCTACGCCTGTTTCGACCATGCCGACGATCCGTTTCGCTATGGTCACGACGCCACCTTCGGCATCAGCCAGTCCTGCGCGGATGGCGCGGTAGCGATGCTCGCCGCCCTGCTCAACAACGCCGACCGGTACCTGCGCGCGGATGGCCGTCGCGCCACGGACGAGCAGTTCTACGCCGAGCAGAACGCCCGCGTGGTGACCAACGCCGAAACCTATTACCGGGCCATGTTCGGCTCGCGTGTCGATACCTGGAACCTGCGCGACGGTCATATGACCGACACCCTTGCCGAGTTGCGCCGGCATCTGCGCAGCCAGGGTGGCCAGGGCAAGATCGTGGTTTGGGCGCACAATTCCCACCTGGGCGACGCTCGCGCTACCGAGATGGGCTGGGGGCGTCAACAGCACAACGTCGGCCAGTGGGTCCGCGAACGTTTCGGCGAGGAGGAGACGCTGTTGGTCGGCTTCACCACGCATACCGGCTACGTGTCCGCCGCCAGGGACTGGGATGGGCCCGTCGAGCACCGCTGGGTACGCCCCGGCCTGGAGAACAGCTACGAGCGACTATTCCATGACAGCGGCCTGGACCGCTTCTATCTGCCGCTCGACAGCGAACACGTCGCGCCCCTGCTGGAACCGCGTCTGGAGCGCGCCATCGGCGTGATCTACCGCCCCGAGACGGAGCGCCTCAGTCACTACTTCCAGGCTTCGCTGCCGCGCCAGTTCGACGCCGTGTTCCATATCGACGAGACCAGTGCCGTCGAGCCGTTCGAGAAAGGCGAGTTGTGGCGTCCGGAAGTCGTTCCGGAAACCTATCCGTTCGGCGTGTAGCTAACCGATGGGTCCCGGTGATGCGTTGGACGATGGAGGCGCCGCTCAGCGCTGGTTCTGCTCGGCTTGAACATTGAGCTTGGTGCGAATGAAGTCGCTATGGGTGACGTAGAGCAGATCGGCCAGGCGCCGGATGCGGTGCTCTTCGAGCGCGGCAAGTTCGTCGTCGGCATAGGCCAGGCGCCACATCGCTGCAATCAACTCGACACGCTGGTCGTAACTGAAGCGCTCGTTGAGCAGCGACACGTACTGGAAATGATCGACGGCCCGTTCGACCTGGTCTTGCGCCTGCTCGATCAGCGCATCGAGTTCGGCCTGCTCCAGCGAGAACTGCCTCGCCAATACCTGGCGAAGCATCGCCAACTCTCGCGGATCGGCCTCGTAATCGGCCCGCAGTACTTCACTGAGCAGCGCGGCGACAGCCAATTGCGGGGTGACAGCGTCGTTACCCTCCGAATCCGGCACGGCGAGCACGCGTTGAAAGAATTGCTGGACGGTATCGAGCATGATGACTTCCTGGGCTGAACGGCGATGACAAAAAGCTTTTCGCGCGGCTTCGGGCGCGCATTGACTGACATTTTGACACCTACCGAGATAAAGGTTCGCCAAAAACACAAAACCCGCAACCGAAGTTGCGGGTCGAAAAGTTCGGGCGCACTGGCCGCGCCGAGGATCAAGCGCCGTGGGCGGCGAGAAACTCCTCGGTCAGCTTGAGTTCGCTGTTCGAGTTGACCGTCACGCCGCGCGTGGTGACGTTCCTGGCGATCTGCTTAGCTTCATCCAGCGAGTGCATCTCGGCCGTACCGCACTGGTAGACGTTCAGCTCGGGAATCGAGCCTTGGTCCTCGACCGCCAGCACATCTTCCATTGCAGCCTTCCAGGCGGCCCCAACGGTCTGCTCGTCGACCTGTCCGATCAGGCTCATGTAGAAGCCGGTACGGCAACCCATCGGCGAGATATCGATGATCTCGACGCCATCGCCATTCAAATGCTGGCGCATGAAGCCGGCGAACAAATGCTCCAGCGTATGAATGCCGCGCTCGGAAAGGATCTCTTCGTTGGGGACGCAGAAACGCAGGTCGTAAACGGTGATGTTGTCTCCGTGCGGCGTCTGCATCTGCTTGGCGACACGCACCGCGGGGGCTTTCATCTTGGTGTGGTCGACCATGAAGCTATCGAGTAATGGCATGCGTTGCCTCCTTTTTCAGCGTGTCCGGATGTGTGCCTACTTTAGCACGCTAATCGGCCGTATCGGATATCGAGTTCGGGCCAATTATGTGTCGAGCTCGGGCCAGTCATGTATCGAGTTCAGGATAGTGGCGGAAAATCCCGCTCTCGTTGAAGTCGAGACGTCGATCCGAGGTCAGATAAGCCGCCACCCGGGGTCGTTGGCTCACGCGATCGACCAGCGCGGTGACTTCCGGCACTTCTGGCTCCAGCCGCCCCATCGCGCGAGGAAAGGCGTAGCGCAACCCCGTCACGACCTGGAACAACGAGAGGTCGACATAGCTGTGCGCCTCCCCGACCAGGTAAGCCTCGTTGCCAGCATTGGCGGCCAATACCCGCTCGAAGTAATACAGAAACTTGGGCAGGCGCTCCTGGACGAACGTTTCCGCGCGCCGCTGAGCTTCTTCCCGCTGATCCTCATAGTAGAGCGACGAACCGATCGGGTGATGGGCGTCGTGAATCTCGGCGACGAAGTCGGTCAGCGTCAGCTGCAAACCGTTGGCCCAATGGCGGCTGGCCTCGTCATCCCTTACCAGCCCGAGGCGCGGGCCGAGAAACTGCAGAATGTTGGCGACATGGGACACCACGATGTCGCCGGCCTTGAGTACCGGCGGCGCAAAGTGCGGCTGGCCCATTTCGCCCCCGTGCAGGAACTCGCTGACGGCACCGGCGCCACCGCCGTTTTTCTCCGGCAGCTTGCCGATATCGACATAATCCGCGCCGGCGTCTTCCAGCGCCAGTCGCACGAATTCGCCACGTCCGGGAATCCCCGGCCAGTAATAAAGTTCGTAACGCATGATAATCCCCTCTGCCGAATGTGATTTCAGCCTAGCAGCCCATGCCGCGACGAGAAGCCGCCAGTAACCAGCGAACGGCCTGGAGCCGGGAGAAGCGCATTGTTACCATAGTCCACTTTTGAAATCTGGCCTCCACCATGCGTTATTGGGTCAAACCCTTTCCAGAAATAACGATCAAATCGCGTTCCGTGCGCAAAGTCATGATGCGCTGTCTGCGAGCCAATATCCGCAACACGTTGCAGCGGCTCGATCCCGACGTGGGCGTCTCCGACCGCTGGGACGCGCTGGAAGTGCACCCCAGCGGCGAGCCCGGCGCATCCACGCGACAGGCGATGGAAGCCGCGCTGACGCGGATTTCCGGCATCCATGAAATCCTCGCCATGGAGAGCCGCGATTATGTGTCGTTCGAGGACACCGCCGAACGGCTGGTGCCGCGCTGGAAGGACGCCATCGCCGGCAGGAGCTTCCGGGTCAGCGTTCGCCGCAAGGGCACGCACGACTTCACCTCGATGGAACTGGAGCGCTATCTCGGCGGCGCGCTGCTGCAGGCCTCTCCCAGTGCCATGGTAAAACTGACTCGCCCCGAGGTGGAGGTTGGTCTTGAGATCAGAGACGGACGTCTGATGCTAGTGTCGCATCGCCTGCCGGGCATGGGCGGCTATCCGCTCGGCACCCAGGGCGAGGCACTGGCGCTGATCTCCGGCGGCTTCGACTCACCGGTGGCCACGTGGCGCATGATCCGGCGCGGCCTCAAGACCCATTTCCTGTTCTTCAACCTGGGCGGCCCCGCGCACGAGAAGGCGGTGCGCGAAGTGGCGCACCACGTGTGGCGGCGGTATAGCGCCTCGCACCGGGTCGACTTCATCAGCGTGCCGTTCGAAGGCGTGATCAACGAAATTCAGCGCCAGGTGCCCGCCGGCATGGCCAGTGTCGTGCTCAAGCGCATGATGATTCGCGCCGCCAACGAAGTCGCCGCCCGCATACGCGTTCCGGCGTTGATCACCGGCGACGCGTTGGCCCAGGTCTCCAGCCAGACGCTGGTCAACCTGGGTTTCATGGACGCGGTCAGCTCGCGCCCCATCCTGCGTCCGCTGATCGCCAGCGACAAGCAGGAGATCATCGCCGATGCCCGCCACATCGGCACCGCCTCGTTCGCCGAGCGCCTGCCGGAGTACTGCGGCGTGGTTTCCAAACGCCCCAACACCCGCCCCAGCGCCGCCCAGGTGGAAGAAGCCGAAGCCACGTTCGACTTCGACGTGCTGGACCAGGCCATCAGGGCCGCCAGTGTGACGCGTTCCCACCGTCTCGCCGAGGAAACGCCGCAACTGCAGGAGGTGCGGATCGTCGACTCCGCCCGGGCGCTGGCCGCCGACGACGCCGTCATCGACATTCGCCACCCCGACGAGCGCGAACGCGCCCCGCTGGCTCTGCCCGCGGACCAACTGCTGGAGATTCCATTCTTCGAACTGGCGGATCGCGCGCCCATGCTGCCCAAGGATCGTCACTACCTGCTCTACTGCGCCCAGGGCGTGATGAGCCGCATGCAGGCGCTGCACCTCGCTGACCGGGGAATGACGCACTTTGGAGTCTATCGACAGGATTAGCTGGTCAATATTGGCAAGCGCCACCGTATGCCTGAAAACCAAGCAGTTTCAGGCAGCTCATCACCAAACTAGAGTATCGTCCCAGCTCCATGCCAGAAGGATCGTTATATTCGAACATCCCTACACCTATGATTTCGGCCTGTTGGGAAATCGAGGTCATCCACTCCACTAACGCTTTAAGCTCAATTCCCCCGGGCACTTCGAACAGCGCCAAGGACCCACTACTGGGGTCGATCACATCCAGATCGAAATGGAGGTAAACATGCTTGCCCTCAATGAACTCGTTGATTTCCTTCATAGCATCCGCAGATAACCGAGGCCAGATACGAATCATCCGAGCGTTTATGAAGCACCGCTCGGCGGGATCTATATCCCGAACACCAACCATTCCGATCTGCTCTGCTTTTAGAAATGCCGGCAGCCGACTGACTATCTCATCGGGACCATCCCCGATCAAAGTGCGTAATGGCATGCCATGAAAATCGCCGCTGGGACTACTTTGTGGCGTATTCAGATCAGCATGAGCATCAACCCACAGTACGACCAGATCCGAATGGCGCTGCCTGAAATAGGTAATAGGCGCAATGTCCCCTGAACATTCGCAGGCGAGCGTCAATAGATGCTTGGGGGCACGCGCTTCCAAGATGGATTGCTGCGATGAGATATTGCCAACGATTCTATCCAGATGCTTAATCCCGGGATATTCA